>NZ_JBIRQF010000001.1:0-330155 GCF_044333065.1 Streptomyces sp. NPDC021115
CTACCCGTCGTCGCCTTGGTAGGCCATCACCCCACCAACAAGCTGATAGGCCGCGGGCTCATCCTTCACCGCCGGAGCTTTCCATCACCAGACCATGCGGCCGGTGATCATATCCGGTATTAGACCCCGTTTCCAGGGCTTGTCCCAGAGTGAAGGGCAGATTGCCCACGTGTTACTCACCCGTTCGCCACTAATCCACCCCGAAGGGCTTCATCGTTCGACTTGCATGTGTTAAGCACGCCGCCAGCGTTCGTCCTGAGCCAGGATCAAACTCTCCGTGAATGCTTCCGGGTAATCCCGGTGAACACCACGAGAGCGGAACAAGCCGGAGGAATAGTCCAGCCTGTTCACAGCGTCCTCGCTGTGTGTTTCTTCAAAGGAACCTCGTCCACGATCCGAAGACCGTTTGGACGGGGTATCAACATATCTGGCGTTGACTTTTGGCACGCTGTTGAGTTCTCAAGGAACGATCGCTTCCTTTGAAACCGTATCACCGGTTTCTCCGGGCGCTTCCCTCCGGCCCTTCCGGGCCTTTCGTGTTTCCAACCTTACCAGATCCGTTTTCCGTTCCGTTTCCGGTCCGAATTCCGTTTCCGGTGGCCGTTAGAGGGCCTTCCCTTTCGGTGTCCCCGACTTTATCAGAATTCTCTGAGTCGGATTCCCAACCCCGCCTCCGGGCTCCTCCGGAGCGGTGTTGACTGCTCCGGGTTCCCCCTCTGGCGGAGCCGTAAACGTACTGGAGCGGGGCTCCTCGATGCAAATCGAGGAGCCCCGCCCGGGGTTCAGCGCCCTCCTGGGGCTGAGGTCGCGTCAGACCTCGACCACCACGGGGAGGATCATCGGGCGCCGGCGGTAGCTGTCGGACACCCACTTGCCGACGGCGCGGCGTACGAGCTGCTGGATCTGGTGCGAGTCCGCGACGCCGTCGGAGGCCGCCTTGGCCAGGGAGTCCTCGATCTTCGGGAGGACCGCGGAGAAGGCCCCGTCCTCGATGCCGGACCCTCTGGCCTGGATGTGCGGACCACCCACGATCTTGCCGGTCGTGCTGTCCACGACCACGAAGACCGAGATGATGCCCTCCTCGCCGAGGATGCGGCGGTCCTTGAGCGAGCTTTCGGTGACGTCGCCGACCGAGAGGCCGTCCACGTACACATAGCCCGCCTGCACCTTGCCGGTGATCTTCGCGATGCCGTCGACGAGGTCGACCACCACTCCGTCCTCGGCGATCACACAGCGGTTCTTCGGGACCCCGGTCAGGGCGCCCAGTTCGGCGTTGGCGCGCAGATGGCGCCATTCGCCGTGGACCGGCATCAGGTTCTTGGGCTTGCAGATGTTGTAGAAGTACAGCAGTTCACCGGCCGACGCGTGGCCGGAGACGTGCACCTTGGCGTTGCCCTTGTGGACGACGTTGGCGCCCCAGCGCGTGAGTCCGTTGATGACGCGGTAGACCGCGTTCTCGTTGCCCGGGATGAGCGACGACGCCAGGATCACCGTGTCGCCCGGGACGATGCGGATCTGATGATCGCGGTTGGCCATCCGGGACAGCGCCGCCATCGGTTCGCCCTGGGAGCCGGTGCAGACGAGCACCACCTCGTCGTCCGGGAGGTCGTCGAGGGTCTTCACGTCCACCACGAGGCCCGCCGGGACCCGTAGATAGCCCAGGTCGCGGGCGATCCCCATGTTGCGGACCATCGAGCGGCCGACGAAGGCCACCCGGCGCCCGTACTCATGGGCCGCGTCCAGGATCTGCTGGATGCGGTGCACATGGCTGGCGAAGCTCGCGACGATGATGCGCTTCTGGGCGCTCGCGAAGACCTGGCCCAGCACGTTGGAGATCTCGCGCTCCGGCGGGACGAAGCCGGGGACCTCGGCGTTCGTGGAGTCCGACAGGAGCAGGTCGATGCCCTCCTCGCCGAGCTTGGCGAAGGCGGGCAGGTCGGTAAGGCGGCCGTCCAGCGGCAGCTGGTCCATCTTGAAGTCGCCAGTGTGCACGGCGAGCCCGGCCGGGGTGCGGATGGCGACCGCGAGGGCATCCGGGATGGAGTGGTTGACCGCCACGAACTCGCACTCGAAGGGGCCGATCCGCTCGAGGTTCCCCTCCTCCACCTCCAGCGTGTACGGGCGGATCCGGTGCTCCTGGAGCTTCGCCTCGATCAGGGCGAGGGTGAGCTTGGAGCCGATCAGCGGGATGTCCGGCTTCTCGCGGAGCAGGAACGGCACGCCGCCGATGTGGTCCTCGTGCCCGTGGGTGAGCACGATGCCGTCGATGTCGTCGAGACGGTCCCGGATGGACGTGAAGTCCGGCAGGATCAAGTCGACTCCGGGCTGCTCCTCCTCGGGGAAGAGCACCCCGCAGTCGACGATCAGCAGCCGGCCACCGTATTCGAAGACCGTCATGTTGCGGCCGATCTCGCCGAGGCCCCCGAGGGGGGTGACGCGCAGGCCACCCTCCGGGAGCTTCGGCGGCGGGCCGAGCTCAGGATGCGGATGACTCAAAAGACTCTCCTCACCACGCGCGCCACATGCCCCCTGGGGCACGTGGCGCGCGTGACATTCGTGCACTTGCTGATGTGTCTGTATGCAGTTGTGAAGTATGAAGGTGCGACGGTCGCTTCTTTGACTAGAGCTGTACCCCGCCAGCGGCAAGATCGCGCTTGAGCTGTTCCGTTTCCTCGGGGGTCAGGTCCACGAGCGGCAGGCGCAGCGGGCCCGCGGGCAGGCCCTGGAGGGCGAGCGCGGCCTTCGACGTGATGACGCCCTGGGTGCGGAACATCCCGGTGAAGACCGGGAGCAGCTGCTGGTGGATCTCCGTTGCCTTCGCGACGTCGCCCTGGAGGTGGGCTTCGAGCATCGCGCGCAGCTCGGGGCTGACGAGGTGGCCCACGACGGAGACGAAGCCCACGGCGCCGACCGACAGCAGCGGCAGGTTCAGCATGTCGTCGCCGGAGTACCAGGCGAGGCGGCTGCGGGCGATGGCCCAGCTGGCACGGCCGAGGTCGCCCTTGGCGTCCTTGTTGGCGACGATGCGCGGGTGCTCGGCGAGCCGGACCATGGTCTCGGTGCCGATCGGGACGCCGCTGCGGCCGGGGATGTCGTAGAGCATGACCGGCAGGCCGGTGGCGTTCGCGATCGCGGTGAAGTGCTGGAGGATGCCCTCCTGCGGGGGCTTGCTGTAGTACGGCGTGACGGCGAGCAGGCCATGGGCACCCGCCTGCTCCGCCGCGCGGGCCAGCTCGACGCTGTGCCTGGTGTCGTTGGTGCCGGCTCCGGCTACGACGTGGGCGCGGTCGCCGACCGCCTCCACCACGGCTCGCACGAGCTCGGCTTTCTCCACATCGCTGGTGGTCGGGGACTCGCCGGTGGTGCCGTTGACGATCAGGCCGTCATTGCCGGCGTCCACCAGATGAGTGGCGAGCCGCTGGGCGCCGTCGAGGTCGAGCGCTCCGTCAGCGGTGAACGGCGTGACCATGGCGGTCAGCACCCGCCCGAAAGGGGTCTGCGATGTGGATGTCGGTGCCATGGGCACCACGCTACTCGTAGCGCGCCCCGCGGCGCTCGCTCGGGGCGGCGGAACAGAGCCACCAGAGAGGACCCGGCACTGCCTGCTCGGGGGTTCAAGCAGTGCCGGGCCCCTTTGTTCAGCCTAGATGAACTTCTCGAAACGCCGCAATACGGACACTTCGCTCGCGCTACGGAGCGACCCGGCCATTGGCGTTGAACGCGGCGTGCGTGAGCGGCATCAGCCCGGCCCACGCCTCCTCCATCTTCTCCCCCACCATCTCGATCTCCCGCTGCGGGAAGGACGGCACGGCGGCCTGCTCGTGCTGGGTGCGCAGACCAAGGAAGTGCATCAGCGAGCGAGCGTTGCACGTCGCGTACATCGAGGAGAACAGACCGACCGGGAGCACCGCGCGGGCCACCTCGCGGGCGACCCCGGCGGCCAGCATCTCCTGGTACGCCTCGTACGCGTGCCGGTAGGCGTCCTCCATCGCGCGGCCGGTCAGCGCGTGCTGCTCGGCGGTGCCCTCGACGAACTCGTACTTGCCGGGGCGGCCCTGCTGGACCAGCTTGCGGTCCTCGCCGGGCACATAGAAGACCGGCTCCAGACGGCGGTAGCGGCCGGACTCCTCGTTGTACGACCAGCCCACGCGGTGCCGCATGAACTCGCGGAAGACGAAGATCGGGGCGCTGATGAAGAAGGTCATCGAGTTGTGCTCGAACGGGCTGCCGTGCCGGTCGCGCATCAGGTAGTTGATCAACCCCTTGGAGCGCTCCGGGTCCTTCGTCAGCTCGTCGAGGGACTGCTCACCCGCGGTGGACACCCTCGCGGCCCACAGGACGTCGGTGTCGGCGGCGCTGTGCTTCACCAGCTCGACGGTCACATCGCTGCGGAAACTGGCCTTCTCGGTCTCGGCCGGGCTCTCGGCGGGGGTCTCGCTCACCGACGGGTCCTTCCATATCGCATCGCTCTGGGGCGCGCCCAGCTTACGGGCCACCACCGACAGGTCCGCGCCGCCGGACCCCCGCGGCCCCCTCGCAGAAAATTTTGACTGAAGTTCTTGGATCAGGGCACCAGGATGGTCGTTCACACGTCCTACACACTGAAGTACCCGCGCCCGAGGTTCCAAGGAGAGCCCGCTCATGTTCCGCCGGCGAGAGCCTGTCCCGTTCGCCTTCGTCGCCGAAGCCGACCGCTTCCGCAGTAATGTCAACCCTCCACCCCGCCCCAGGGCGTCCCGGTCCGAGATAACCGGCCGGACGCTGATGGGGCTGACGATCGTCGCCGGGTTTGTCGGCGCCCTGATGTTCGGGATGCCCGCGCTGGACACCCAGTCGCATCCCACGCAGCAGGTGCAGGAGGCATCGAACGGGCGCTGAGCTGCGCTGAGATAGCCTCACTCAGCACAGACCAATTGGACGTGTGTGTGAGTGAGGACATCTCGTGCCCCTGCCCTTCCTGACTGCCGACCGCGCACATGACGACGACCGAGCGGGGCCCGAAGCGGCCCCGCTCTCGCGTGCCGACGTCCTGTACGAGGACCCGGGCCGCAAGCGCCGCCCGTACCGGCCGGGCCCCTGGAGGGTCGGCGGGTCGGCGGTACTCCTGCTGCTCGCCTCGTACCTGCTCTTCTCGGCGCTGATCATCGCCCTGGCGGGCTCCGGATCAGGCGCGGGGGTGTGCGTCGGCGCGGCCGCGCTGGTGATCGGCTTCGCGGTCCGGCTGGTGGGGGCGGGCGTCCGGACGAGCGAGCGGGAGCTGCGGCGTACCGGGCTGTTCTCGTCCACGACGGTCGCGTGGCAGGACGTCGCGTCGATCCGCAACGTCCAGCAGCCGGTGCGCCTGCTGGGCCTTCCGCACACGGTGCAGGGACAGGCGGTGCTGGTCGAGCGGGCCTCGGGCGGCGCCCCACTGACCTTGTTCACCAGCCATGACACCGATTTCCTGGGGCGCCCCGAGGCCTTCCGCGCGGCCGCCGACGCCCTCGGCGACCTCGCGGACCGGCACGGCCGCTAGCCGGTGCTGTCCGCGGCCCGGACCGGCTTGCCGTCGTGGAGGGCGATGGCACGCTGCATCGCCTTGCGGGCGCGGGCGGTGTCCCGGGCGTCGTGGTAGGCGACGGCGAGCCGGAACCAGGAGCGCCAGTCCTGCGGCGACGCCTCCGTCTCGGCCCGGCGCTTGGCGAAGACCGCGTCCGCCGAGTCCCGGTCGATGCGCCCGCCGGGCGTCCGGACCAGCTCGTCGACCGGAAGGCCGCCCTCGGCCTCCAGTTCGCGCGCGAGCCTGCCCGCGTTGCGCGCGAACTGGGTGGTCTGCCACAGGAACCAGCCGCCGATGAGCGGCAGCACCAGGACGGCCGCGCCATAGGCGATGGTCACCGGGGTGCCCTGCTGGATGAGCAGGATCCCGCGGTCGCCGACCAGCACGAAGTAGACGACCAGGACGGCCGCGAGGACGAAATACGTGATCTTTGCGCGCACCGGTGTGCCCTCAGTCCAGATCGAGGAAGTGTTCCAGGCCGAAGGTCAGGCCGGGGGTGGTGACCACACGCCGCGCGCCGAGCAGGATGCCCGGCATGAAGCTGCTGTGGTGAATCGAGTCATGGCGGATGGTGAGGGTCTCGCCCTCGCCGCCGAGCAGGACCTCCTGGTGGGCGAGGAGCCCGCGCAGCCGTACCGAGTGCACCGGCACCCCGTCCACCTCGGCGCCCCGCGCGCCGTCCAGCCCCGTGGCCGTCGCGTCCGGCTGCGGGGCGCAGCCCGCCTCGCGGCGGGCCTCGGCGATCAGCTGGGCGGTACGGGCCGCGGTGCCCGAGGGGGCGTCCACCTTGTTCGGGTGGTGCAGCTCGATGACCTCGACCGATTCGAAGAACCTGGCGGCCTGGCGGGCGAAGCGCATGGTCAGCACGGCGCCGATGGAGAAGTTCGGGGCGATGAGCACACCGGTGCGGGGCGAGGCGTCGAGCCAGCCGCGCAGCTGCGCGAGGCGCTCGTCGGTCCAGCCGGTGGTGCCGACGACGCCGTGGATGCCGTGCCGTACGCAGAAGTCGAGGTTGCCCATCACCGAGCCCGGGTCGGTCAGCTCGACCGCGACCTCGGCGCCCGCCTCGACCATGGCCTCCAGCTTGTCGCCCCGGCCCAGCGCGGCGACCAGTTCCATGTCCTCGGCGGCCTCGACGGCTCGTACGGCCTCGGAGCCGATCCGGCCCTTGGCACCGAGGACGGCCACGCGCAGCTTGCTCATCGTTCCTCTTCCTTCGTCTTCTCCGGCGGATTCTCCGGCCAGGCGGCTTCCCCGGCTAGGCGACGGCCTCGTCCAGCCGGGCCGCCTGCTTGTCCTTCAGCGGGCCGATGACCGACAGCGAAGGACGCTGCCCCAGTACATCGCGGGCCACCTCGCGCACCTCGTCCGGGGTGACCGACTGGATCCGGGCGAGCATGTCGTCCACCGACATCTGGTCGGCCCAGCACAGCTCGCTCTTGCCGATGCGGTTCATCAGCGCGCCGGTGTCCTCCAGGCCGAGCACCGTGGAGCCGCAGAGCTGGCCGACGGCGCGCCGCAGCTCCTCGTCGGTGAGGCCGTCGCGGGCGACCTGGTCCAGCTCGTCGCGGCAGATCTTGAGGACGTCGTGCACCTGGCTGGGGCGGCAGCCCGCGTAGACGCCGAAGAGTCCGCAGTCGGCGAAGCCGGAGTTGTAGGAGTAGACGCTGTAGGCGAGGCCGCGCTTCTCCCGGACCTCCTGGAAGAGCCTGGAGCTCATGCCGCCGCCGAGCGCCGTGTTGAGCACGCCGAGCGCCCAGCGCCGCTCGTCGGTGCGCGGGATGCCGGGCATGCCGAGGATGACGTGCGCCTGCTCGGTCTTGCGGTTCAGCAGCTCGACCCGGCCCGCGGTGCGGATCGGCCGGGAGCCGGAGCGCGGGGCGACCGGGTCCGCGTCGCCGCGGGTGAGGGCGCCCGCCTGTTCGAAGGCATCGCTGACCTGCGCCACGACCGTGTCGTGGTCGACGTTGCCCGCGGCGGCGACGACCAGGTGGGTCGGGTCGTAGTGCTTCTTGTAGAAGCGGGCGATCTGGTCGCGGCCGAGCCCGTTGACGGTGTCGACGGTGCCCAGGACCGGGCGGCCGAGCGGGGTGTCGCCGAGCATGGTGTGCGCGAACAGGTCGTGGACGCAGTCGCCCGGGTCGTCCTCGGTCATCGCGATCTCTTCGAGGACGACGCCGCGCTCGGCGTCCACGTCCGCCGCGTCGATCACCGAGCCGGTCAGCATGTCGCAGACGACGTCGATGGCCAGCGGCAGATCGGTGTCGAGCACCCGCGCGTAGTAGCAGGTGTACTCCTTGGCGGTGAACGCGTTCATCTCGCCGCCGACCGCGTCGATGGCCGCGGAGATGTCGAGCGCGCTGCGCCGCCGGGTGCCCTTGAAGAGCAGGTGTTCGAGGTAATGGGTGGCGCCGTTGAGCGTGGGGGTCTCGTCGCGGGAGCCCACGTGCGCCCAGATGCCGAAGGTCGCGGAGCGCACGGACGGCAGGGTCTCGGTGAGGATGCGCAGGCCGCTCGGGAGGGTGGTCCTGCGGACCGTCCCGATGCCGTTGTCGCCCGCGAGAAGCGTTTGGGTACGGGCGACGGCCCGCCCCTCCGAAGAGGTGCGGGCCGTCGTCACGTCGTCGCGATACTTCACTTGGCGCCCGCGGCGGAGCCGCTGTCGGACGCAGCGTCCTTCGCCTCGTCGTCCTTGTCGGCCTTGTCGTCCTCGCCCTCGATGACCGGGTGCAGCGACAGCTTGCCGCGCTGGTCGATCTCGGCGATCTCGACCTGCACCTTGGAGCCCACCGCGAGCACGTCCTCGACGTTCTCCACGCGCTTGCCGCCGGCCAGCTTGCGGATCTGCGAGATGTGCAGCAGCCCGTCCTTGCCCGGGAGCAGGGAGACGAAGGCGCCGAAGGTGGTGGTCTTCACGACCGTGCCCAGGTAGCGCTCGCCGACCTCGGGCATCGTCGGGTTGGCGATGCCGTTGATGGTCGCGCGGGCGGCCTCGGCGGCCGGGCCGTCGGCGGCACCGATGTAGATCGTGCCGTCGTCCTCGATGGTGATCTCGGCGCCGGTGTCCTCCTGGATCTGGTTGATCATCTTGCCCTTGGGGCCGATGACCTCACCGATCTTGTCCACCGGGATCTTGACGGTGATGATCCGCGGGGCGTTCGGGGACATCTCGTCCGGCGTGTCGATGGCCTCCATCATCACGTCGAGGATGTGCAGCCGGGCGTCGCGGGCCTGCTTGAGGGCCGCGGCCAGGACGGAGGCCGGGATGCCGTCCAGCTTGGTGTCCAGCTGGAGGGCGGTCACGAACTGCTTGGTGCCGGCGACCTTGAAGTCCATGTCACCGAACGCGTCCTCCGCACCGAGGATGTCGGTGAGGGTGACGTAGTGGGTCTCGCCGTCGATCTCCTGGGAGATCAGGCCCATCGCGATGCCCGCGACCGGGGCCTTCAGCGGCACACCGGCGTTCAGCAGCGACATCGTGGAGGCGCAGACCGAGCCCATGGAGGTCGAGCCGTTGGAGCCGAGCGCCTCGGAGACCTGGCGGATGGCGTACGGGAACTCCTCGCGCGTCGGCAGCACGGGCAGCAGCGCCCGCTCGGCCAGCGCGCCGTGGCCGATCTCGCGGCGCTTCGGGGAGCCGACGCGGCCGGTCTCACCGGTGGAGTACGGCGGGAAGTTGTAGTTGTGCATGTAGCGACGGCGCGTCTCGGGCGAGAGCGTGTCGAGCTGCTGCTCCATGCGCAGCATGTTCAGCGTGGTGACACCCAGGATCTGGGTCTCGCCGCGCTCGAACAGCGCTGAGCCGTGCACCCGCGGGATCGCCTCGACCTCGGCGGCGAGCGTACGGATGTCCGTGACGCCGCGGCCGTCGATGCGCTTCTTCTCCTTGATGACGCGCTCGCGCACCAGGGACTTGGTCAGCGAGCGGTACGCGGCGGAGATCTCCTTCTCGCGTCCCTCGAACTGCGGCAGCAGCTTCTCGGCGGCCAGCGCCTTGACGCGGTCCAGCTCGGCCTCGCGCTCCTGCTTGCCCGCGATGGTGAGCGCCTGGGACAGCTCGTCGCGGACGGCGGCGGTGAGCGCCTCCAGGACGTCGTCCTGGTAGTCCAGGAAGATCGGGAACTCGCCGGTGGGCTTGGCGGCCTTGGCGGCGAGGTCCGACTGGGCCTTGCACAGGACCTTGATGTACGGCTTGGCGGCCTCGAGGCCCGCCGCGACGATCTCCTCGGTCGGCGCCTCGGCGCCGTCCTTGACCAGCTGGATGGTCTGCTGGGTGGCCTCGGCCTCGACCATCATGATCGCGACGTCGCCGTCCTCCAGGACGCGACCGGCGACGACCATGTCGAAGACGGCGTCCTCCAGCTCGCTGTGGGTCGGGAAGGCGACCCACTGGCCCTTGATCAGGGCGACACGGGTGCCGCCGATCGGGCCGGAGAAGGGCAGGCCCGCGAGCTGGGTGGAGCAGGAGGCGGCGTTGATCGCGACCACGTCGTAGAGGTGGTCGGGGTTGAGCGCCATGATCGTCTCGACGACCTGGATCTCGTTGCGCAGGCCCTTCTTGAAGGACGGGCGCAGCGGGCGGTCGATCAGGCGGCAGGTGAGGATCGCGTCCTCGGAGGGGCGGCCCTCGCGCCGGAAGAACGAGCCGGGGATGCGCCCGGCGGCGTACATGCGCTCCTCGACGTCGACCGTCAGCGGGAAGAAGTCGAGCTGGTCCTTGGGGTTCTTCGAAGCGGTGGTGGCCGACAGCACCATGGTGTCGTCGTCCAGGTAGGCCACGGCCGAGCCGGCGGCCTGACGGGCCAGGCGGCCCGTCTCGAAGCGGATGGTGCGGGTGCCGAAGGCGCCGTTGTCGATGACGGCCTCGGCGTAGTGGGTCTCGTTCTCCACCAGGGAAATCTCCTCGTCTGCGTCCCCGTCCGTATGACGGTGGACGGTGGTGGAGCAGCGCCTCCGGGCCTTGCTGCCGGCAGCCGGGCCGGTCTTCGATCGAAGCCACCGGAATTGCCAGTTCCGGGAGCCACTACCGAGGACCGGCTCCTATGGCGCCGACGCGGCGGGAATGAGGCGCTCCTCCTCGTGCGTTATGGCGTTGTTGGGACCAGACTACAAAGCTTCCGCCATCATCACGATGGGCGTGTGGTCCGGTGTGTACGGGATGTAGCGGACAAAATACGCTCCGCACGGGCCGTGCGGTGTGCCGCCCGGGTTCGCGTACGGGCCACACGGGGCCGCGTACGGCAAAGGGAGCGGCCCCCTGACCCGGGAACCGCTCCCTCCACGACGACTTACTTGGCGCCCGCCGCACCGCGACGGATGCCGAGGCGCTCGACCAGCGCACGGAAGCGCGTGATGTCCTTCTTCGCCAGGTACTGGAGCAGCCGGCGGCGCTGGCCGACCAGCAGCAGCAGACCACGGCGGGAGTGGTGGTCGTGCTTGTGGGTCTTGAGGTGCTCGGTCAGGTCGGTGATACGACGCGAAAGCAGCGCGACCTGGACCTCCGGGGAGCCGGTGTCGCCTTCCTTCGTGGCGAACTCGGTCATGATCTGCTTCTTCGTAGCGGCGTCGAGCGACACACGTACTCCTTGGTTTCTCTGTTTCAGCCGCCGAGTGCCCCTGGTCGGTGTCTCAGGGGATCTTCCGTGACTCGGAAGGCGGGGTCCGCTGGGCGCTGTCTCCAGGGCCTTCGGGGAAGGCTCCGGGGGCGCGTACGCAAACGGCCAGCACACAGAGTACCAGTGTCCCGGACTCGTCCGGACGGGTACGCACCCTACCGCCGCTACGTGCTGGCGGCGGCGCCGCTACGCACTGGCCGCCGCGGCCTCCACGGCGTTCAGCAGCGGGCGGACGATCCGCTTGACGGGCTCCAGGGCCGGATCCACCGGGCGCCGCCGGTGCCAGTCGGTGACGGCCTGATAGGCGGCGACCACCTCCAGCAGGCGGTCCTCCTCGTACGGGGCGCCGCCGAGGATCGCGCCGGTCGGCACGCCCGCCGTGAAGCCTATGGGGAAACCGATCTCCGGAAGGCCCAGGATGTCGAACGGTACCGGGCTGGTCTGGAGCAGCACGTCGCAGTGGTCGAACGGGCCGTCGAGCACCGCGCGCAGCAGGTGGTGCTTGGCACGCTGCGCGGTGATCCACTCGTCGCCGGAGATCATCAGCCCCTGGAGCCAGCCCAGCACGGAGACGCCGAACTTCGTCAGGTCCTCGCGCAGCCAGTGCCGGAACGGCTCGGTCCGCTCGCTCAGGCGTGCGGCGTTGAACGCGCTGCCAGTCAGCAGCGACCAGTCGTCGGGGTAACGGACCTCCACGAGGGTGACGCCGGGCAGATCCGCCAGGGTGTCCAGCAGCGCCGAGCGCCGGGCGACGCCGTCGGTGAACCCCGGCGGCACCCCGATCCGGGTGCGACGGCGCAGCCGTACCTTCCCCTTGGGCGAGACCACGGGGGTGGCCGCGCGCACCAGATCGGGCAGCCGCGGCAGGCCCTGGGTCCGCGGATCCTCGGCGTCCGGCCCGGCCATGACGGCCAGCATGATCGCCGCGTCCATCGCGTCGCGGGCGATCGGACCGCAGTGGTCCCGGGTGTAGGAGAGCGGGATGACGCCGTTGAGGGAGACCCGGCCCATCGTGGGCTTCACGCCGGTGAGGTTCTGCCGGTTGGCCGGGTTGACGATGGAGCCGCCGGTCTGGGTGCCGATGGAGGACGACGCCATCCGGCCCGCGACCGCGCAGGCCGGCCCCGTGGACGAACCGCCCGGGTCGATGAGCGGATTGTCCGGCGTCCAGGCGTTGACGGTGGTGATCAGGCCGCTCGGCGTGGTGGCACGGGTAGTGGCCAGCGGTCCCATCTGTCCCTTGCCGAGCAGGATGCCGCCCGCCGTCTTGAGACGGGCGACGGCGGTGGCGTCGGTGACCGGCACGAAGTTCTCGAAGATGAAGGA
This sequence comes from Streptomyces sp. NPDC021115, assembly GCF_044333065.1. NCBI lineage: Bacteria > Bacillati > Actinomycetota > Actinomycetes > Kitasatosporales > Streptomycetaceae > Streptomyces > Streptomyces sp. NPDC021115. The sequence continues at coordinate 12,481 of NZ_JBIRQF010000001.1, forward strand.
GTTGGCGCGGGTGGGCACGCCCTTGGTGAAGTAGTTGTCCTTGACGCACAGCGGAACCCCGGCCAGGGGTCCGCCCTTTCCGTTCTTGTGAGCCCGGTCTGCCGCATAGGCAGAGAGCAGCGCCTGTTTGCCGGTCACTTCGGCGTACGCCTGGTACGTCTTGTCGTACTTATCGATGCGGTCCACGTATGCCTGGACGAGGTCCGCGGAGGTGAGGCGGCCGGTGCGGATCAGGACGACGGCCTCGGCGAGCGTGGCCTCCGTGGGATCGTGCCGCGCCGCCTCGCGCACCGGCAGGTCGGGCACGGCGACGGCGGGGGCGGGAGCGGGGGACTTACGTGCCGAGGCGGCGGCCGGTGCGACGGACGCGGCCATGGCGCCCCCGGCCCCGGCGGCGGCCGAAGCAGCGAGGAACGTACGGCGGTTGAGGTCCCGGCCCATCAGCGGTCCGCCTCCCCGGTCCAGGCGGTGGTGATCGACGGGTACGCGAGCGGGGCGGCCTCCTGCTGCGCGTACGCCGCCCCCAGCGCGCCGCCCACGCCGCCGGTCGGCGGCGTCCAGTCGGCCAGCGCGCCGGGCGTCGTGGCGACGAACTCCCGCAGCGCCAGCATGATCACGGCCCGGGTGGGCGTGCCGGTCTCGGGGTCGGCCACGTCGGGGAGCTGGTCGATGTCGACTCCGGCCAGTGCCAGTCGGGCCCGTATGTACGCGTCCAGCGCGTCGCTGTCCAAGGGTGTCTCCGGATGATCGCGTGGGTGGGGCGGGGTGAATCAATCAGCCCGGGATCACCGCGGAGTTGAGGCCGCGATGCAGGCGGGTAACGGACCGAGCGGCCGGGGTCGGGAACCTCTAGAACACCGGCATGGCCGTCAGCTTCTCGTTGTGCAGCAGGAAGACCCGGTTCCCGGCTCCAGCCAGCTGCCAGCTGCCCGCACCGCCCTGCGCATACGGCCAGGCGACGCTTCCGTTGCGGGTGTCCACGGCCTGTATGCCTCCCGAACCTTCCGCGTCGGGCACCGCCCACACGCTGTGCCCCACGGCCACCGGGGCGTCCAGGTAATGGTCCGGGGAAGCGAAGGGCAAAGTCCACGCGTCTGCCCCGCCATCAGCCCGGAGCGCGGAAAGATCGGTCCCGTCAACGGCGTACACGACACCCTTCAGCACGGCCGGGGCGCTCCACCCGCTTTCGCCTGTTGCGGCGCGCGCCCACTTCTCCTTGCCGTTCGACAGCGTCAGAGCGGCCAAGCTCCGCCCGCCCAGGTAGACCGTCCCCTCGACGATGACGGGAGGGAGGGCCGTCGAGCCTCGCTTGTCGGGCCCCCAGACGATCCTGCCGTTCGCCGTGTCGAGAGCTGCCACCTCACCGGAGGCGCCGTACACCACCAGGCGACCATCGGTCACCGCGGCCGCTGCCGGACTGTCGTGCGTAGACCGCCCCACTCCCGGACCCGTCCACAAGGGGCGGCGCGACTCGAGGTCGACGGCGCGCACCCGGCCTGCCCGTGTGGCCAGATAGACGGCGCGGTCGTCCACGGCCAGCAGGGTCGCCGCGTCGGCACCCTCTGCCTTCCACCGCTGTTCACCGTCTTCGACGCTCAGCAGGCGTACCACGCCCTTGGCGTCAGTCGCGAGGATTCCCTCGTCGCGGAGTGCGAGCACACGTCCCGTCAGCCCATTGGCCGATGTCGTCCACCGCCGCTTCCCATCGGTCACGCCATAGCCGCGCAATCGACCACCGGGCGCCGCTACGACGACCAGGTCACGGACCGGAAGCGGAGTCGGCTCCACTGCGCCGCCGGTTTTCAGGGGTCCGATGTCGACAGGCCCCCACAGGGGCGAGGGCGCGGTGCCCTCGTCGTAATGCGCCAAGGGCTTGGCATCCCAAGGCGCGCCGTCCGCCGCGTCCTCGTCGTCGCGCAGCAGCCACCACGCCCCGGTCCCGCCACCCGCAGCGAGCACCGCGCCGCCCGCGGCGAGGGTGGTGAGCAGCCTGCGCCGGGAGGGGCGGGAGGGCTCGTCGCCGGGCAGGGTGGCCATCCGGCGGGCATCCGCCTCGCGCCGCGCGATGTCCTCAGCGAGCGGCCCGGTACGCCAGATCCGCCCGGCGCCGCGGGGCGGCGCCAGCTGCCCCGCGAGCGCGTCGAGGGCGGGCCGGCCCGCGGCCTCCTTGGCGAGGCAGGGTGCGACCAGCGCCCGCATGTCCTCCGGTACCGCGTCCAGCTCGGGCTCGCCGTGCACCACTTGGTACTGCACGGCGGCCACGTGCCCGCCCTCGTAGACCGGGCGCCCGCCCGCCGCGTACGCCAGGACCACGCCGAGGGAGAACACGTCCCCCGCTGGTCCGGTCCGCCGCCCCAGGACCTGTTCGGGCGCTGCGTAGCCGGGGGTGGCGAGCGTCTGTCCGGTGGTGGTGAGGGTGAGGCCGTGCTCGGGGCGGGCGATGCCGAAGTCGATGATCCTGGGGCCGCGCGAGGTCAGCACGATGTTGGACGGCTTGAGGTCGCGGTGCACGAGCCCGGCGCCGTGGATCTCCCGTAGCGTCGTCACCAGTGCCGCGCCCAGCGCCCTGACGGCGGGGTCACCGAGGGCCCCGTACCGCTCGACGGCCTGGTCAAGTGTGGGGCCCACCAGGAACTCCGTGGCGATCCACGGCCGTCCGCCCTCGGTCTGCGCCGCCAGCACCCGCGCCACCCCGCCGCTCCGCACGGACTGCGCCGCGTACGCCTCGCGCAGAAAGCGCTGGGCCATCTCCGGATCGTGCGCCAGCTCGGGCCGCAGCACCTTGACGGCCGCGGTCCGGCCCTGCGCGTCCCGCCCGAGGTACACCTGCCCCATGCCGCCCGCCCCGAGCACGCCGGTGAGGCGGTACGGGCCGAGGCGGACGGGGTCGCCGGTGCCGAGGGGGTTCATGAGGCGGGGCTCCTGGTCGGTGGGGGCCATGGGGAAAGGGGGCCGAGATGGCTGGGCAGATCATTCGAGCGGGATGGCGCACACGGTTTTCCCATTGGTGATGATGACCATGCCCGCGCGATGGTGCGCCGTCATGACGGAAGTGGAGAAGTTGTCCTTGTCGCCGGATGGGCCCTGGAACGTCCAGGCGGTGCGATGCGTTCGCAGGTCGATGGCTCTGGCCCACCGGTTGTCCTCGGGCGCGCAGTAGAAGTACTTCTCACCGACGAGCGGCGTGGATTCATAGGCTTCGGATGTCGTCATTTGCCCCCCGGCTTCTTTCTTCTCCTCCCACAGGAGGTCACCGCGCTCGGCGTCCAGGGCGACGAGGCCGTTCCCGCGCTCCATGCAGAAGACCACGCCGTCCTTGACAACTGGTGGTCCGTAGTGCTCCTTCGCCGGGTCGTAGCTGTCGCCGAACTTCCGCCCCTTACCGAGTCGCCAGATGACCTCTCCGTCGGAGGCCCGCAGCGCGAAGAGTTCACGGCCCCCGGTGAACACTTGATTCCCAGCGGCTGCGAAGCAGGTGTCCAGGAATTTCACAGCGTCCGACCCGCGCGGAATCGTCTTCGACCAGCGCAAGGCCCCCTGGCGCGGGTCGATCGACGCGGCCCGGTCGCCGGAGAACCGCAGGAGAGAGGAACCGCTGAAGGCCGCGGCAACCGGGTCACTGGTGTTCGGGGCGATGGCACGGTGCCAGAGCCGCTTGCCCGTGCGCAGACTGACGGCGGAGCGCTCGTCGCCGTCTTCCGTATGAGCCTCCGTGAACAGCGTGCCGTCCCCCACCGCGAGGAGCTTCACCTGCATGCCCAGGTCGTCGGTATCCGCGATCGGCGACTCTAGGTTTCCCGTATCGAGGTTGACGGGGACGACGCCGTTGGCACCGTCCGGGTTGCCCGATTGAACGGTGAGCAGCCGGTCCCCGTCGACGATGACCGGCAGGGTCCGGTCGGTCTCCCCACGCTTCTCACCCGTCTTGGCATCCACGCAGAGGAGTCCGTCATCGTGGACGATGACGACATGGTCGCCCACGATGAGCGTCTTGAGCTCGCTGTACGCCGAGGGCACCGATACCTTCCATGCCAAGAGCGGCGCCGCCCCCGCCGGGCGTCGGGTGGAAGGGGCCTTCGCAGCCGACTTGTCGCCGGGCGTGCCGTCCGGCCGGACCCAGGCCCAAGTACCGGCCGCCGCGCCCGCCGCGAGGGCACCGCCCCCTCCCACGGCGGCGATCAGCTTGCGCCGGGAAAGCCGGGGGCCAGGCCCCCGCGTCCGAGCCGTTTCAGTGCTCGGCTCGGTCTCGGGTGCGGGAAGTCTGGCCGGCTGCATGTCCCATACGGCTGCCCCGCGCCGCGCGATCTCCGCCAGGACCAGGAGCGGCAGATGGTCCGCGAACCGCCGGGTACCGGAGGTTCCGGAGCCCAGCCGCTCGGCCAGCTGCTCCGCACTCGGCCGTTGGCCGGGATCCTTGGCGAGGCACTCCGCCAGCGTCGCGCGCACCCCCTCCGGGACTCCGGAGAGTTCCGGCTCGCCGTACCGCACCCGGTACAGCAGGTCGGCAGGCTGTCCGCTACCGAATGGCGGCCGACCGCTCGCCGCGAAGACGAGCACCCCGGCCAAGGCGAACACATCACCCGCGGCGGTGTGTTCCCCACCAGTGGCCTGCTCGGGCGACATGTAGGCGGGCGTTCCGGCCGCCGCACCCGTACGGGTCAGCCGGTCGTCGCCCGCCGCGCGGGCGATACCGAAGTCGATGACCTTGGGACCGAGGGCGGTCAGCAGGATGTTGGAGGGCTTGAGGTCGCGGTGCACCACACCGGAGCGGTGAAGCTGGGAGAGCGCGTCGCACAGCGCCGCCCCCAGGGCGCGCACGGCCGGCTCCGACAGCACCCCGCCGAGCGCGACCGCCTCGTCGAGCGGCGGGCCGAGGACGTATTCGGTGGCGAGCCAGGGTGTCGGGGCAAGCGGATCCGCGTCGATGACCTGCGCGCCGTACAGTCCGCCGATGACGCGTGCGGCGTCGGTCTCCAGCCGGAACCTCGTGCGGAATTCGGCCTGCTCGGCGAAGCGGGCGTGCACGGCCTTCAAGGCGACCATGCGTCCCGTGGCCGAGCGGCCGAGGTAGACGGTGCCCATTCCGCCGCTGCCGAGCCGGACGATGAGGGTGTACGAACCAAGGGCTCGCGGGTCGTCATGAGTGAGAGGAGCAACCATCGGTATCGGTATCAGTCCACTGGCAGTGCGTAGAGGTTCTGTCCGTTCAGAATGAAGACACGTCCTGGCGTGGAGCCCACGACGAGGCCGGGAACAGCGGCCGATCCCCCCTTTCCAACGGGCGCGAACCGCCACCGCAGCGAACCGTCGGCCGCGTCGAGGGCCTCGATTTCCGAGTCGGTCGCCTGGAACACCGTGTCACCCGAATGACTCACCGCGGTCTGACCCGTCAGCGAGGCGGACCCGGTGGGGATGGAGCTCCGGCGTCGCCAGCGCAGACGGCCACTGCGCGCGTCGACGGCATGCGTGACGGCGTTGCGATCCGTGACGTAGACCGATCGCCCGTGGGCCACCGGGCTGCCGGGCGAGCTTCCCTCGGCCCCGATCCGCCACCGCTCCTTGCCGCTGTGGATGTCGTGCGCCCTCATCCCGTTGTCTCCGCAGAAGATCAGAAGGTCTCCGGGGACCACCAGACGTGGCTGGTCGGAATCGCTCTTCGCACCCTGATACGTCCGGCTCCACAGTTTCCGGCCGGTACGGCGGTCGAGCGCCATGAACGACCGGGTCGCCTTGCCCTCGTCGTCATAGGCCGGCAGCAGCAGCATGGTGCTGAGCAGAAACGCGTAGGGCGGAGGATCCGGTTGATACGAATCCTCTGCCCGATACGGCGGGGGAAGCGGGGTGCGCCATACTTCCTTTCGCTTTCCGCAGTCGTAGCGGGCGACCGCGTGGCCGCTGCTCGTCAGGCCCCCGTCCGTGTACTTCCTGATCATGAACCACGCGGTGTCCCCGGCTGCCGCGACGGTGCGGTCCACCATGGGGTTTTCCCTGCCGCTGTAGCGTCTCTCCACCCACCTGATCCTTCCGGTGGCCAGCGAGACGGCGGAGAAGGCGGTGGTGTCCGGGGAAAGGAACATGCCGTTTCCGAGCAGTGTCAGAGGATCCATGGGGTAAAGATCATCGCGCGACCAGATCTTCCTGCCGCTCCGCAGGTTCACGGCGGTCACGGACTCGGCGGTCGCGACGAGAGCGGTCATTCCCTGCCGTGGCAACTCGGCCGGGTCCAGTTCGGTCCCGAAGTCATAGCGCCACAGAGGCGCGGGCGCCGTGCCCCGCAGCATGGGCGTCCGACGAGGTCCCGACTTTTCCCCGACCACCCGCCATCCGGCCACCCCACCCGCTCCGAGCCCGAGGCCCACGGCGCCGGAGAGGGCGCCGACAAGCACCGCGCGTCGGGACGGCCGCGGCCATGCGGTGGCGCGCGTCTCCTCGGAGGGCGACTCGCCGAAGGGGCCGGGCGCGCTCCTGAGGGCCTTCGCGGAATACTCCGCGGCCTGCTCGCCGATGGCCGCTACGACGGTTCTCGGGAGACTGTTCGCGGTGTCGCGGGCCGATGACGTGCGCAGATCCCGCGCCAGAGCGCCCGGCTGGGGCCGCCGCCCAGGCTCGTGGGACAGACAGGCGGCGATCAGGTCGCCCAGCGCGCCTGGCACCAGCGCGCGAGTCCCGTCGGTGAGGTCCCTGCGCCCCGTCGCGGCATAGCAGAGCACCGCGCCCAGCGCGTACACGTCTCCCTCCGGCCGCGGCCGTTCACCCGCTCCCTGCTCCGGCGGAAGACTGAAGGGGTCAATGCCGTACGGCCGGGGCCCGCGAGACCCGGCCAGTGCCGCGGCCCGTGCCAGTCCGTACCCGGTCAGCCGGGGGCCGTCGGCCATCAGGAACGTCGCTCCCGGCGATATCCCCGCGTGTACGAGGCCGCTCGCATGCCAGTGGGCGAGCGAATCCGCGAGGACCGCGCCCAGAACTCGCACCGTGGATTCCGGCAACGGACCATCGTGAGCGGCTAGCACGGAGGGGAGCGAAAGGGCTGGGAAGCAGGCGTACGCGACCCATGGGAGGCTCGCGTCGGGCGGTGACACGTCGACGACCGGGGCCTCCCAGAAGCCCGTCATCCGGCGGGAGTTCTCTGCCTCGGACCGGAAACGAACCCGGTAGCCGGGATCGTCCGCAAGCTCTTCGTGCGGCAGCATGAGCAGGGCCGCACCGCCCGTGCGGTCGTCCCGCGCGATGCGGCGACGCGCGTCGTCGGTGCGTTCGTCGGCGCCCGGCGTGCCGACGACGCGATATGGGCCGAGCGTCGTGGGCTCGGTCTGCTGCTGCGATTCCATTCGCTCCTCCGGACGGCCGTGGCTCAACGCAACGGCAGTGCGTAAACGCTCCTACCACTGACGACGACCGCCAGATCGTCCGTGAGGGCCATCCTGCGCCGTGACACGACAGTTCCCTTGCCGACCGCGGCACCGCCGTCAGTGAAACGCCACCGCAGTGTGCCGTCGTCAGCGTCGAAGGCGTCCAGCTCCACGTCATTCGCCATCAGCACGGTGTCTCCCGAAGGATTCACCGCCGTATCGGGCGTACGAGTCCCGGGCACCTCCGCCATCGCGAACGCATAGGTTCGCTGCCACCGCACGTCCCCGGTGGCCTTGGACAACGCGTGTACCGCATAGCCGCCGTCGGTGGCGTACACCGTGTCACCGTGCACGACGGGAGGACCGAACGCGGCCGGGCCTCCGGATTCCGCTTCGCCCATTGCCTTGACGGTCCACACAGGCCCGGCGCCGCGTGCCATGTCGTATCCGCGCAGGGTGGTGCTGATGGCTGCGACAAGGGCGTTGTCAGCCTCGATGGCGACCGGCTCTCCTGCCGTCACACCCTCGTAGGAGCGCGTCCACCGCCGCGTCCCACCAGTGCGGTCGAACGCCAGGAACCGTTCGCCGCGTACGACAAGGGCATCCTTCGTCAGGTATCCCTCGTCGAAGCGGCCGGGCAGCCTGCTACGCCACAGTTCCGCCCGCCTGTTGAGGTCGTAGGCGATCACATCACGGCGGACGGCCCCCTCCTTCCGGCGTTCCACGGCGATCCAGACAGTGCCGCGCTCTGCCGCGAGCACTGCGGCTTGCGAGGTTCCGCCGCCGGAACGGAACTCCTTCGGCAGCCCCTCCGTCTCCCCTGTCCGGGGATCCACGGCCACGAGCTCGGCGCCCGGCACGAGCACCAGGTTCTCCCCGACGGGCTGGAGCCGGCCCCAGGCGCGGACGTCCAGGGCCCAAAGTCGCTTGCCCGTACGGAGGTCGAGCCCCGTGACGTCCTTGTCGGTGACGAGGACGACGGTCCTGCCCGCGCAGACGAGAGGAGCCTGTGCCGACGGTTTGCCCTCGACGTCGTATCGCCACAGCGGCCTGGGCGGGGCACCTTCGAGTCGGCGGCGCGAGCGATGGGCGGCCGCAAGGCGCTCGGCCGGCGTGAGCGGAGAGTCGTCCTCGGCTGTCCCGGCCCACATCGTGGCACCTCCCACGGCGGCACCTGCGGTGCCCCAGGCCGCACCGATGAGCAGGGCTCGTCGGGAGGAGCGGGCGGCCGCCTGCGGAACGGCAGTCTCCGCAGGGTCCGTACGGCCGGACAGGCGAGTGGGCGGGCGTGGGACACCCGCCGTGCCCCGTCCGTCGGCAGTGATGTGTCCGGGAGAGGCGAGCGGGCCGATCGGTGCGGGCGACGGTGCCCGCACCGCATCGTCCTCCGGCGAGTCCGCATGTGCCGGCTCGACTTCCGTCGTCAACATCACCGAGGACTGCTCGGCCAGCGCGACGAGCACCCCCACCGGCAGCCAGCCAGGGTCCGGCAACGCCGCGGGCCGGTCGGGGCCGCCGTTCAGTACGGTCGCGACCGGGCCGCCGGAGGAGGATACGGGTCCGCCGTCGACGACCGTCGGCGTCGGCCCCGGCGGCGCCTGTGCCTGTGCCACGCTCTCGGCGGACAGCGGCAGAGGTACACCGCGCATCAGCTCGTGCGACAGCGCCCGAGCCGTCGGCCGGTCCGCCGGGTCCGGAGCGAGGCAGGAGCCCAGCGTGGCCCTCAGCTCCTCCGGCAGTGCGGACTCCTCGGGGTGCGGCTCCCCCGTCGCCGCGTACGCCAGCACCGCGCCCAGCGCGAAGATGTCCCCCAGCGGGCGGGGCCGCCCACCCGAGATCTGCTCCGGTGGCAGCGCGTCAACGGCCAGCCCGGGCATGTCGGCTCGCGCCTCACCGTCCGATCCAGCGGCCCGTACCGCGCCGAACCCCGCCAGCCGAGGCCCGTTGTCCGCCACGAACACCGAGCCCGGGGCGACCCCCGCGTGGGTGAAACCCGCTTGGTGAATTGCCGCCAGCGTCTCGGCCAACGCGGCCCCCAGCGCGCGCACGGTGTGGGCCGGGAGTGGCCCCCCGTGCGCCTCCAGCGCCGCGGGCAGGGACACCATCGGGCGATAGGGCGCAGCGCTCCAAGGAGGCCCGTCGGCGTCGTCCGAGATCTCCAGCACAGGAACAAGCCAGGGGCACGGCTGGGCCCGGCCCAGCAGACTCGCGTTCTCCGCCTCCCGCAGGAAGCGGCCGCGGTATGCCGTGTCCTCCACGAGTTCCGTCAGTGGGGTGGTGACCACGGCAGTGCGCTTCCCGCCTGCGCTGCGCCCGACGAAGTACCGGGCGGCTGTGGTGACCTCGCCTGTGCCGGGAGCCAGCCTCGCGATGACGTGGTACGGCCCGAGCCTCCGCGGATCGTCCTGCGTCAGCGGTTCCACGCGCGCCTCCCGCAGGGGTTGAAGGAGCGATAGCCCTCATCAGCCACTGGTGAGGCTCCGCGCGGTGTTGTAGACGTCCAGTACGGCGAGGCACAGGGGCACCAAGGAGAGCAGGAAGGCACTCTCGGCCAGGTCGGAGAGGCGACCCCAGAAAGGGGACACCCCCGCCCTGGGGATGATCAGTGCGATGGCCAGGAGCAGACCGGCGCCCGCTGTGACGGCCACGGCCAGCCAGATGGTACGGATGTCCAGTGGCCCGCGGTCGTTCTCGGTGAGCAGTTTGAGGACCGCGTCGGCCGGCGGGTTCAGAGACAGCCCCAGCACCAGCAGGGCGAGAGAGAGAAGGCCCGCGCCGAGGACGGCGGCGACTTGGGTGGTGTAGCGGAAGAGCCGGGCGCGCAGCAGCATCGCGAGACCGGAGGCGAGCGCCAACAGCTGACCCCACATGTTGTCGGAGAAGCCCAGGACGGCAGCGGAGCCGACGACGACGGCGGAGCAGCCGCCGACCAAGCCGAGCAGCATCTCGTGGCCGCGTCGGGCCTGGGCGGCGACGCGATCGGCATCGAGCGGTTCCACGGTGTGGGCGGTGTTCGGGTCCAGGCTGTCGTCGACCGCCGAATGGGGGGCCGCGTACCCGATGGGCAGACGGGCGACGCGTGCCGACAGACCAGGCAGGAAGGCAATGGCGCCGATCGCGACAACGGCACAGACGGCAGCCGTCCCCGTGGGACCCGTCTCGGTGAGGATCGAGCAGAATGTGGCGAGGGTGCCGACACTCGACGCGAAGACAGCCGCGACAAAGGGGGCGTCGCCGCTCGGCATGGCGACGACGAGGGCGACGGAACCGACGAGTACGGCTACGCAGCCGAGCATGAACTGCAGGCGGCCAATGCCCTCACCCGGCTCCAGGGCGAGGAGGCCGGATCCCGCGATCATGAGGTGGGGCAGGGCGCCCAGCCCGAGCGCGATGGCGGACGCACGGTCCTCGTACACCCGGGCCCGCACCCCGGCGAGCGCGGTCAGCAGAACGCCGACAGCCGCGGCGATGATGCCCGGAAGACTGTGCATGTCGTGCTTCACGGGATCGGCGAACCAGAGCACGAAGCCCATGAGGATGAGCAGCAAGGAGCCACCGAAGAGGCCGGACATTCGTAGGAACTGGTCGTTCCACAGGGTCCGGTCGCGGGTGACGGCGGAGGCGATCGCGTCGGAGACGTCGTCGTAGACGGCGGGCGGCAGCGATTCGGCAAAGGGCCGCAGGGACAACAGCTCACCGTCCAGCACCCGCTGCGCCATCAAGGATCGTGAGCTGTCCAGGACCGTGCCGTCGCGACGCACGAGGTGGTATCCGGTGGGCGTTCCCGCGGGCTGGGTCTGACCGGTCAGCCGCAGGATCTCCGGATAGACGTCGGCGACGGCGACATCCTCGGGAAGGGCGACGTCGATCCGGCTGTCCGGAGCCACGACCGTGACTCTGCAGAAACCGGTCGTAGCGGACGTACTCACTTTCAGGTCCCCCTCGTTCGGTCTTCCGCCTCGCTTCTACATGCGCGCGGCGGCCACCCTACCCGGGCCGTGCTGCCTATACGTCGATAGGATCACCCCTCGCGGAGGGAGGCCGTCGCCACGGGGGTGCCGGACGAGAACTGTCCCGCCGCGCGGAGGGATGAGGGATCCGGTGAGCCAGGTCGTCGTCAAGCGCCAGCCGCGGGCTCTGCCGCCCGAGGTGCCCGCCGAGGAACTCCGCCTCGAACCGCCTCCGGAACTGCCGCGCGGGCAGCAAGAGGGCATCTTGATGCAGCTGTTGCCGACGCTCGGCATGGGCTCGTCGATGGTCTATTTCTTCATGCCGGGCGCTCAGCCCATGATGAAGATCATGGGCGTGATGATGATGTTCTCCACGCTCGGCATGACCATCGCGATGATCATGCGGCACCGGCGGGGCTCCCAGGGACAGATGGCGGACCTGCGTCGCGACTACCTCAAGTACCTCGCGCAGACCCGCAGAACCGTGCGGAAGACGGCTCGGCGGCAGCGTGACGCGCAGTACTACCTGCATCCCGCCCCGGAACAGCTGTGGGCAGTTGTCGCCGAGGGCAACCGGGTATGGGAACGACGCTTGACCGACCACGACTTCTGCCAGGTTCGCATAGGAGTCGGACCGCAGCAGCTCGCCACTCCCCTGGTCGCCCCCGACACCGCCACCGTCGACGACCTGGAGCCGCTGACGGCCGGCGCGATGCAGAATTTCCTCGCGACCCAGGGGTCGCTGGACAGCATGCCCATGGCTGTCTCGCTCCGCGCCTTCTACCACATGACGGTGTCCGGAGTGCCGGAGTACGTACACGGGGCCACTCGGGCGCTCATCGCCCAGCTGGCCACGCTGCACTCGCCGGAGGACATGGTCATCGCCGTGGTCGCCGCCCGCGGTTCGGCGGAGCAGTGGGAGTGGACCAAGTGGCTACCGCACGTGCAGGTCCCAGGCACGGTCGACGGTGCCGGCTCACGACGGCTGTTCAGCGACTCGCTGGCCGAACTTGAAGAGCTCCTCAAAGGCCGTCTGGAAGGGCGCAGCCGATTCAGCCGGGACGCGCAGCCGGCCCTCGACCAGCCGCATCTCGTGGTCGTGCTGGACGGCGGGATCGTGCCGCCGGACTCGGCGTTCGCAGCGCCCGAGGGCCTGCAGGGCGTGACCGTCATCGAGGTGGTGTCGAGCGAGCTGGACGAGCCGCGCGGCGGTCTGTCGGTCGTCGTGCGCCCGGGCAGACTGCAACTGCTCTCACAGATTGCAGCGTACGACGGCGCCCCGGACCTGCTGCCCCTGGAGGCCGCGGAAGCGCTGGCGCGCCAGCTCGCGCCGCTGCGCATGGGTGGAGGGGACGACGACGAGCCGCTGCTCGCCAACCTCGACTTCACCGATCTGCTGGGGCTGGGCGACGCGGGGTCGGTGGACGTGTCCCGCACTTGGCGGCCACGCTCCCTGGCCGAGCGGTTGCGGGTGCCGATCGGCATCTCAGAGGACGGCTCGCCGGTCATGCTGGACCTCAAGGAAGCAGCTCAGGAGGGCATGGGTCCGCACGGCCTGTGCGTCGGCGCGACGGGGTCCGGAAAGTCCGAACTGCTGCGGACCCTCGTGCTGGGTCTCGCGGTCACCCACTCGTCGGAGACCCTGAACTTCGTTCTGGCGGACTTCAAGGGCGGCGCGACCTTCGCCGGGATGTCCGAACTGCCGCATGTGGCCGCGGTCATCACCAACCTGGCGGACGACCTGACGCTGGTCGACCGCATGCGCGACTCGATCACCGGCGAGCTTCAGCGCCGCCAGGAACTACTGCGGTCGGCGGGCAATTACGCGAACGTGCACGACTATGAGAAGGCGCGTGCGGCCGGAGCCCCCCTGGAGCCGCTGTCCTCACTCGTCCTGGTGATCGATGAGTTCAGCGAGCTGTTGACGGCGAAGCCGGACTTCATCGAAATGTTCATCCAGATCGGCCGCATCGGCCGATCGCTGGGTGTGCATCTGCTGCTGGCCTCGCAGCGGCTGGAAGAGGGACGGCTGCGCGGGCTGGAGACCTACCTCTCCTACCGCATCGGCCTGCGCACCTTCTCCGCCTCGGAATCCCGGACGGCCCTGGGGGTACCGGACGCCTACCACCTTCCGCCCGTGCCCGGCTCGGGCTACTTGAAGTTCGGCACCGACGAGATGACCCGCTTCAAGGCGGCGTACGTCTCGGGCACCTACCGCACCCGCGCCACTCCCGAACTGGACGGCACTTCGCTGCCGGTCGAACGGCGGCCGGTGCTCTTCACCGCGACCGCGGTCCCCGTGACGTACACGACGCCCGACCCCGCGGCGCTACTCACCCCGGCCCAGCAGAACGACGATGCCCTGGCCGAAACGGTCCTGGACGTGATCGTGGGCCGTCTGGAAGGCCAGGGGCAACCGGCCCACCAGGTGTGGCTGCCGCCCCTGAACGAGGCACCGTCGCTGGACGAACTGCTCCCGCCCCTCGCCACGACCCCGGACCGTGGTCTGCAATCGGCGGACTACGCCCGGCCCGGCGGCCTGGTCGTCCCCGTCGGCCTCATCGACAAGCCGTACGAACAGCGCCGCGACATCCTCTACCGCGACTTCTCGGGAGCCGCCGGCCACATGCTGGTGGTGGGCGGCCCGCAGTCCGGCAAGTCGACCCTGATGCGCACCCTGGTCTCGGCATTCGCCGTCACCCATACCCCGGCCGAGGTGCAGTTCTACGCACTCGACTTCGGCGGCGGAGGTCTGAGCACCATCGCCGACCTGCCGCATGTGGGTGGAGTCGCCTCGCGCCTGGACCCGGAGAAGGTCCGGCGCACCGTCGCCGAGGTCGCCGGTGTCCTGGCACGCCGCGAGGAGTACTTCCGCGCTCAGAACATCGATTCCATGAGCACCTACCGGCGGCAGCGGGCGGCTGGGGAGCACGCCAACCAGGGGTGGGGCGATGTCTTCCTGATCATCGACGGCTGGGGCAACTTCAAGGCCGAGTACGAGGTACTCGAAGGCATCGTCACCGACATCGCCGGCCGCGGTCTGGGCTACGGCGTGCACATCGTCATTACCGCCTCCCGCAACATGGAGGTCCGGGCATCACTCAAAGACCAGCTCCTCAACCGTCTGGAGATGCGCCTCGGCGACACGATGGACTCGGAATTCGACCGCAAGGTCGCCGCGAACGTCCCGGCCGGCATTCCAGGCCGTGGCCAGATGCCGGAGAAGCTGCACTTCATGGGCGCCCAGCCGCGCGTCGACAGCGGTCACGACCCCGACGCCATGACCGAGGCGACCACTGAGATGGTCCGCGCTGTGGGCGCCGCCTGGTCCGGTCCGCCCGCTCCCCGCGTCCGCCTGCTGCCGCGCAAGCTCCGCGCCGACGAACTCCCGAAGGGTTTCGAGTACCCACAGCACGGCATCGCGATCGGCATCGACGAGAAGAACCTCGAGCCGGTATTCATCGACTTCGAAACCGACCCCTTCTTCCTCATCTTCGGTGAGAGTGAATCAGGCAAGACGTCTCTCATCCGCCTCATCGCCAAGCAGATCACCGAACGGTACGGCCCGGATGAGGCCAAGATCGTGGTCGGCGACTACCGCCGCTCCCTCTTGGGCGTCATTCCGGACAGCCACCTCCTGGAATACGCGCCGATCGCTTCGGCACTGGACGTCCACGCCGGTGCACTGAACAGCCTCATGGAACGGCGCGCGCCCAAGCCCGACATCACCCCTCAGCAGCTGCGCGACCGCAGCTGGTGGAGCGGCCCCCAGTTCTTCGTCATCATTGACGACTACGAGCTCGTCTCCACGAGCAGCGGAAACCCCTTGGCCGTCCTCACCGAGAACCTCCCCTTCGCCCGCGATGTCGGCATGCGCTTCATCATCGCCCGCAGCTCGGCCGGCGCGTCGCGCTCGATGTTCGAGTCCTTCATGCAGCGGGTGAAGGAACTCGGCGCACAGGGAATGGTGCTGTCCGGCGACCCGGGCGAAGGCGATGTCCTCGGCGGCGTCCGTCCACGCCCCATGCCCCCCGGTCGTGGCTACTTCGTCTCCCGCAAGCGGGGCATTCCGCTCACCCAGGTGGGCTGGCTGCCCGAGCAGTAGCAGAGATCATGAAAGCGATGGCATCACGGCCGTACGCGAAGCATGCCGACCGCCTGGTTGACCCAAACCCGGATTCGCGGAATCCCGCCCCGAGCGGGATCGGTTCTGGCGCGGACACAACATGACCATTTCGCCTACGCTGCAAAGCCGACATTCGACGTCGACCACAGGGGGAAATCGTGACCTTTAATGAAGAGTGGGGCGAATTGCGCTCAGACGCGACAATGCGCCAGCAGGATACCCATATGCGCCTCAACCAGACCGGCTCCCCCGACAACCCTCAACTCTTCGGCCCCCCGGCGCCCAACCTCTCGATGTCGCCGGCCAAGAAGAAGGCCGCGGTCGAGGCCTTGGGAGGGCCGGACGGCATCGAGCACGACACGAAACAGGCCGGCGAGTGGGCCGACCTCACCACGGAGGAAGCGGCGAAGGAGTTCAAGGGCTGGAACACAGGCGCAGGCCTCAACGCAGCCCTCAAAGGATGGCACGCCTCCGTCAAAATGCTTCGGCACCGTCTGTCCGCCGAGAAGACAGCGCTGAGCGACACTCACAAGGCACTGTCGGGTACCGATCAACGCACCGGCGCATTGTTCACCTCGTACCCGAGGCCGGGCGATCCCCCCGCAGGTCCGCTCTACCAATCTCGGATTTCGGACTACTAGGGGGAATCATGCTCACGTATCACGACGTCACGACCACTAAGTTCTCCCTCCTTGGTAAGGCAGCCACCAAGTGGGACGAAGCCGCCAAGAAGTTCGAGAGCGCCCAGAAAACCTACGATGCGAAGGTCAAGAGCCTCTCGGCCGACGGCTCATGGAACGGACAGAGCGCCATAGCCGCCCAGCCCGTTTCGGTGGTCACCAGCGGCCAGTACACCGCTGCGGCCAAGGAGGCGCGTGCCATCGCTTCGATCCTGCGTGATGCGCAGGATCAGTTCGTCGACCTGCGCGCAAAGCTCAAGTCGGCCGTAGCGGACGCCGTGAAGGCCGGTATGAAGGTGTCCGAAGACGGTATCGCGCGCTACGACTACGACAAGGCCAGCGAAGCCGACGCGAATGCCGCCCGCCACGATCCCGACATGCACACCGTCGAGCAGAAGTGGACCAAGCACATCAGCAAAGTCGTCGAAGCCTTCGACGACACCGACAGGTACGTCAAGCTCGCACTCAAGCAAGCGGTCGAGGACCCTGACGCTCTCGATGGAGTCAACAACGGCTTCAACAACAAGGCTCTGGGCGACATCGAAGCGGTTGAGGGCAAGAAGGCCAGCGACCTCGCCATGAAACTCAATTCAGGCGACCTCGACGAAAAGGGCCTCGCCGAACTGAAACGCCTGGAACGGGAAAACAAGGGCGACAAGGATTTCAGTCAGACCTTTCTCGCCAGCCTCGGCCCCAAGGGCACCATCAACTACAACAACAAACTCGCCGACCTGGCGGGGGATAAAGAGCACGGCAAGGATTACCGGCAGCTACGGGACTCGCTGGCCACGAACATCTCCAGCGCCACCAAGGTGCCCAAGTTCAAGGGAGCGGACGGCAAGGAGCTGCGGTTCGGCTCCAAGGAATATTCGAAGGCCTACTCGAAGTGGCTCAAATCTTCTGACGGCAACTTCTACGAGCACTTCCGCAAGGGACTGCAAAAAGCGGGCGTAGAAAAGTACGACCTGAACGCGGTCACGGAGAAGGAAGACTCCATCGGCCGCTACCACGGTCAGCAGGTTCGCGGATATCAGAGCCTCATCACCCTGATGAAGCACGGCGACGGCTACTCGACGCAGTTCCTCTCCGACCTTGGGGATGACATACGTTCCGCCGAGGACGAGAAGAAGGGCGGAGACCCTGACATCTGGGATCTCTACGGGAAATTCGGCAACAAGAAGGACGGCCAATTCGCGCAGGATCCGATGGATGGTCTCCTGGGCATCATGAGTCATCAGCCCGATGCCTCCGCAGCCTTCTTGGACCCGAACTCCGACCCGAACCCGGGTGACGGCAAGGCGGAGAAGAACGACCGGCTCGAGTACCTGGTCAAGGATCGTGACTGGAAGGTCACCAACACGACGACCTGGACAGGGAACATCGAGAACACCGGTGACGACACGACCTTGAAGGATCCCCACAAGGGATTCGACGCGGCCCTCAAGGCAGCGGCCACAGGCCGACTACCAGACAGCAACGCGGCCACCGACCCGCCGAACCACTCCGCTGCCAACGCGGCCGTCATGCACGAAGCGGTAAGGCTCTTCGGCGACGACCCCAGCCTGATCAAGAAAGACGGAGACTTCACCGACCTCAGGCGCTCCCTCGGTGAAATGACCGCCGACTACACGGGCGACGTACAACGAGCGATCACATCGGATGATGACCTCCCGCTGAACGGAGCGAGCGCCAAGCTCGGCAACGTCAAGCTGGAGCCGTTCCTTGAGACCGTCGGCCGTGACCCACACGCCTACGGTGCGATCACAGCAGCGCAACAGGCCTACACGGCCAACCAGGTGGACGACGTCATCAACGGACACAGCACGTCACAGGTCTCGCTGTCGGAGCGCATCAACACCGCCGTGTCCCCCGGGGCGGTCGTGGCGGGAATCATGAGCGAAGGCCGGGCAGAGGGAATTCACGAAGAGCACATCGCCGACGACAAGGAATTCAACGAGAAGGCAGGACTCGCCAGCAAGTGGGCCAACAGGTTCATCGGTGTTGGTATCGGCGCCGGCCTGGAACGCAACCCTGCTGCTGCACCCATCGCTGAGCCTATCGGCTGGATTCAGGAAGACCTCAACGAAAGCATCATGAAGTCTATTGAAAGAGACACCACCGAGAAAGCACAAGATGAAGCGGGCTACGACTTCTCCAACGGGCGCAAGCAAGCCCTTGAGTCCGCAAGGTTTGCCGTACAGCATGCCGCTGAAAGAAGCGACCTTGACAAAGACACCATCAATGACTTGAAGGACGCTGCCGGAAAGCAAGCCGGCAACAGTCACGGTGAGGGATCGAACTGGCAGCAAGCTCGAAACGGAAACCGAGGATGACCCATAAGGAGCGCAAGATCTTCGGCACCAAATCGCACAGGGGCTCCGCCAAGCAAATGGCGGGCCTTGCCGTCGCAGCATTGACATTCTCCACCACCGTCACGGGCTGCTCGCAAGAAAAGCGTGAATATGCACTACCCCCCTCCTTCTGCGGAGTCCAGGAAAAGAAAGATCTATACGCACCCATCTTCCCTCCGGGGAAAAGCTTGAGCCAAGGAAAGACCACGAAATCCATCAAGGGAGCGGAGGAATATGAGCAGTGCCAATATTACATTGACGGCTACGCAAAGGTCACCGTAAGCGGGAATTGGTACGATAAAGAGCAGAGCCCCCAGCCGACACTCGATAGCCTCATCGCGGAACACGGAACCTATAAGCCCAAAAAGGTTTCCGGCGCGTACAATGCCGCCACGTGGCCATATGGAGCTGTCTCTCTAGTGAAGTGCCCCAACTCCGAATACCGAGCCAATCTCTACTCACTGACCATCTACAGCTCCACCATCAAGGATCGCGATGAGTCCCACCGCGCCCTCGGCGATCTCATCCAGTCATTCACGGCAAAGGTGCTCAAGAAGCTCCCCTGCGGAAAGTAGATGAAGGAAAGCTCTTGAGAGACACCGCGAGAGCATCTCAACGGCGTCACACACCGTCGGGCCAGCAAGCACCGTATGTCTGCTGAGTGCCCTCGGCACAACCTTCTACTTCACAGGAGGATACGAGGAATGGCGTGAGGACAAAACCCTGGGCGAGGCGTACGGAGGCATCGCCCGAAGAGCGCGCTGGGTAACGGTCACGTCCACGCCGAGTCGGATACCACGCGGCACTCTCCGGGCGGTGAGGACGGACGCATCACGAACTGCTATGCCGAAGACCCGGACAGCCGCAAGACCATCACGGTAGAACTGCACTGGCGTTCAGAGGCGGAACGGACAGCCTCAGCCATCAAGTACGAGTTTCTCACTACGATCGGCGGTGCCGCCGTCCCCATGGGGCGAGGGTGGCCGGGACCGTCGTGTCGGATGGAGGCCTGTACGGTGGCGTGGAGCTCGGGTACCGCAACAAGAAGGGCGAGAGTCTACTCGTCAGCACTTTCGCCTTCGACGATCTCCTCGATCCTGAGCACCCGGGCGAAGGCCGTGCGGCCCTCGCCCGGGTGACGAGCGGCATAGCGAAGAACGTGGCTGAGAAGTTCAATTGCGACGCCCCCTCGGGCGATGCCATCAAGAAAATCGCCCCCAACCCACTGCGGATCCCGACCCCGATCGCCCAGGCGGAGGGACCTGTTCCGCGGTAGCCAGGCTGGACCTCAAGCACTGCAACCTGGAGTCGGTTACGGAAGCCCCCTCGGACCCGACGTCCCCAGCGGAAGCCTGCTACCTGAGAAACGCCGAAGGCGATCCGGTATACAGACTGACCCCCTCTACGGAAGCTTCGCCAAGAGTGTGCGCTACCGATCGTCGAGCTTCGAGCTCCACGATTCCCTCGGCGCCGGCAAGGACTCAGGCGCCAATACGAAAGCCCACCGGGCTTACGGGAATGCCCGCTGTCCGGAGGGTCTGGATACGGGTCTCTACACCCTGTCGAGACTCTCCTGGAGCAGGTCGAACCCTCCCTCAAGAAGCCCGACCCCGCGTTCGAGCGGGCCACGCTGAAGGGATTCGTCCAGCACTCCGCAAAGCTCCACGGCTATACCGGACTCCAGACTCCGTAGGGGGCAGACGGTCGGCGAACCGAGAAAAATGGGAGTGGGCAACCGCTCAGCGGTTGCCCACTCCCATGGCGTGGCCACGCCAGGCGCCGACTTCTCGGGCTGCCTAGATGTCCTGAAAGAGCTGGGCTGCCTTCTTATCGGTTGCCCGGTAGTCCATGCTGCCCTCGCGGATCTTACTCGCCATCTTCCCGAGCTCGATTTCGATCTGTTCGGCGCGGGCGCGGAACTTCGCCTCAGCAGCCTGCATCGTCTCGTGCGCCTCGCCTTCCCAGCCACTCGTCACAGTCTTGACCGCGGCGATGATGGCGTCAATCTGCTGGCGCACCATTTTCGCTCCCCGCTCGAGGTCACCGGCAGTGTCCGCGAGCGAGTTGTAGGTTACTTTGATTTCCTGTGGGTCTCCGGCCACTTGCGGGTCGCTCCTCATGGTGTAGCGGCGGTTTGCGATTCAGCTGTGTCTCCGGGCGCTACCACGCCCTCTGCGACTAGGTGTAGTCGTCCAGCTTGCTCTTCAACGCTCCGGTCTCAACGTCTGTGTTCCGGAATGTCGTGGCGAGCTCGTGGTCGTTGGCGCCACCCGCACGGCGGGTGAGCTGCACGGCCGCTTTGATCTTCTCGACCAGTTGACGTACGTCTTCGTGACCCTCGTTGAGCGTCCTCTGCGCCTGGTCGAATTGCCCCGCGGCGTCACCCTTCCACCCGACCTGGACCGCCTCGAGAGCGAGAACCAAATTCTTGACGTTGGTAGCGAGATGCCCACTGGCAACGTCAAGATCATTCTCGAACTTGACAAAGTGCTGTTCGCTTAGCCGCTGTCCGCCCGACATGTTCCACCTTCCCCCATGATGTGTTGGCGAGTCGAGATGGGGATTCTCTTCTCAACTCACCCTGTCAGAGCTTCCTACCGAGTCCGGCGGGAAGCAGCAACCCCTCGCTCACCATTCACGCGTGTTTCGCTTGTGGTAAGCGAGGCGCTGTCAGTACTGGCTGCCACGGCGCCTCACCATGACAATGGCCACGGCAGCAACCACGACGGCGGCTCCTGCCCCAAGGGCAATCCAAAGACCGGTATTGCCACTCTCGCTTGACTTGGCGTCAGCGGAGGCTTCCTTGCCCGCCTGTTGATCGGAAGCCTGCTTGTCCGAGCCGGAGGGCTGCGGTTGGGCGTCGCCGGACTTCGAAGCGGAAGCGGACGGGTCCGGCGTGGTCGCTCCCTCGCGCTCGAGCAGCGGGTTCACATCCGCCGGGCCCGGCTTCCCCTTACCGCCGAGCAAGACCTGAGCGGGTCGGATGATGCCGTATCCGAGGTATCGGCTGGGAATCTTGCCCTTCGGCTTGTTTGCGGTTTGCATCATGACCCGGAGGACCTGGTTATTGGTCCAGCTGGGGTGCTTCGACCAGATGAGTGCGGCGGACGCGGATGCCAGGGCAGCGGCCGGGCTTGTACCGCTCCTCGGGCAGAAATCCTGCTTACCCTCACAATGCACAGGAATATCTTTACCGGGAGACGCCAAGGCTACCTGTGATCCATAGGTAGAAAAATCAGCTACAGTTCCGTTTGAATCGACCGCCGCCACACCGACAACCCCAGGAATGTTCGCCGGAAATTCCGAATAATTGCCCTTGTCGCCATCATTTCCGGTGGCCGCAAAGATCAATTTACCTTTCGAGACAGCATACTTGACTGCCTCTCGAGTTTTAGACACTGATTCTTCGTCACTAGCGCCACCCATCGAGATGTTTATGACCTTGGCATCACTCTTTACGGCATACCGGATCGACTTCGCCATCAACTCATCTGCAGCAATAAGCACCTTGCCTAGCTTGACAGGCAGAATTTTGGCGCCTGGAGCCAAACCTTGGATACCGCCACCGGCACCCGTGCCAGCGATGAGAGAGGCCATGGCCGTTCCATGCCCATCTTCATCCTTGTTTGCACTCGTCGGATGAATGCCCAGGTCCAAGCCGTGCAAGACACGCCCCCGAAGTTCCGGAGTCGAACTATCGACACCGGAATCCACGACAGCCACAGTCACCCTGTTGCCGTTCGCGACGCTCTGCATTTGGTCCGCCTTCATGGCATCGAGATACCACTGATCGGACCGCACGCCCTCCGCCGATGCCACAAACGCGGTTCCAGCCCAGCAAGTCATCACCGCCGTCAACAGCACGAGCGAGCGCTGCGCGTTGCTCCGTGCGGCGCGAATCGAGATCGGCATAGCGTGTGGCTCTCCTCAACTTCCTGCGGGACTCATGTCGCTAGTCGACGACTGGAGGAACAGTGTCACGCCGTCCCAAAGTCCAGGTCTCTTCGTCTTCGACCAGGTAGTCAGGCGCCTCGCCCGTCTCCTGATTGGCCCTGGCTGTGCTGGTGCGTGATGAGGGCCCTGGCACTCCTGCCTGACCTCCCCTGATAAGGCCCGCACCACCGGGAGTGAACTCACTTCGCTCCCGATTGAAGTGACGAGGCGCCGCGACGGAACCTCCGGATTCCAGTACCGAGCGACGTTCCGAGCTCTGCCGAGGAGCCCCCGGATTGCCGTGCCTGCCCTCCTCGGAGGCAAACGGAACCCGCGGCGGATTCACTCGTCCACCGGATTCTGAGGAAAGTCGACGTTCGGGCGTGCCATTAATCGGCTGCCCGCCCCGGGTATTGGGGGGACCGCCTCCCACCACCGGCCCTCGTGGCATCGACGTTCTCTCTTCACCGATCACCGTCGCGCGAGGCAACCTTGGGGGACCACTGTTCAACGGACGTTGTTTCCCTCCGACGATTCCCTCGTTGTTCCCCGCCCGAGGCAGGACAGGGCCCCTGGGGGTTGACGTACTGGTCAGAGGCTTTTCGCCCGAAGGCCCAAGGCTCCTCGCAGGAGGGCCGATACTCGGCGAAGGCGGCCTCACAGTTGGGGACGGCCCTGGCCTCACTGGCGCGGGCGGCAACGTCGCTTCCCGTCGCGTCTCAGGAGGAACAGTGGTCGGCGGAGCGTCGCCAACACGCCTGTCGGCGGTGTCCGGCGGCATCGCACTTTTCACCCCGTCAATGGCAGTACGGGTGTCTCGACCGACGTCCTGAGCAACACGAGTCCGAGGTTCAGGGACGCTGGACCCATCCGGCTGAGCCTTGGCATCCGAAGGCGTCGAGTAGGCTCCGTCTCCGCCCGATGCTGACAGTGCCGAATCAGAGGTTCCAGGGTCACGCAACCTAGGGTCAATATCCAGCGGCTTGAACCTCGGCTCCTCCCGCGCCTTGATTTCATCATTCGCAAACCGGTAGTACGAGGTCACCCGCTCCAGCTGATGAATGGCCGCCTGCTTGTTGGTCGTCGCGTCCTTCTGGAGCGCATCGTCCAAATCGGGGTCCCCATGAGCTTCGGCCGCGTCCACCGGCTTGGGAATAGCCTTCTTCGCTTCCCTCAACGCCTGGCCTGCCGCGGCCATCTGATCGCCCACGACCGCGGCATACTCAGCGAGTTTCATGACCTCGCCAGCAAACTCACGCGTCCAGTCGCGGAACCCCTCCGCGCCCTCACCGTCCCATTCCACCCGCTCCGCGTACGTACGCAGGCCGAGCCCGATGGCGTCGATCCTGGGACTTGCGTCGCCTACTGCGCTCCCCGCGCTGGTCAGCTTGTCCGGGTCGGCATCAGCGACCAACGCGTGCAGCTCCGCAAGAGACATGCCCTCGAATCCCGGGCTCGCCATTGCCCCCACTCCCCGCTATTAGCCGAAGGTCTCGTCCGACGTGCCGCTCTTGCCCGTGCCCGTACCGGCAGCGTCGGCATCGTCGTCGGCCGACCGCCCGCGCTGAGGATCCGTCTTGTCGTAGTAGTCCTGCGCCCGCTTGTGGATCTCTCGCATCCGGGCTGCCTGCTCAGCGTCGACGCTGTCGTAGCCACGATCGGAGATCTGGACAGTGACGCCGAGCGCTTCGAGCTGGTCACCCAGAATCTGTGAGAGCTCTTCAAGACGGGTGTGGACTTTCTGGTAGCTCCCCGCCAGCTCCTCAGCCGCTGGGAACTTCCCGTAGGCAGCCGCCGCGATCCGGTGCCGGCTGATCTCGCTCTTCGCCGCCGGCGACTCCTCGAGGTCCTTCAGCATCTCGTCGAGCTGCTTCTTGAAGTAGGCCAGCGTCTCGGACTTCTTCGATATGCCCGAGCCCGCGTTGAGACCTGGTCGTGCCCCCGCCTCACCCACGACTCCCCCCGTTCATCAGCCCCGTCCTCCCCGTGCGACGTCACGTCGCCCATCCAGCACTGTATCCCCCGAACAGTCCAGCCCCAACTACGTATCAGCGGCAACTCTTCGACGGTTCCGTTACACACTCCGACGATATCGGCGACCATGCCCATCACCCAATTGACCTACCATGTCGCATTTCGTCACACCGGCGACGAAGAATCCAATGTATAGGCACCATCGGACATCGC
Source organism: Streptomyces sp. NPDC021115 (assembly GCF_044333065.1). NCBI lineage: Bacteria > Bacillati > Actinomycetota > Actinomycetes > Kitasatosporales > Streptomycetaceae > Streptomyces > Streptomyces sp. NPDC021115. Next base: position 37,057 of record NZ_JBIRQF010000001.1, read on the forward strand.
CATGAGTACTCCTACTCAGACACGGCGGACGAACGGCGGCGGCGGTTCCGCTCGTTGACGACCGCCGCACTGCCCGCGAGGAAGGCGATGAGGACGGCGGCGCCGCCCAGGGTGTACGTCGCGAGACGTTCTTCCCGCTCCTGGGGGGTCTCGCCCAGGGCCATGGGCGTCGCGTCGGGGGCCTTGGCGTTGTGGTCGGCGCCTTTGTCGAGGTTGACGCGGTCGACAGGGGCGTCGTCCTCGGTGAGGGCACGGACCGGGTCAACGACGCCCCAACCGATGAACCGGTCGTGTTGGTTGACCACCCGTTCGGCTGTCTGCTCGATCTGGGCGACCACCTGGTGCTGCTTCCAGTCGGGGTGCTTGGCCCGGATCAGAGCCGCGACTCCGGCGACGTAGGGCGCGGAGAAGCTGGTGCCGTTGTCGACGCACTGGCCGCCCTTGGGGACCGTGGAGACCATTTCGACACCGGGCGCGGCCACGTCGACGAAGTTGCCGGACTGGGAGAAGGGGGCGCGCTCGTTGTTGCGGTCCGAGGCGCCGACGGCGAGGACGCCGTCGTAGGCGGCCGGGTAGGTCTTCTTGACCTTGCCGTCGAGCCCGTCGTTCCCGGCCGAGGCGACCACGACGACATTCGCGTTCAGCGCGCCCTGGACCGCCCGCTGGAGGTTGTTGTTGCCCTCGAGCGGTTTGACGGTGTCCTGGGAGATGTTGATGACGCCGGCCCCCGCCTGGACCGCACGGTCGATGGCGATGGCCATCGTGTCGGTCGTGCCGGAGCCCTTTTCGTCGTTCTGCCGAATCGGAATGATCTTGGCTTCGGGTGCGATGCCGACGAATCCGGTCCCGGAGTGAGGACGTGCCGCGATGATGCCCGCCACCTTGGTGCCATGGCCGACCGAATCGTCCGTGCCGTCGCCCTTCTTCCCCTTGGACAGGCTCTTCTTGCCGCCCTTGCGGACCTCGCCGCCGTCCTTGGTGTCGACCGCGTCCTTGAGCTGCCGATTGGTGTTGTCCACCCCGGTGTCGATCACCGCCACCTTGACCGGACGGCCCTCGGTGTCCTTCCCCTTGGTGTCCTGCCACAGTTGGTCGAGGAGAACGCGTTGCAGAGACCAGGGCGTGCCCTTGATCTGCTTGGCCGGATAGGTGCACTCACCGCTGCCCGCGAGAGACATGTCCGGGACGCCCGGCGCCGGGGGCGGACCGGCTGCCGCGGGAGTCAGGGCTGTGAGGACCATGGCCGCCGACAGAGCGCATACCGACTTCGTGTTCATCGCATGTCCCATGTCTCACGACCCCTGCGGCTGCCTGGCGCTGTTGTAATCGAGCCGTGGCCCCGTCGGTAGGAATGCGGACCAGTTGGCGAGCACCGGAACTGGTTTCACGCTCTCATAACCCAGGCTCCGCTGAGCCCTGTTCACATCCTGCTGGGACTCGGCGGTCGCAGGCTTCTTGTCCTCCCCGCCGATCTTGGACTTGCCCGCATCGCTGTCGTTGTTCGACGGAACGGCATAGCGAAGGCCGGTGTCCGTCACCAGGAAGACCGGGCCGTCCTTGACCTGGCGACCGGTGACCTGACGGTAGAGGAGCCCCGACCCCGGGGTGACGTAGGCGCTGGTGGCACCGTCCGGAGTGGTGGCGGGAAAGTCCGTGCCGGCCCAGGTGGTGAGTTTGGGACCGCCCTTCGGTGTCACGCCGTTCAAGATGCTGCAGCTGGTGTCGCGGGCGCCGCTCGCCGAGCGATCGACGGAGTTGGACTGGTCGGGGATTTCGCCGGGCCAGTGGTTCGTGCCGTAGAACTCGTCGGGGTCCGGGTTGAACGAGCCCGGCTTCACGCGCACCGCGGCGCTCGCTTCATTGATGGAGCTCTTGCTACGCATGAGGAGCTTGGCGACGAACTCCGAGACACGCTGCACCTTGCCTTGCAACACCACGTACTTCTGGGTTCCGGTTCCGCTCGGCGCCTCGATGACCATGCCGACCCGGTTGGCCTGGTCGCCCAGGCTCGGGGTTCCGGCGTCATCGCCGATCGAGCCCGGGACCTGCGGGAAGTCGATGGGGGAGCCGTCCCGGAGGGTGGCCAGCCAGTCGTTGGTCACCTTCTGGGGCTGTGCGCCGTCACCGAAGATCGAGCGAAGCAGGAGACTGGTGTCCGCGGCGGGCTTCTGCTTCCAGTCCGGGCCGCCGATCAGGTATTTGGTGCCGTTCGGGGACACCAGGTAACGGGCGCCGTCCTGGCCTTCTACGTAGAGGGCCTGGCCACCCCGCAGGGCCTGCGGGCCACGGAGCTTCTTCAGCTTGGGGTCGCTTTCCGAGAAGACGAAGACCGCCTTTTGCGTGGTCTTCCCATTGCCGCCCGGTTGTTCGCAGACCGCCCACGCCTTTTGCTTCTTCGCCTCATCGGACGTCGGCATGCGGTCCGGTGCGTACGGGATGCCGATGGTGGGGCCGCGCGGGATGTGTCCGTTGTCCAGCTCGGACTCCTTCACCTTGAGGATCGTGGACGACGATTTTCCGGGCTCGAGGAGGAGCTTGGCGGAGGCGAAATTGAGTACGGGGTGGAGCTGGACCTTCCCGTCGGTCTTGAGGACGACGTACCGGGTGGTCGAATCGCTGCCCACGATGACGTGGGAAGCGACGTCGTCCCAGCCCTTCGGGGCGACGGGCTTGAACATCCCCCAGGCCCCGAACCCCGCGAGAATCAGGGCGCCGACGATGACGCCGGGGAGGGCCGCCCGCAGCGGACGCGGCGCGCCCTCCTCGGTACCGCTGGGCGTGGGTTGCAGAAACGCGGCGACTGTCCGCTTCTTCGCAAAGGTATAGGCGTTGAGTTCATCCCGCCGTGATGCCATATTTAGCCGCTTCTCCCCGGTTTTCGGCCTCGGTAGTCAGGTGGCTGCCCTCGGTCCTGGTGTCGTACCGACCCTCTACTATGCCGGTAGTGAATTGACTCATGTCGCTCGGGGACACTCGTGGGTACGCCCAACGACCGGGCTGCTCGGACGGGTTTCGGACTTAAGGGGCTGACGGGGATGGCTGCCGCCGCACGCGGACGTACCGCGAGGAGCGCGTCCGGCCGACGAACGCCGAGCGGATACGGCGCGGGATCACCTGCCCCGGCTCCCCCGGAGGGGGCGGCCATGAGTTCCGTCACTCCGCGGCTGATCCCCCGGCCGGGCAGCTTGGGGCCCTTGCGGTTGCAGCAACTCGTGCTGGTGGAAGTGGCGGCCGCGCTGGTGCTCGTCGCCTGGAACATCGACAAGCTGCTCCTGGTACCCGCCACGGTCATCGGTGTGGTGCTCATCCTCCTCGCCGTGGTCCGCCGCCATCAGCAGCCCGTACCGGAGTGGCTGAGTACCGCCGGCGCGCTGCGCAGGCGGCAGCGGCAGGCGTCGAAGCCGATCGACTCGGACACGGACCCCGGCTTCTCGCCCGCCGTGGAGTGCGATCCTGCCCTGCGCACCCTTACGTTCACTGATCGGGAGCGGCGGGCCGTGGGCCTGGTCGGGGACGGCACCTTCCTGACCGCCGTACTACAGGTGGAAGCGGTGGACTCGCCGCTGCGTCCGCAGCGCACGCAGCGTCCCCTGCCGTTGGCGCTGTTGCGGGACGCCATGGACGTCGACGGAATTCTGCTGCAGTCGGTGCAGGTCGTGCAGCACACGTTGCCCGCGCCCACGCCCGACCTGTCGGCGCAGACCGTCCCCGTACGCAACTACGCACCGCTACAGGAGCAGACCGGTGCGCCCTCGGTCCGTCTGACCTGGGTGGCTTTGAAATTCGATCCGGAGCTGTGTCCGGAGGCCGTTGCTGCGCGCGGTGGGAGCCTGGAAGGCGCACAGCGGTGCGTGCTGCGCGCTGCGGATCAACTGTCGAGCAGGCTTCAAGGGGCCGGCTTCGGTGTGACGCTGTTGTCCGAGGAAGGCGTGACCGCCGCGGTCGCGACCGCGGCGAGCGTGAATCCGAGGGCGACTGCCCAGGTCCGGCAGACGAATACGCACAACCGTCGCACCCTGGAGAGTTCGCGGGCCTGGCGCTGCGACGACCGCTGGCACACCACGTACTGGATCGGCCGCTGGCCACAGCTGGGGGCTGGCGGCGCGCCGCTGCCGCAACTGGCGGCACTGCTGACCTCGCTGCCGGCACTCGCGACGACCCTGAGTCTCACGCTGCGTCGGGGCGGCACGCAGGGCGGTCGGCACGCCCCTACGGTGACCGGGCACGTGCGGATCACCGGCCGCAGCGCGGACGATCTGGTTGCTCTGCGTCGGGAGCTTCAGCGCACCACTCGAGGGGTGAGGATGGGACTCGTACGGCTGGACCGCGAGCAGGTGCCCGGTGTGCTCGCCACTCTGCCTCTGGGAGGGACTCGCTGATGGCCACGCCCACGAGCGTCTACAACGGGCCGTCGTCCGCCCCGGCGGCAGTGTCCGGTCAGCCCGCTGGTCAAGCAGCCCCCGCCACGCGCAAGCAGCGGAGGGGATTCGGGCTCATCGGACCGTGGCGGCAGCGGCACGAGCTGTCTCCCGAACAGTTCGACGCCCTGGCGCTGCCGGTCGGTGACGACGGCGTAGTGATCGGGATCGGTGCCCGTGACCAGCCCGCGGTGCTCGGTCTGCACCGTCCCGTGCCCTTCAACATAGTGCTCATCGGGGGATTGTGGACGGCGCAGGTGATGGGATTGCGCACGGTCGCCACGGGCGCCCGGGTCACCGTCGAGACCGGACGCCAGCAGATGTGGGCGTCGCTGGCACAGGCGGCGAACAGCGGCCACCAAAGCCTCACGCTGCACGACGTGGGCCGAGTGCCGCCCCAGGGCCCCTCGATCGGCAGCCCGGTGCTGGTGATCCGTGACGCGGGTATGCGACCGCCGCGCGGGCGGGTGACGTCGGCTCCCTGGCAGTCGGTGCTGACTCTGCTGCCGTACCTCAGCCCGGTTGCCCCGAGGTTGATGGAGAACGCCGAACTGGTCGGCATCCAGCGGGTGTCTCCTGATGAGGCCGCTCAAGTCGGACGGGTCATGGGCCTTCCGTCGACGGACGTCGAGTCGTTGTCCTCTCTGCCCGACGGAGTCACTCTTTGGTGTGACCGTCAGTCACGGGTTTATGTGGCGACGCATCCGACAGACGTGGAATCCGGCCTGCTGGGGGCGGCCCGGCGGATGGACTGACCGTGTTCGATTGCCGCCGCATGCACGGTGGATGAGACTGTCGGCAAGGTCTGTGCGGGTGCGCTCCCGCAGTATTGGGAAGGGATTCTCCATCGATGGCTGACGCCAAAGAGAAGGCTGAGCTGTACGCACTCGACATCTCCGATGTCACGTGGCACAGCGCGCCGGACAGCACCACCGAAGAACGCGTGGAGATCGCTTACCTGCCGAACGGAGCCGTGGCCATGCGGAATTCCGCCGATCCCGACACTGTGCTCCGGTACACGGAGGCCGAGTGGCGGGCGTTCGTGCTCGGTGCGCGGGACGGCGAGTTCGATGTGCGCTGAGCCGGTTCGGTGAAGCGTTGAAGGGGTGCACGCCGCAGCGTGCGCCCCTTCGGTGTTGAGGGTGGTGCGGTCGGTGGCACGGGCGGTGTCTCTGCGCTGCTCGCGAGGTCGGCGAACACCTGCCGTCTTGTGGTTCTCGTCACCGCGGTCACCCACGAGGGTGCGACAAGCACGCCCCCGAAGGAGCGGGTGCGGGGGATGTGGGGTGGGCAGACGCGGCGTACCGAGCGTGACCATGCGGGAGAGGTGAGGTAGCGGACCATGGCGAGTAGCGGGACGGGCCTGCCATAGGGCCGCCCATGGTGATTAGGCTTGGTGTGTGCACGGTGACGAACCTGATCAGGTGTCCCCGGCGCCGCAAAAGGGGAAAGCCGAACGGTCGGACGACAGTAGCGATCGGCAACAGATCGGCCTCGCCATGAATTTCAAGGGTGTTCGACCACACCAGGAGGCATTGTGAGCAGCGATCGGGACGAGATCCGCACGGGCGGAACCACACCCGGCGATGATCGGTCCGACGCCGAGACCGAGCACACGGGCGAGTTCACCATCGACTACACCCCACCTGCCTGGTACACGCAGAACGCCGCGCCGTCGGCACCCGCCACGGGGTCCGGGGCGGACGCGGGGGGCGGGACGCCGCCTCCACCGCCCCCGCCGCCGCACGGCAATCCGGTTCCCGTGCCGGGGCCGCCGGACCCGAACGGGTTCCAGGGGGCGTGGACGCCTCCGCCGGCGGCGCCTTCCGTCGAACCCGCGCCGGGCGAGCCTTCCGTGCACCAAGCCGCGCCCGACGGGACCGCCGAGGACGCTGGTGGCGCGGAGGCGGAGGCCAGGCCGCGGGACGAAGAGACCGGCGGAACACCCTCTTTGTCGGGCTTTGCCGTAAATCCGGCCGCTCCGGCTCCGGCTGACGCCGGGGCAGACGACGGCGACCGGGTCGAGCAGCATGCGTCCGACCTTCCCGACGCCGCGGCCGAGGACGACGACTACGCGCTGGCGCCCGCCGCGCCCCCGCCGGTCGCCGCCCCCGATACCGACACCGACGCCGATGCCGCTGGTGACGCCGATGGTGACAGCGACGCCGACGAGCGCGACAGCGGTGCCGTGACGGGTGACTCCACGGTGCGGTTCTCCACCGCCTCGCTGCGGCGTGAGATCGCGGAGCGGAAGCAGGCCGCCGACGCGGAGGCCGACACCTCCGGGGCGGACGGCGACGCCGACGCCGACACCGGTAGCGGCGACGTGCGCAGCGAGGGCACCATGCGCTTCTCCGCGGCATCGCTGCGCCGGGAGACCGAGGAGCGTGCCGAGGCGGCGAGCGCCGAGGGCGAGCCGCAGGAGGGGGCAGCCGACGCCGCGCCGCCGCAGGAGTCCGGCAACGGCTGGGCGCCACCCGCCGCTCCGCAGGCCGGGCTGCCGCCGCTGCCGCCGGACTTCCAGCCCGCCGCGCCGGACGCGGGCGGTACGGGCGGTGGCCCGGCCCCGGTTCCGGAGCAGCGGACGGGCGGGCCCGGCGCGGCCGGTGGTCCGCAGCCGCCGCAGGACGGTGCCTGGGCGCCGCCCGCCACGGGTGCGCAGGGTCAGCCCGCTCCCGGTCCGACCACGGGGGCGCCGGGGCCGCAGCCTGCGGCGCCGAATCCGGCCGTCGGGCAGGGCGGTTACCCTCAGGGCGGTTACGCCGCGCCCGGTCCGCAAGGTCCCCAGGGGCAGCAGGGACCGCAGCAGCCGCAGCCCCAGCCGCAGCAGGGGCCCCAGGCTCCTCCCCCGGCCCCGCAGGCTCCGCAAGCCCCCCACGCTCCCCAGTACGGCTATCCGCAGGCCGGGCAGCACCAGGCGCCCGGCCCTGACGGCTACGGCTATCCGCGCCCCGACGCGCCCGCGCCCCAGCAGGGGCCGTACCCCGGCCCCCAGCAGGGTCAGGGGCCGTACCAGCCGCCCGCGCCGCAGCAGCCGCAGCAGCCGCAGCCCCAGCCGCCACAGGACGGTTACGGCTACCCGGGCGCCGACGCCGGAGCCCCGGCCGATCCGCGGGCCGGCGGCTGGCCCGTCGCCACGCCCGACCAGCGGCAGCGGCCGGGGGCCGGGCAGGGCAACGCCGGTGCCCCGCTGGGGTACACGGCGGCGGTCGAACTGTCTTCCGACCGGCTCATCCGCGGGAAGCAGAAGCCCAAGAAGAACAACGCCGGCGGTTCGCGGTTCAAGCTCGGCGGCAAGAAGGAGGAGGCGGAGCGGCAGCGCAAGCTGGAGCTGATCCGTACGCCCGTCCTCTCGTGCTACCGCATCGCGGTGATCAGTCTCAAGGGCGGCGTCGGCAAGACCACGACGACCACCGCGCTCGGCTCGACCCTGGCCACCGAGCGCCAGGACAAGGTCATCGCGATCGATGCCAACCCCGACGCGGGCACGCTCGGCCGCCGGGTGCGGCGCGAGACCGGCGCGACCATCCGCGACCTGGTCACCGCGATCCCGTACCTCAACAGCTACATGGACATCCGGCGGTTCACCTCGCAGGCGCCGTCCGGTCTCGAGATCCTGGCCAACGACGTGGACCCGGCGGTCTCGACGACGTTCAACGACGACGACTACCGCCGCGTCATCGACATCCTGGGCCAGCAGTACCCGATCGTCCTCACCGACTCGGGCACCGGGCTGCTCTACAGCGCGATGCGCGGGGTGCTCGACCTCGCCGACCAGCTGATCATCATCTCCACGCCCTCCGTGGACGGTGCGAGCAGCGCGAGCACCACGCTCGACTGGCTGTCCGCGCACGGATACGCCGACCTCGTGTCGCGCTCGATCACCGTCATCTCGGGGGTCCGTGAGACCGGCAAGATGATCAAGGTCGAGGACATCGTGTCGCACTTCGAGACCCGCTGCCGCGGGGTGGTCGTCGTGCCGTTCGACGAGCATCTGTCGGCGGGCGCCGAGGTGGACCTCGACATGATGCGCCCGAAGACCCGGGAGGCGTACTTCAACCTCTCCGCCATGGTCGCCGAGGACTTCTCCCGCGCGCAGCAGGCGCAGGGGCTCTGGACGGGCGACGGCGGCGCCCAGCCGCCGCAGATGGCCCCGCCGCTGCCCGGGCAGGGCCAGCAGCCCTACCCGGGGGCGTACGCGCCGCAGCAGGGCCAGCAGCAGCCGCCGTACGGATACGGCTATCCGCAGCAGGGACAGCCGCCGCAGCAGCCCGGCTACCCCCAGCAGGGCCACCCCGGGCAGCCCGGGCCGCAGCAGGGCTGGCAGCAGGCACAGCCCGGCCAGCAGTCGCCCCCGCAGCCCCAGCCCGGCCAGCCGTGGCAGCCCGGGCCCCAGCAGGGGCAGCCGCCGCAGCAGGGGCAGCCGTGGCAGCACCAGCCGCCGCCCCCGCCCCAGCAGTAGGCCCGTACGAACGGCGATCGCCCCGCCGGACCGGTGGAAACCATCGGTCCGGCGGGGCGATCGTCTGTGTACGGCTGTGGGTTCAGCGGTGGCTGTCGTACTCCTCCACCAGCTCGCTCGCCCGCTTCACATCGGCCGCGATCCGCTCCAGCAGCGCCTCGATCGAGTCGAACTTCTCCTGGCCGCGCAGGAAGGCGAGGAAGTCCACCTCGACATGGAGCCCGTACAGATCCAGGCCGACCCGGTCGATCGCGTACGCCTCCACGGTCCGCTCGGTCCCGTCGAACTGCGGATTGGTGCCGACCGAGATGGCCGCGGGCATGGACTCGCCCTCGGCCGTCAGCCAGCCCGCGTAGACCCCGTCGGCCGGGATCGCGGTGTGCGGCAGGGTCTCCAGATTGGCCGTGGGGAAGCCCAGTTCGCGGCCGCGCTGCGCGCCGCGGACCACGACGCCCTCGACGCGGTGCGGCCGCCCCAGGACCTCCATGGCGCCCGTGACGTCCCCCTCGGCGACCAGCCTGCGCACCAGGGTGGACGAGAACGGCTCGCCGCCGCCCGCCGCGCCGCGCTCGTACAGGTCGATCACCTCGACCTCGTAGTCGTAGGTGGCGCCCAGCTCGCGCAGCGAGTCGACGTTTCCGGCGGCCCGGTGGCCGAAGCGGAAGTTGGGGCCCTCCACCACGACGCGCGCGTGGAGCTTGTCGACCAGCACCTTCACCACGAAGTCGGCGGGGGTGAGCCGCGAGAACTCCTGGGTGAACGGAAGGATCAGCACCGCGTCCACGCCCAGCGCCGTCATCAGCTCCGCACGCCGCTGGTGCGAGGCGAGCAGCGGCGGGTGGCTGCCCGGCCGCACGACCTCGCTCGGATGCGGGTCGAAGGTGACCACGACCGCCGGTACGCCCAGCTCCCGCGCACGGGCCACCGCGCGGCCGATGATCAGTTGATGCCCGCGGTGCACTCCGTCATAGGAACCGATCGTGACGACGCTGCGCCCCCAGTCCTCGGGGATGTCCTCCAAGCCACGCCAGCGCTGCACTATGCCCGCTCCTCGCCCGAACCTTTGACTGCCGACTTATCGCTTTCGCTTTCGCAGGTCTAAGACTGCCATGCCGCCTGCCCCCGCCGTGCACCGGAGGCCGGTCGGCGGGGGACCCGCGGAACCCTCATACGAAGACGGCGAGGCTCTTGGCCCGGCCCTTCGACTCCTCCACCAGCGCCAGGAAGCGGCCGTCAGGACCGAAGACCGCCACCGGGCCCGCCGCGGCGCCCTCGCGGGGCGGCTGGGGCGGCATGTCGATCCGTACGCCGTTGCCCAGCAGCTTGGCCTGGTGCGCGTCGACGTCCCAGCGCGGGAAGGCGGCGGCCGCGGCCTCGGCGATAGGCATGACCTGCACGGACTCCTCCAGCTGCGCCAGCGTCCGCGCGGCCTCCAGCCCGTACGGGCCGACCCGGGTGCGGCGCAGCGCGGTGAGATGGCCGCCGGTGCCGAGCCCGGCGCCGAGGTCGCGGGCCAGGGCGCGGATGTACGTACCCGAGGAGCACACGACCGTGACGTCGAGGTCGAGCACCGGGGTGCCGTCCTCGGCCTTCGCCTCACGGACCCCGCGCTGGACGAACGACGAGACGGTGACCGGCCGGGCCGGGATCTCGAACTCCTCGCCCTCCCGGGCCCGGGTGTAGGACCGCTTGCCGTCGATCTTGATGGCGCTGACCTTGGACGGCACCTGCTGGATGTCCCCGGTCAGCTCGCCGATCCCGGTCCGCACGGCGTCGAGCGCTGTCCCGGCGGCGCCGTCCGAGGCGGTGATCTCCCCCTCGGCGTCGTCGGTGACCGTGGTCTGGCCGAGCCGGATCGTGGCCGTGTACTCCTTCTCGGTCAGCGCCAGATGGCCGAGCAGCCGGGTCGCCTTCTCGACGCCGATCACGAGCACGCCCGTGGCCATCGGGTCCAGCGTCCCGGCGTGCCCGACCCGGCGCGTACCGGCGAAGCGGCGCATCTTCGCGACGACGTCGTGCGAGGTGAACCCGGCCGGTTTGTCGACGATCACCAGGCCGTCCGGCGCACCGGAGGCGGCCCTGCCCTTGCGTGTCATGCGTCCGCGGCACCCTTGCCGTCGGTGCCGGACTCGGAGGCGTCGTCGTCCGCGTCCTCCTCGCCGGGCTTGCGGTACGGATCGGCGTCACCGGCGTACGTGGCGCCCGAGGACGCCTCCCGGACCTCGGCGTCGGCCGCCTTGGCCTTGGCGAGCAGGTCGTCGATCGTCCGGGCGTTGTCCGGCAGCGCGTCCGGGACGAACGTCAGGGTCGGGGTGAACCGCACCCCGGTCTGCCGTCCGACCTCCGACCGCAGCACGCCCTTGGCGCTCTCCAGGGCGGCGGCCGAGGCCGCGCGCTCCTCGTCGTCGCCGTAGACCGTGTAGAAGACGGTCGCCTCCCGCAGATCACCGGTGATCCGGGTGTCGGTGATGGTCACGTAGCCGAGCCGCGGGTCCTTGATCCGCCGCTGAAGGGTCTCCGCGACCACGACCCGGATGCGGTCCGCCAGCTTGCGTGCCCGCGCGGTGTCGCTCATGCGTCTTCTTCTCTCTTCTTCGCTTCAGTCATCGATGAACAGGGACGGTCATCGACCGGCCGCCGATCTCCGGCCCTCACTCGTCGTCGCCACCGTAGAACCGCCGTCGCACCGACAGCAGCTCTACCTCTGGCCGCGCCGCGACCAGCCGCTCGCAGCGGTCGAGGACGTCCGCGAGGTGGCCCGCGTCCCCGGAGACCGCCGCGAGGCCGATCTCGGCCCTGCGGTAGAGGTCCTGGTCACCGACCTCCGCCACGCTCACCGCGTACTTGCGGTGCAGCTCGGCGACGATCGGGCGGACGACGGAGCGCTTCTCCTTCAGCGACCGTACGTCGCCGAGAAGCAGGTCAAAGGACAACGTCCCTACATACATGCGGTCCGGGTCAAGCCACCCGTGGGGCCTTCGAGGTTCAGGCTCCTCGCACCGTACACGCAAGGGCCGGGGCCGATCGACGGAAATTCTCCGCCGACCGGCCCCGGATGAGACGCGACGCGTCAGCCTCGCGGCTTCTCGCGCATCTCGTACGTCGCGATGACGTCGTCGATCTTGATGTCGTTGTAGCTGCCGAGGTTGATACCGCCCTCGAAGCCTTCGCGAATCTCGGTGACGTCGTCCTTGAAGCGGCGCAGGCCCTCGATGTTGAGGTTCTCCGCGACCACCTTGCCGTCGCGCAGCAGGCGGGCCTTGGTGTTCCGCTTGACCTCGCCGGAGCGGATGAGCACACCCGCGATGTTGCCCAGCTTGGACGAGCGGAAGATCTCGCGGATCTCCGCCGTGCCCAGCTCGACCTCTTCGTACTCCGGCTTGAGCATGCCCTTGAGGGCCGCCTCGATCTCCTCGATCACCTGGTAGATGACCGAGTAGTAGCGGACATCCACGCCCTCGCGGTCGGCCATCTGCGTGGCACGCCCATCGGCGCGCACGTTGAAGCCGATGACGATGGCGTCGGAGCCGGTCGCCAGGTCGATGTCGGTCTCGGTGACCGCACCCACACCGCGGTGCAGGACGCGCAGGTCGACCTCTTCGCCGACGTCGAGCTGGAGCAGGGAGGACTCCAGGGCCTCCACCGAACCGGACGCGTCGCCCTTGATGATGAGGTTGAGCTGCTGGACCTGACCGGCCTTGAGCACCTTGTCCAGGTCCTCCAGGGAGACCCGGCGGGTGCGCTTGGCGAACGCGGCGTTCCGCTCGCGGGCGGCGCGCTTCTCGGCGATCTGACGGGCGGTGCGGTCCTCGTCGACGACGAGGAAGTTGTCGCCCGCGCCCGGCACGTTGGTCAGACCGAGCACCAGGACCGGGGTCGAGGGACCCGCCTCCTGGAGCTGGTTGCCGTTGTCGTCGAGCATCGCCCGGACGCGGCCGTACGCGTCGCCGACGACCATCGTCTCGCCGACCTTCAGGGTGCCGCGCTGGACCAGCACGGTGGCCACGGCGCCGCGGCCGCGGTCGAGGTGCGCCTCGATCGCGATGCCCTGCGCGTCCTGCTCCGCGTTGGCGCGCAGGTCGAGCGAGGCGTCCGCGGTGAGGACGACGGCCTCGAGCAGCTGGTCGATGTTCAGACCCTGCCGGGCGGAGATGTCGACGAACATGGTGTCGCCGCCGTACTCCTCGGCCACCAGGCCGTACTCGGTCAGCTGACCGCGCACCTTGGTCGGGTCCGCGCCCTCGACGTCGATCTTGTTGACCGCGACCACGATCGGCACGTCGGCCGCCTTGGCGTGGTTCAGCGCCTCGATCGTCTGGGGCATCACACCGTCGTTGGCCGCCACCACGAGGATCGCGATGTCGGTCGACTTGGCACCACGGGCACGCATGGCGGTGAACGCCTCGTGACCCGGGGTGTCGATGAAGGTGATCTTGCGCTCTTCGTCGTTGACCTCGGTCGAGACCTGGTACGCACCGATGTGCTGGGTGATGCCGCCGGCCTCGCCCGCGACCACGTTGGTCTTGCGGATCGCGTCCAGCAGTCGCGTCTTACCGTGGTCGACGTGACCCATGACGGTCACCACCGGCGGACGCGCGACGAGCATCTCCTCGCCGCCCTCGTTCTCGCCGAACTCGATGTCGAAGGACTCGAGAAGCTCGCGGTCCTCCTCCTCCGGGCTGACGATCTCGACGGTGTAGTTCATCTCATCGGCGAGGAGCTGCAGCGTCTCGTCGGAGACGGACTGGGTCGCGGTGACCATCTCGCCGAGGTTCAGCATCACGGCGACGAGCGACGCCGGGTTGGCGTTGATCTTCTCCGCGAAGTCGGTGAGCGACGCACCCCGCGACAGCCGGACCGTCTGGCCGTTGCCGCGCGGCAGCATCACGCCGCCGACGGACGGGGCCTGCATGGCCTCGTACTCCTGGCGCCTCTGCCGCTTCGACTTACGGCCACGACGCGCCGGACCGCCGGGACGGCCGAACGCACCCTGCGTACCACCACGGCCACCGGGACCACCCGGACGACCGCCGAAGCCCGGACGGCCACCGCCGCCACCGGGACGACCGGCGAAACCGCCGCCGCCACCCGGACGACCGCCGCCGCCACCACCGGGACGACCGGCGAAACCGCCGCCGCCACCCGGACGGCCACCGCCGCCGCCACCGGGACGACCGGCACCGCCGGGACCGCGACCGCCGCCACCGGGGCCCGGACGCGGACCCGCGGCGGGACGCTGCGGCATCATGCCCGGGTTCGGACGCGGGCCGCCGGAGCCGCCGCCGGGACGGGGGCCGCCGCCCTGGGCGCCCTGCGGACGCGGCATCGAACCCGGAGTGGGACGGGGACCGCCCGCACCCTGGCCACGACCGGCACCGGGACCGCCCTGGCCGCCGCCCTGCGGACGCGGACCGGCGCCGCCCTGGCCACCGGGGCGCGGGGCGCCGCCGGGACGGGGCGCCTGCGGGCGCGCCATGCCGGTGGAGCCACCGGAGGTGAAGGGGTTGTTACCCGGACGCGGACCGGCCGGACGGCCGCCGCCACCCGGACGCGGGCGCTCCTGCCCCGGACGCGGGGCGCCGGAACGGCCGCCCTGGCCGCCCTGACCCTGACCACCCTGGCCCTGGCCGCCCTGACCACCCTGGCCCTGGCCACCGGGGCCGGGACGGGCGCCGGGGCGCGGACCGGGCGTGGCGCCCGGCTTGGGCCCACCCGGCTTGGCCGCGGAGGGCTTGGGGCCGGGGGTGGCCGGCGGGGCGGTGAACTCGGGCTGCGCCGGAGCCGCGGGCTGTGCCGGGGCTGCGGGCTGTGCCGGGGCTGCGGGCTGCGCCGGACCCGGCTTGGGGCCGGGGGTCGGGCGGGCGCCCGGCGTCGGGCGCGGACCCGGAGTGGGCGCCGCGGACGGCGTGCTGCGCGGACCCTCGGCGGCGGCCGGCTTGGGGCCGGGCGTCGGGGGCTTGGGGGCAGCAGGACGGGCCGCCGACGCCGGACCGGGCGTCGGGGGCTTGGGCGTCGCCTTGCGCGGCGCCGAGGGCTTGCCGGAGGCACGGCCGGAGCCGTTGCCGCCCTGGAAAGCGTCAGTCAACTTGCGGACTACCGGCGCCTCGATCGTCGAGGACGCCGAACGTACGAATTCACCGAGCTCCTGGAGCTTGGCCATGACGACCTTGCTCTCAACGCCGAACTCCTTGGCGAGTTCGTATACCCGGACCTTAGCCACTTCGCTCCTTTTAGGTCCGGGTTACCGCCGGACCGTCGCTACTTCATGGGCGTACTCATCGCGTACTCATCGAGTGCTCATCGCAATCTCGACCTACTTCCGACTCGCGAGGTACCTGACCGCACGGTTGTCCCGTGCCGTTCTTCCAGCTTCTTACTGGGGTGACTGATCACCCTGGTGCTCGACGTAGCGGCGCAGTGCCGTGGTGTCGAGCGCCCCCGGTCCCCTGAAGGCCCGGGGAAAGGCCCGGCGGCGGACCGCCAGGTCGAAACAGACCCGTGTGGGGTGCATATAAGCTCCCCGACCGGGCAGCGTACCGCGCCGATCGGGGACGCAAACGCCCTCGACCGCCACGATGCGCAGCAGATCGTCCTTGGCCGCCCGGTCCCGGCATCCCACACAGGTTCTCTCAGGGCAGGCACGGGCTCGCGTGCGGCCAGACACTACTTAAGTCTACCTCCCTGCGCCGACCTCACCCCTTGGGGGGAGTGATCGAACCGTCACACGATTTCGGCTGGATCCCGGTGTCCGCGGCTTGATTCAGCCTTGATCAGGCCGACTCGGCCTGATCAAGGCTTGCTGATCAAGCTTGCTCGGCGGACTGGTCGGTGTCCGGCCGGATGTCGATCCGCCAGCCCGTGAGCCGGGCCGCGAGCCGGGCGTTCTGCCCTTCCTTGCCGATCGCCAGCGACAGCTGGTAATCGGGCACGGTGACCCGCGCGGACCTGGCCGCCAGGTCCACCACCTCGACCTTGCTCACCCGGGCGGGCGACAGCGCGTTCGCCACCAGCTCGGCGGGGTCGTCCGACCAGTCGACGATGTCGATCTTCTCGCCGTGCAGCTCGGCCATCACGGCACGCACCCGGCCGCCCATCGGGCCGATGCACGCGCCCTTGGCGTTCAGACCCGAACGGGTGGACTTCACGGCGATCTTGGTGCGGTGACCGGCCTCACGGGCGATCGCCGCGATCTCCACCGAGCCGTCCGCGATCTCCGGCACCTCGAGCGCGAAGAGTTTCTTCACCAGATTGGGATGCGTACGCGAAAGGGTCACCGACGGGCCGCGCACGCCCTTGACCACTCGTACGACGTACGTACGCAGCCGGGTGCCGTGCGCGTAGTCCTCGCCGGGCACCTGCTCCTGCACCGGCAGGATCGCCTCGAGCCGGCCGATGTCCACCAGGATGTTCTTCGGGTCCTTGCCCTGCTGGACGACGCCCGCGACGACATCGCCCTCGCGTCCCGCGTACTCGCCGAAGGTGATCTCCTCCTCGGCGTCCCGCAGCCGCTGGAGGATCACCTGCTTGGCGGTCATGGCGGCGATCCGGCCGAAACCGGAGGGGGTGTCGTCGAACTCGCGGGGCTCCTCGCCCTCGGCGAGGTCGTCCGCGTCCTCCTGGGCCCACACCGTCACATGGCCGCTGTTGCGGTCCAGTTCCACGCGGGCCCGGCGGCGGCTTCCCTCGGTGCGGTGGTAAGCGATGAGGAGGGCCGACTCGATCGCCTCGACCAGCAGGTCGAACGAGATCTCCTTCTCCCGCACCAGACCCCGCAGGGCACTCATGTCGATGTCCACGGCTACGCCTCCTCCTTGCTCTCGTCGCCCTGGGGCTTGCGGTTGAACTCGATCTCGACCCGCGCCTTGGAGATCTCCTTGAAGGCCAGCCGCCTGGCGGTGGGCTTGCGCCCCTTCACGCCGGGGACCTCCAGATCCAGCCCCTCGTCGTCCACCGAGACGATGCGGGCGACCAGCTCGCCGCCCTCCACCAGCTGCGCCTTCATCAGCCGACCGGTGGCCCGGTGGTAGTGGCGCTGCTCGGTCAGGGGGCGCTCGGCGCCGGGGGAGGTGACCTCCAGGACGTACGGGGTCGCGCCCATCGCGTCCGACTCGTCGAGCGCCTGCGAGATCTCGCGGCTCAGCTCCGCACACGTATCCAGCTGCACGCCGTCGTCGGAGTCCACCACGATGCGAAGGACGCGCCGCTTCCCGGCCGGTGTCACCTCGACCTCTTCCAGATCCAGGTCCCGTGCGCTGACGAGCGGTTCCAGCAGTCCGCGCAGCCTTTCGCTCTGGGTCGTGCTCATCCGGGTGACTCCTCGGCCGCGTGTGCTGTTGTGGGAAGGTCGCGTGTCAGCTCAAAGCCTATCTGTTCCGGCGGCGGGCTGACGATTCGGTGGCCGCTGCCGGGCATTCCGGCCCCGCGCGGGTACGCTCGCCTGCTGTGATCACTAACGGCGGCCGGGAGCTGCCGCAGCCCGGAAAGAGGAACGTGTCGATCACGAATCCCCCACCTCGACCCACGTCCCCGTCCCTCCCCCAGGCCGCGTCCCCGCGGCGGCGAAGTCTGCTGCTGGCCGGCGGTTCCGCGGGGGCCGCCGCCCTGCTGGTCAGCTGTTCCGGTGAATCGGACGACGGACCCCGCTCATCCGGTTCCGCGGACGCCGCGGCGCTGCGCGCCCGGGGCGTACGGGACTCCGCCGCGCTCCTCGCGCGCTACGACGCGACCATCGATGCCCATACCGGCCTCGCGGAGCGGCTGCGGCCGCTGCGGGCGGAGACGGCGGCGCACATGGCCGCGTTCGGCTCCAAGGACCCCTCCGCGTCCGCCTCCGCGACCGCGTCCCGCTCACCGGCCGCGGGCGGGCGGCGGCTGCCCGCGGTGCCCGACGACGAGAAGAAGGCCCTCGGCGCCCTCGCCCAGGCCGAGCGGCACACCGCCGACAGCCGCACCACGGCGCTCCTCGGCGCGCCGCCCGAGCTGGCCCGGCTGCTGGCCTCCGTCGCCGCCAGCGGCGCCGCCCATGTGTACCTCCTCACCCAGGGCGCCACGGCCTCATGACGGCCCCCGCCCTCCCCGCGGAAGGAGTCCCCCGATGAACCGCGCCGCGACGCTCAAGGCCACCCAGGCCGCGCTCGCCGCCGAGCACGCCGCCGTGTACGGATACGGCGTCGTCGGCGGCCGCATCGGCGACGACCGTCTCGCCGAGGCGCGCGAGGGGTACGCCGCGCACCGTTCGCGGCGCGACGACCTCGTGCGCACCGTCCGCGACATGGGCGGTACGCCGCAGAGCGCGGCCCCCGCGTACGCGCTGCCGTTCGCGGTGCCCGACTCGTCCGCCGCGGTCCGGCTCGCCGCGGAGCTGGAGAACCGGGTGGCCGCCGTCTACGCCGACCTCGTACGGACCTCCGACGGCGCTCTGCGGCGCCAGGCGGCGGGCGCGCTGCGCGAGGCGGCGGTCCGGTCGGTGCGCTGGCGGGGCGGCGGCGTAGCCTTCCCTGGGCTCACTGAGCGCGCCGCGCCGGCCGCCCCGTCCGCGTCGGCGAGCGGAGCCGCCGACGGGGTCTGACAGTTCGGGACGACAGTGACAGGGGGAGCTCGGGATGGCAGCGGACGCGGGGGACGCGGGCCCCATCCAGGTGCCGAGACGGCTGCTGGACGCGGTGGGCGACGATCCGGCCGAGCCCGTACGGAGATGGCTGGCCGCCCTGCCGGAGCTGGCCGCGCGGCGGCTGCGGGAATGGGAGCTGACCCCCGAGCGGGTGGTCGCCCCCGGCGGCCGCGGCGGCCTGGTCGTGCTCGTCCGGCAGCCGGACGGCACCCCGGCCGCGCTCAAGCTCCCCGTACCGGCTCCGGGCACCGACGACGAGGCGGTCGCGCTCGCGCACTGGAACGGCTGGGGCGCGGCCCGGCTCCTGCGCGCCTCCCAGGACGGCGGCGCGCTGCTGATCGAGCGGCTCCAGTCCGCCGTGTCGCTGCGCTCGCTGCCGGAGGCGAAGGCACTGCTGGAGGCGGCGGGCACGGTGCGGCGGCTGTGGGTGCCGCCGCCCGCCGACGATCCGTTCGACTCCGTCGAGGGGCGTACGGGGGCGGCCGCCGGGCTCCTGCCGACACTCGCCTCGGGCGCCTGGGCGGCCGATGTGCGCCCGCTCGCCGACGAGGCCCTGGAACTGCGGTCAGGCCTGACCGCCGAGCCCCCCGAACGGCTGCTGCTGCACGGCGACTTCCGGCAGGGCAAGGTGCTGGCCGGGGAGCGGGCCCCGTGGCTCGCGGTGGGTCCGCTCCCGGTCGTCGGCGAACGCGCCTACGACCTGGCGCGGCTGGTCCTCGACCGCTGCGAGGACCTGGCCGCGGGCCCCGGCCCGGCCGCGGCCGCCCGCCGCCGCGTCGCCAAGCTGGCCGACTCCCTGGACGTCGACCGCGACCGGCTCCGGGGCTGGTCCCTCTTCCGCGCCGTGGAGACGGGCCTGCGGTACGGAGCCGCCGGTGACTGGCGGCGTGCGGAGTCGCTGCTGGAGTTCGCGGGCTGGCTGTAGGGGGCTCCGCGCCCCGGCCTTGTCCGGCGGCGGTTCCGCGGCCGGACAAGGCCCGGTGGCCGGTTCAGGACGTGAGGCGGGACACCGCTTCTTCGATGGGGAGCTCTTCGCGGGTGCCGGTGCGGCGGTCCTTGAGCTCCACCACGCCGTCCTTCGCGCCGCGGCCGACGATGAGGATCGTCGGGACGCCGATCAGCTCCGCGTCGGTGAACTTCACGCCTGGGGAGACGGAGGCGCGGTCGTCGACCATGACCCGGACGCCCGCCGTGCCCAGCTTCTCGGCGATGTCCAGGGCCAGCTCGGTCTGGAGGGCCTTGCCCGCCGCGACGATGTGGACGTCGGCCGGGGCGACCTCGCGGGGCCAGCAGAGGCCGGACTCGTCGTAGGTCTGCTCGGCGAGGGCGGCGACCACGCGCGAGACGCCGATGCCGTACGAGCCCATCGTGACCCGCACCGGCTTGCCGTTCTGGCCGAGCACGTCGAGCTGGAAGGTGTCGGCGTACTTGCGGCCGAGCTGGAAGATGTGGCCGATCTCGATGGCCCGGTCGAGCTCGATGCCCGCGCCGCACTTGGGGCAGGGGTCGCCCGGCTCGACGACGACCACGTCCAGGTAGTCGTCGACGTCGAAGTCGCGGCCGCAGACGACGTTGCGGGCGTGGGTGTCCGGCTTGTTGGCGCCGGTCACCCAGGCGGTGCCGGGGGCGACCCGGGGGTCGGCGATGTAGCGGAAGGACTTGCCCGCCAGGCCCTGCGGGCCGACGTAGCCGCGGACCAGGTCGGGGCGGCCCTCGAAGTCCTCGGCGGTGACCAGCTCGACCTCGGCCGGGGCCAGGTGCTCGCCCAGCTTGCCGAGGTCGACCTCGCGGTCGCCGGGGACGCCCACCGCGGTGATCTCGCCGTCGACCTTGACCAGCAGGTTCTTGAGGGTCGCGGAGGCCGGGACGCCCAGGTGCTCGGCGAGGGTCTCGATGGTGGGGGTGTCGGGGGTGTCCAGCTCCTCGACCGGCCCGTGCGCGCCGCCCTCGACCGGCGGGACGGTGGTCGTGACCGCCTCGGTGTTGGCGGCGTAGTCGCAGTTCGGGCAGTCCACGAAGGTGTCCTCACCAGCCGCGGCGGGGGCCAGGAACTCCTCGGAGGCGGAGCCGCCCATCGCACCGGAGACGGCGGAGACGATGCGGTAGTCGAGGCCCAGGCGCTCGAAGATCCGCTGGTACGCCTCGCGGTGCAGCCGGTAGGACTCGGCCAGGCCCTCGTCGCTGGTGTCGAAGGAGTACGAGTCCTTCATCTGGAACTCGCGGCCGCGCAGCACGCCCGAGCGCGGCCGGGCCTCGTCCCGGTACTTGGTCTGGATCTGGTAGAGCATCACCGGCAGGTCCTTGTAGGACGTGCACTGGTCCTTGACCGTCTGGGTGAAGATCTCCTCGTGGGTGGGGCCGAGGAGGTAGTCGCCGCCCTTGCGGTCCTTGAGCCGGAACAGCAGGTCGCCGTACTCCTCCCAGCGGCCGCTCGCCTCGTACGGCTCCTTGGGGAGCAGCGCGGGCAGCAGCACCTCCTGGGCGCCGATGGCGTCCATCTCCTCGCGGACGATCCGGGAGACGTTCTCCAGGACCTTCTTGCCGACCGGCAGCCAGGTCCAGATGCCCGCGGACGCGCGGCGGACGTATCCGGCCCGGACGAGCAGCTTGTGACTGGCGGTCTCGGCGTCGGCCGGGTCTTCGCGCAGCGTCTTCAGCATCAAGGTGGACATGCGCTGGACGTGGGCGGCGTTGGCCATGGGGTCTTCTCCTGCGTACGAGATGGATGTCAGGAGGTTAGCCGCCCGGGGACGCAACCCGGAAATGCGCTCCGTGAAGCGCGCACTACCGACGGAGCGGCAGGGGGGCGCCCATGACGGCGTACGGGCTGGGCGCGCTCGGGAAGAGCACCGGGCGGGCCAGGTCGTGGTAGCCCAGCGAACGGTAGAGGCAGCGGGCCGGGCTGTCGGCGTCGATGGCGGAGAGGATCGAGCGCGGCTGCACGGCCCCGTCGGTGATCGCGGTGATCAGGCGGCGTCCGATGCCGAGGTTCTGGTAGTCGGGGTGGACGTGCAGCTCGGTGATGACGAAGGCGTCGTCCAGCCAGTCCTCGTGCCCGGCGGCGCGCAGATACGGCTGGACGATGGTGGACCACCAGTGCGTGCGGTCGTTGGGCATGCCGTAGACGAAGCCCACGAGCCGCCCCTGCGGGGTGGTCGCGCCGAGGGCGCGGGCGCCGGGGCTGGTGAGGTGGCGCAGCACGATGTGCCGCCGTACGCCGATCTCCTCGTCCGACAGCCCGAACGCCACGGCCTGCACGGCCAGTGCCTCGTCCACGCGTGCGGCGAGGTCGAGCGGGCCGACGACGACACCTCGGGGGTCCGGGGGAGGTCCCCCGGGCATCTGCAGCATGGGCGGCACCCTACTGGCCCGGTCCGGCGATCAGAACAGCACGCTCATGAACGCGCCGACCTCCTGGAAGCCGACGCGGCGGTACGCGGCGCGGGCCGCGGTGTTGTAGTCGTTGACGTAGAGACTCGCCACCGGGGCGATCCCGTTCAGCGCGTAGTTCAGCACGGCGGCCATGCCGGTCTCGGAGAGCCCGCGGCCGCGGTACTCGGGGGCGACCCAGACGCCCTGGATCTGGCAGGCGTGCGGGGTGGCGGCGCCGATCTCGGCCTTGAAGACGACGCGGCCGTTCTCGACGCGGGCGAAGGAGCGCCCGGCGGCGACGAGTTCGGCGACCCGCGCCTGGTAGAGCAGCCCGCCGTCGCCCGCGAGCGGTGAGACGCCGACCTCTTCGGTGAACATGGCCACGCACGCGGGCATGATCACGTCCATCTCGTCCTTGCGGACGCGGCGCACCCGCGGGTCGGGCGGGACGTCGGCGGGCATCGAGGCGGTGACCATGAGCGGCTGATGCGCGCGGACCTCACGGGCCGGGCCCCAGCTGGGCTCCAGCAGGGACCACAGCTCGGCGGTGGTGTCGGAGGGGCCGACGATGGAGGAGCAGCGCCGCCCGGACCGGCGGGCGCGCTCCGCGAAGCCGCGTACGGCCTCGGGGGTGGCGCAGATGGGGACGAGGTTGGCGCCCGCGTAGCAGAGCGACTCCAGCCGTCCGCCGCTGTACCAGCCCCACATCTCGCCGCCGAGACGCCACGGGTCCAGGCCGGCGACCTGGACGCGGGCGGCGACGAAGGCGTTGGAGACGGGGTCGCGGTTGAGCACCGCGAGGGCCGAGTCGAGCTCTTGGGGCTCGAGGACCCTGGTGGTGGACGTCGTCAGCACGTGTCGGATTGCCTCACCGGTTGCGGGCCTGCGGGCCGGAGGGGGACTCGATTCCCCGCACTGTACCCCGCAGACCCCGCACACCATCCAGCGCAGCCCACCGGCTTCGGCCGGGGGCACGCCACCGCTGGCGTCGTGGGTGCCTCCGGAGCGCGGGTGCCCCCGTTCTTCCGGCTGGGGGCACCTCCCAGCGGTAGCTGGGGGAGAACCGAGCCTTGAAGGGGGGCGGCGGTCAGCCGCTGACGGAGACCTGGGGTTCGCCGGAGGCGATCCCGTCCTTCTCCATCTGCTCGGCGATCTTCATGGCCTCGTCGATCAGGGTCTCGACGATCTTCGACTCCGGCACGGTCTTGATGACCTCGCCCTTCACGAAGATCTGGCCCTTGCCGTTGCCGGACGCCACGCCGAGGTCCGCCTCGCGGGCCTCGCCCGGGCCGTTGACGACGCAGCCCATGACGGCGACCCGCAGCGGGACCTCCATGCCGTCGAGACCGGCCGTGACCTCGTCGGCCAGCTTGTAGACGTCGACCTGGGCGCGGCCGCAGGAGGGGCAGGAGACGATCTCCAGCCGCCGCTGGCGCAGGTTGAGCGACTCCAGGATCTGGATGCCGACCTTGACCTCCTCGGCCGGGGGCGCCGAGAGCGAGACCCGGATCGTGTCGCCGATGCCCTCGCTGAGCAGCGCGCCGAAGGCCACCGACGACTTGATCGTGCCCTGGAAGGCGGGCCCGGCCTCGGTGACGCCGAGGTGGAGCGGGTAGTCGCACTGGGCGGCCAGCTGGCGGTAGGCGTTGACCATGACCACCGGGTCGTTGTGCTTCACGGAGATCTTGATGTCCCGGAAGCCGTGCTCCTCGAACAGGGAGCACTCCCACAGGGCCGACTCCACCAGCGCCTCGGGCGTGGCCTTGCCGTACTTCTCCAGCAGCCGCTTGTCCAGCGAGCCCGCGTTGACGCCGATGCGGATCGGCACGCCCGCGTCCGAGGCGGCCCTGGCGATCTCCTTGACCTTGTCGTCGAACTGCCGGATGTTCCCCGGGTTGACCCGCACGGCGGCGCATCCGGCGTCGATCGCGGCGAAGACGTACTTCGGCTGGAAGTGGATGTCCGCGATGACCGGGATCTGCGACTTCTTGGCGATCACGGGCAGCGCCTCGGCGTCGTCCTGCGACGGGCAGGCGACCCGGACGATCTGGCAGCCCGAGGCCGTCAGCTCCGCGATCTGCTGGAGCGTCGCCCCGATGTCCGCGGTCACCGTCGTCGTCATGGACTGCACCGAGATCGGTGCGTCGCCGCCCACGGCGACCGGCCCGACCTGGATCTTCCGGCTGACCCGGCGGTCGGCGAGCTTGGTCGGTACGGACGGCATTCCGAGTGAGATCGCAGTCATCTGGTTCGTAGCCCCAAGAAGGTGTTTGAGTGGCCCGAGATCGGCGGGCTCCGGATCCGAGATTACGGCACCGGGTGGTGCCGCAGCACACTCCGGCCCCGAAGTCCACCTAAAGGCGAACTTCGGGACAGTTCACATCATCACGAAATTCGCACGGGGTTCACCACGTCGGCCACCAGAACGAGCAGCGTGAAGCAGATGAAGATCCCGGCGATCACATAGGCGACCGGCATCATCTTGGCCACGTCGAACGGACCGGGGTCGGGCCGCCGGACCAGCCGGGCGAGACGGCGGCGCAGGGACTCCCACACCGCGCCCGCGATGTGGCCGCCGTCCAGCGGCAGCAGCGGCAGCATGTTGAACAGGAACAGCGAGAGGTTGAACCCGGCGACCAGGAAGAGCATCGTCGCGATGCGCTGCGAGGGCGGGATGTCGAGGTTGGCGACCTCGCCGCCGACCCGGGCGGCGCCGACGACGCCCATCGGGGAGTCCGCCTTGCGGGGGGCATCCCCGAAGGCCGCGTTCCACAGGTCGGGGACCTTGGAGGGCAGGTCGACCAGGGACTGGACGCCGTCCTCGACCATGGTGCCCATGCGGTCCACGGACTGGCCGAAGGACTGCTTGACCACGCCGTTCGCCGGGGTGAAGCCGAGGAATCCGGCGCTGACGTACTGGCCCTCGACGTAGCCGCCGTTCCCGTCGGACTTGGCGACCTTGTTGGTGATGAGGTCGGCGTGGAGGGTCTTGCGGGCGCCGTCCCGCTCGACGGTGATCGTCGCGGGTCCGGTGGTCTCGCGGATGTCCTTCTGGAGCGTGCCCCAGTCCGTGACGCGGCGGCCGTCGAAGGCGACGATCTTGTCCCGCGGCTGGAGGCCCGCGGCCTTGGCCGGGGAGTCCTTGGCGCCCTTGGGGCACTTGTCGGTCGCGGACGAGGCCGGGACCACACAGGCGGAGACGGTGCCGACGCTGGTGGTCTGGGTGTTGACGCCGAAGCTCATCATCACGCCGACGAAGATCACCACCGCCATGACCAGGTTCATGAACGGCCCGGCGAACATCACGATCACGCGCTTCCACGGCGCGCGCGTGTAGAACATGCGCTTCTCGTCGCCGGGCTCCAGCTCCTCGTAGGCGGCCGACCGGGCGTCCTCGATCATGCCGCGCCACGGCGAGGTGGAGCGCTGGGTGACCTTGCCGTCGTCGCCGGGCGGGAACATCCCGATCATGCGGATGAAGCCGCCGAGCGGGATCGCCTTGATGCCGTACTCGGTCTCCCCCTTCTTGCGGGAGAAGACCGTCGGCCCGAAGCCGACCATGTACTGCGGGACCCGGATGCCGAACCACTTGGCCGTGGAGAGATGGCCCAGTTCGTGCCAGGCGATCGAGATCCCCAGGCCGACGGCGAATACGACTATGCCGAGGACCGTCATCAATGTCGTCATGCGTGACCCTCCGGGGTCGCCTTCGCCGCGCGGGCGGCCAGTTCACGGGCGCGGGCACGGGCCCACGTCTCGGCTTCGAGGACGTCCGCGACGGTGAGCTGAGTTCCCGCGGAGGGGGCGCCGTGCTCGGCCACCACTTCCGCGACCGTATCGACAATTCCGTTGAAGGGCAGCTTCCGGCCGAGGAAGGCGTCCACGCACTCCTCGTTCGCCGCGTTGAAGACGGCCGGGGCGGTGCCGCCGAGTCCGCCGACGTGCCGGGCGAGGTCGACCGAGGGGAAGGCCTCGGTGTCGAGGGGGAAGAACTCCCAGGTGTGGGCCCTGGTCCAGTCGCAGCCGGGGGCGGCGTCCGGCACCCGCTCGGGCCAGCCGAGGCCGAGCGCGATCGCCATCCGCATATCGGGCGGGCTCGCCTGCGCGAGCGTCGACCCATCGGTGAATTCAACCATCGAGTGGATATACGACTGAGGGTGGACGACCACCTCAATCCCCTCGAAGGGAATGTCGAACAGCAGATGGGCCTCGATGACCTCAAGACCCTTGTTGACGAGGGTCGCGGAGTTGATCGTGACGACCGGGCCCATGTCCCAGGTGGGGTGGGCCAGCGCCTGGTCCGGGGTGACCGCGGCCAGCTCGCGCTTCGTACGCCCGCGGAACGGGCCGCCGGACGCGGTGACGACCAGCTTGCGGACCTCCTGGCGGCCGCCGCCGAGCAGGGCCTGGAAGAGCGCGGAGTGCTCGGAGTCGACGGGCACGATCTGGCCCGGCTTGGCGACCGCCTTGACCAGCGGTCCGCCGACGATGAGGGACTCCTTGTTGGCCAGCGCCAGCACCCGGCCCGCCTCCAGGGCGGCCAGGGTGGGCGCGAGGCCGATGGAACCGGTGATGCCGTTGAGGACGGTGTGGCACGCGGAGCGGGCCAGCTCGGTGGCCGCGTCGGGCCCGGCCAGGACCTCCGGAAGCGGCTCGCCCGCCCCGTACCGCGCGGCCAGCGCCGCGCGCACCTCGGGCACCGCCTCCTCGCGGGCGACCGCGACGGTGGCGGCCTTCAGCTGGTGGGCCTGCTCGGCGAGCAGCCCGGCCCGCCCTCCGGCGGCGGACAGGGCCGTCACCCGGAAGCGGTCCGGGTTGCGCAGGATCACATCGATGGCCTGGGTGCCGATCGACCCGGTGGAGCCGAGGATCACGATGTCGCGGGGGCTTCCGGGGTCGGCGGGGGCTGCCGGGGGGCGCAGATGCGGGTCAGCCAGGGAATCCGTCATCTGCCCATTGTTGCCCGTGCCGCGGCTCACGGATGACCGGGTCCGCGAGTTGTGGAAAACCCGGGTCGGCCGCCTGTGGACAACCGGGTCCGCCCGCGGACCGGCGGGCCGGATTCCGTCGCCCGGAACCGGCCCGCCGGTGCGGCGGTCATCTGATGGGGCGGTGGACGTTGTCCCTGTTCGACGGGCCGGGGGTGGCGTCGGCGATCCACGGCCCTTCGCCGCTGGGGTCGAGCACGCCCGCCTCCAGCCACTCGTACGAGCCGGAGAGCACCCCGGAGACCACCTTGCGGTCGAGGTCGTCGGTGTTGGTCCACAGCCGCCCGAAGAGCTCGTCGGCGCGGATGCGGGCCTGCCGGCAGAAGACATCGGCCAGCTGGTACGCCTCGGCACCGTGGTCGCCGCGGCTGCGCAGCATCTCGGCCCGTACACAGGCCGCGCTCATCGCGAACAGCTCCGCGCCGATGTCCACGATCCTGCTGAGGAAGCCCTGCTTGGTCTCCATCCGGCCCTGCCAGCGGGACATGGCGTAGAACGTCGACCGGGCGAGCTTGCGCGCCGAGCGCTCGACGTAGCGCAGATGCGGGGACAGGTCCCGGTGGCCTTCCGGATGGAACTCGGCGTAGGAGCGCGGGAGGTGGCCGGGTCCGGTGACCAGGCCCGGCAGCCAGCGGGCGTAGAAGCCGCCCGCCTTGGCGACCGCCCTGCCCTTGTCCGACAGGGACTTGTCCGGGTCGATGAGGTCGCCCGCCACCGACAGATGCGCGTCCACGGCCTCCCGGGCGATCAGCAGGTGCATGATCTCGGTGGAGCCCTCGAAGATCCGGTTGATGCGCAGATCGCGGAGCATCTGCTCGGCGGGGACCGCCCGCTCGCCGCGGGCGGCGAGCGAGGCCGCCGTCTCGAAGCCGCGGCCGCCGCGGATCTGGACCAGTTCGTCGGCCATCAGCCAGGCCATCTCGCTGCCGTACAGCTTGGCGAGGGCGGCCTCGATGCGGATGTCGTTGCGGTCCTCGTCAGCCATCTGGGAGGCCAGGTCGATGACCGCCTCCAGCGCGAAGGTGGTCGCCGCGATGAACGAGATCTTGGCGCCGACGGCCTCGTGCCGGGCGATCGGCTTGCCCCACTGCTCCCGGGCCGCCGACCATTCGCGGGCGATCTTCAGGCTCCACTTCCCGGCGCCCGCGCACATCGCGGGCAGCGACAGCCGCCCGGTGTTGAGCGTGGTCAGGGCGATCTTGAGACCGGCGCCCTCGGGGCCGACGCGGTTGGCCGCGGGGACCCGGACCCGGTGGAGGCGGGTGACCCCGTTCTCGATGCCGCGCAGCCCCATGAACGCGTTGCGGTTCTCGACGGTGACGCCCTCGGCGGCCGTCTCGACGATGAAGGCGCTGATCCCGCCCTTGTGGCCGTCGGACTTCGGCACCCGGGCCATGACGACGAGGAGGTCGGCGACCACGCCGTTGGTGGTCCACAGCTTGACGCCGTCGAGGATGTAGTCGTCGCCGTCGGGGACCGCGGTGGTGGCGAGCCGTGCCGGGTCGGAGCCCACGTCCGGCTCGGTGAGCAGGAAGGCCGATATGTCGGTGCGGGCGCAGCGCGGCAGGAAGCGGTCCTTCTGTTCCTGGGTGCCGAACAGCTTGACCGGCTGGGGCACGCCGATGGACTGGTGGGCGGAGAGCAGCGCGCCGATGGCGGGGCTGACGGATCCGGCCAGCGCGAGGGCCTTGTTGTAGTAGACCTGGGTGAGGCCCATGCCGCCGTACTTGGTGTCGATCTTCATGCCGAGCGCGCCGAGCTCCTTGAGGCCGTTGATGGTCTCGTCGGGGATCTGCGACTCGCGCTCGATGCGGGCGGGATCGATCCGGGTCTCGCAGAACTCGCGGAGCTTGGCGAGGAACGCCTCGCCGCGGCGCACGTCGTCCGGCGCCGGAGCGGGGTGGGGATGGATCAGATCGAGGCGGAAGCGGCCGAGGAACAGCTCCTTGGCGAAGCTCGGCTTGCGCCATACCTGTTCGCGTGCGGCCTCGGCGACCTGGCGCGCCTCACGCTCGGACACCGGCCTGACGGATGATGCGGTCATCGGTGCTCCCTTGCCGCAAATGACGATCTCGTGACATTACCGGCACGTACCGCTGTTCAGTGTGCCTCCGGCGGGCCGGGTCGGCAAAGTGGTGGGGCGGAGTGAAGCGCTTCGACACTCTCTGGACAGCTCCTGTCAAGCAGGGCTACTGTCTGTGTCGAAGCGCTTCACTACCCCCTCCTCGCCGGATGGAGTCCCCCCGCATGGTCACTCTCGCCGAGGTCGCCCGCCACGCGGGAGTCTCCGCCAGCACGGTGAGCTACGTCCTCAGCGGCAAGCGCTCCATCTCGGCGCCCACCCGGGAGCGCGTCGAGCGGTCCATCAAGGAGCTGGGCTACCACCCGAACGCCGGAGCCCGCGCCCTCGCCAGCAGCCGTTCCAACATCATCGCGCTGATGGTGCCGCTGCGGACCGATATCTACGTACCGGTGATGATGGAGGTCGCCATCGCGGTCGCCACCACCGCCCGCGCGCACGGCTACGACGTGCTGCTGCTCACCGGTGAGGAGGGACCGGCCGCGGTGCGCCGGGTCACCGGCAGCGGGCTCGCCGACGCCATGATCCTGATGGACATCGAGCTGGAGGACGAGCGGCTGCCGCTGCTGCACGCGGCCCGCCAGCCCACCGTGCTGATCGGGCTGCCCGCCGACACCATCGGTCTGACCTGCGTCGATCTCGACTTCACGGCCACCGGTGCGCTGTGCGCGGAGCATCTGGCCGCGCTCGGCCACCGGGAGATCGCCGTGATCGGCGAGGCGGCGGCCGTCTACGAGCGCCACACCGGGTTCGCCGAGCGGACCCTGGACGGGCTGCGCGCGGCCGCCCGCGAGCTGGGGCTGCGGCTGCTGCACCGCCCGTGCGAGGGCAGCTACGAGTCCATGGACGGCACCCTGTCCCGGATCTTCGACGAGCGCCCCGGCACCACCGGCTTCATCGTCCAGAACGAGGCCGCCATCGACCCCCTGCTCAGCCTGCTGCGGCGGCAGGGGCGGGCGGTCCCCGAGGACGTCTCGGTGGTCGCCGTCTGCCCCGACCAGGTGGCCACGAGCGCGTCCGTGCGGCTCACCTCGGTCGCCATCCCCGCGCAGGAGATGGGGCGGCGGGCCGTGGAGCTGGTGGTGGCCAAGCTCCAGGGCGACGCCTCCGAGCAGGTGGCGCTGCTGTCCCCGGAGCTGACCGTCCGGGCCAGCTCGGGCCCGGCCCCCTCCTGAGGGGTTCGGCGCCCCCGCCGGTTCAGCGCCGCGACCCGTACGCGCCGACCGTACGACCCTCACCGCCGCACCCCCGAGGAGCGCATCCGTGAACCCGTCGCAGCCTTCGCCCGCCTCTTCCGACCTCGCCCAGTCCTCCCCCACCGTCGGAACCTTCGCCGAGCGCGGCGGCGCCCTGGAGTGGAGCGGGCGCCAGGAAACCGTACGGCTCGAACCGTGGGGCCCCGACGCGATCCGGGTGCGCGCCCGGCTCGGCGGGCCGGTCCTCGACGGGCTGCCCGGGGCGCTCCAGGACGCCCCGCCACCGTCCGACCCCACCGTCGAGGTCGTGCACGGGCGCGCCTCGCTGACCAACGGCGCGCTCACCGCCGAGGTCGGCGCCGACGGCATGATCCGCTTCGTACGGACCGCGGACGGCGACGAGCTGCTGGCCGAGGAGCGCGCCCACTTCTGGTGGCCGGGGCCGCGGCTGCGTACCGCGACCGGCAACGGCTACCACCGCCTGGAGCAGCGCTTCCGCGCGTACGACGGCGAGAAGCTGTACGGGCTGGGGCAGCACCAGCACGGGCTGCTCGACCAGAAGGGCGCGGTCGTCGACCTCGTGCAGCGCAACTCCGAGGTGACCATCCCCGTCCTGACCTCCAGCCGCGGCTACGCGCTGCTGTGGAACAACCCGGCGATCGGGCGCGTCGAGCTGGGCGCGACCGGCACCCGCTGGGTCGCCGACAGCGCCCGCCAGATCGACTACTGGATCACCGCCGGGGATCCGGCCACCGCCCAGCGCCGCTACACCGCGGTCACCGGCCGCGCCCCCGTGCTGCCCGAGTGGGCGGCCGGGTTCTGGCAGTGCAAGCTGCGCTACCGCACCCAGGAGGAGCTGCTGACCGTCGCCCGCGAGCACCGGCGGCGGGGCTTGCCGATGTCCGTCATCGTGTGCGACTTCTTCCACTGGACGCATCTGGGCGACTGGACGTTCGACCCCGTGGCCTGGCCCGATCCGGCCGCGATGGTGCGGGAGCTGGACGAGCTGGGCATCCGGCTGATGGTGTCGGTGTGGCCGTCGGTCTCGCCACTGAGCGAGAACCACGAGGTCATGGAGCAGCGCGGCTTCCTGATCGGCACCGAGTACGGACCCGTGGCGCACGCCGACTGGCCCGACGAGCGGGAGGGCGAGCGGATCCAGGTCGCGTTCTACGACGCCACGAACCCGGACGCGCGGGAGTTCGTCTGGTCCCGGGTGCGGCAGAACTACCTGGAGCCGTACGGGATCCGCGCCTTCTGGCTGGACGCCTGCGAGCCCGAGCTGAAGCCCGGCTTCGCCGCGAATCTGCGCTACCACGCGGGGCCGGGTCCCGAGGTCGGCAACCTCTACCCGCGCGAGAACGCCCGCGCGGTGTACGACGGGATGCGGGCGGCGGGCGAGGAGGACGTCGTCACCCTCATCCGCTCGGCCTGGGCGGGCAGCCAGCGTTACGGCGCCGTCCTGTGGTCCGGCGACATCGGCACCGACTTCGCGACCCTGCGCCGCCAGATCGCCGCCGGGCTCAATGTGGCGCTGTGCGGCATCCCGTGGTGGAACACCGACATCGGCGGCTTCCACGGCGGCGACCCGGACGACCCGGCCTACCGCGAGGTGCTGATCCGCTGGTTCCAGTTCGGTGCGCTGTCCCCGGTGATGCGGCTGCACGGCTACCGCGCCCCGGGGCTGCCGCTGGGCCCGCACATGACCGGCGGCCCGAACGAGGTGTGGTCGTACGGCGAGGAGGCGGAGCGCATCCTCGGCTCGTATCTGCGGCTGCGCGAGCGCCTGAAGCCGTATCTGCTGGAGCAGATGCGCACCGCTCACGAGGAGGGCCTGCCGCCGCTGCGCCCGCTGTTCCTGGAGTTCCCCGGCGATCCGGCGGCCTGGGACATCGCCGACTCCTACCTGCTGGGCCCGGACCTCCTGGTCGCCCCGGTCCTGGAGCCGGGCGCGGCCGAGCGGACGGCGTACCTCCCGGCGGGCGCGCGCTGGACGGACGCCTGGACGGGCGAGGAGTACGACGGCGGCCGGGCGGTGACCGTCCCCGCGCCCCTGGACCGCATCCCGCTGTTCCTGCGGGACGGCGCCCATCTGCCGGTGCGGGACTGACCCGCCCGGGGCGTACCGCCGCCGCGGGGGGCGGCGGTACGCGGGGGCCTCAGCTCGCGCTGACGCCGAAGCTCTTGGTGCGGAAGTCCAGGCCCCCGGCCGACGAGGTGATCTCGTAGCCGAACTGGACGTCACCGATGGTCACATCGCCGAACCAGCCCTTGGTGTTCTTGATCCAGTTCACGATGGACTTGATGTCCACGGTGCCCGAGCTGGAGTTGGAGCTGCGGATGAAGGAGAAGACCTGGTTGGCGCCGTTGCTGCCCTTGTAGACGGTCCAGGTGTGACCGCCGAGGGTGACGGTGCCCTGGGAGGTGCCGAGGGGGCCGACCGCACCGGTCTTGTTGACCCAGAGCATGATCTCGTACGCGTGGTTGCTGTCCCAGATGTCGTACGAGGTGTTGTACGCGCCCGAGGACGGGACCGTGACGCTGTAGTTGCTGGTGAGGCTGTTGATGGCGCTGATCTTCTTGCCGACGACCTTCTTGGCGTTGGGGTAGGACTTGATGCCGCCGGTGTTCGGGTGGTTGGCCCACACGCCCCAGTCGCTGGCGGAGTTGGCCCAGATGGTCTGGGCGCCCGCGCCGGAGCCCCAGATGTTGTTGTAGAGCGTGTAGCCGCCGGTGGACCAGTTGCCCCACTGGTCGGAGGAGGACCAGGTGGCGGCCTGGGCGGGGGCGGCGGCGAAGCCGATCACGGTGAGCAGCGCCAGTAACGGGGTCAGGAGAAGCGAACGTACGGCTCGTCTTTGCACGATGCCGATTCCTTTCGGGTGGGGGGATTCCGGGGATCCCGGGGACGTGACGGGGATCAGGGCGGCGCCAGGGCCACGACCGCGTAGCGGTCCAGCCTGACCTGGGTGTCGTACACGCGGCCGGTCAGCAGATCGGTGCGCGCGGACGGGAGGGGGACGGCCGCCGGGGAGCGGCCGTGGTTGAGGAGGAACAGCAGGTCGCCGCGCGGTACGGCCTCGACACCGTCGGGGATGCCGGGCAGCGGCGGCGCCAGCCCGGCCTCGTCGGCGGCGCGGCCCAGCAGGGCACGCAGGGCGGCCGGTTCGGGGAGGGTGGAGACGTACCAGGCGGTGCCGTCGCCGTAGGCGTTGCGGGTGACGGCGGGCAGGCCGTCCAGTTCGCCGCCCTTGATGCGGGCGACCGGTTCGGCGGTGGCCGTCTCCAGGTCCTCGGACCAGAGGGTTCCGGTGAACGGGCCGAGCCAGGGGCCCTCGGCGGTCACGGTCTCGTCCTCGTCCAGCGGCCACCATTCGTGGACGGTCCGCAGGCCGAGGATGTCGCGCAGCCGCTGGTCGACGCCGCCGGGGCGGATCCGGTCGTCCCCGTCGGCGACGCCGGTGAAGAAGCCGCAGACGAGGGTGCCGCCGCCGCGCACGTACCCGGCCAGGTTCTCCAGCGCCTCGTCGGTCAGCAGATACAGCTGGGGGACGGCGACCAGGGCGTAGTCGGCGAGGTCGGCGTGCGGATGGGCGAAGTCGGTGGTGAGGTTCCGCTCCCACAGGGCCCGGTGCCAGGCGCGCAGCACCTGGTCGTAGTGGAGCCGGGAGGAGGGCCTGCCGTCCTGGACGCTCGCCCACCAGGCATGCCAGTCGTGCAGGAGGGCGGCCCGGGCGGGGACATCGCTGCCCGCGGCGCCGCCCAGTTCGCGCAGCTGGGCGCCGAGTTCACGGACCTGAGCGTAGACGCGGCTGTGCTCCCCGGCGTGGGGGACCATCCCGGAGTGGAACTTCTCAGCTCCCTGCCGGGACTGCCGCCACTGGAAGAAGCAGATGCCGTCGGCGCCGCGCGCGACGGCCTGGAGCGACCACAGCCGCATCAGGCCCCGCGGTTTGGGGTGGTTGACGCCGCGCCAGTTGACCGGGCCCGCGGCCTGTTCCATCAGCAGCCACGGCCCGCCCGCCTGGGAGCGGGTCAGGTCGTGGATCATCGCCCCGTACGCGCCGCCGTGGGGGTCCTTGGGGTCGGGGTAGACGTCGACGGAGACGACGTCCTCCTCGGCGGCCCAGGCCCAGCCGTCCTGGCCGATGAACAGCGGCATGAAGTTGGTGGTCACCGGGATGCGCGGGGTGCGCGCGGCCAGCGCGTCGCGCTCGGCGGTGAAGCACTCCAGCAGCGCGTCGCTGGTGAAGCGGCGGAAGTCCAGCGCCTGGGCGGGATTGCCCAGGTACTGGGCCCGGCGCGGCGGAATGATCTCCTCCCAGGAGTCGTAGCGCTGGCTCCAGAAGGCGTTCCCCCACGCCTCGTTGAGCGCGTCGAGGCGGCCGTACCGGGCGCGTAACCAGCGGCGGAAGTGGGCGGCCGTGGTGTCGCACCAGCAGTGGGTGCCGTACTCGTTGCCCACGTGCCACATCCGCAGGGCGGGGTGGTCGCCGTAGCGGTCGGCCAGGTCCTCGGTGATGCGCAGCGCGTAGTCGCGGTAGACGGGGGACGAGGCGCAGTACTGGTTCCGCGAGCCGTACCAGACGACCGAGCCGGTCTCGTCGCGCGGCAGCGTCTCGGGGTGGCGGGCGCCCATCCAGGGCGGCGGGGATGCGGTCGGGGTGGCCAGGCACACCTCGATGCCGCCCTGGTGGAGCAGGTCCATGACCCGGTCGAGCCAGCCGAAGTCGCGGGCCCCGGGGCGGGGTTCGAGCGTCGCCCAGGAGAAGACGCCGACCGTGACGGTGGTGACGCCCGCCTCGCGCATCAGCCGGATGTCGTCGTGCCAGACGCTCTCGGGCCACTGCTCGGGGTTGTAGTCGGCGCCGTAGAGGATGCGGCCGCGCGTGGCGTCGTTCAGGTCGGGCATACCGGCTCTCTCGGGTCGGGGCGGGCGGCTCGGTGTCAGCGGGGTCAGCCCTTGACGGCGCCGATGAGCATGCCCTTGGTGAAGTGCTTCTGGACGAAGGGATAGAGGACCGCGACCGGGATCAGCGCGAGCACCATGACGGCCATCTGCACGGCCAGGCTCGGGATCTGCTGGCTGGAGATCATCTGGGACATGCCCTGCGGCGCCTGCTGTTTGATCACGAGCTGGCGCAGGATCATCTGGAGCGGCCACATCTGCTGGTCGTTGAGGTAGAGCATCGCGTTGAACCACTGGCTCCAGTAGCCGACCGCGTAGAACAGCGACACCACCGCGATGACCGCCTTCGACAGCGGCATCACGATCTGGAACAGGATCCGCCACTCCCCCGCGCCGTCGATGCGGGCGCTGTCGACCAGTTCGGGCGCGGTGTCCTGGAAGAACGCGCGCAGCACCAGCACGTTGAAGACCGAGATGGCGCTCGGCAGGATCATCGACCAGTAGCTGCCCTCCAGCCCGACCCCGGTGACCAGCAGATACGTGGGGATCAGCCCGGCGTTGAAGAACATCGTGACGAGCAGCAGCATCAGGATCGGACGGTGCAGGAACGATCCGGAGCGGGAGAGCCCGTAGGCGCACAGCACGGAGACGACGGTGCTGATCACGGTGCCGACCGCGGTGAGCGCGAGGCTGACGAGCGTCGCGCGGGTCACCGTGCCGCCGCTCAGCAGCTCGGTGTAGGCCCGGAAGGTGATCGTCTTGGGGACGATGACGAGGCCGCCCGCGTCGGTGATGGTCCGCTGGTCGGAGAGGCTGGTGACGACCACCACCCACAGCGGGCCGAGGATCGCCAGGCACACCCCGGCCAGGGTGAGGCCCTTGAGCCCCTGGCCGACCTTGCCCGGCTCCTCCTCCCACACCGGGCGCTTCTCCCGGCCGCGCCCGCGCAGCGGCTGGGCGGAGGGTGTCGCGGTCGGGGCAGCGGGCCGCTCGGTCACGGTCATTTCCGGTAAACCCCCTGCTCGCCGAGCATATGGGCGACTTTGTTGGCGATCAGCACCAGGACGAGGCTGAAGACGCCCTTGATCAGGCCGCCCGCGGCGGCGATCCCGTAGTCGGTGTTGGCGATGCCGACCCACCACACATAGGTGTCGAAGACCTCCGAGGCGCCCGGCCCCACCGCGTCGCGCTGGAGCAGGATCTGTTCGAAGCCGACGGTCAGCGCGTCGCCGACGCGCAGCACCAGCAGCAGGGCGATCACCGGGCGCAGCGCGGGCAGCGTGACGTGCCACATGCGGCGCCAGCGGCCCGCGCCGTCCACGGCGGCCGCCTCGTACAGGTCCTGGTTGACGGCGGACAGCGCGGCGAGGAAGACGATCACGCCCCAGCCCGCGTCCTTCCACACCAGCTGCGCGGTGACCAGGAACTTGAAGACGCCCGGGTCGGTCATCAGGTCGAAGCCCTCGTACCCGTGGGAGCGCAACTGCTGGGCGAGGAGCCCGGCGCCGCCGAGCATCTGCTGGAAGACGGTGATGACCAGCACCCAGGAGAAGAAGTGCGGCAGGTACAGGATCGACTGCACCAGGCCCCGGAGCCGGTCGCTGAGCACGCTGTTGAGCAGCAGCGCGAGCGCGACCGGAACCGGGAAGAACAGCACCAGCTGGATGAAGGTGATGCTGAGGGTGTTGGCGAACGCGTCCCAGAAGCGGCTGTCCTGGAAGAGCAGGGTGAAGTTGTCGAACCCGGCCCAGGGGCTGGTCCACAGCCCCTGGGTGAACGGGTCGTAGTCCTTGAAGGCGACCGTGGTCCACAGCAGCGGGACATAGGTGAACAGCACGAGCAGGGCGACGGCGGGGGCCGTCATCAGCAACAGGGTGCGGTCGCGGCGCAGCCGGTGCCACCAGCGGACGCGGTCCGCGGGGCGGGTGCGGGTGCGGGCGGCCCGGCGGTCGCCGGTCGCCGTCCGGTCGTGGAGGTTCCGGTCGTCGAGGTCCATCGCCATCAGGCGCCGCTGCCGTTCTCTTCCAGCAGCTTGGCGTACCAGTCGCGGAGCCGGTCGCCGCCGCCGCTGCGCCAGTCGCTGATGGCCCGCTGGGCGTCCTTGATCGACTTCCGGCCGCGGGTGACGTCCTTGGCCAGGTCCTCGAAGGGGGTGTAGAGGGAGGCGTACCGGTTGGGCTCCTGGATCTGCATGCCGTAGAAGAGCGGCTTCTTCGCGTACTTGCCCATGCGCTGCATCCAGCCGCAGTAGTCCTTGACCATCTGCGGGAAGTCCGGATACGCCACGCTGGCCTGCGGGGAGGCGATGAAGCGGTAGGTGTCCTGGACGTCCCGTACGCCGGTGGCGTTCTTCACCGGGACGCCGTTCTTCATGGTGTGGTGCACGCCTTCGACGCCGTAGTCGATGAGCCGCTGCTCCTTGGTGCCGAAGGGCGCGGCGATGAAGTTGGCGAGGGCGAGGATTTCCTCGATCTGTTCCTTGCCGAGGTTCTTGTTGAGGAAGGACCAGATCGCGGCGGGCGGATCGAGATAGATGACCGGGTCGCCGCCGTCGGGAGCGAAGTAGTCCATTCCCTGGATCTTGAAGTCGGGGTTGGGCTCGGCCTGTTCGAAGGTGGCGCCGTACCATTTGGCGTCGCCGTCGTTGTACATGAGGGTCTGGCCGGAGGTGAAGCGGGTCAGCGCGTCATTGGCCTTGCCCGCGACCGCGTCGGGGTGGACATAGCCCTTGGCGAAGAGCTTGCGGCACCACTCCAGGGCTTCCAGATAGTTGTCGGTCTCCACCTTGTGGACGAGCTTGCCGTCCTTCTCTTCCCAGTAGTACGGCTTTTCGCCCGGGCAGCCGAAGATGCGCTGCGCCGACCACCACATGTCGTCGCATGCCCACACCTTGCTCTTGGGCCGGGTGATCTCCTTGGCGAGGGCGAGGAATTCATCCGCGCTCTTCGGGACCTGGTATCCGTTCTTCTTGAACAGGTCCTCGCGGTAGTACGGGATGACCCCGGAGAGCGGACGGGAGGGCATCGGCAGACCACGGAGCTTGCCGCCGAAGACGGACATCTGCCAGGCGGCGGTGGGAATGGCGGCCAGGTTGGGGTATTTCTTCACCTTGTCGCCGGAGAGATACGGGCCGAGATCGGCGAATTTGGCGCTGACCGCGCCGTGGATCTTCCCGCCCATCTCCCACAGCGGAATCATCACGATGTCGGCGATGTCTCCGGAGGCGAGGACCGCGCTGAGCTTTTCGCCGTAGGTGTTGCCGTCCTGCGGCTGAAGCTTGATCTTCGCGCCGAGCGCATCGTTGACGGCCTTGTAGTACGCGTTGTTCTTGGGCGGCGGGGTGCCCCACAGCGGCTCGAACATGGTGTAGCTGCCGCCGTGGCCGGGCTTCCCCTTCACGGAGGCGACCAGTTCGGCGGCGGGCGGGGCCTTGGTGTAGCCGGGGCTGGAGCCGTTGACACTCGGAATATCCGGGTCCGCCACCTTCGAGGCCACATAGGTCGGCAGCAGCTTCTTCAGATCCTTGCCGGAGGTGATCCCGTTCTTGTTGTCGCCGCCCTCCGTGGAGCACGCGGACAACAGCGGAACGCCTCCCGTCACGGCCGCCGCGGCGATCGCCGTGGAGGCCAGGAAGGTTCTCCGGCTGGGAGAGGAAGTGGAGGCCGAAGCCTGGGAGTTCGGCATTGCGTCAACCCTTCGTGGCGAGCCCGCCGTACGACCAATGGTCGAAGCGCTTCGATATTGCGCTGAGATTAAGTCGGGGGGTCAGGTCGCGCAAGGGCCGGGCGGGAAAGAGTCGCCGAAGGTCGGTTGCTTCTCGCCTTATCCCAACGTGGTGGCGAGAAAGGGATGTTGACTCGCAGCGCCTTGACAGGGTGGGGATCGGACACGCAGCATCGAAGCGCTTCGAATCCCACTTCCGACCTCCGCGAGGAGACCCGTGAGCGGCTGCGAGCCCGGTGAGCCGACGCCCCGTCCGCCCTTCCGCGACCCGCGGCTGCCCGTCGGCGCCCGCGTGGACGACCTGCTCACCCGGCTCACCCCCGACGAGCGGATCGCGATGCTCCACCAGTACGCCCCCGCGGTGGAACGGCTCGGCCTCGCCGCCTTCCGCACCGGACAGGAGGCGCTGCACGGCGTCGCCTGGATGGGTCAGGCGACGGTGTTCCCGCAGGCCGTCGGGCTCGGCGCCACCTGGAACCCGGACCTGCTGCGGCGGATCGGCGAGGCGGTCGGCGCCGAGGTAAGGGCCATGCGCGCCCACGACCCCCGGGTCGGGCTCAACGTGTGGGCGCCCACCGTCAATCTGCTGCGCGATCCCCGCTGGGGCCGCAACGAGGAGGGATACGCCGAGGACCCGTACCTCACCTCCGCCCTGGCCGCCGCGTACACCCGCGGGCTGCGCGGCGACCACCCGGACCGCTGGCGCACCGCGCCGGTCCTCAAGCACTGGCTGGCGCACAACAACGAGACCGCCCGCGACACCACGTCGTCCTCCGTGCGCCCGCGCGTCCTGCACGAGTACGACCTCGCGGCCTTCCGCGGCGCGGTGCGGGCGGGCGCCGTTGCCGGGGTGATGCCCGCGTACAACCTGGTCAACGGGCGGCCCAACCACCTCTCCCCGTATCTGCGGGACCACTTGCGCACCTGGACCGGTCAGCAGCTGGTGGTCTGCTCGGACGCGGGGGCGCCCTCCAACCTGGTCGACTCCGAGCGCTACTTCGCCACCCATGAGGAGGCCGTGGCGGCCGCCCTGCTGGCCGGGGTGGACAGCTTCACCGACCACGACCAGGACGCCTCGAAGACGATCAGCCGGGTGCGGGGCGCGCTGGAGCGCGGGCTCATCGACACCTCCGTGGTGGACACGGCGGTGCGGCGGCTGCTGACGATGCGGTGCGTACTGGGCGAGTTCGACGGGGAGGGCGGTCCGTACGCCGATCCGCGCGGCGCCGGTTTCGACACCCCCGCGCACCGGGCGCTCGCCCTGGCCGCCGCCGAACAGGCCGTCGTCCTGCTGAAGAACGACGGGCTGCTGCCGCTGTCGCCGTCCGCCACCGGCACGGTGGCCGTGGTCGGCCCGCTCGCCGACGAGTGCAAGCTCGACTGGTACAGCGGCAGTCTGCTGCGCCGCAGTTCGCCGCGCGAGGGACTGGCCGCGCGGCTCGGCGCGGACCGGGTGGTGTTCGTGGAGGGGACGGACACCGTGCGGCTGCGCGCCGCGGCGGGCTGGGTACGGGTGCCGCCCGGTGGCGTGGCGGAGGAGCGGGGACGGGAGGGAGCGCGGGAAGGGGCGCTGGAGGGGTCGCTCAATCCGGCGCATGCGGCGGGACGCACCGATCTGCCGCCGCTGACCCTCGGCGACTTCCCCACCGACCTGGCCCTGGCCGACTGGGGCAGGGGCGTGTGCACGCTGCGCGCCCCCTCCGGCCGCTATCTGACGGTCGCCGAGGACGGCTTCGTACGGGCCGCCGCCGAGCAGCCCGGGGGCTGGGTGGTCCAGGAGACGTTCGCGCTGGAGCGGCACGGGGACGGGCATCTCCTCAGGCACGGCGGGACGGGCGGCTATGTCTGTGTCGCCGCCGAGGGCCTGAAGGTTGCCGACCGGTCCCGGGCCGAGGTCTTCCACCGGGAGGTCGTCGAACGCGGCGAGGACGCCGTCGCGCGCGCCGCCGCCGGTGCCGACGCGGTCGTCGTCGTACTGGGCAACGATCCGCACATCAACGGCCGCGAGACCGAGGACCGCACCACGCTCGCCCTGCCCGCCGCGCAGGACCGGCTGTGGCGCGCGGCCCACGCTGCCAATCCACGCACCGTGCTCGTGCTGACCAGCAGCTATCCGTACGCCGTCGGGGACGCGGCCGACGCGCTGGCCGCCCTGCTGTGGACCGCGCACGGCGGCCAGGCGGCGGGCACCGGACTGGCCCGGGTGCTGTTCGGCGACGTCTCACCGGCCGGGCGGCTGCCGCAGACCTGGTACGCGTCCGATGACGAGCTGCCGGATCTGCTGGACTACGACATCATCGCCTCCCGCGCCACCTACCTCTACTACGACGGCGCCCCGCTCTTCCCGTTCGGGCACGGCCTGTCGTACACCCGCTTCGCCTACGACGACCTTTTGGTGCGGCAGCCCGACCCCGGCGGGGCGCTGGCCGTCGAGTGCACGGTCACCAACACCGGCCCGTGCGACGGGGACGAGGTGGTGCAGATCTACGCGAGCGCTCCGGGGGCGCGCGTACCGCGCCCGCACCGCCGGCTGATCGCCCACCGCCGGGTGAGGCTGCGCCGGGGCGAGCGGATGCGGCTGTTCTTCACCGTGCCGGTGGACGAGGCGCTGGGGTTCTGGGACGTGGCGCACGGCCGCTGGACCGTCGCCCCGGGCCGTTACGAGATCCACGCGGGCGCCTCCGTCGCGGACATCCGCCGCACCGCCGCCCTCACCCTCGACGGGCTGCCGCCCGCGCCGCGCCCGGTGCTGCGGCGCGGTCTCGGGGCCGCGGACTACGACGCGGCGGACGGCACGGTGCTCGTCGACCGCACCAAGGTGCGCGGCGACGCGGTGGCCTGCGGCGACGAGACGGTCGGCCGACTGCTCTTCCGCGCCTGCGACTTCGGCGCGGGCGCGGCGGCGGTCACGGTCGAGGCGGCCCGCGAGACGGCGGGCGACGGGGCGGCGGTGGAGCTCCATCTCGCCGACGGCACGCCGCTGGCCACCGTCGCCGTCCCGCCCACCGGCGGCCGCTACGCGTACACCACCGTCCGCGCCGCCCTGCCCACGCCCCCGACCGGCGTGCACGACCTCCACGTCACGCTGCGCGGGGCGCTCAGACTGGCCCGCCTCGGCTTCTCCGGTTGAGGGTCCGGAGAAGGCCGGGACGGGCCCAGGGGTGTTCGGTTACAGGTCGAGCCCGGTGAGGACCATGACCCGCTCGTACGTGTAGTCCTCCATCGCGAACCGCACGCCCTCGCGGCCCACGCCGGACTTCTTGGCGCCGCCGTACGGCATCTGGTCGGCCCGGTACGACGGCACGTCGCCGACGATCACACCGCCGACCTCCAGCGCGCGGTGCGCGCGGAACGCGGTCTGCACATCGCGGGTGAAGACGCCCGTCTGGAGCCCGTACTTGGAGTCGTTGACGGCCGCGAACGCCGCCTCCTCGTCCGCCGCCCGCTGGACGGTGAGCACCGGGCCGAAGACCTCCTCGCAGGAGATCGTGACGTCCGAGGGCACGTCGGCGAGCACCGTCGGGGCGTAGCTCGCGCCCTCGCGCTTGCCGCCCGTCAGCAGCTTCGCACCGGCCTGCACCGCCTCGTCCACCCAGGACTCGACCCGCTTGGCCGCGTCCTCGCTGACCAGCGGGCCGACGTCGGTCGCGTCGTCGGACGGGTCTCCGGTGACCTGCGCCTCGACGGCCGCGACGACCTTCGGCAGCAGCCGGTCGTACACGGACGCGTCCGCGATCACCCGCTGCACGGAGATGCAGGACTGGCCGCCCTGGTAGTTGGAGAACGTGCCGATGCGGGTGGCCGCCCAGTCG
The DNA here is from genome assembly GCF_044333065.1 of Streptomyces sp. NPDC021115. Taxonomy (NCBI): domain Bacteria; kingdom Bacillati; phylum Actinomycetota; class Actinomycetes; order Kitasatosporales; family Streptomycetaceae; genus Streptomyces; species Streptomyces sp. NPDC021115. The sequence goes on from NZ_JBIRQF010000001.1 coordinate 79,627, forward strand.
AGGTCGGCGTCGGAGGCGTAGTCGGACAGGACCACCGCCGCGCCGTTGCCGCCCAGCTCCAGCGTGCAGTGCTTGTGCGGCACCGACGCCTGGATCGCGTAGCCGACCTTGTCCGAACCGGTGAAGGAGATGACCGGCAGCCGCTCGTCCTGGACCAGCGCGGGCATCTGGTCGTTCGGCACCGGCAGCACGCTCCAGGAGCCCGCCGGAAGGTCGGTCTCGGCGAGCAGTTCGCCGAGGACCAGCGCGGACAGCGGAGTCGCGGGCGCGGGCTTGAGGATGATCGGCGCACCGACGGCGAGGGCCGGGGCGACCTTGTGCGCGCACAGGTTCAGCGGGAAGTTGAACGGCGCGATGCCGAGCACGGTGCCGCGCGGGAAGCGGCGGGTCAGCGCGAGACGGCCCACGCCACCGGCGTCGGTGTCCAGCCGCTGGGCCTCACCGCCGTTGAACCGGCGGGCCTCCTCGGCCGCGATCCGGAAGACGGAGACGGCGCGGCCGACCTCGCCGCGCGCCCACTTCATGGGCTTGCCGTTCTCCTCGGAGATCAGCCGGGCGATCTCCTCGGTGCGCTCGGCGAGCCGTCGCGACACATGGTCGAGGGCGGCGGCCCGTACGTGCGCGGGCGTCGCGGAGAACTCGCCGCGCACGGCCTCGGCGGCCGCCACGGCCTCCTCGACCTGCGCCTCGGTGGGAACGCTCACCGCGCCGACGCGACGGCCGTCCCACGGCGACGTGACCTCGAGCGTGCTCTCGCCCGTCGCCTCGCGGCCGGCGAGCCAGAACGCATGGGTGACAGCTTCGTTTGTGTCTGGCACAGCGGATCCCGACCCTTCTGAAGTGGTGGGGTGATGGTGCGGATGTCTCTCTGCCTCCCACCGTAGGCGCGTGGGGCGCGGGGCGCTTTTATCCGAGGAGGCGCAGTCGGCGCCCGCGGCGCACCGCTATGGCGTGAGCGCTGTGGCCTGCTCAGGGCGCCTTCAGCGTGGGCGTCGACGGGGCCGTGGCCTTCAGGGCCAGCCAGAGCTCCATGCGCACGTCCGGATCGTCGAGGGAGCGGCCCAGGATCTCCTCCACGCGGCGCATCCGGTAGCGCAGCGTGTGCCGGTGGACGCCCAGGTCGGCGGCGGCCGCGTCCCACTGCCCGTGCCGGGACAGCCAGGCGCGCAGGGAGGCGACGAGGTCGCCGCGGCCCGTCGCGTCGTGGTCGTGCAGGGCGCGCAGCATGCCGTCGGCGAAGGCCCGTACGGCGTCGTCTGCGAGCAGCGGCAGTAGCGAACCGGCAGCGACGTGCTCGTGCTCGACCAGCACCCGGCCGCGCCGCCGGGCCACCGACAGGGCCTGCTCCGCCTGCCGGTAGGCGGCCGCGGCCGCGATGGGACCCGCCGGGGCGGACAGTCCGACGACCAGGCCGCCGCCCTGGGCCGCGGCGCCGCCGCGGTCGCGGGGGCGGGCCGCCGCGGCGCGGCGGCTCTCGATCTCCTCGGCGTGCTCGGTGCAGACGGCGACCGCGGCGCCGCCGTCCGGGGCAAGCACGATCATCCGCTCACCGTCGGGCACGACGAGCACCGCCTCGCCCGCGCGGGCCGCGGCGGCCTCCATGGCGTCCACGAGCACGCCGAGCGGATCGGCGCGGTCCGGATCGCCCTGGGTGGTGCCGGTTGTGCCCCCGCCCGTATCGGCGTCCGCGGACGCCTCCGCCGCCGTGTCGTCCGCGCCGTACGCCGTGTGCGACGTCTGCGCGTTGCCGCCCGGTGCCGCCTCCGCGACCAGCATCCGGAACGGGGCGTCCAGCAGTTCCCCGTACAGCTGCCCGGCCACCGCCCGGGCGTGGTCCGGCTCCCCCGCCAGTAGCATCCGCAGCACGGCGGTGCCCAGCCGCTGCTCGGCCTCCCGCAGGGCCCGGGAACGCTCGGTGGTCAGGGTCAGCAGCGCCACGGCCGAGTGGACGGCGTAGCGCTCGGCGGTGCCCAGCGGCGCGGCCGTACCGACCGCGAGGACGCCCCGGGTACGGCGCCCCGTACCCAGCGACTGGAGCTCCACCCGGTCCGTCGCCTCGTCGCCCGGCTCCGCGCCGCCCCCGCCGACCACGACGCTCGCCGGGGCGGGCCGGGCGCGCAGCCGCTCGGCGTCGGCCGTGTGGCGGGCGGCGCGGCGGGCCGCCCAGTCGGGGGCGGCGGCGACCACCGAGCCGGAGGCGTCGTAGAGCGCCGCCCAGCCGTCGACGTGCGCGGCGAGCCGGGCGAGCAGCGCGGCGGGCCCCTCCGCCCCGATCGCGGCACGGGTCAGCTCGCGCTGCGCCTCGAACCCGGCGGTCACCGCGCGGTACTGGTCGGCGGCTATCGCCGCCGAGACGGCCTTGCTGATGGCGATGAAGGGCGTACGCCGCGGCACCACCAGCAGCGGCAGCCCCTCCTCCTTCGCCGCGGCCACGAGCGCCGCGGGCACCTCGTCGTAGGCGACTCCGAGCGCGAAGCCCAGCCCGACCACCCCCGCGCCGATCAGCCGCCGGACGTAGCGGACCATCTCCTCCCGGTCCTCGGCCTCCAGCTTCATGGCGGTGATGAGCAGCAGCTCACCGCCCTCCATGTACGGCACGGGGTCGGCGAGCTCGCTGACATGGGCCCAGCGCACCGGCGTCTCCAGCCGGTCCTCCCCCGCGAGGACGGACAGCTTGAGCGTGGTGTGGTGCACGAGTGAGGCGAGCGTGGGAGGCATGGCACCTTCGATGCGGATGCGACGACGAATGCGACTTCACCGCCCCGTATGAACGGCTACTGCCGATTCTGCCTCAATGGACGAATCCGTGGTATCCGCGACGAGTGGGCGCCCTCAGCCCCGCAGATCCACCAGCACCGGCGGCCCGCCCTCGCCCCGCACCGACGTCACCGACAGCACCGCGTGCCCGGCGGGGACCGAATGCGCCAGCTCCGAGGCCGACCAGCGCTCCCGCTCCACCTTCCGCACCGTCACGGACTGGGTGGTGACGGCCTTCCCCGTCACCACCTTGCGGATGAAGTGCAGGACCTTGGTGAACGGCTCGTCCGAGATGATCTGCCGGTCCGTGACGTCCCGGGTCTCGACCCACTCCGTCCCCCACACCTCCGCGAACCGGGCACCGTCCCACGTCGTCACCCCGGCGCAGGCCATCCGGCAGCCGACCGCCCCCAGCAGCGCGCTGCGCAGCGCCTCCGGCACGTCGTCCAGGGTGCGGAGGGTGAGCACCGCGCCCGCGTGGGCGGCACGGAGGCGCTGGATGCCGCGCAGCGCCTCGGGGGTGACGGTGTGCGACGCGTCGTCGAGGACCAGGCACGCGAAGAGCGACCGGTCCGCGCGGCCCACGGCGCACTCGGTGAACTGCGCGAGCACGAGACGGGCCAGCATGCGGGACGCCTCGGCGTGCCCGCGCTCCGGCAGATCGATCCGCACCCGCAACGGGTGTTCCAGGGCGCGGAGGGAGAACGGGCGGCGGTCACCGGCGGTGTCGAAGAAGTCGGCGAACGCCGGCCGGTCCAGCAGCGCGATCCGGTCGGCCAGCAGCGCGCCCACGTCCCCGGGCGCGCCGGACTGCCGTACCCGCGCCTCCAGCTCGCGCGCCTGTGCCCGCTCGCCCGCCGCGTCGAGCGCCTCGCGCAGCGCGCCGACCGCCGTCTTCGCACCGTCCAGCAGCTCGCGCAGCTCCGGCACGGACGGGAAGCGGCCGTGGGCGGCGCGGTAGGGGCCGAGCAGCTGGGCCAGCGCCGTGGCTGCCCGGCGGCTGTCGCCGCCGGGCAGCGAGGCGGCCATGTCGCCGATCAGCGCCTCGGCGAGGATGCCCGCGGCCTCGTCGGGGTCGGTGGTGCCGCCGTAGAGGTCGAAGTCGTAGACGGAGTCGGGGCGGCCGATCTTCACGACGACGTCGAACGCCTCGTCGGCGCCCAGACCGGCTCCCGCCGGTCCCACGGCCACCACAGCGACCCGCCCGGCCAGCGCCTGGAGACACAGCGACTCCACGACGGGCCGCACCAGCCGCCCGGTCTTCCCCGACCCGGGCGGCCCGACGGCGAGCAGCGAGGTCCCCAGCACATCGGGGTCGAGGGCGAGGCCGGTGCCACGGTGCTGATACGGATTGCGCAGATCGTCGACGGCCGTCCCGAGCCGAACCTGGCAGGCGAGCAGATCGTGCTCGGCCGTGCGCGCGGGCAGATCCCGGGCGCCGGACGGATGGCCGTGCGAGGCGGCGCCGTGGCGCAGCACGGTGTCGGTGAACGTGGCGAGCGAATTGCGTCCGGCCCGCACGGACTGCCAGGCGTGTTCGATCCGCGCGTGATCGACGTCGTTCATCGCCCCGGCCCGCGCCTCGGCCGCCAGCCGATCAGCCGCCCCGTGCGCCCCGGCGGCCCGCAGATGCGGCCACTCGACGGGATCGGCCTCGGGCCGACTCGGCTCGGCCGCCGCGTCCGTCTCGTCCCAGGCGCGCCGGAAGAGGGGGGTGACGTAGCGGCGCCAGACTTCGGGCCAGTGGCCGACGCGGCCGAAGAGGACGGCGAGAAGTGCGACGCAGACGACGATATAGATGCGCTGAGACCACCAGCCTGCGTCCGTGTTGCCCCCGTGCTCGTACCACGAGTCGGGTGTCAGCAGGTACATCGGCCACAGCCAGTAGCCGCCGAGGTATCCGTTCCAGAGCAATGACCAGACCAGCCACCCGCAGAGGCCGGCGATCAGCGCGCCGCTGATCAGCCGACGCCCGGGGATCCTGTCCGGGTCCTCCGGCGGCCTGGGCTTGTGCCCATACGCCCACACCCCCGGCCCCGCCCCCTCGGCGCGCGGGGTCCGCAGCCATGCGACGAGGGACAGCCGCGCGCCTGGGGCCGCCGCAGGCGAGGCCGGGGGTGCCGCCGACGGCATGGGCGGCGGCGGACCCGTCGGCCGACCCACAGCCGTCGCGGGCGCCTGCTCCGGGTACTGCTGGGAATACGGGGGCCGGTCGGGCACCCGGGGTGGGGTCGGGGGGTGGAGTGGGGGGGTGGGTCGGGTGTTGCGGGAGTCGAACGTGCCCTCGGTGTCCATCTGCTACCCCTTGCCCCCTGACCGGCTGTGCCTCTTCGTTTCGCGCCACCGCGCCACCGCTCAATCTAGTGTTCCCGCCCGGGGAGTTCAGCGACCCCACCGGGGTGGCATCTCGCGATGTGCCGGGATGGCGGCCGGGCCGCGGCTATGGCCGTCGCGGACAATGCCACCCCCGCACTGCTCCCGAACGGAACATGCAGCGTGGTTCGCCGCGCGCCTAGCCTGCGAGTAAAGCTGGCAAAGCCCCTGTCACGTCCCCTTCTCTTCTCCCGTGGAGTACCTCATGACCGAACTGTCCGGAGGCCCGTCCCTCCCCCAGGAGCGTCGCGTCGTCACCGCGATTCCCGGCCCGAAGTCGCAGGAGCTGCTCGCCCGTAAGACCGCGGCGGTCGCCGGGGGTGTGGGCAGTGTGCTGCCGGTCTTCACGGTGCGTGCGGGCGGCGGGGTGATCGAGGACGTGGACGGCAATTCGCTGATCGACTTCGGTTCCGGCATCGCCGTGACCTCGGTGGGCTCCAGCGCCGAGGCCGTGGTGCGCCGGGCGTCGGCGCAGTTGGCGGACTTCACCCACACCTGTTTCATGGTGACGCCGTACGAGGGGTACGTGGAGGTCTGCGAGGAGCTGGCGCGGCTCACGCCGGGTGATCACGCCAAGAAGTCGGCGCTGTTCAACTCGGGCGCGGAGGCGGTGGAGAACGCGGTGAAGATCGCCCGCGCGCACACCAAGCGCCAGGCGGTCGTGGTGTTCGACCACGGCTACCACGGCCGGACCAACCTCACGATGGCGCTCACCGCCAAGAACATGCCGTACAAGCACGGCTTCGGCCCCTTCGCGCCCGAGGTCTACCGGGTTCCGGTCGCCTATCCCTACCGCTGGCTGACGGGCCCGGAGAACTGTGCCGAGGAGGCCGCGGCCCAGGCCATCGACATGATCAGCAAGCAGGTCGGGGCGGAGAACGTGGCCGCGATCGTCATCGAGCCGGTGCTCGGCGAGGGCGGCTTCATCGAGCCCGCCAAGGGGTTCCTGCCGAGGATCGCCGAGTTCGCGAAGGACAACGGCATCGTCTTCGTCGCGGACGAGATCCAGTCCGGCTTCTGCCGCACCGGCCAGTGGTTCGCGTGCGAGGACGAGGGCATCGTCCCGGACCTGATCACCACCGCCAAGGGCATCGCGGGCGGCCTGCCGCTGGCCGCCGTCACCGGCCGCGCCGAGATCATGGACGCGGCGCACTCCGGCGGCCTCGGCGGCACCTACGGCGGCAACCCGGTGGCGTGCGCGGCGGCGCTGGGCGCGATCGAGACGATGCGCGAGCTCGACCTCAACGCGAAGGCCCGGCGCATCGAGGAGGTCATGAAGGGCCGGCTGTCCGCGATGCAGGAGAAGCACGACGTCATCGGCGACCTCCGGGGCCGTGGCGCGATGATCGCCGTCGAACTGGTGAAGCCCGGCACCAAGGACCCGAACCCGGAGGCGACGGCGGCCGTCGCCAAGGCCTGTCACGCCGCCGGGCTGCTGGTGCTGACCTGCGGTACGTACGGGAACGTGCTGCGCTTCCTGCCGCCGCTGGTGATCGGGGAAGACCTGCTCAACGAGGGTCTGGACGTCCTCGAGGGCGCCTTCGCCGAGCTGTGACGAGGACCGTGTGCACGGCCGGGACGGTGGCCGTGACTGTGGGTGGATCGTCGGGACCGTGAAGAAGATGTGCGGGGGCGATGACAGGTGGGTGATCGGCCTGTCCGACAGCCTCTCGCTGCCGTACGGTCGTTTCCAGATGAGAGAAACACCCCGCTCGCAGGGGACTGCGGGCGACGCCGAGCCGGTGCTTCCCCAGCCCCGACCCGGCTGTGCCCTCGCGCACACCACTGGAGCCTCCGGCTCCGGATCTCCTCACCGATCGGACAGCCGCCCGCCCCAAACCCCCCGGGGCGTGCGGCACACCGGTCGCCACGGCGGCCCCGGAACCACCCCCCCTGTTCCGGGGCCGCCGTCTGTCTTCCGCCAACACCTCGAAGCCCTCCGCGCGTTCGCGCTCCCCGCTGCGCTGCTGGCGGTGTTCGCGCTGTGCGCCTGGCAGGTCGCCGTTCACGGTCCGCTGCGCGGCCTCGACGAACGGCTCGGCCGCGCGATCGCCGGATCGCCCCTCCTCCCCGCCCCCGCCGCGGAGTTCTTCGCAGACCTCGGCAATACGGCGGTGGCGCTCCCGGTGCTCGGCGTCGCGCTCGGGTGCGCGGTGTGGCGCACGCCGTCGCGCACCCGGGCGGCGGCGCGCCGGTGGCCGGGGCCGCTGGCCGCCGCGGTGGCGATGGCGGCGGTCCCGGCCCTGGTCGCGCCGCTCAAGGCGCTGCTCGACCGCCCGGGTCCGCCAGGACCGCTGGCGGGCGAGACCGGGTTCTTCCCGTCCGGCCATGCCGCGACGGCCGCCGTCGCCTATGGCGCGGCGGCCGTGCTGCTGCTCCCGCTCCTCCGGGAACGGCTGCGGGGCTGGCTGATCGCCGCCGTCGTCCTGCTCAACCTCGCGGTGGGGGTGGGGCTGGTGCGCCGGGCGTACCACTGGCCGCTGGATGTGGCCGGGAGCTGGTGTCTGTGCGGCTGTCTGCTGTGGGCGGTGCTGCGGGTACGCGAACGGAGCGACACGGCGCAGCCCTGATGCCGTACGGGGCTCAGCTGTCGAAGCCCAGCCCCACCCGGTCCATCGCCTTCAGCCACAGATTGCGCCGTCCCCCGTTGGCGTCGGCCCGGCTCATCGACCACTGGGTGAGGCCGATCCCCGCCCAGCGGACCGGTTCCGGCGGGAACGGCAGCGGCTTGCTGCGCACCATCTCCAGCCGGGTCCGTTCGGTGCGGGCACCGGCCAGCAGGTCGAGCATCACCTCCGCGCCGAAGCGGGTCGCGCCGACGCCGAGGCCGGTGTAGCCGAGGGCGTAGGCGACGCGCCCGCCGTGGGCGCTGCCGAAGAACGCGGAGAAGCGGGAGCAGGTGTCGATCGCGCCGCCCCAGGCGTGGCTGAACCGCACGCCCTCCAGCTGCGGGAAGCAGCGGAAGAAGTGCTCGGCGAGGGTGCGGTAGGTGGCCGGGTGGTGGTCGTATTCGGCGCGCACCCCGCCACCGTAGCGGTAGACGATGTCGTACCCGCCCCACAGGATGCGGTGGTCGGCGGTGATGCGGAAGTAGTGGAAGTGGTTGGCGGTGTCGCTGAGGCCCTGCCGCCGCCGCCAGCCGATCGCGTCGAGCTGCTCCCCGGTCAGCGGCACGGTCATCAGGGCGTGGTCGTAGACGGGGACGATGTACGGGCGGACGCGGCGCACCAGGGCCGGGAAGGCGTTGGTGGCCAGCGCGACCTGCCGGGCCCGTACGCGACCGTAAGGTGTGCGCACCGACATCCCCGGGCTTCCGGTTCCGGCCCGGGTCAGCTGCTCGGCCGGGGTGTGTTCGTAGATCCGTACGCCCAGTTCGGCGCAGGCGCGCTTGAGGCCCCAGGCGAGCTTGGCGGGGTGCAGCATGGCCACGCCGCGGCGGTCCCACAGCCCGGCGAGGAAGGTGGGCGAGTCGACCTCGGCGCGCACCGCGTCCCGGTCCAGGAACTCGGGCTCGGTGACGCCGAGCTCGGCGGCGTGGGCGGCGGCGTCGCGCAGTTCGCCGATCTGGTGGGGCCGGGTGGCGACGTCGATCTCCCCGGTGCGTTCGAAATCGCAGTCGATGGCGTAGCGGGCGACGGCGGCTTCGATCGCGTCCAGGTTGCGGTGGCCGAGCCGTTCCAGTTCGGGCAGGTCGCGGGGCCAGCGGGCGGCGCCGTTGCCGAGGCCGTGGGTGAGGGAGGCGGCGCAGAAGCCGCCGTTGCGGCCGGAGGCGGCCCAGCCCGCCTCCTGGCCCTCGACCAGGACCACGTCGCGGCCGGGGTCGCGCTCCTTGGCGGTCAGCGCGGTCCACAGTCCGCTGTAGCCGCCGCCGACGACGAGCAGGTCGCAGCGCTCGTCGCCGACCAGCGCGGGGTTGGGGCGGGGCCGTGCGGGGTCGTCCAGCCAGTACGGGGTGTAGGCGACGTCGGCGAGGGCTTCCAGGACGGGCGGTCCGGGAACGTCGTCGCCTCCGGGAGGGCGGGGCATGGCGTCTGCGGCCATGGGGGTCAGCTCCTCTTTCGGCGGGCGCCGGCCAGCTGACCGGCGAGGACGCACAGCACCGCGACGGCGAACATCGCCGTTCCGATCACATTGATCTGCACGGGGGTGCCGCGCTGCGCGGATCCCCACACGAACATGGGGAAGGTGACGGTCGATCCGGCGTTGAAGTTGGTGATGATGAAGTCGTCGAAGGAGAGCGCGAAGGACAGCAGCGCCCCGGCGGCGATGCCGGGGGCGGCGATCGGCAGGGTGACGCGCAGGAAGGTCTGCGCCGGCGAGGCGTAGAGGTCCTGGGCTGCCTGTTCCAGCCGCGGGTCCATGCTCATGACGCGCGCCTTGACGGCGGTGACCACGAAGCTCAGGCAGAACATGATGTGGGCTATGAGGATCGTCCAGAAGCCGAAGCCGACGCCCATGTTGAGGAAGAGCGTGGCGAGGGAGGCGGCCATGACGACCTCGGGCATCGCCATCGGCAGGAAGATCAGGCTGTTGACGGCGGGGCGGGCCCGGAAGCGGTAGCGGGCCAGCGCGAAGGCGATCATCGTGCCGAGGACGGTCGCGCCGAGCGTGGCCCACACCGCGAGCCGCAGGCTCAGGGAGAGCGAGCCGCACAAGTCGGGGACGCCGCACGGATCGGTCCAGGCGTCGGTGGAGAACCGCTGCCAGGCGTAGTTGAAGCGGCCGTTCGGCTTGTTGAACGAGAACACCAGCACGATGACGTTCGGCAGGGCCAGATACGCGAGGGTGGCGAGGCCCGCGAGGACCACCAGGTTGCGCCGAATCCAGCGGATGAGGGCCATCAGACGAGATCCTCCGTCCCTGCCTTGCGGATGTAGACGGTGACCATCGCGAGGATCGCCGCCATGAGGAGGAAGGACAGCGCGGCGGCCGTCGGATAGTCGAGTACCCGCAGGAACTGCGACTGGATGACGTTGCCGATCATTTTCTGGTCGGTGGCGCCCAGCAGCTCGGCGTTGATGTAGTCGCCCGCGGCCGGGATGAAGGTCAGCAGGGTGCCCGCGACGACGCCCGGCATGGACAGCGGGAAGGTGACCTTGCGGAAGACGGTCACGGGGCGGGCGTAGAGGTCGCGGGCGGCCTCGTGCAACGTGCCGTCGATGCGCTCCAGGGAGGTGTAGAGCGGCAGGATCATGAAGGGCAGGAAGTTGTACGTCAGCCCGCACACCACGGCGAGCGGCGTGGCCAGTACCCGCTGCCCCTCGGTGATCCCCAGCCCGCTGGTCACGTCCAGGATGTGCAGGGAATTCAGTGCCCCCACCACCGGGCCGCCGTCGGCCAGGATCGTCTTCCAGGCGAGCGTGCGGATCAGGAAGCTGGTGAAGAACGGCGCGATGACCAGGATCATCAGCAGATTGCGCCAGCGGCCCGCCCGGAAGGCGATCAGATACGCGAGCGGATAGCCGAGCAGCAGGCACAGCACGGTGGCGGTGGCCGCGTACAGCACCGAGCGCAGGAACTGCGGGGCGTATTCGGTGAGCGCGTCCCAGTAGGTCTGTACGTGCCAGGTGACCTTGAAGCCCTCTTCGAGGGAGCCGGTCTGGACGGAGGTCGACGCCTGGTAGACGAGCGGGGCGGCGAAGAAGACCAGCAGCCACAGGATGCCGGGGAGCAGCAGCCAGTAGGGCACCAGCCGCTTGCGTACGGACGTCTTGCGGGGCGCGGGGACGGTGTCCGCGGGGGTGGCCGCCTCGCGCGTCTCCGTGGCCGTCACGCCGCCTCCCCGCCGGTGCCGGTGCCGTCCGTGCGGGTGTCGAGGCCGAAGGTGTGGGCGGGGCTCCAGTGCAGGACGACCTCGGCGCCGGGGACGAGCCGGGCGTCGCGCTCGATGTTCTGCTCGTAGACGGCCAGCTCGGCGCCGTCCGGGGTGGCCACGACGTACTGCGTGGAGACGCCGATGAAACTGGAGTCCTTGATGCGGCCGGTCATCCGGTTGCGCGCCGCGGGGACGGCGCCGGTGTCCCCGGCGTCCTCTGCGAGCGTGAGGGAGATCTTCTCGGGCCGCACCCCGACCAGCACCGCGGCGCCGGTGCGGGCGGGGGCGCGGCAGCGCCCGGCGGGCAGGGTGAGGCGGCCCCCGGCGGCCGTGAGGAGGAGGTCGCCGCCGCTCTTGTCGGTGATCTCGGCCTCGATGAGGTTGGAGGTGCCGAGGAAGTTGGCGACGAAGGTGGTGCCGGGGCTCTCGTACAGCTCGGCCGGGGCGCCCAGTTGCTCGACGCGGCCGCCGTTCATCACCGCGACAGTGTCGGCCATCGTCATGGCCTCCTCCTGGTCGTGGGTGACATGGACGAAGGTGATGCCGACCTCGGTCTGGATCCGCTTCAGCTCCAGCTGCATCTGACGGCGCAGCTTGAGGTCCAGCGCGCCCAGCGGCTCGTCGAGGAGCAGCACCCGGGGGTGGTTGATCAGCGCGCGGGCGAGGGCGACGCGCTGCTGCTGGCCGCCGGAGAGCTGCTGCGGCCTGCGGCGGGCGAAGTCGCCGAGCTGGACGAGGTCCAGCATCTCCCCGACCTGCTTCTTCACGGACTTGATGCCGCGCCTGCGCAGCCCGAAGGCGACGTTCTCGTAGATGTCGAGGTGCGGGAAGAGGGCGTAGCTCTGGAAGACGGTGTTGACGGGCCGCCGGTGCGGCGGGAGGGCGGTGATGTCGTCCCCGGCGAGCCGGATGGTGCCGGTGGTGGGCTCCTCCAGTCCGGCGATCATGCGCAGGGTGGTGGTCTTGCCGCAGCCGGAGGCGCCGAGCAGGGCGAAGAAGGAGCCGGCGGGTATGTGCAGGTCGAGCGGGTGGACGGCGGTGAAGGACCCGTAGGTCTTGCCGATCCCGTCGAGCCGGACGTCACCGCCGCTGGTGGTGGGCTGGGTCATGGGTGGGCTTCCTCGCGTGTCAGGCCGTCAGGCGCCGGTGAGCTTGGCGAACGCGTCCTCGAATGCCGTCTCCTCCGTGCTCGACAGGGAGCGGAAGGCATGGGACTTGGCGGCCATCTCCTCGTCCGGGAGGATCAGCGGGTTGTCCGCCAGCTTCTTGTCGATCTTCGCGAGTTCGGCGCGTACGCCGTCGACCGGGCAGACGTAGTTGATGTAGGCGGCGATCTTCGCGGCGACCTTGGGCTCGTAGTAGTAGTCGATGAGCCGTTCGGCGTTCTTCTTGTGCCGTGCCTTCGCCGGGATCAGGAGGTTGTCGGTGGCGGTCATGTAGCCCGCGTCGGGGACGGCGAACTCGATCTCCGGGTTGTCGGCCTGGAGCTGGATGAGGTCTCCGGCCCAGGCCATGCAGGCGGCGAGGTCGCCCCGGGTGAGGTCGCCGGTGTAGTCGTTGCCGGTGAAGCGGCGGATCTGGCCGCGGTCGGACGCCTTCCGGAGGCGGGTGATCGCCGCGTCGAAGTCGTCGGCGGTGACGCTCTCGGGGCGTTTGCCCATGTCGAGGAGGGTCAGCCCGACGGTGTCGCGCATCTCGGTGAGCAGTCCGACCCGGCCCTTGAGGCGGGGGTCCTCCAGGAGCTGGGAGACGGAGGTGACCTTGCGGCCGCCGGTGGCCTTCTTGTTGTACGCGATGACGGCGGGGATGCCGGTCCAGGGGTAGGAGTGGGCGCGGCCCGGGTCCCAGTCCGGATCGCGGAATCCCGCGGCCAGGTTCGTATAGGCGTGGGGCAGGTTGGCCGCGTCCAGGGTCTGCACCCAGCCCAGCCGGATCATCCGGGCGGCCAGCCAGTCGGTGACGCAGATGAGGTCGCGTCCGGTGTCCTGGCCCGCGGCGAGCTGCGGCTTGATCTTGCCGAAGAACTCGACGTTGTCGTTGATGTCCTCGGTGTACTTCACCGTGATGCCGGTGCGGCGCCGGAACTCCTCCAGGGTCGGGCGGTGCCCGCCCTTGGTCTCGTCCATGTACTCGGTCCAGTTGGAGAAGGCGACCCGCTTCTCCTCGGCGGAGTGGTCGTCGGCGGCGCCGTCGGCGCCGGTGCGCCCGGCGGGCGGGATGCCGCACCCGCTGAGCGCCCCGAGCCCGCCGGCGGCGAGCGCCCCGGCGCCGCCCGCCCGCAGCAGCGCGCGCCGGGTCAGCGCCATGCGGCCGCCGGCCATGCTGCGCCGCACCGCGGCGAGCTGCGGCGCGGACAGGCTCCCGGGCTCGTGCCGTGACTCCATACGCTGTGCCCCCTCGGCGAACCGCCGCTCCGTCGGACCGCATCCCTGATCCATCGCCCGCTCTCCTCCGCCGGACCGCCTCCCGCGGGGAGGCGGCGTAGCTCCAACCGGAATCGGAGGCTGATCCTGACAGAGCACCCCTGCTTCAACAAGGGATTCCGTTGTTGATTTTTGGTTTCTCGACGGATTCAGTGAAGATACCTGGGGTTTACCACCCCCGTCGCCAGGGGGCGCTGTCGGTGGCCGGTGCGAGAATCCCGGGCATGGAGACGAACGGGGTGACGGCATCGGCCGCGGCGCACGGCGGCCCGCGCTCGGTCGAGGGGTTGGTGGACCGGGCGGCGCGCGGCGAGACCTTCAAGTACGTGCACTTCTGGGGCCATCGGCCGCGGCGCGACGGCGGCGTGGGGGCCGGGTGCTTCAGCCAGTGGTGGCCCGCGCCGTTCGAGGTGGACGGCGTCACCTACCCGACCGCCGAGCACTGGATGATGGCCGGGAAGGCACGGCTGTTCGGCGACGCCGACGCCGAGCGGCGGGCGCTGGCCGCCTCGCACCCCAAGCAGGCCAAGGACGCGGGCCGTTCGGTGCGCGGCTTCGACGAGGCGCGGTGGCGGGAGCACCGCTTCGCGCTGGTCGTCGAGGGCAGTGTGCACAAGTTCAGGCAGCATCCGCCGCTGCGCGACTATCTGCTGGGGACCAACTCCCGGGTGCTGGTCGAGGCCAGCCCGATGGACCGGATCTGGGGCATCGGGCTGGCGGCGGACGACGAGCGGGCGGCGGACCCGGCCCGCTGGCGCGGGCTCAATCTGCTGGGCTTCGCGCTGATGGAGGCGCGTCAGCGGCTCGTGGCGGCGGGTGGGACCAGCCGCACGACCGAGATATCCGCGTAGCCGGAGTCGGTGGAGCCGTCCGCGCTGTCGTCGTTCGCGGCCGCGACATAGACGAAGATCATCACCACGCCCGCCACCACGGCGGCCGCCCCGAGGATGAGCCCGGCGAGGGCCGAACCGCCGTTGTTCGCCTCGCCCCGGGCGGCCTTTGCGCGGCCGAGGAACCCGAAGATGATCGCGAGCACGCCGAGAATGATGGCCAGCACGACGCTGGCGAAGAAGACCAGGCCGATGATGCCGAGGACCAGGGCGGCCGTGCCGGTGCCGTTGTTCGGCAGGTAGCTGCCGCCCGGCTGCCAGCCCTGGCCGTAGCCCGCGCCGGGGTGGCCCGGGCCGGGGTACGCGGGGTACGCCGTGCCGGGGTAGCCGTAGCCGGGGCCGCCGTACGGGGTCTGGGCGCCGTACGGGGCCGGGTGGCCGTAGCCGCCGGTGCCGTACGGCGTGCCCTGGTACGCGCTCGGGGTGCCAGGGCCCGTCGGGGCGGGCGGCGGCGGGGGCACCGAGCCCGGCAGGGTCGCACCGCTCGGCAGGGTCACGCCGCCCGGCGGCGGTCCGGGGGCCGGGGGCGGCGGTCCGGGGGCCGGGGGCGGGGGCGCGGGGGCCGGGGGCGGGGGCCCCGGCGCGGAAGGCAGGGGCGGGACGGCCGGTCCGGTGGGCAGCGAGGTGATCGTCTGCTGCTCGGCCACCGAGGGCCGGGACGGCGGCTTGTCCAGGGACGTGGGCGGGGCCGGCGGGGCCCAGGGGTCGTGGTCGCGCGGCTCCGTCCGTCGCGGCTGGTCGTGCTGGTCGGGCTGGTCAGCCATGTATCTCCCCCACAGCGATGTCCGCCCATGCTACGGCCTGCGAACACCGCCCCGTGCCCCCGCATCTACGATGACCGGAGCCCGCCGCCGGCGGCCGTCACCCGGAGGTTTTCGTTGACCGATCTCACCGCCTTCATCGCCGGACTGCCCAAGGCGGAGCTGCACGTCCATCACGTCGGCTCGGCGTCCCCGCGCATCGTGGCCGAGCTGGCCGCGCGCCATCCGGACTCGAAGGTGCCGACCGATCCCGAGGCGCTGGCCGACTACTTCGTCTTCCGCGACTTCGCCCACTTCATCGACGTCTATCTCTCCGTGGTGGACCTGATCCGCGACGCCGAGGACGTGCGGCTGCTCACGTACGAGATCGCCCGCGACATGGCCCGGCAGAACATCCGCTACGCCGAACTGACCGTCACCCCGTACAGCTCGACCCGGCGCGGCATTCCGGACGCCGCGTTCACCGAGGCGATCGAGGACGCCCGCAAGGCGGCCGAGGCCGACTTCGGCACCGTACTGCGCTGGTGCTTCGACATACCGGGCGAGGCCGGGCTCCAGGCCGCCGAGGAGACCGCCCGCATCGCCTGCGATCTGCGTCCCGAGGGGCTGGTGTCGTTCGGCCTCGGGGGGCCCGAGATCGGCGTGCCGCGCCCGCAGTTCAAGCCGTACTTCGACCGTGCCGTCGCCGCCGGGCTGCGCAGCGTTCCGCACGCGGGCGAGACCACCGGACCGCAGACGGTCTGGGACGCCCTCACCGAGCTGCGCGCGGAGCGGATCGGCCATGGGACCAGTGCCGTTCAGGACCCGAAGCTGCTCGCCCATCTCGCGGAGCACCGCATTCCGCTGGAGGTCTGCCCGACCTCCAACATCGCCACCCGCGCGGTCGCCACCCTCGACGAGCACCCCATCCGGCAGATGGTCGAGGCCGGGGTGTTCGTCACCATCAACAGCGATGACCCGCCCATGTTCGGCACCGACCTCAACACCGAGTACGCGGTCGCCGCCCGGCTGCTCGACCTGGACGCGGCGGGCGTCGCGGCCCTCGCCAAGAACGCCGTCGAGGCGTCGTTCCTGGACGCGGCGGGCAAGGCGCGGCTGACCGCTGAGATCGACGCCTACGCGGCGGCCGCGACCCGATGACGACGACGGGGGCGGGAACGGGGACCGGGACGGGGAAGGAGACGGCCTTCGTCCCGGTCGGCCACCGCGGCGACCCGTACACCCACCGCGAGAACACCCTCGCCTCGCTCGCCTCGGCGATACGCGCCGGGGCGGGCGCCGTGGAGACCGACGTCCGGCTGACCCGGGACGGTGTCCCGGTCCTCCTGCACGACGCCACCCTCAAACGGTTGTGGGGCCACGACCGGCCGCTGTCCGCGCTGACCGCCGAGGAAGTGCGGCAGCTGTCCGGCGGCGGCATACCCACGTTGCGCGACGCGCTCGCCTCGACCGGTCCGGCCCGGCTGCTGATCGACCTGCCCGACGCGTCGGCCGCCCTCGCGGCCGTCGCAGAGGTACGCGAGGCCGGGGCCGCGGACCGGGTGTACTACTGCGGCGAGCTGTCCGCGCTGCGCCGGGTGCGCCGCGCGGACCCCGGCGCCGAGATCTCGCTGACCTGGACGACCCTCGCGCCGCCCCGGCCCACCCTGCTGGCCGATCTGCGGCCGCGCTGGCTCAACTACCGCTTCGGCCTGGTCTCCCCCGGCCTCGTCGAACGGGCCCACGCCGACGGCCTGCTGGTCTCCGCCTGGACCGCCGACACCCGCCGCTCGATGGCGCGGCTGCTGCGCGCGGGTGCCGACGCGATCACCACCAACCGCATCGGCACCCTCTGCGCCCTGCTCGGCCGCCGCTGACCCGAAGGCCGCCGCTGACCCGAAGGCCACCGGCGGCTACCGGCGCATCAGCCCAGCGACGTCATCACGTGCTTGATGCGGGTGTAGTCCTCGAAGCCGTACGCCGACAGGTCCTTGCCGTAACCGGACTTCTTGAATCCGCCGTGCGGCATCTCGGCGACCAGCGGGATGTGGGTGTTGATCCAGACGCAGCCGAAGTCCAGCGCCTTGGACATCCGCATCGCGCGGCCGTGGTCCTTGGTCCACACCGACGAGGCCAGCGCGTACTCCACGCCGTTGGCGTACTGGACGGCCTGGGCCTCGTCGGAGAACGACTGGACGGTGATGACCGGGCCGAAGACCTCGTGCTGGACGATCTCGTCGTCCTGCTTGAGCCCGGACACCACGGTGGGCGCGTAGAAGAAGCCCTTCTCCCCCACCCGGTGGCCGCCCGCCTCGACCTTGGCGTGCGCGGGCAGCCGCTCGATGAAGCCGCTGACCTGGGCCAGCTGGTTGGCGTTGTTGAGCGGGCCGAACAGCACGTCCTCGTCGTCCGGGGCACCGGTCTTGGTGTCGGCCGCGGCCTTGGCCAGGGCGGTGACGAACTCGTCGTGGATCGACTCGTGGACGAGCACCCGGGTGGCGGCCGTACAGTCCTGGCCCGCGTTGAAGAAGCCCGCGACCGAGATGTCCTCGACGGCCTTGGCGATGTCGCTGTCCTCGAAGACCACGACCGGCGCCTTGCCGCCCAGCTCCAGATGGACCCGCTTGAGGTCCTTCGACGCGCTCTCCGCGACCTGCATACCGGCCCGCACCGAGCCGGTGATGGAGGCCATGGCGGGCACGTCGTGCTCGACCATCAGCCGCCCGGTGTCACGGTCGCCGCAGATGACGTTGAACACGCCCTGCGGATGGCCCAGTTCCGCCAGCACCCCGCCGATGATCTCGGCGAAGAGCACGGTGGAGGCCGGGGTGGTGTCGGAGGGCTTGATGACGACCGTGTTGCCCGCCGCAAGCGCCGGGGCGAACTTCCACACGGCCATCATCATCGGGTAGTTCCACGGCGCGACCTGCGCGCACACCCCGACCGGCTCACGGCGGATGATGGAGGTCAACCCCTCCATGTACTCACCGGCCGAGCGGCCCTCCAGCATCCGTGCCGCGCCCGCGAAGAAACGGATCTGGTCGATCATCGGCGGGATCTCCTCGTCCCGCGTGAGCCCGATCGGCTTGCCGGTGTTCTCCGACTCGACCGCGATCAGCTCCTCGGCCCGCGCCTCGAAGGCGTCGGCGATCTTCAGCAGGGCCTTCTGCCGCTCGCCGGGCACCAGGTCCCGCCACGCGGGGAAGGCCGCCGCGGCCGCGTCCATCGCCGCGTCCACGTCCGCCGCTCCGGACAGCGGCGCCGTGGCGTAGGCCTCGCCCGTGGCCGGGTTGACCACCTCCGTGGTGCGCCCGTCCGTGGCGTCCCGGAACTCCCCGTCGATGTAGTTGCGCAAACGACGCAGCTCGGTGGTCACGTGCCACCCCTCCTGTCTGCTGTCCGATGGGTGAGACACCCACCCTAGTCGCGAGGACGACGCTTTCAACATACCCGCCACACCAGAACAACGGAATCAGTGAATTTTCACCACCCATACAACGGAATTCATTGATCGAGGGTTGCCAGACAGTCGAGGCTCGTGCACAGTGAGGGCCGTGGCCACACCTGACAAGAACGGCACGCCGTCGATCGACTCCGTATCCCTGGCGATCATCGAGCAGCTCCAGGAGGACGGGCGGCGCCCCTACGCGGCCATCGGCAAGGCCGTCGGCCTCTCCGAGGCGGCCGTGCGGCAGCGCGTGCAGAAGCTGCTCGACCAGGGCGTGATGCAGATCGTCGCCGTGACCGACCCCCTCACCGTGGGGTTCCGGCGCCAGGCGATGGTCGGGATCAACGTGGAGGGCGATCTCGACCCGGTCGCGGACGCGCTGACCGCCATGGACGAGGTCGAGTACGTGGTCGTCACCGCGGGCTCCTTCGATCTCCTCATCGAGATCGTCTGCGAGGACGACGACCACCTCCTTGAAACGATCAACAAGCGGATCCGCACGCTGCCCGGCGTGCGCTCCACCGAGAGCTTCGTCTACCTCAAGCTCCGGAAGCAGACCTACACCTGGGGAACGAGATAGCCATGAGCGCGGACCTCTCCAAGACGGCGTACGACCACCTGTGGATGCACTTCACCCGCATGTCGTCGTACGAGAACGCCCCCGTGCCGACGATCGTGCGCGGCGAGGGCACGTACATCTACGACGACAAGGGCAAGCGCTACATCGACGGCCTCGCCGGGCTGTTCGTGGTGCAGGCCGGGCACGGGCGCGTCGAACTCGCGGAGACCGCCTACAAGCAGGCGCAGGAGCTGGCCTTCTTCCCGGTGTGGAGCTACGCGCACCCCAAGGCCGTCGAACTCGCCGAACGGCTCGCCGGTTACGCGCCCGGCGACCTCAACAAGGTCTTCTTCACCACCGGCGGCGGCGAGGCGGTCGAGACCGCCTGGAAGCTCGCCAAGCAGTACTTCAAGCTCACCGGCAAGCCCACCAAGCACAAGGTCATATCCCGGGCCGTCGCCTACCACGGCACCCCCCAGGGCGCCCTGTCGATCACCGGCCTGCCCGGCCTCAAGGCCCCCTTCGAGCCGCTGGTGCCCGGTGCGCACAAGGTGCCCAACACCAACATCTACCGGGCGCCGATCCACGGCGACGACCCCGAGGCGTTCGGCCGCTGGTGCGCCGACCAGATCGAGCAGCAGATCCTCTTCGAGGGCGCGGACACCGTCGCCGCGGTCTTCCTGGAGCCGGTGCAGAACGCGGGCGGCTGCTTCCCGCCGCCGCCCGGGTACTTCCAGCGGGTGCGCGAGATCTGCGACCAGTACGACGTCCTGCTCGTCTCCGACGAGGTCATCTGCGCCTTCGGGCGGCTGGGCACGATGTTCGCGTGCGACAAGTTCGGCTACGTCCCGGACATGATCACCTGCGCCAAGGGCATGACCTCCGGTTACTCCCCGATCGGCGCGTGCCTCGTCTCCGACCGGCTCGCCGAGCCCTTCTACCGGGACGGCAACACCTTCCTCCACGGCTACACCTTCGGCGGCCACCCGGTCTCGGCCGCCGTGGCCCTCGCCAACCTCGACATCTTCGAGCGCGAGGGGCTGAACCAGCACGTGCTGGACCGCGAGGCGGCGTTCCGGTCGACCCTGGAGCGGCTGCACGACCTGCCGATCGTCGGCGACGTCCGGGGGAACGGCTTCTTCTACGGCATCGAGCTGGTCAAGGACAAGGCCACGAAGGAGTCCTTCGACGCCGAGGAGACCGAGCGCATCCTGTACGGCTTCCTCTCCAAGGCGCTGTACGACAACGGCCTCTACTGCCGTGCCGACGACCGCGGCGACCCGGTCGTCCAACTGGCCCCGCCGCTGATCGCGGACCAGGCGCTGTTCGACGAGATCGAGCAGGTGCTGAGGGGTGTGCTCACGGAGGCGTGGGCGAAGCTCTGACGGGTGCGGCGGGGGGCTTTCCCCACCCCGCCCCTCCCCGAAGGCGGTCCTGGTGCCTGGGGGTCACGTCCACTTGAGGGCGAACCAGAGTTCCATCCGTACGTCCGCGTCGCCCAGGTCCGCCTCCAGCAAGGTGGCCGCGCGGGCGATGCGCTGGCGGACCGTGTTGCGGTGGATGTTCAGCGCCACCGCCGTACGGTCCCAGCTGCCGTGCAGCGACAGCCACATCCGCAGCGTCTCGCACAGCGCCGGGGCGCCGTCCAGCGGGGCGAGCCGGGCTCGGCCCAGGGTCTCCGCCTCCGACGGGTCGACCAGCGAGGCGACGCCGCCCCGCTCCGGGGCGTGCCGCGCCACGGGACGTCGCTCCGCGACCGCGCGGCGCAGGGCGCGGGCGGCGTCGGCGCCGCCGTGGGCCAGTGCGTCGGCGGGGACGGGCGCGCCGGCGCCCAGCGTCCAGCCGGGTTGCGGCCTGACCTCCGCGGCGCCGGGCACGAGGGCGCACAGGTCGTCCCCGTCCAGGTCGACCAGGGGCGTACCGAGCCCGGCGGCGAGCGCCGCCGCGGCCAGCAGGCCGTGGTCGCCGCCGCGGCCGCGGCGCCGCCCGCGTACGACGGTCCACACCTCCGCGCCGCTCAGCAGCCCCGCGACATCGGCGGGTTCGGCGCCGAGCAGCAGCCGCACCAGCGCCGTGCGTTCGGTCCCGGCGTCGGCCGTCGCCCGTCCCGTGAGCAGCGCGAGCAGCACCATGGCCACTCCCACGACCGCGCTCTCCGCCGCGTCGCGGCGCGGCGCGCACACCCCGAGGGCGAGCGGGCGTTCCGGTCCGCCCAGGCCGTACGCGCTCAAGGAGGCCCCGTCGGCCGTGCCCGAGGCCGAGGCGGGGCCCGCCCGCAGCCGGGCGGCCAGGGAGCCGAGCGCCTCGCGCGCCTCGTCGGACGGCCGGGCTCCCGCCGCCGCCAGCTCCGCCCCGTCCGGCCCGTACAGCACGGCCCATCCGCCCAGGTGGCGGGCGAGTTGGCGGAGAACGGCCGGTACCGGATGGGGGCGCGCGGCGGCGGCCGCGAGGGACTGCTGCACCTCCGTGATCCGCCGCAGCTCCTGGTGGCGGCGCTCGGCCATGGCGTCCCATACGGCGCTCGCGACAGCCGTGAAGGTCGTCTCCCGGGGCACCTCCACGAGCGGCAGCCCGTGCCGGTCGCACGCCTCGGCCAGGGCCCGCGGCACCTCCTGGTGCACCGGGGCGATGCCGAACCCCAGCGCCGTGGCACCCGCCTCGACCGTGCGGGCCACATAGCGGTCCCAGTACGCGTCCGTCGCACCGGCGCCGTGCACCCCGGCGCTGAGCAGCAGTTCCCCGCCCAGCAGATACGGAACGGGATCTTCCATCTCGCTCGTGTGCACCAGGTACACCGGCGCCTCCCCGCGCGGCCCGGCGACCTGCCGCAGCCCCAGACCGGGGTGGTCCAGCAGGACGCCCAAGGGCACGGGCACTGTCGACGGCATGGTCGTTTCCTCCATCCCGGAAACCACGAGTGGAGGAAACGTACACTTCCCGGCCTCTTCGGCGACACCCTAGGGTCTCGGTCACCGTCCCCCGTGAGGAGCCCCACCATGACCGCTGTCGACTACACGGTGATCGTCGTCTATCTCGCGGGCATGCTCGCCCTCGGCTGGTGGGGAATGCGCCGCACCTCGTCCACCAGCGACTTCCTGGTCGCGGGCCGCCGTCTGGGCCCCGCCATGTATTCCGGGACGATGGCCGCGATCGTCCTCGGCGGCGCCTCGACCATCGGCGGCGTCGGCCTCGGCTACCAGTACGGGCTCTCGGGCGCCTGGATGGTCTTCACCATCGGCCTCGGCCTGCTCGCGCTGTCCATCTTCTTCTCCGCGCGCATCACCCGCCTCAAGGTCTACACGGTCAGCCAGATGCTGGACCTGCGCTACGGCGGCTCGTCCGGGCTGATATCGGGCATCGTGATGTGGGCGTACACCCTGATGCTCGCGGTCACCTCGACCATCGCGTACGCGACCATCTTCGACGTGATCTTCGGTCTCGACCGCGTCGTGGCGATCGTGCTCGGCGGGGCCATCGTGATCTGCTACTCGACGCTCGGCGGCATGTGGTCGATCACGCTCACCGACATGGTGCAGTTCGTCGTGAAGACCGTCGGCGTGCTCCTCCTGCTGCTGCCGATCGCCGTCGTCAAGGCGGGCGGCTTCGCCGCGATGAAGGCCGAACTGCCGTCCGGCTACTTCTCCCCCATGGGCATCGGCGCCCAGACGGTCTTCACCTATGTGCTCATCTACTCCTTCGGCATGCTCATCGGCCAGGACATCTGGCAGCGCGTCTTCACCGCCCGCGACGACAAGGTGGCCCGCCTCGGCGGCACGGCGGCCGGTACGTACTGTCTGGTGTACGCGATCGCGGGCGCGGTCATCGGTACGGCGGCGAAGGTCCTCTACCCCGACCTCGGCGCCCCCGACGACGCGTTCGCGACGATCGTCAAGGACGCCCTGCCCATCGGCGTGAAGGGCCTGGTCCTGGCCGCCGCCCTGTCCGCGGTGATGTCGACCTCCTCCGGCGCGCTCATCGCCTGCGCCACGGTCGCGAACAACGACATCTGGGCCCGCCTCCGGGGCCGCCCCGCCACCGCCTCGCACGACGAGGTCGCGGGCAACCGCCTCTTCATCCTCGTCATGGGCCTCACCGTGGTCGGCATCTCCATCGCGCTGAACAACGTCGTCGAGGCGCTGACCGTCGCGTACAACGTGCTGGTCGGCGGGCTGTTGGTGCCGATCCTGGGCGGCCTGCTGTGGAAGCGCGGCACCGGCGCGGGCGCGCTGGCCTCGGTGGCCGTGGGCGGTCTGACGGTGATCGGGCTGATGGTCTGGAAGGGCGTCCTCGCCAATGAGCCCATCTATCTCGGCCTGCTGGCCTCCCTGGTGGCGTACGTGGCGGTGAGCCTGTCCACGAAGCCGACGGACCCGGCGGTCCTGGACGCCTGGCACCGCCGACTGACCGGTGACCCGGCGCCCGAACCGGCCCCGGCCAACGCGTAACACCCGACCCATCACGAAAGGGCACCCCATGGGCACCGCTCCGCGCGAGCGCCACGGCGGCGATCTCGTCGTCGAATCCCTCACCGCGCTCGGCGCGACCACCGTCTTCGGGCTCCCCGGTCAGCACGCGCTCGGCGCCTTCGACGCGCTGCGCCGCTCCGGCCTCGACTACGTGGGTCTGCGCGTGGAGAACAACGCGGGGTTCGCTGCCGACGCCTTCGCCCGCATCACCAACTCCGTCGCCCCGCTGCTGGTGTCCACCGGGCCCGGCGCGCTGATGACGCTGGCGGCGCTCCAGGAGTCGGCCGCGGCGTCCGCGCCGGTGCTGGGGATCGGCAGTCAGGTGCCCACCCCGGGGCTCGGCGGCGGCCGCAAGGGGTATCTGCATGAACTGGCCGACCAGAAGGCGTCGTTCCGCGACATCGTCAAGTCCGTCCACACCGTCCGCACGGCCTCGCAGATCCCGTCCGCCCTGGCCGCCGCCTGGGCGTCCGCCCTGGAGGCACCGGCGGGCCCGGTGTGGCTGGAGATACCGCAGGACGTCCTGCTCGCCCCTACCTCCGTACCGCCCGTCACCTCCCTGAGCGCCGCACCGCGCCCGCTGCCGCCCCGACCGGAGCTCACGGAACGCGCCGCACGGCTCCTGGGCGCGGCGGAGCGCCCCGTGATCCTCGCCGGAGGCGGGGTCGTGCGCGCGGGGGCGTGCGAGGAACTGCGTGCGCTGGCCGAGCGCCTGGACGCCCCCGTGGCCACGACGTTCGGCGGGAAGGGCGCGTTCCCCTGGGAGCATCCCCTCTCCCTCCAGTCCTGGCTGGAGGACCGGCACACGACAGATCTGCTGGAGGACGCGGACGTCCTGCTGGTGGTCGGCTCGGGGCTCGGCGAACTCTCGTCCAACTACCACACGTTCCGCCCCCGCGGTCAGGTCGTCCAGATCGAGGCCGACCTCGGCAAGCTGGAGTCCAACCACCCGGCCCTCGGCATCCACGCCGACGCGAAGCCCGCCCTGGCCGCCCTCATCACGGCCGTTCCGGAGCGCCCGGAGACCACCGGCGCCAAGACCGCGGCCGCCCTGCTGGACCGGGTACGGCAACGGATCGCCGCCCAGGATCTGGACCTGGAGCAGCGGATGCTGGGGGCCGTACGGGACGCCCTCCCCGACGACGCGCCCAGCTTCTGGGACATGACGATCCTCGCGTACTGGGCCTGGTCCGCGTTCGATCCGCGCGCGGGCGCGATGCACTCCGCGCAGGGCGCGGGCGGCCTCGGCTACGGGTTCCCCGCCGCGCTGGGGGCCGCCGCCGCGGACCGTACGCGGCCCGTGCTGGCCGTGTCGGGCGACGGCGGGGCGATGTACTCGATCGCCGAACTCGCCACCGCCCGCCAGTACGGCCTGCCGGTGACCTGGCTGATCGTGGACGACGGCGGCTACGGCATCCTGCGCGAGTACATGACGGACGCGTTCGGCGAGGCGACGGCCACCGAACTGGCCCGCCCGGACTTCGTCGCGCTCGCCGAGTCCTTCGGCGTACCGGCCGTGACGACGGCACCCGACCGGCTGCGCACCGACCTGGCGGCGGCGCTGGCCGCCCCGGGCCCCTCGGTCGTCGTCCTCCCCGCCCGCCCGCGCATGTTCGCGCCGACCCACCTCGAAGAGCCACGCCAGGGCTGATCGGAGGAACTGGGCCCGCACCCGGCCGAGCCTCAGGCGCTGGCCCCGCCGGGAGTCCTTACCGTGCCAGTGACCCATTGGCTCCGGCCTCGTTCACCCCGTCGGGGGAACGGGACGATCGCAGGTAAGGCGAGGTGCTCTGGATGGTGGCTCCGCCGGACAACGACGTGCTCCGGGCACGCACCCTGTCGTACGCCCATGACGGCTCGCCCGCCCTCGCCAGGGTCTCGGTCGACGCCCGGGAGGGCGAGATCCTGGCGGTGACCGGCCCCCGGGGCTGCGGGAAGACCACGCTGCTCAAGTGTCTGTCGGGCCAGCTCGTCCCGGATCACGGAGAGGTGTGGTTCAAGGACACCGCCGTGCACTCCCTCGCCCCGCTGAGCCGCGAGCGGCTGTGGTGCGACCACTTCGGCTGGATCGACACCGAACCGCTGCTGGTGCCCGAGCTGACCGGCTGGGAGAACGCGGCGCTGCCGCTGATGCTGCGCGGTACGGGGCGGCGCGCGGCGAAGAGCGCGGCGTGCGAGTGGCTGGAACGGCTCGACGTCGCCGAGTGCGCGGGAGCGCGCCCCGGCGCGCTGTTGCAGTCGCAGCGTCAGCGGGTCGCGATCGCGCGGTCGCTGGCGCATACGCCCAGCGTCCTGTTCGCGGACGAGCCCACCGCGCCGCTGCACCGCGCCGACCGCGCCCAGGTGCTGCGTACGCTCACCTCGGCGGCCCGTACGCACGGCATCACCGTCGTCCTCGCCACCCAGGACCCCGAGGTGGCCACGCTCGCCGACCGCACCGTGACGCTGCTGGACGGCCGCCTGGTGGACCCGGCGGCGTCCCCCGATTCGGAGGGCATCGCGGCGTGCTCAGCCTCCGCCTGACCCGCGGCTCGCATCCGCTGATCCTGCTGCGCCGGTCCCTGGTGGCCGTCGCGGCGGCGGGCGCGAGCTTTCTGCTGCTGTCCGCCCTGGGGTTCGCGGCGGGCCATCCGGCCGATCCCGACGGGGCGCTCGCGCGGCTGCTGTGGTGCGTCGTACCGCTGGCCGCGACCGTGCAGCTGGCCATGTCGGTCGCCCGCGCCGACCCCAGCACCCGCCCGGGGGCGGGGCTCGCCGCGGCGGGGCTCGGCCCGGCCCGGCTGGCGCTGCTGGCGGGCGTCGCGACGGCGACGGCGTGCGCGGCCGGGAGCGCGCTGGCGCTGCTGGCCTTCCTCCACCTGCGCGGCGATGTGGGCGGCTCGTGGCTGCTGTGGGCGGGCAGCGGCGCCGCGGGCCGCGCGCTCGGCGCGGAGCGGCCGCTGCCGCTGGTGGGGGCGGTCACGCTGGTGGCCGTCGTACCGGTGGTGGCGGGCGCGGCGAGCGCCGCGGGCCTGTGGCCCCGGCAGCCGCTGCCGGGAGCGCACCAGATGCCGGGGGCCGGGCCCGAGGCCCGTACGGCACGGCCCGCCGTCCCCACCGTGGCGACCGGCTCGCTCACCCCGCCGCCGCACCGCGCGGTGTCCGCCCTGCCGTGGGGCGTCGCGCTGACCGCGGCGGGGCTCATGCTGGGGGCGTACGCGGGGCGCGGGGAACATCCGTCCCCCGGCGCGCTGGTGTCGCTGTCCGGGGGCTTCGGCGGCAGCACACCCGAGGTGCTGAGCGGCTGGGTCCTGACGGTGGCCGGGCTGATCCTGGCCGGGCCGGGGCTCGTCCACGGCTGCGGCGGGCTGCTGGCCCTGGGGCGGCCGGGCCCGCTGCGACTGCTGTCGGGGCGGATGCTCCAGCAGGAGGCGGGGCTGATCGGCCGTCCGCTGGGCGTGCTGTGCGCGGTCGCCGCCGGGCTGTACGGGGCGCTGCGGCTGCACGCGGCGGCCCACGGTCACTCCGGCGCCCGCGCCTTCGGTCCGCTCACCGACCTGGGCGTGGGCCTGGTCCTGATGTGCGCGTTCACCACGGTGCTCACGGCGGCGCTGGAGGCGCGCGGCGCGCGGCGGCGCACCACGGCCGCGCTGCTGCGCCTCGGCGCGTCGGCCCGGCTGCTGCGGGGCGCGGCCGCGCTGCGCGGTGCGGCCCTGCTGCTCCTGCTGGCGCCGGTGGCCTGGGGTGTGGGCGAGTTGACGACGATGCCGTTCACCCATCGCTGACCGCACCGGCGTTCGATGTGATTAGCATGACGCCGTGCAGACCGATGACGCAGACACCACCGCACCCGATGTCGAAATAGAGTCGCTGGAGGAGTTCGACCAGGTCGTCGCCCGCGGCACGCTGGCCGGATACCGGGTCCAGTCCGTCGATCTGACGGCCCGTACGTCCGCGCTGCTGTCCACCGACGCCGACCGGGCGGTCTTCCTTGGCTGCCCGATGGAGCCGGAGGCCGCCGCGCGGGTACGGGCGCAGGGGGCGCTGGTCTTCCCGCCCGTGCCGGACCTGCCGTTCGACCCGTACCGCGGCACCCTCTACACCGCGGCCGAGCTGTTCGAGGGCCTGGCCGACGGCGCGGACGGCTACGCGGGCACGCCGGACGCCCTCGCGTACGCCTGGTACGAGCGGACCAAGGCCGACGGCGACATCTTCTCCTCGATGCTGCGCTCCATCCACGACGACGCGGTCTCCGACGCCCTCGACGAACAGCTCACCGGCGCCCGGGTGGTGGGCGTGATGGGCGGGCACGCGCTGGAGCGCGGCTCCGAGGGGTACGCGGGCGCCGCCCGGCTCGGGCAGGCGCTGGCGCGGTCCGGGCTGACGGTCGCGACGGGCGGCGGCCCGGGCGCGATGGAGGCCGCCAACCTGGGCTCGTACACGGCACCGCTCCCGGACGCGGCGCTGAAGGAGGCGCTTGACCTCCTCGCCGGGGCGCCCTCGTTCCGCCCGTCGGTCGGCGCCTGGGCCTCGGCCGCGTTCGCGGTGCGGGAGCGGTGGCCGGACGGCGGCGCCTCGGTGGGCATTCCGACCTGGTTCTACGGGCACGAGCCGCCGAACGCCTTCGCCTCGCACATCGCCAAGTACTTCGCCAACGCGACCCGCGAGGACGGGCTGCTGGCCCGGTCGAACGCGGGCGTCGTCTTCCTGCCCGGCGCCGCCGGAACGCTTCAGGAGATCTTCGACAACGCCACGCCGAACTACTACGAGTCGCGCGGTGAGCCGACCCCGATGGTGCTCGTGGACCGCGACCACTGGACGCGCCGCCTGCCCGCCTGGCCGCTGCTCGAAGCGCTCGCGGAGGGGCGGTCGATGAAGACCCGTATCGCGCTGGTGGACTCGGTGGACGAGGCCCCGGACGCCCTCGCCTCCCTGACGGGCTGAACGTTCTACGGCGAACCCAGCACCACCACGTCCGCCGCGTCGAAGGCCACCCCGACCCGGTCTCCTGCCTCCGGGGCGTCCCGCAGCGCGCAGGACGCCTCCAGGCGGGGCCCGTGCTCCGGCTGGAGGACGACCGTCACACGGTCGCCGCGGAAGGTGCGCGCCGCGACCGTACAGGGCAGCCCGTCCGCGGGGGCGGTGAGCCGTACCCCGGCCGGTCGGACGAGCAGCCGCACCGGGCCGCCCGGCCGGGATCCTGGCGGCACCGGCAGCTTGCCCCAGGGGGTGTCGGCGATCTCGCCGTGCACGGTCGCCCCGACCACGTTGTCGAAGCCGAGGAAGCGGGCGACGAACTCGTTCGCCGGGTGCTGCCACACCTCCAGCGGGGTGCCGGACTGGGCGATCCTGCCGTCCTCCATCACCACCACCCGGTCGGCGAGCGCGAACGCCTCGCCCTGGTCGTGGGTGACGGCGAGGACCGTGGTGCCCAGCCGCGCGAACAGCTCCCGCAGCTCCATGACCAGCCGCTCCCGCAGCCCTCGGTCGAGCTGGCCCAGCGGCTCGTCCAGCATCAGCAGCCGCGGCCGGGGCGCCAGCGCGCGGGCGAGCGCGACGCGCTGCTGCTCACCGCCGGACAGCGAGTCGACGGCCCGCCGCTGAGCGCCGGGCAGCCCGACCAGGTCCAGCAGTTCGGCGACGCGGCGGTCCGCCTCCGCGCGTCCCGTCCCCCGCATCCGCAGCCCGAAGGCGACGTTGCCGCCCACGTCGCGCTGCGGGAACAGCTGATGGTCCTGGAACATCAGCCCCACCCCGCGCCGGTGGGTGGGTATGCCGCGCTGATCGCGGCCCCCGAGCCACACCCGGCCCGAGGCGGCACGCTGGAGTCCGGCCACCACGCGCAGCATCGTGGACTTGCCGCTTCCGCTCGGGCCCAGCACGCACACGGTCTCGTGCTCGGCGACGGCCAGGTCGACGGCGTCGAGCGCGTCATGGCGTCCGTACCGGACGGACACCCCGTCCAGGCGCAGCAGTGGCGTCGGCGGCGTCATCAGGATCCCCCCATGTCAGAACTCCCCCGAGCGGTCGGTGCGGATGCGCTCCAGGACCAGCAGGGAGCAGGCGCACACCAGCATCAGGATCGTGCTCAGGGCCATAGCCTGCCCGTAGTTGAGCTGTCCCGCCCGGCCCAGGAAGCGCGCGACGGCCACCGGGAGGGTGGGCAGGTCGGGGCGGGCGATGAAGACCGTCGCCCCGAACTCGCCGAGCGAGACGGCGAACGCGAAACCCGCCGCGACCGCCAGCGCCCGCCCCACCAGCGGCAGATCCACCTCGCGCCAGGCGCGCAGCGGGGACGCGCCGAGCACGGCGGCGGCCTCCCGCAGCCGGTGATCCACGGCCCGCAGGACGGGCAGCAGGGTGCGGACGACGAACGGCACGCCCACCAGGGCCTGCGCGAGCGGGACGATGAGCCAGGAGGCCCGCAGATCCAGCGGGGGTTCGTCGAGCGCGATGAGGAAGCCGAAGCCGACGGTGACGGCGGAGGTGCCCAGCGGCAGCATCAGCAGGGCGTCGAAGCCGCGGACGAGACGCCCGGCCCTGCGGGTGAGCGCGGCGGCGGCGAGACCGCCGACGACGACGGCGAAGAGGGTGGCGACGGCCGCGTACTGGAGGGAGTTGCCGATGGCGTCCACGGGGGCCACGAAGAAGGTGCCGCCGCTGTCGGCGGCGGACTGGAGCGCCTCGTAGTACGTGAACCCGTAGCCGTCAGGCCCGTGGAGCGAGCGTTCCACCAGCACCGCGAGCGGCAGCACGATCAGCAGCGCCACGACCGCCAGCACCCCCGCGAGCAGCCCCCACTGCGCCGGGCCCTGGGGGCGGCGCGCGGTCCGGGCGGCGTCGACGAGCCGCAGGGCACCCTCCCGGCGCCGTACGGTCCAGGCGTGCAGGGCGAGCACGGCCGCGACCGCCGCGAACTGGACGAGGGTCAGCACCGCGGCCGTCGGCAGGTCCAGCAGCTGCGCGGTCTGCCGGTAGATGGCCACCTCCAGGGTGGCGTAGCGCGGGCCGCCGAGGATCTGGATGACGCCGAAGGAGGTGAACGTGAACAGGAAGACCATCAGCGCGGCGGCGGCCACGGCGGGCCCCAGCGCGGGCAGGGTGATCCGGCGCCAGGCCGCGAGGCGGCTCGCGCCGAGCACCCGCGCGGCCTCCTCCTGGCGCGGGTCGAGCTGCGCCCACAGCCCGCCGACGGTGCGGACGACGACCGCGTAGTTGAAGAAGACGTGGGCCAGCAGGATCGCCCAGACGCTGGTGTCGAGCCGTATCCCCCACAGCTCGTCCAGCAGCCCGCCGCGCCCGAGCAGCCCCAGGAACGCGGACCCGGCGACGACCGTCGGCAGCACGAACGGCACGGTCACCACGGCGCGCAGCAGCCCCTTGCCGGGGAAGGCGAAGCGGGCGAAGACATACGCGCCGGGCAGCGCGACCGCCAGCGTCAGCCCGGTCGACGCGGCCGCCTGCCAGCCGGTGAACCACAGGGTGTGCAGGACGGACGGGTCGCCCAGCACCTCGGGTATCCGCCCGAGCTGCCACCGGCCGCCGGTGCGCAGCCCGCGGGTGACGATCGCGGCCACCGGATACGCGAAGAAGACGGCGAAGAAGGCGAGCGGCACTGCCATCAGGGCGAGCCGCACGGCGGCGCCGCGCAGCCTGCCGCGACCGGCCGCGGGCTCTGGCTCTACAGAAGCCGCGGGCTCTACAGAAGCCGCGGGCTCTACAGAACGAGCGAGGACCATGCCTTGACCCAGGACTCACGGTTCTCGGCTATCTTCCGCGGCGGCAGGGTCGCCGGATCGGCGATCTTGACCCCGTACCGGGTGAAGACCTCCGGCAGCTTCGCGCCCTCGCGCACCGGATTGACGTACATGTTCAGCGGTACGTCCTCCTGGAAGCGCTTGGTCAGCAGGAAGTCCAGCAGCGCCTTGCCCCCCTTGGTGTTGCCCGCGCCGTTCAGCAGCCCGGCGAACTCCGTCTGCCGGAAGCAGGTGCCGTCCGCCACCCCGGTCGGGGCCTTCGCGGGCTTCGACTTCGCGTCCGCCACCTCGGCGGGCGGGCTGGAGGCGTAGGAGACGACGAGCGGCTTGTCGCCCTTGGCGCCGCCCGCCGAGCCGGAGAACCGGTCGTAGTACGCCTGCTCCCAGCCGTCGACCACCTCGACGCCGTTGGCCTTCAGCTTCTTCCAGTAGTCCTTCCAGCCGTCGTCGCCGTAGCGGGCGGCGGTGCCGAGCAGGAAGGCGAGACCGGGCGACGAGGTGGCGGCGTTCTCGGTGACCAGCAGGTTCTTGTACGCGGGCTTGGTCAGATCGGCGAACGACCTGGGCGGTGCGAGCTTCTTGCGCGCGAACCAGGCGCGGTCGTAGTTGACGCAGATGTCGCCGTAGTCGACCGGGGTGACGCGGTGCTTCGCCCGGTCGGGCTGGAAGGCCGCGGGGACCTTGTCCAGGCCCTTCGCCTCGTACGGGGTGAACAGGTCATTGTCGAGCGCACGCGAGAGGAGGGTGTTGTCGACGCCGAAGAACACATCGCCCTGCGGATGGCTCTTGGACAGGATCGCCTGGTTGACGGCCGCCCCCGCGTCACCACCGGCCTGCACCCGCACCTTGTAGCCGGTCTTGCGGGTGAACTCCTTGAGGACCGCCTTGGACGCCGCGAACGAGTCGTGCGAGACCAGGGTGACGGTCTTGGAGTCCTTGCCGTCCGCCGCGCCCCCGCCGCAGCCGGTGAGCACTCCGGTGCCGAGGGACCCGACGAGGGCGGCGGTGACGGCACGCCGGAGATGGCTGTTCATGGTGAGGCTGACTCCCTACGCCGGTATGACCCGGATCAGGTTGGAGGGTCTGCGGCCGTGCCGCACTCTCAGCGCTGTCGCGCTCCCCTGTCGGAATGTTCACTTGTCCGTCGTCGCGGGACGGTGGTACGCCGGTGATGCGAAGGCACCGTATCAGCCGGTGGCCGGATCAGCCCGTGGTCGGATCGGCCGGTGGTCAGCGCTCCGTGGCCGCCAGCTGGCCGCACGCCCCGTCGATCTCCTGCCCCCGGGTGTCCCGGACGGTCACCGGCACCCCGTGCGCCTCCAGGGCCGCCACGAACGCCCTCTCGTCCTCGGGCCGGGACGCCGTCCACTTGGAGCCGGGCGTCGGGTTGAGCGGGATGAGGTTGACGTGCACCCGGTGGCCCTTGAGCAGCCGCCCGAGCAGATCGGCGCGCCACGCCTGGTCGTTGATGTCCTTGATCAGGGCGTACTCGATGGAGATCCGGCGGCCGGACTTCTCCGCGTACTCCCACGCCGCGTCCAGGACCTCGCGCACCTTCCAGCGGGTGTTGACCGGCACGAGGGTGTCGCGCAGCTCGTCGTCGGGCGCGTGCAGGGAGACCGCGAGACGGCACTTGAAGCCCTCGTCGGCGAACCGCAGCATCGCCGGGACCAGCCCCACCGTCGAGACGGTGATGCCGCGCTGCGACAGACCGAGGCCGTCAGGCTCGGGGTCGGTGAGGCGGCGGATCGCGCCGATGACCCGGTTGTAGTTGGCCAGCGGCTCACCCATGCCCATGAAGACGATGTTGGACAGCCGGGCCGGGCCTCCGGGGATCTCCCCGTCCCGCAGGGCCCTCATCCCGTCGACGATCTGGTGCACGATCTCGGCGGTGGACAGATTGCGGTCCAAGCCCGCCTGGCCGGTGGCGCAGAACGGGCAGTTCATGCCGCAGCCCGCCTGGGAGCTGATGCACATGGTGACCCGGTCCGGGTAGCGCATCAGCACGGACTCGACCAACGTGCCGTCGAAGAGCCGCCACAGGGTCTTGCGGGTGGTGTCGTCGTCACAGCTGATGTGCCGCACGACGCTCATCAGGTCCGGCAGCAGCCCGGCCGCCAGCTTCTCCCGCGCGGCGGCCGGTACGTCGGTCCACTGGGCGGGGTCGTCGGTGTAGCGGGCGAAGTAGTGACGCGACACCTGACCGGCCCGGAAGGGCTTCTCCCCGAGGGCGGCGACAGCCTCGCGGCGCTCGGCGGGCGTGAGGTCGGCGAGATGCCGCGGGGGCTTCTTGGCCCCACGCGGCACGGCGAAAGTGAGTTCTCCGGGCTTAGGCATGGTTTTCCCAGTGTCGCAGATCAATTCCCGTGACCTGCGGCGGACGATTGTGACTCCTGTCGGCAGTGGTCGTCATCTGTCGTCGTTGATCCCCCTCGGACGGCCCACAGACGGCCCGAGCCTTCCCCACTTCCCCAACCCACCACCCTCCCCAGCTCCCATCCCGTCGCCGTCGTCCCACACACCGTGGAGCAGGCGTGGTTCAGGGCGTCAAGGTGGAGCGCGCCACTGTACGAACGACCTTGACGCCCTGGGCCGCGTCTGCTCGGCTCTGCCTGGGACGACGGTGACGGGATGGGAGCTCCCCGCGCACGCCACGATGGACCTGCGGGCGCAGACGGAGCCCCCGCCATCCCGGAGCCTGAGCGCCCCCGCCGGAGGCACGGTCTGCGGCTTGCGCCTGTGTCGGCCGATTGGGTCTCGACCATTGACCCCGGCCTATCTCGCCTGTGGGCGCGCGTCGGCGGACGGTGCGCGGCGCGGGCCGGAGGCAGGAGCAGAGCGCGACCGGGAGCCGGGAGCGCGCCCGGCGAAGCGAAGCGCAGCCGGGGGCTTGATGAGGTAGAGAAACCTGTAACAGCTCACGGATCGATCACTTGGGGGCTGAGTCGACCTGCCAAAGCCCGGGAGCATAGACGTCTTCCCAGACTTCGATAGGGCCGTCAGCGTCGTGGAAGGTCGTGTGCAGAACGAGGACGGGCACGGCAGCTTCGAACGGTACGTAGACCTCTAGAGCAGCGAGTTCGCTGGAGCTGGCCAGGCGCGCGGTTCGTCGTTCTGGGAACCGAGTGATCTCCTTGCCGGTGCGCTCGGTGTACGTCGTCTGCCAGAAGGGCTTGAGCTGCCCCTGTTGCAGGACTTCCGGGACGGCTTCAAGGACTCGTGGGTGAATGCAGGAGATTGCGACGACGCTGGGCTTCCCCTCCAGATGGAACACCCGCCCCCGGATCACGATCTCATCATGGAGCTCGACCCCGAGCTGTTCGGCGATGTCGACGTCAGCGCAGCTCCGGAGGATGGCCGTGTGATCACTGCTGGTCTCCCCACTCGCGTACATGCGCCCGCTCTTCTCTAGACGCTCTAGTCGGGCAGCTCCGGTCACGGGGACAGGGGAGACGAAGACACCGGCCCCCTTTCGGGCCTTGGCAAGACCCTCGCCCTGAAGGACGCTGAGCGCCTGTCGCACGGTCATGCGCGCCACCTTGTAGGTGGCCATCAGGTCGTTTTCACCCGGCAACCGGTCCCCAGGGGCGTATTCGCCCGACATGATCGCGTTCCTTAGATCATTCGCGATCTGTTGATACTTCCTCGGCTTGCGGGCGTTGCTCTGGTCGGCCATGGACGGTCGTCCTCTCTCGGTCTCTAGACAGCCTACGGCGTCACTAGTCAGCCGAACACCCGGCACGTCCGGTAGTGCAAGCCCTGGTCTACCTAGAGAACTTCTTGACATCTCTAGAACAGTCGGCTCTACTGGAGCCTACCTAGAGCAGTTGCCCGTCTGGGAACTGTGCCGCCTCGTCAAGGAGTGGCTGCAATGCCTTCGTTCAAGATCGATACTTCGACCGCCACGGTGTTTGTCGCGACCGCGCCGACGCCGAAGCTGGTGAACAAGCAGACCAAGGAGCAGGCCGTAGACAAGGAAACCGGCGCGTTCCTGTCCACGGTGGGGCTGCTGA
This sequence comes from Streptomyces sp. NPDC021115, assembly GCF_044333065.1. NCBI lineage: Bacteria > Bacillati > Actinomycetota > Actinomycetes > Kitasatosporales > Streptomycetaceae > Streptomyces > Streptomyces sp. NPDC021115. The sequence goes on from NZ_JBIRQF010000001.1 coordinate 114,847, forward strand.
TCTCCGATGAGGGTGAGGGCAACCTGTACCAGGTGACCGTGCCCGAGACGGGTATCCCGGAGGGACTGACGCCGGGCACCCTGGTGTCGGTGGTCGGCCTCAAGGCCCGGGACTGGGAGAACACCTTCAACGGCCAGACTCGCCACGGCATCGCGTTCCGCGCGACCGCGATCGTGACGGGGGCCTGATCGTGTCGGACCTGGTGACGCTGCTGGAGATCGGTACACCGCTGGCCGGTGCTGGTGGTCTGGGCTACGCCAAGATCAAGGCCCCGGCGGTGTACTGGTCCCTGGTGGGCATGCCCATCACCCGGGCCCGGTTCGCCTTCACCTACAGCTCCACCATGGACGTGTGCGGGCTAACCGTCGCTCCGTCCCGGTTCCGCGCCTTCCTCTCCCGGGCCGTCACCCGTAGCCGGGAGGCGCAGCCGGTACCGCCGAAGGTGCGCCGGGTCCGCCCCACCTCGACCGGGCTACGGGTGACCCTGCGGCTGCCCGCCGGGATGGAACCCGCCGACGTCGCCGCCGCCTCGAACCGGCTGCGCCATGCTTGGGGCGTCCACGCCGTCCACGTGGTGGAGGGCAAGCCCGGCACGGTCGAGCTGCGCATGACCGGCTACGACGTACTGCACCGGGTACGGATGCCGCGCCGGGTGCCGCGTGGGCCGATGGTGGTCCCGGTGGCCCGCCGTGAGGACGGGACGGCGTTCGTCCGTGACTACCGGGCGGTTCCGCACGGGCTGACCCTGGGAGCGAACCAGTCGGGCAAGTCCATGTACCAGCGCAACCTGATCAAGGGGCTGGCCGAACTGCCGGTCGCGCTGGTGGGGATCGACTGCAAGCGGGGGGTTGAGCAGGCTCCGTTCGCCCCGCGCCTGTCGGCCCTGGCCACCAACCCCAATGAGGCTTCCGCCCTGGTGGATGCGCTGGTGGGTGAGATGGAAGACCGCTTCGACCTGCTCAAGGATCACCAGGGCATCACCGCCAGCACCCCGGAAGCGCAGATCACCTCCGACATCTGGGGCCTGCCCAAGGACAAGCGGCCGGTGCCGATCGTGGTCCTGGTGGATGAGGTGGCCGAGCTGTTCATGGCCACCACCCGGAAGGATGAGGAACGCCGGGACCGGATGGTCATGCAGGTGGTCCGCATGGCTCAGCTCTCTCGCGCGGTGGGCATCTACCTGGAGATCTGCGGGCAGCGCTTCGGCTCCGAGCTGGGTAAGGGCGCCACCATGCTCCGCGCCCAGCTCACCGGCCGTGTCGTGCACCGCGTCAACGACAAGCAGACCGCCGAGATGGGGCTCGGCGACATCGCGCCGGACGCCGTGTCGGCCGCGACATCGATCCGGCCGGACCGTCCGGGCCTGGCCGTGGCCGGGGACACCTCCGGCGGTTGGTCCCGCATCCGCACCCCTGAGATCAGCATCGGTGACGTGGTCGCGGTCTGCCGCGAGAACGCGCACTTGACCCCGGACATCCCGGCCCTGGCCGCCTACCGTCCCGCCGTCCCGGCCCTGGCCGCCCCCGGCGAGGCTTCGCCACTGGTCAAGCCCCGCCCGGTGACCGAGTAACACCCCCTGCTCCCACGGTCGGCGCGACCTCATCGCGCCAGGTCCCTACCCGAGCCATGCCCGAACCAGGAGTGATCGCCATGGCCGAACGGAAGACCACCGCCGCCCGCCGGACCGCCAAGAAGACCGCCGCCCCGGCGGCCCCGCCGAAGTGCCCCACCTGCAACGGCACCGGCGAGATCACCACCGAAATCCGCGTAGGCCGTGGCCGCCGGAAGACCGGCCACCACCAGACCGGACTGTGCCCGGACTGCTTCGGCACCGGTCTGGCCTCGACCACCTGACCAACGCCGCCGGGGCGGCTGACCACACACCGCCCCGGCCCACTCAGCGAAAGGAGACGTCATGAGGGTGCGCATCGTGATCGCGCTGGACGTAGACCCCGACGCCTGGGCGCGCGAATACGGCGTGGCCCGACCCGACGTCCGGACCGACGTGAAGGCCTACTTCGAGGAGCACGCCCACCAGTCCTACCCGGTCGCCGAAGAGATCGTTACATGGCTGGAGGGCCGGTGATGCTGCGCTCACTTCGCCTGGACCCGGTGCTGATTCAAGCCCTCATCGCGGGTGCGCTGTCCTTCGCTCACCTGCATGACCTGGCCGAAGCAGCGGGACAGACCGGCTGGAAAGCCTGGGCCTACCCGGTGTCGGTGGATCTGCTGTTCGTCGCCGCATGGCGCCGGATGCGCGTCCTGCGGGCCAGTGGTAACTCCGCCCGGACCGCGTGGGTGTGGTTCATCATCGCGCTCGCCGCGTCCCTGGGCGCCAACGTCGCCACCGCCGGACTGCTGGACATGAACCACATCCCGGCCGTGCTGCGCATCATCGTCGCCGGATGGCCTGCCCTGGCCTTCCTCGGCGGCACCCTCCTGGCCCACACCCCCACCCCCGCCGACACACCGGCTCCTGAGCCTGTCCCGGATCACGGCGCCCCGGTGCCTGGGGACCGGGAACCGGCGGACGAGGTGACCGTGGAGCGGGCCCCGGAGCCTGCCCCCGAACTCCCCGCCCACGCACCCAAGATGCCCGCCATGCAGGTGCCCCCGGCCCTGGTCGAGCACGCCCGCAAGGTCGCCGACACCCACCGAGCGACAACCGGCGCCCCGATCGACACCGACACCCTGCGCGCCCGACTCGGTGTCCCCGCCCCGATGGCTGACGCCATCGCCGCCCAACTCACCTGACCGGAGACACCACTGATGCGCCCGTCCACCCGATCGGCCCTGGAGCACTCCGCCGCCCTCACCCGCAGCGATCGCCTTGTCGAGGCTCTGGAGGTTGGCGAAGCGGCGATCAACCAGGCCACCGACGACGAACGCACCGAGATCCGCCAATGGCTCGATGACCACGCCGACGACTTCACCGGCTAACCCACCTGAAAGGAGCACCGCCATGGCCCGACGCACCTTTGACAACCCCGCCGATTACCTCGACGCGGCCCGCGAGATGGCCGAGTCCGGACGCCCGACTCTGGCCCAACTGCTCGTCGAGGAGGCAGCGGCCCGCACCGGTGACCCGGTCGAAGCCGAACGCATCCTCAGTGACTGGCTCGGCCCGAACCGGGAGGGCTGACCATGCGCCCGCACCGCTTCCGCGACGTGATCCGCATCGGCCCCGTCCAGGTCGGCACCCACAACGACCAGCGCGGCCGCGAGAAGCACACCGCCGCCTGCACCGCACCACGCTGCGGCTTCTCCGCCGACTACCCCGACCGCTCCGCCGCCGAACTCGCCGCCAAAACCCACCGCTGCACCTGACCCCGGAAGGAGGTGACCCCGATGCGGCACCCCGACGCACAGCTCCGTGCCGGACACATCCCCTCACACCTGGTCCCGCCCGGCACCGACCCGCGAAACGTGGTCGTCGTCCAGGCGCCGCCCCGCTCCTACGCCGGACCGATCCTGCTCACCATCACCATCACCGGCGGCCTCGTCCTCGTCCTCATCGTCGCCGCCATCACGTTCCAGATGGCCGCCGCAGCAGCCGCAGCAGCCGTCCCCACCATCGGCGGCGCCGGTATCACCGTCCGGCTCGCCAAGACACGAAAGGGGGCCTGACATGGCCTTCCGCGATCTGTTTACCCGCAAGACCGACTCCGAGCCCGCCAACCCCGCCATGGCCGAACTCGGCCGCGAGTACGCCAACGCCAAACGCCACCGCGACCGCAAGACCATGAACAAGATCGCTCGACAGTTCGCCGAGCAGTCCAACGGCAGCACCGACGCCGCGTCCTTCGAACACGGCAAGCGGGCCTACGAGGACATCCCCCGCGCCTACTCCGAGCCTCGGCGCGGACGGCGCCGCAGCTAACAGCCCTCCGGGGCGGCCTCTACCGCCAAGTATCCGCCGCCCCGGACGGCCCCACCTTCCCGATCCAACGGACCCGAAAGGGAGACACCATCATGCAGCACACCCATGCCCCCACGCGCCGCTGCAAGACCTGCGACGGCTTCCCCACCGTCGCCATCACCACCGGCACTCGGAACCGCGACGGCTCCCGCGCCACCATCCACGTCACCTGCCCGGCCTGCAAGGGCACCGGCCACACCCCCCGCATCCGCGCCGCCGCCGTCGCGTCCGGGAGGTGATCGCCGTGGCCAACCTGACCCCCACCCCGAGCAGCCCGGGCCTGCACGTCAGCAAGCCCTCCCCCTCCGCGCCCGCCCAGGCATCCGCCGTCTGCCGCTGCGGCGCCTCCGCCACCGCCACCGGCGACGCCCAGGTGCGCGCCCTGGTCGAGGGCTACACCGCCAACCACGGACCGGCCCACAACAAGGAGCCGCGCCGATGACCAAGACCGTCACGACGCTCGACAGCGCCCGCGCTCTCACCTTGTGGCAGCCCTGGGCAAGCTGTATCGCCTACGGCTCCAAGCGGATCGAAAACCGCCGATGGGCCACCGACTACCGGGGCGTGCTGCTCATCCACGCCGGGCGCACCCTCGACCCGAACGCCACCACGGTCCCCCTCGCTCGGCCGTTCCTGCGCCGCCCGCAGCCGACCGGCGCCATCCTCGCCGTCGCGAGGCTCGCCGACTGTCACGCCGACGACGGCTGGTGCTCGCTGTGGTCCGCCTCCGGCCAGTGGCACTGGCGCCTGACTTCCATCGTCCCGCTCGCCCGTCCGCTGCCCTGCCCTGGCGCACGGGGGTTGTGGACACCGCCGCCCGGTCTCATCAAGGCGGCTGTCATCACCGACGCTCTGGCGGCCATGGAGGGCGCCGTATGACCGACTCCGCCACCCTGGCGGGCCTGGACCCGGCCACTCTGAGGGACCTCCTCCGGGTGGCCGGGTCCCCGGGCCTCGACCGCTGGATGGAACAGACCCGCCGCAACGGCGGCTGCGCCGACCCGATCCACCTCACCGGCTCCACCAAGACCCTCGACCCCGCCACCCGCACCGTGCTGCACCACTACAACACCGACACCGAACCCGGCGGACGACTCCGCATCGCCTGCGGCAACCGCCGTGCCTCCCGCTGCCCGTCCTGCGCCTGGACCTACGCCGGAGACACCTACCACCTCATCCGCGCCGGACTCGTCGGCGACCCCGCCAAGGGCACCCCCGACACCGTGCGCGACCACCCCCGCGTCTTCGTCACCCTCACCGCCCCCTCCTTCGGCCCCGTCCACAACCGGCCCGACAACCGGCCCTGCCGCTGCGGCACCTGGCACCCGGAAGACGCGCCCGAACTCGGTGCCCCCATCGACCCGAGCAGGTACGACTACGCGTCGGCGGTGCTGTGGAACAACCACGCCTCCGACCTGTGGCGCTACTTCACCATCTACCTGCGCCGCGAGATCGCAAAGCGGGCAGGCATCACCCAGAAAGCCGCCCGCGAGCAGTCCCGACTGTCCTTCGGCAAGGTCGCCGAGTACCAAAAACGCGGCGCCGTCCACTTCCACGCCGTGATCCGCTTCGACGGACCGGAAGGCCCGGACACCCCGCCCCCGCACTGGGCCAGTCTCGGCCTGCTCACCGACGCCATCCGCGCCGCCGCCGCCCGCGTCGCCGTCGAGGTACCCCCCGCCGGGAACCAGCCGACCCGCACACTGCGCTGGGGCACGGAACTCGACGTCCAGCCCATCGGCGCCTTCGGCGACGGCGAGGAGATCACCGAACAGGCCGTCGCCTCCTACGTGGCCAAGTACGCCACCAAAGCAGCCGAAACCACCGGCACCATCGACCGCCGCGTCGGCAACAAAGAAGCCCTCATCCTCCTCGAGGTGCCTAACCACCCACGACGGCTGATCGAGGCATGCCTCGACCTGCACAAGGTCTACCCCGACCGCAAGCTCCTCCAGTGGGCCCACATGCTCGGCTTCCGGGGCCACTTCTCCACCAAGTCCCGCCGCTACTCCACCACCCTCGGCGCACTCCGCCAGGTCCGCGCCGACTACCGCGCCGCCCAGGAACGCCGGGAACGCGGCCTGCCCAACCCCGACGACCACCCGGAGACCACCACCCTCGTCGTCGCCCACTGGGCCTACGCCGGACACGGCCACACCCCCGGCGAATCCTGGCTCGCCGCCAACATCCGTCGCGACATCGCCGACGCCCGCGAAACCGCCCGCCAAGCCCACGAAGATCTCGACCACGAGGGGGAGTGGTGACCGTGGCTCGATCGCTGCCCGATCGCTTCCTGACGCCGGTAGACCTCGCTGACCTGCTCGGCGTCCCCCTGGAGACGATCTACCAGTGGCGTCGCAAGGGCACCGGTCCGCGTGGCTTCCGCGTCGGCCGACACCTGCGATTCGACCCCGAAGACGTACGGCGCTGGGTGGCTGACCTGCTGGAAGGGGTCGCCTGATGGCTGGACACATCCAAGACCGCTGGTACAAGACCGAGACCGGGCCAGACGGCAAGCCCGTCAAGGTCAAGACCGATCGGTACGGCGCGGGCATGCGCTACCGCGCTCGCTACATCGGTCCTGACGGTACGGAGAAGTCCAAGAGCTTTCCAGACCGCCAGAAGCGTCTTGCGGAGAAGTGGCTCACCGACACCGCTTCGGACATGTCGCGCGGTCAGTACATCGACCCTCGCGCCGCTCGAATCACCTTCAAGGGCTACGCCGAGAAGTGGTTGAAGACGCACGGCATCGACCCAGCAAGTCAGGTTGTGATCGAACAGCGATTGCGTCTGCATGCTTTCCGGCTACTCGGCTCACGTCCGCTCGACTCGTTCCGTCCGGAGCACATCCGTGCGCTAGTGAGTGCTCTGGAGCAGGACCCCGCCGTGAGCGGTGGGTACGCGAGGAACATCTACGGCGACGTACGAGCCGTGCTCAGTGCCGCTGTTGACGACGGGCTGTTGCCCCGAAACCCGTGCTCGGCGAAGTCCGTCCGTCCGCCGACCACCGAGCAACGCCGCGTTGTACCGTGGCTGCCTGCCCAGGTTCTGGCGGTCCGCGCCGGGCTCCCCGAGCGATACCGGGCCATGGTGGACATGGGCGCCGGGTGCGGGCTCCGCCAGGGTGAGATTGTTGGCCTCGCTGAGGACTCGTTGGACTTCGATGGCGGAATCGTGCGGGTAGTCCGTCAGGTGAAGCTCATCCGGGGGAAGGCTGTGTTCGCCCCGCCGAAGTGCAACAAGGAGCGAGACGTACCGCTGCCCTCGTCGGTGGCCGAAGCCCTTCGAGCCCACATGGACGCGCACAAGCCCGTTGAGATCACGCTGCCCTGGCGCAAACCAGACGGCCCGAAGGTGACTGCTCGCCTCCTGTTCACCAACACCGCAAGCGGGCTGGTATGGCGTAGCAACTTCAACATTCAGGAATGGAAGCCTGCGCTTGCGGCGGCTGGCCTTATCCCGGAAGCCGGGGAAGACCGCAAGTACGAGTCAGCCCGCGAACACGGCATGCACGCGCTGAGGCACTTCTACGCCTCGGTTCTCCTGGATGCTGGCGAGAGCATCAAGGCCGTGAGTGAGTACCTGGGGCACTCCGATCCGGGCCTGACGCTGCGGGTGTACGCGCACCTGATGCCGTCGAGCCAGGAGCGCACCCGGAAGGCCGTGAATCGGCTCTTCACCGGCCTGCCCGAGCCTGACGGCCCAGACACGGCCCAGTGACCCAAACCAGGCCCCCTATCCGCGCCAAATGCGCTGGTAGGGGGCTTGCCGCTGCCCGGTCACTTCCAGTTCTCCGGGCTTAGGCATGGCCGTACCAGTGTCGCAGACATGCGGAAGGCCCCGCGCCACGGGCGGCGCGGGGCCTCATACGGCTTCCGTACGGGCGCTCAGCCGCCGCCCACGAAGATCACGAACAGCAGCCACACCACGGGCGCGGTGGGCAGCAGCGAGTCGAGCCGGTCCATGATCCCGCCGTGGCCGGGCAGCAGCTTGCCCATGTCCTTGATGCCGAGGTCACGCTTGATCATGGACTCGCCGAGGTCCCCCAGGGTCGCGCTGACCGCGACGGCCAGGCCCAGGATGAGCCCCTGCCACCACGCGCCGCCCTCGATCAGGTACTGCATGCACAGCGCGCCCACCACCATCGCGAACGCCACCGCGCCCAGCAGCCCCTCGCGGGTCTTGCCGGGGCTGATGCGGGGCGCGAGCGGATGCTTGCCGAAGCGCCAGCCCACCGCGTACGCGCCCGTGTCGCTCACCACGGTCAGCAGCAGGAAGGTCAGCACCCGCTGCGCGCCGTCGGGCGCGGCCAGTATGAGCGCCACGAAGGTGGCCAGGAACGGCACGTAGAAGGCGGCGAAGACGCCCGCCGTGACGTCTCTGAGGTAGTTGTCGGGCGGCTCGGTCATCCGCCACACGAGCACCGCGAGCGCCGTGAGCGACACCGCCACCCAGGCGCCCTGCGCCCCGCGCACATACCCCGCGACGACCATGGCGACGCCGCCGACGGCGAGCGGCACCAGGGGGACGCGGATGTCCTTCCGCTCGGCCAGCCGGGAGGTCAGCTCCCACAGCCCGACGACCACGGCGACCGCTATGACGCCGACGAACACCGGCTTGTAGATGAAGAGCGAGGCGACGATGATCACGCCGAGGCCGACGCCCACCCCTATCGCGGCGCGCAGATCACGGCCCGCGCTCTTCTTCTTCGCCCCCTGGCCGCCGCCGTTGCCGGGCGCGCCGCCGGCGGACTCGGGCGGCGCGGGGGCGGGGGGCGTCGGCGGCTGCCCGGGGGGCTGCCGGTGCCCGGGCCGCGGCTCCTGCTCGTCGCGGAACAAGGGGCCGCCCGGCCGGGCGGCCCCCCGGTCACGGCCGGCGGCGTCGCCGGGTTCGCCGCCAGCGTGCGGCACGGTGGGCATGGGGCGAGTCTGCGCCGCTTCGGCCACCTCGTGCGCGGGACCCGCCGAAGAAGGGGGCACCTCCCAGCCGTAGCCGGGGGAGGTGCCCTGATCAGTCGGTCCCCAGAGTCCGGCGCGTGGTGGGGCCCCCCAGGAAGAGTCGTTCATCAGACCTCGAGCAGCTCGGCTTCCTTGTGCTTGAGCAGCTCATCCACCTGCGCGACGTACTTCGCGGTGAGGTCGTCGAGCTCCTTCTCGGCACGGCGGCCCTCGTCCTCGCCGACCTCGCCGTCCTTGATCAGCTTGTCGATCGACTCCTTGGCCTTGCGACGGATGCTGCGGATCGAGATCTTCGCGTCCTCGCCCTTGCCCTTGGCGACCTTGATGAACTCCTTGCGGCGCTGCTCGGTGAGCTCGGGGAACACCACTCGGATGATGTTGCCGTCATTGCTGGGGTTGACGCCCAGGTCCGAGTCGCGGATCGCCTGCTCGATGTTGCGCAGCGCGCTCTTGTCGAACGGGGTGATCACAGCCATGCGCGGCTCGGGCACCGAGAACGACGCGAGCTGGTTGATCGGCGTCAGCGCACCGTAGTAGTCAGCCACGATCTTGTTGAACATCGCCGGGTGCGCACGCCCGGTGCGGATCGCCGCGAAGTCCTCCTTGGCGACCACAACGGCCTTCTCCATCTTCTCCTCGGCCTCGAGGAGGATTTCTTCGATCACCACTTGCTCCTGGTGTTATCCGTAGGCAGAGCCTCGCCCCTGCGTGCGTCTTCTCCTGCACGGTGTCCGACCGGCAGGCCGTTGTCCATCCCCCGAACGAGCCGTCAGGCCCGTGAGTCCTGGTCGCTCACGAGCGTGCCGATCTTCTCACCCTTCACCGCGCGCGCGATATTTCCTTCGGCGGTGAGCTCGAAAACCAGGATCGGCAGCTTGTTGTCCCGGCAGAGGGTGACCGCGGTGGCGTCGGCGACCTTGAGGTCCCGGGTGATCACCTCGCCGTACTCCAGCGCGTCGAACTTGACCGCGTCCGGGTTCTGCTTGGGGTCGGAGTCATAGACCCCGTCCACCCCGTTCTTGCCCATGAGCAGCGCCTCGGCGTCGATCTCCAGGGCGCGCTGGGCGGCGGTGGTGTCCGTCGAGAAGTACGGCATGCCCATGCCCGCGCCGAAGATCACCACGCGCCCCTTCTCCAGGTGGCGCACCGCGCGCAGCGGGATGTACGGCTCCGCGACCTGGCCCATGGTGATGGCGGTCTGGACCCGGGAGTCGATGCCCTCCTTCTCCAGGAAGTCCTGGAGGGCGAGGCAGTTCATGACGGTGCCGAGCATGCCCATGTAGTCCGAGCGCGCCCGGTCCATGCCGCGCTGCTGGAGCTCGGCCCCGCGGAAGAAGTTGCCGCCACCGATCACGATGGCGATCTCGGCGCCGTCGCGCACCACGGCGGCGACCTCGCGGGCGATGGCGTGCACGACATCGGGGTCGACCCCGAGTCCGCCGCCTCCGGCGAACGCCTCGCCGGACAGCTTCAGCAGGAAACGGCCGTGTCGGGCTGGGCCGTCCGCGTTCTTGTCGGCGGCCTGTTTGGCGTCCGCGCCGTGATTCATTGGAGATCTCCTCGTGCACATACGAAGAAGGCCACTGCCGGACGGGTCCTGGTACGACCTCTGCGGCAATGGCCTCCTCGTCACATCTGCGGCCGACCGGTTGACGGTTGGCTGCCTACGACCCTATCGGTGTCGCCGGTGTTTCGCTGCTCGGCTCAGACGCCGACGCGGAAACGGGCGAAGCGGGTCAGGGAGACGCCGGCCTCGTCCAGGACCTTCTGGACGCTCTTCTTGTTGTCCTTGGCGAACGCCTGGTCCACCACGACGTTCTCCTTGAAGAAGCCGGTGACGCGACCCTCGATGATCTTCGGCAGGGCGGCCTCGGGCTTGCCCTCCTCGCGGGCGGTGGCCTCGGCGACGCGACGCTCGTTCTCGACCGTCTCGGCCGGGATCTCGTCACGGCTCAGGAACTTCGGCGCGAAGGCGGCGACGTGCTGCGCGATGTCCTTCGCGACCTCGGCGTTCTCCTTGTCCAGCTCGACCAGGACGCCGACCTGCGGCGGCAGGTCCGGGCTGGTGCGGTGCATGTACGCGGCGACGTAGCCGCCGGAGAACTGCGCGAAGCGGTCGAGGACGATCTTCTCGCCGAGGGTCGCGTTGGCCTCGTCCACGAACGCCTGGACGGTCTTGCCGGACTCGATCTCGGAGGCGAGCAGGGTCTCCAGGTCGGCCGGGACGGTCTTGGCGACGTGGGCGGCGATCGCGTCGGCGACGGCGACGAACTTGTCACCCTTCGCCACGAAGTCGGTCTCGCACTTCAGCTCGACCAGCACGCCGGAGGTGTTGTCGTCGGCGATGAGGGAGACGACGGCACCATTCTCGGCGCTGCGGCTCTCGCGCTTGGCCACGCCCTTCTGGCCCTTGACGCGGAGGATCTCGACGGCCTTGTCGACGCTGCCCTCGGCCTCGTCCAGCGCCTTCTTGCAGTCCATCATGCCGGCGCCGGTGAGCTCGCGGAGCTTCTTGACGTCAGCGGCGGTGAAGTTCGCCATGATCTGTGAATCTCTTCTCGAAAGTCGAAAGCTCTACGGGTGAACGACGGGGGCGGCGCCGTCGCGCCGTCCCCCGCCGTTGTACACCGTCTGAGTGGTCAGGCCTGCTCGGCGTCCGCGGCAGCGGCCGGAGCCTCGGCCTCGGCGGGCTTCGCGTCCTCGGCCGGCTTCGCTTCCTCGGCCGGCTTCTCGGCGGCGGCCTCGGCCGGCTTGGCCTCGGGCTCGTCGGCCTTCTTCTCACCCTCGAGCAGGTCGCGCTCCCACTCGGCGAGCGGCTCGCCCGCGCCCTTGTCGGCCTTCTCGTCGCCGGTGGCGACACCGGAGCGGGCGATGAGGCCCTCGGCGACGGCGTCGGCGATCACGCGGGTGAGCAGCGTGACGGAACGGATCGCGTCGTCGTTGCCCGGGATCTTGTAGTCGACCTCGTCGGGGTCGCAGTTGGTGTCGAGGATCGCGACCACCGGGATGCGGAGCTTGCGCGCCTCACCGACGGCGATGTGCTCCTTCTTGGTGTCCACGATCCAGACGGCGCTCGGCACCTTCTGCATCTCGCGGATACCGCCGAGGGTCTTCTCCAGCTTGGCCTTCTCACGGGAGAGGACCAGGAGCTCCTTCTTGGTGAGGCCGGAGGCGGCCACGTCCTCGAAGTCGATCTGCTCGAGCTCCTTCAGGCGCTGAAGGCGCTTGTAGACGGTCGAGAAGTTGGTCAGCATGCCACCCAGCCAGCGCTGGTTGACGTACGGCATGCCGACGCGGGTCGCCTGCTCGGCGATCGCCTCCTGCGCCTGCTTCTTCGTGCCGACGAACATGATGGAGCCGCCGTGGGCGACGGTCTCCTTGACGAACTCGTAGGCGCGGTCGATGTACGACAGCGACTGGAGCAGGTCGATGATGTAGATGCCGTTGCGCTCGGTGAAGATGAAGCGCTTCATCTTCGGGTTCCAGCGGCGGGTCTGGTGCCCGAAGTGGACGCCGCTCTCCAGCAGCTCCCGCATCGTGACGACGGCCATGGCCGTACTCCTTGAGGTACTCGGTTCCACGGCGGCCGGGCGGCCGCCGCTCCTGACGCCCCGGCGCGCCTGCCACGAACGAGGGCCCTGGTAGGGGGCTCGTCCGAGGACCGAGGGGCGCGGCCGCCGTGCTGCCGATGCGTGTTCGGGGCGCGGGCGGCGGGGCGTGCGAAGTCGATCCGGTGACCCGGATCGCCATAAGAAGTGTACGGGACCCGTGCGGTGCCGGGTGACGGCGATATCCACAACCCGTGGGTAGTCCCCAGTTCGCGTCCATGATCCACCGGATGCGGCGATTGGCGTCACGGTGGGTGACATGCGACGTCCTGGTGCGGTGTGGGCTCCGGCCCTGTGCGTTCTGATGTGGGTCTTCCTGATGTGCGTCTTCCGTGTCTCCGCCGAGGCGGTCCCGTCGGCGGCCCCGACTTCCGATGCGCGGTCATGGCCGGTGGCCGGGCCGGAGGGGGCGCTGCGGCCCTCGGTGCTGAGGGCGTGGCGGCCGCCGCCCGCGCCATGGGCGCCGGGCCATCGCGGGGTCGATCTCGCGGCGCGGGCGGGGCAGGTGGTGCGGGCGGCGGCCGCGGGGCAGGTGAGTTTCGCGGGGCCGGTCGCGGGGCGCGGGGTGCTCACCATCGAGCTGTCCGGGAGCGGCGACCCTCCGCTGCGGACGTCCTACGAACCGGTGCGGGCCACGGCGGCCAAGGGCGCGCGGGTGGCGGCGGGGCAGGTGGTCGGGGTGGTGGAGGCGGGGCCGTTCCACTGTCCGGCCGGATGCCTGCACTGGGGGCTGCGGCGCGGGGACCGCTACCTGGATCCGCTGTCGCTGCTGCCGCGGTCGATGCTGCGGGGCGGGCCGTCGCGGCTGCTGCCGGTGTTCGGCGTCCCGCCCGTTGCTGAAGGGGCTACGGAGTCGCCCCTTCCGGCGACCGGAGCACGGCCCCGCCTGGCAGCCACCGCGTCCCCCACCGCCCCGTCGGGCCTGGCCCCGTGCGCGGCCCTGGCGGCCGCGGCAGCCTGGTCCGGACGCCGCCTGCGGAGTTCGAGTCGGCCAGATGCAGCGCCGAGTCCGGGGCGCTGGCCGCGAGGTCTCAGCCGCGGACGCCGTTCAGGGCCATGGCGACCGCCGCCTCCGTGATGCGCTCGGGGTCCTCGGCGGCGCCCAGCTCGATGCGGCGGACCGCGGCGTCCACGACGCCCTGGAGCAGCACCGCGGCCAGCCGGGGCTGCTGATGGCCGAGCCCGCCGAGGGCCTCGACCACCATGCCGATCAGCCCGCCGTGCGCGGCGCGGATCTTCTCGCGCGCGCCCGCGTCCAGCTCACCGGCCGAGATCGCCACCACGGCACGGTGGCGGCGGTCCCCGACGAGGGCGAGCTGTCGGCGCACATACGCCTCGACCTTGGCCTCGGGCGTACCGGCCGCCTCCATGGCGGCCTCGACCTCGGCGGCCCAGATCGGGAAGTCGACGGCGCACAGCTCCTCGACCACGGCCGCGCGGGAACGGAAATACTCATAGACGGACGAGCGGGCAAGGCCCGTGCGCTCGGCGAGTGCGGGGAAGGTCAGCGCCTCCGTACCGCCCTCGGACAGCAAGGAGCGGGCGGCCTCCAGCAGGGCGCCGCGCTGCATCGTCCGGTGCTCGGCCACTGAGGCCGCTCGAATCCTGGGCACGCCACCACTCTACGGAGACGTCACGATGACGTCACGGCCACGGCGAACCCCGGCGGGACGATTCAGCGTCCGACGTCGGCGAGTTTGGCGCGCAGCTGGAGCACGGACTTGGTGTGGATCTGGCTGACCCGGCTCTCGGTGACACCGAGGACCTGGCCGATCTCCGCCAGGGTGAGCCCCTCGTAGTAGTAGAGCGTGACCACGGTCTTCTCGCGCTCCGGAAGGGTGTTGATGGCCCGGGCGAGCAGTCGGCGCAGCTCCCGGTCCTCGGCCACCTCGACCGGGTTGTCCGCGGCGGTGTCCTCCAGGGTGTCCATGAGGCTGAGCCGGTCGCCGCCCTCGCCGCCGACGTGCAGCAGCTCCTCCAGGGCGACCACGTTGGCGAGCGACAACTGGCTGAAGACCCCGTGCAGTTCGTCGACGCTGATGTCCATCTCGGCGGCGACCTCGACCTCGGTGGGGGTGCGGCGCAGCGCCGCCTCCAGCGTGGCGTAGGCCCGCTCGACCGCCCGGGCCTTCTGCCGGACCGAGCGCGGGATCCAGTCCAGCGCCCGCAGTTCGTCGATCATCGCACCGCGGATGCGGGTGATGGCGTAGGTCTCGAACTTGATGGAGCGCTCGGGGTCGAACTTCTCGATGGCGTCGATGAGTCCGAAGACGCCGGACGAGACGAAGTCGGCCTGCTCGACGTTGGAGGGCAGCCCGACGCTGACCCGCCCGGCCACGTATTTCACCAGTGGCGAGTAGTGCAGGATCAGCTGCTCCCGCAGCCGCCCGTCGCCCGTGGCTTTGTACGACCGCCACAGCTCGTCGAGCGAGGACGGTGCCGCGGGGCGCACCGCGCCGCGGGCAGCGGGCGGCGCCGCGCGGTCAGACCCGGAGATGTGCTGGGGCATTCGTCGCCTTGAGCCGTTCTGCCATGACATGGGTGAGGTCGTACGCTTCCACCGGAAACCTTGTGAGCGTAGCGTGACTGCGACGTCGCGGTATGCGAAGGGCGGCGGCTCGGCGGTGTGCGGATACGGTCATCGCCACAACCCTTTCACCCGATTGCCCCGATTTGAGGGATCGCCTCGCCGTGTGCCGTCACTCCGGCGCGCGGGCGGCACCAACTGCCAGCGGTCGCCATGGCGTTCGACGAAACCCAGCGCGAGCAGTTCGTAGAGGCGGCCCACGGCCTCCTCACAGCTCGTCCCGGAATCCCTGGCCACCTCGCGTCCGTCGTTGCCGCCCTGTGCCGACAACGCTTCCAGCACCCGTGCCGTCACGGGATCGAGCAGGTCCCGCTCGACGAGGGGCCCTTCCCGGACGGGGGCGAGCTCCCCGATGCCGCCGATCAGCTCGACGACTTCGTCGGCGTCGGTGACCAGGACGGCCTCACCACGCAGCAGTTCGTGGACCCCCGCGGACAGCCCGCTGGTGACCGGCCCCGGCACCCCCATGGTGGACCGGCCGAGCTGTTGTGCCCGGCGCGCGGTGACCAGCGACCCGCTGCGGTACTCGGCCTCGATCACGACCGTGCCGCGGGTGAGCGCGGCGATGACCCGGTTGCGCAGCACGAAGCGGCTGCGGGTGGGGTGCGCTCGGGGCGGCAACTCGGCCAGAACCAGCCCCTGTTCCGCGATGCGCTCGATCAACTCGGCGTGCCCCCGCGGATAGGGGGTGTCCACCCCTGAGGCGAGCACGGCGACGGTGGCGCCGCCCGCGGCCAGTGCCCCGCGGTGTGCCGCGCCGTCCACGCCCGCCGCGGCGCCGGAGACCACCACCCAGCCCCGCTCGGTGAGCCCGGCGCCCATCGTCGCCGCGACATGTGCGCCGTAGTCGCTGCACGCCCGCGCCCCCACCACCGCGACCGAGCGCAGCGCCCACATGCGCAGCGACGCGGGCCCCCGCACCCATAACCCGACCGGGCGAGCGTCCCCGAGGTCGTCGAGCTGACCGGGCCACTCCATGTCCCCGGGGCAGACGAACCGCCCGCCCGCCGCGGCGATCAGGCCGAGGTCGGCCGCGGGGTCGAGACCGCGGGCCCGCAGCGCGCATCCGGCCAGCCGCTGCGGGCTCGCCCCATGCGGCGGCCGGTCCTCCCCGGTGAGCGCCCGTCGCAGCCCGACCGGCCCCAGCCGCCGCAACCAGCGCCCCACCGCCTTGTCGCCGGGCTCCACGAGCCGGGTGAGGGCCGCGCGGGCGAGCCGCTCCTCGTCGCTCACGCCGGGCCCGGGCTCCCCGGCGGGTGGCATCCCGGGCGCCACGGCGGGGCCTCCCACCGGACAGGTGGCCATCAGCACTCTCCCGCGCCGACCGGCACCCCGCGGGACACTCCGGTGCGCAGCTGGAGGGCCCGGGCAATGTCCGGCGCCAGCGGCCGGTCGTGCCCTGCGAGGTCGGCGACGGTCCAGGCGACCCGCAGCACCCGGTCCAGACCGCGGGCGGTGAGCAGCCCGCGCTCCATGTCGCGCTCGGCCTCGCGGAGCGCCCCGGGGCAGGCCCGCCAGCGGGTGCGCAGCTCATGGCCCGGCACCTCGCTGTTCAGCCGCCAGGGGGTGTCCGCGAGGCGCGCGGCGGCCCGCTCCCTCGCCTCGCGCACCCGGGCCGCGACCGAGGCGGTGCTCTCCGCGGCGCCGCCCGCCCCGGTCAGCTCGGCCCGGTTCACCGCCTCGACGCGGACGCGCAGGTCGACCCGGTCCAGCAGCGGGCCGGAAAGCCGCGACTGGTAGCGGCGGACCGTCGAGGGCGAGCATTCGCAGCCGTCCCCCAGCAGCCCGTGGCGCCCGCACGGGCAGGGGTTGGCGGCCAGCATGAGGAGGAAGCGCGCGGGCATGCACATCATGCCCGCGGAGCGGGCGACCACCACGCGGCCCGATTCCAGCGGCTGCCGCAGGGCGTCCAGGGCCCGGCCGCTGAACTCGGGCGCCTCGTCCAGGAAGAGCACCCCCCGGTGGGCGAGGGAGACCGCGCCCGGCCTCGGCAGCCCATTGCCGCCGCCGACCAGGGCGGCCATCGTCGCCGAGTGGTGCGGTGCGCAGTACGGCGGTGTCTCCACCAGGGGCTGGCCGGGTGGCAGTGCTCCGGCCAACGAGTGCACGGCGGTGACCTCCAGCGCCTCCTGCTGGGTCAGCGGCGGCAGCAGTCCGGGCAGCCGCTCGGCGAGCATGGTCTTGCCCGCGCCAGGCGGCCCGACGAGGAACAGATGGTGGCCCCCGGCGGCGGCGACCTCCAGCGCGGTGCGCGCGGCCCGCTGACCCGCGACCTCGGCCAGATCGGGGCGCCCCGTCCCGGACCCGGGGAGCGCGGCCACTCCGGGGCCCATGCCCGAGCCGGGCATGGTGAGCCCCGCCAGCATCGGATCGGGCCGCCCGGCCTCCAGCGGCTCGTCCTCCTCGGGCACCGGTTCGTCGGTGAGGACCGCGATCAGCTGGCGCAGGCTCCGTACGCCGAGCACCGAGACGCCCGGGACCAGGGATGCCTCGGCCGCGGTCTGCTCCGGGACCACGACCTGCCGGTATCCGGCCTCGGCGGCCGCGAGCACGGCGGGCAGCACCCCGCGCACGGGCCGGACCCGGCCGTCGAGACCCAGCTCCCCGATCATCATCAGATCGGCGATCTCCCGCGGGTCGATGCGCTCGGCGGCGCCGAGCACCGCACAGGCCACGGCCAGGTCGAAGCCGCTGCCGCCCTTGGGGACCGACGCCGGGCTGAGCCCGACGGTGAGCTTCTTCTGCGGCCAGGCGGCTCCGGAGTTGACCACGGCGGCACGGACCCGGTCCCGGCTCTCCACCAGGGATTTGTCGGGCAGGCCGACCAGGGTGAAGGCGGCCACGCCGGGCTCCAGGTCGGCCTGGACCTCGACCACCACGCCCTCGACCCCGACCAGCGCGACCGAGCAGGTGCGGGCGAACCCCATTCAGGCCACCCCCCGCAGATGCTCGACCACCGGCGCGCCGCGCCGCGGCAGCACCACGCCCACCAAGTCGATCCGCACGCCTCCCGGCGGCGGTCCGCCGTGCCGCTCAAGCCAGCGCTCGGCGAGCCGCCGCAGCCGGTCGGCCTTGCGGGGCCCGACCGCCTCCGTCGGCGCCTCGTACCCCTCCGCGCGACGCGTCTTGACCTCGCACACGACCAGCGCCCCGGCGTCCAGGGCGACGATGTCGATCTCGCCGTCCCGGCATCGCCAATTGCGCTCCAGGACGGTCATACCGGCCTCGGCCAGCCGGCGCGCGGCCAGCCCCTCGCCGTAGCGGCCCAGTGCTCCCCGGGCGTTCATTCGGCACCACCTCCGGCACCGACTGTGACGCGCCCGCCCCGAATTCAGGGATCTTGGTGGATTTCTGTGGACGACCCGGCGCCGGTGGACAACGCGGCCACCCGGAAGAGTGAGTCAGCCGGGGTGCGGGTCAGCCGCCCGGAAGGTCGAGATCGCTCTTGTTCAGCTCCTCGATATTCACGTCCTTGAACGTGAGTACCCGTACCTGCTTGACGAACCGCGCCGGTCGGTACATGTCCCAGACCCAGGCGTCCGCCATCGACACCTCGAAGAAGACCTCACCCTGGACCGAGTGCACCTGCATCTCGTAGTCGTTGGTGAGATAGAAGCGGCGCTCGGTCTCGATCACGTATTTGAACAGACCGACGACATCGCGGTACTCCCGGTAGAGCTTCAGCTCCATCTCGGTCTCGTACTTCTCGAGGTCCTCGGCGCTCATGGCATGTTCCCCTTCAGCCGTGCGTCCCCCCATTGTGCGTCAGACGCGCTCAGTCTCCAGGATCACCGGTGTACTGGGCGGTCCCTCGTCGAGCAGCGTACGCAACAGTTCCACGAGCCGGGTCGGGTACACCGGCTCGGCCGCCCCGGCCAGCTCCTCCAGCGTCCACCAGCGCAGCCCTGCCATGCTGCGCCGCTCCAGCTCCGTCAGCCCCTCCGGGCTCGTCGTGGTCTGCTCCGTGCGGGCCAGGTAGTACCACTCGTCCTGGTGCCAGCGCCGGCCGTAGAACGGGAAGGAGCAGGTGCGCCGCCACAGCAGCGGGCCGAGCCGCACGTCGGTGATCCCGGTCTCCTCCGCCAGTTCGCGCAGGGCGGCCTGCTCGCGGGACTCGTCGCCCTCCAGCCCGCCGCCCGGGGTGAACCACCAGGTCAGCGAGGGGTCGTCCGGTTCGTAGCCGTGCAGCAGAAGGATCCGGTCCCGCGGGTCGAGCAGCACCACCCGGGCGACCTTCCGCGGCGCCGCCGCGTCCGCGCCGGTCTCATCGGCCCCGTCAGCCACTGGCCGCCACCTTCTCCCGCGTCTCGTCCCGCCGGGTGGTGCCGCCTCCCATCCGGCGCGCGACCGGTCCGTAGGCCGCACCTCCCAGGATGAGCACCGCGCCGGTCAGGACCGAGACCGAAACGAGCCGGAGCGGACCGGGCTGCGAGACCCCGCCCGGAAGGTCCTTGAACACGTCCGGGCGCCCCATCATGCCGAAGGAGCCCAGCGGCCACGCGGTGGCGTCCACCCGGGCCGTCACGGCGTCCGTGGGGACGGCTCCGCGGCTGCTGTCGGTGAGGTGCGTCCGGGAGTCGAGGGAGTCGCTGCGGTGGTCGCCCATGAGGAACAGGCTCCCCTTGGGCACGGTGGTGGAGAACTGGGTCATCGAGGCCGGTTCCTTGGCCTGGAGATACGGTTCTTCGAGCGCCTTGCCGTCCACGGTGACGCGGTTCTGCTTGTCGCAGCACGCGACCTTGTCACCGCCGACCCCGATGACCCGCTTGACCATCGGCAGGGAACCCCAGACCTCGTCCTGGAAGACGACCACGTCACCCCGGCGCACCTCGGCGCCGTCGATGCGCTGTGCGAGCACCCGGTCGCCCTTGCCGATGGTCGGCGTCATCGAGTCCGTCGGCACGCTGTACGGCTTGTAGAGCACCGCTCCCCAGGCGAAGCCGCCCAGGAACAGCACACTGCCGACGGCCACCGCCAGCCCGGACAGCACGGCGCCCAGCCTGCTGCCCCCCGCCCCTCGGGCATCGCTCATACCAGTGCTCCCACCGCGTCCAGCAGACAGTCCAGCAGACCTAGAAGGTCATGTTCCGCATGCCCTGTGGCACGAGATCGCACCTTACCCGCGGTACGGGGCGTCAGTCAGCCGTCCCCCGCACCTTCGCTTCCCGCCTGCGACGACGCCACAGCACGATCGGCACCGCGCCCGCGAGCCCGAGCGCCGAGGGGGCCATGGAGGCCGCCGCGCTCAGCCCCGGCTGCTCGAAGGTGCCGGGGATCGACAGGGCGGACCAGCGGTTGACCGGCCAGGCGACCACGATCGCGCGCCCGACGACGTCGTCCACCGAGACGGTGCCGTCGTGCAGGTTCTGGTGGTAGCGGGAGTCCAGCGAGTCCTGGCGGTGGTCGCCCATCACCCAGATCCGGTCCTTGGGCACCTTGATCGGGCCGAACGGCTTCTCGTCACAGGGAGTGTTCCCGGGGAAGATGTACGGCTCGTCCAGCGCCTTGCCGTTGACCTTCACCTTGCCGCCGCGCTTGCACGAGACCGTGTCGCCGCCGACCGCGATCACTCGCTTGATCAGGTCCTTCTCATCGGCGGACGGCATCAGGCCGACCTTGCTGAGCGCTTCCTGGATGCCCTCGGCGATCGGGCCCGAGTCCTGCGTCTGGGTCTCCCCCAGCCAGCCGCCCGGGTCGTGGAAGACGACCACCTCGCCGCGCTCCGGCTTCGAGCCGAACCAGGGGGTGAGCTTGTCCACCAGCACCCGGTCGCCCCGCTGGAGCGTGTTCTGCATCGAGTCGGACGGGATCGAGAACGCCTGCACCAGGAAAGTCTTGATCAACAGCGCCAGCACCAGCGCGATGAAGATCAGGATCGGCAGCTCCTTCCAGAAGGAGCGTGCCTTCCGCCCCTTCGCGGACCGCCGACCGGGGCCGGGCGCCGTGCTGTCGTCCTCGGAGCCGGTCTCCCGCTCCGCGCCGGACCCGGCCCCGGGCGGCCCCGAGGGGGGCGGACCGGACGGGCCGGAGGACGGCGGATCAGCCGGTTCCGCCGTGGGGGCGCCTCCCGCTGCCGGGGGTGCCCCGGGCGCTTCCGGTGCCTGGTCCGCGGTCCCCTCTCCCCTCGTTCCTGGCCGCTTCTCGGGCTCTTCGTGACCGGATCGCGCGCCGACCGCCAGATCCCCCACATTCACTCCTCACGCCGCACCTGCCGCCTGCTCCACGAACGGCGCAGGCCCACCACTCCCATAACGAGCGGGAGTTCCGCAGGGGTCGGGAGCTGGATCATTCCTTGCTGATCCATGGGGGACAGCCTATGCGGCGCACCGCTCGCCTGTGTCGCCCCACTCGGCGCGTCCCGCACGGACGCGTACGTTCCTGGTTCTTCCAGCTGTTGCATATGGCCGAACGGCCACGCGATCACCACGGCGCGGCCCACCACGCTCGCGTCCGCGACGGTGCCCTGGTACGCCTCGTCGAGGTGCACCCGGGAGTCCGCCGAGTTGGACCGGTGGTCGCCCATCATGAACATCCGCCCCGCGGGGACCGTCACCTTGAACTTGCGCTGCGACGGTGGGTTCCCCGGGTACAGATACGACTCGTTCAGCGGCGTCCCGTTGACCGTGACCCTGCCGTTCGTATCACAGCATGCCACCGTGTCGCCGCCGACCGCGACCACTCGCTTGATCAGGTCCTGCTCGTCCGACGAGGGCAGCAGACCGATGAAGGTCAGGAACTCCTTGCCCTGCTTGATGACCGGCGGGTCCTCCTCGGGCGGCTTCCGCTCGTCGTCCAGCCAGCCGCCGGGGTCCTTGAACACCACCACGTCCCCGCGCTCCGGCTTCGAGCCGAACCACGGGGTGAACTTGTCGACCAGCACCCGGTCGCCGATCTTGATCGTCTGCTCCATCGAGCCGGACGGGATCACGAACGCCTGCACCAGGAAGGTCTTGAGGACGAGCGCGATCACCAGCGCCACGCCGATCAGGATCGGTATCTCCCGCACGGCGGAACGGCGTCTTCTGCGCTTGATCCGCTGCTGCACCCGGCGCCGCTCCGCGCGCGTGGCGAGCCGACGCTGCCCCGGCTCGCGCGACGGCGGCGCCTCGGGAGCGGGACCCAGGCCGAGGCCCGGCCGGCGGGTGCCGGAACGGGCGCCGGAGCGAGGGCCGGAACGGATACCGGAGCGGGGGCGTCCGCGGTTACCCATGCGCACCGCCCGGGGCCGCGCCCGATGCCCCGCCCGGTCCGGGAACATGGGCGAAGACTTCCTGGCCCCGCACGCGGGACCACCGGCCGAACGGCCAGCCGATCCAGTCGGCCCGCCCGACCACCTGGTCCACGGGGACGGTGCCGCCGCCCGGCTCGCCGAGGTGGTCCCGTGAGTCCCGGGAGGCGCCGCGGTGGTCGCCCATCACCCACAGCCGGCCCTCGGGCACGACGGTGTCGAACGGCACCCGCGAGGGGGCGTCGCCGGGGTACAGATAGTCCTCGTTCACGGGCCGGCCGTTCACCTCGATCCTCCCCCGCTTGTCGCAGCAGGTGACCCGGTCACCGCCGACGCCCACCACACGCTTGATGTAGTCGGTCTCGGCGGGCTCGGCGAGACCGACCGCCGCGGCCGCCTTGCGCAGCGCCCCGGTCACCGGGTTCCCGGACGGCTCCTCCTGGAGGAAGGAGCCGGTGCCGTCGAAGACGACAACGTCGCCGCGGCGCGGATCGTCCCCGAAACGGTAGGCGAGCTTGTTCACCAGCACCCGGTCCCCGGGGCGCAGGGTGTTCTCCATGGAGCCGCTGGGGATCAGGAACGGCTGCACCACGAACCCGCTCACCAGCAGCACCAGCGCCATGGAGGCGGCCGCGAGGAGCGCGGCCCGACGCCACGGCCGCTCGCCGGACGGCCTCGCCTCCGGAGAAGTCTCCGGGGACTCCTCCGGGGCATGCGAAGAGCGCGATCGCTCCTCGTGCTCCGAACCGGAACAGGAGGAGCGATCGCGCTCCGCGAGCCGTCCTTCGATGTCCATCGGGCGAGAGCCTATCCGGCCCGGCCGGGGCATCCGACGGGAGCTCAAGTGTCGAGCAAAACTCAGCTGGTGCGCTTCTCCTTGATCTTCGCGGCCTTGCCGCGGAGGTCACGCAGGTAGTACAGCTTCGCACGGCGCACGTCACCGCGGGTGACGACCTCGATCTTCTCGACGATCGGGGTGTGCACCGGGAAGGTGCGCTCGACGCCGACGCTGAAGCTCACCTTGCGGACCGTGAAGGTCTCCCGCACACCGGAGCCCTGGCGGCGGATGACGACGCCCTTGAACTGCTGGACACGCGAGCGGTTGCCCTCGATGACGCGGACGTGGACGTTGACCGTGTCGCCGGGGCGGAAGGTCGGGATGTCGCTGCGCAGCGACGCGGAGTCGACATTGTCGAGCAGGTGAGACATGATCGTCTGCTTTCCTCGCTGATGCCACAGGTCATCAGCGGCATATCGGAATGTTGATTCGGAGTGCCGCCCTCATCGGGCGAGCGTCGGTCCCCCTGTGGCAGGGGCGCACGCCCGGACGTACGGCAGCGGCCTATTGTTCCATGGCCCGGTCCGGCCGCCCAAATCGGGCCCGTCCCCCGGTTTCACCCGACCCGGGCAGCTCCTCCCAGCCCAGCTCGGCCAGGAGCGCGCGGTCGTGCTTGTCCAGCGTCGCCGGGTCGCAGCGCTCGATCAGATCGGGGCGGTGGGCGCTGGTGCGGCGGAACGCCTCGTCCCTGCGCCATCGGGCGATCTTGCCGTGATGGCCGCTGACCAGCACCTCCGGGATGTCCCGGCCACGCCACTC
Organism: Streptomyces sp. NPDC021115; assembly: GCF_044333065.1. Lineage (NCBI taxonomy): Bacteria > Bacillati > Actinomycetota > Actinomycetes > Kitasatosporales > Streptomycetaceae > Streptomyces > Streptomyces sp. NPDC021115. Next base: position 138,744 of record NZ_JBIRQF010000001.1, read on the forward strand.
GGGGGGCTTGGTGTAGACGGGGCCCTCCAGCAGATCGGCCATCGCGCCCGGGGCGAAGGAGTCGTCCTGATGCGATTCGGCGTTGCCCAGCACCCCGGGCAGCAGCCGGGCGACGGCCTCCGTGATCACCAGGACCGCGGCCTCGCCGCCCGCCAGGACGTAGTCGCCGATGGAGACCTCGTGGATCTCCAGCCGATCCCCGTACTCCTCGATCACCCGCCGGTCGATGCCCTCGTAGCGCGCCGGCGCGAAGACCAGCCAGGGGCGCTTGGACAGCTCCACGGCGAGGGTCTGGGTGAACGGGCGGCCGCTCGGGGTGGGCACCACCAGCGTCGGCGCGGGCAGCCCCTCGCCCTCGCCGGACGCGATGATCGCGTCCAGCGCCTCGCCCCAGGGCTCGGGCTTCATGACCATGCCCGGGCCGCCGCCGTACGGGGTGTCGTCCACCGTGTTGTGCCGGTCGTGCGTCCAGGAGCGCAGATCGTGCACGCGCACGTCCAGCTGGCCGCGGGCGCGCGCCTTGCCGACCAGCGAGACGTTCAGCGGCTCCAGGTACTCCGGGAAGATCGTGACGACGTCGAGCCTCATGACGACGCGTCCTCGCGGCCGGTGGCGATCTCCGCCTCGGTCTCGTCCAACAGCCCCGGCGGCGGGTCGATGACCGCGCGCTGCTCCTCCAGGTCGATCTCCGGCACCACCTGGGAGACGAACGGGATCATGACCTCGCTGCCGTCGGGCCGCTTCACGATCAGCAGGTCCTGGTACGGCAGATGGGAGATCTCGGAGATCCGGCCGACCTCCGTGCCGTCCACGGTGACCACATCGAGGTCGATCAGCTGGTGGTCGTAGAACTCCTCGGGGTCCTCGGGGACCTCGTCGGGGTCGACCTCCGCGATGAGCAGTACGTTGCGCAGCGCCTCCGCGCCCGTACGGTCCCGCACTCCCTCGAAGCGCAGCAGCAGCCGGCCGCTGTGCACCCGGCCGGTCTCGATGGTCAGCGGTCCGGCCGAAGCGGGCTCGGTGGTCAGCACGGCGCCCGGGCCGAGCCTCAGCTCGGGCTCGTCCGTACGGACCTCGACGGTGACCTCACCCTTGATGCCATGGGCACGGCCGATCCGCGCGACAACCAACTGCACGATGCATGTCCCTTTCCCGCACACGTCTTCACGTATGACGTCTCACGCGTGTCGACGTCACGCACACGGGCCGGGGACGGCCCGAAGCCCTCCCCGGCCCGTGCCGGTGCCCTTATTGATCGCCTCTCAGCTGACCTGATCCACGTCGACGAGGTCGACGCGGATCCCACGGCCGCCGATGGCGCCCACGACGGTGCGCAGCGCGCGGGCGGTGCGGCCGTTCCGGCCGATCACCTTGCCCAAGTCGTCGGGGTGCACCCGGACCTCGAGCACACGCCCGCGGCGCAGGTTGCGCGAGGCGACCTGCACGTCGTCGGGGTTGTCGACGATGCCCTTCACCAGGTGCTCGAGGGCTTCCTCGAGCATCCTCAGGCCTCGGTCGACGCGGTGGACTCAGCGGCCTCGGCCGCCTCGTCCGACTTCTTCTCGGACTTCTTCGCCTTCGGGGTGATGGCCTCACCCTTCGGCTCGTCACCGACGTCCTTGGCCGCGGCCTCGAACAGGGCGCGCTTGTCGGCCTTCGGCTCGGCGACCTTCATCGGGGCCGGGGCGGGCAGACCCTTGAACTTCTGCCAGTCGCCGGTGACCTTGAGGATGGCGAGCACCGGCTCGGTCGGCTGAGCGCCGACCTTCAGCCAGTGCTGCACGCGGTCCGAGTCGACCTCGATGCGCGACGGGTTCTGCACCGGGTGGTACAGGCCGATCTCCTCGATCGCCCGGCCGTCACGGCGGGTGCGGGAGTCGGCGACGACGATGCGGTAGTGAGGCGAACGGATCTTGCCCAGACGCTTCAGCTTGATCTTGACTGCCACGGGAGTGGTGTCTCCTGGTCTTGACGTGGTTGAGCACTGCGACGTGCCGCGTGGGGTTGCGGTACCCGAGTGCCCGATGGACGCGTCAGCCGGAGGAGAGAGGGGTCCTGGTCGGCTGTCGAGTACAGCGGACCATTCTGCCACACCGTGTCCGGTCAGCCGACCGCGGCCACCGCGTCCGGAATGCGGAACGGCTTCCCGCAGCCACCGCACATGATCGGCGCCTGGGCCAGCACCGACGGAACGACGCGGACGTTGCGCCCGCAGTCGCACACCGCCTTGACGCGGACGCCGCCCCCGGACGAACCGTGCCGCGCCGCAGGGCCGCGGAAGGCGCGGGAGGTCTCGGCGGCGGTCGCGACCGTGTGCGCCTTGAGGGCCCGGTGCAGCCGTTCGATCGTGGTCCGATAGCGCTTTCTCGCCTCGGGGCTGAGAGTGACCAGCGAGAAGCCGCTGCTGGGATGCGGCTCCTCGGAGTGGTCGAGCCCAAGCTCCTCGGCGATCGCCAGGAACCGGCGGTTGTGGTAGCGGCCGGCGCGCGAGGTGTCACGGACACCGCGGGCTGCGGCGATGCCATGGACTGCCTCGTGCAGCAGCCGTTCGAAGGAGAGCTCGGCGCCACATGCGGACGACGACTCTCCGATCAGCGATTCGGGCGCGGCGAGATCCGGCAGCTCGGGGTGGTGCCGTTGAATGTCGGCCCACGCCTGCGCCAGCTCTGCGGCGAGTACAGGTGGTGTCGTGCTCACGTCGTGCTAACGAGCAGGAGCCGCCCGGTGTTCCGATTCCGGGGCATCTCAAATAATTTGCACGTACCAGTCAGTTCGACGCTGATGCGTCGCGACGAGGGCGGGTGCGCACATGCATGGATGAGCCGCCCACGGCGCACCAAGGCGGTACGTACCGCCTCGTACGCCGGGCCGTGCGCACCGGCTCGTACGTCAGCCCATCGTCAGCTCGTACGTCAGTAGGCGCGGGCCACGTAGGCGACGTTACCTGGCGCGTCGTCGGCGTCCGGCACCGCCCCGTCCTCGGTGACCAGGCACCGCACCGAAACCGACCGCTCGGCGAGCGCGGCCTCGCCCTCCGGGCCCAGGTCGGCCCACGGGATGCGCGCCCAGCCGCCCGCGGCCGCCGCCTCCGCGGCCGCCTCCACGGTCCGCGCCTCCACCGTGCGCGCCGTGCGGCGCTCCCGCGCCTGGCGCAGCAGCAGCGCCTGGTCCTCCTCCAGCGCCTTCGGCACCGCCTCGGCCAGCAGATCGGTGCGCACCGGCTCCTTGCCGCCCGGGATCCGCCGGGCGAGCGTGGCGGTGCCCGCCTCCAGATCGCGCGGGCCGATCTCGACGCGCACCGGTACGCCGCGCAGCTCCCAGTCGACGGCGCGGCGGCCGAAGGGGAGGTCGACGCGGTCGTCGACCTCGACCCGTACGCCCGCCGCCGCCAGCCGGTCGCCCGTCTCGCGGACCGCGGCGAGCACCGCGTCGTCGCCCTTGACCGCGAGGACGACGGCCTGGACCGGGGCCAGCCGGGGCGGCAGCCGCAGCCCGTCGTCGTCGCCGTGCATCATCACCAGCGCGCCGACCATGCGGGTCGTGCTGCCCCAGGAGGTCTGCCAGACCAGCTCCTGCACGCCGTCCCTGGACAGATAGCGGGTGTTGAAGGCGCGGGCGAAGTTCTGGCCCAGCTCATGGCTGGTGCCCAGCTGGAGCGCCTTGCCGTCGCCCATCATCCCTTCGAGGGTGAGGGTGTTGACGGCGCCCGCGAAGCGCTCCCGCGCGGTCTTGCGGCCCAGGACGACGTCCATGGCGAGCACGTTCTCCATGAAGTCGGCGTAGACGTCGCGGTGGATGCGGGCGGCGAACGCCCGGGCGTCCTCGTACGTGGCGTGGGCGGTGTGGCCCTCCTGCCAGAGGAATTCCGTCGTCCGCAGGAACAGCCGGGGCCGCAGCTCCCAACGCACCACATTGGCCCACTGGTTGATCAGCAGCGGCAGATCGCGGTAGCTCTGCACCCACTTGGAGAAGTACTCGTTGACGATGGTCTCGGAGGTGGGCCGGACCACCACCGGTTCCTCCAGCTCCTTGCCGCCGCCGTGGGTGACGACCGCGAGTTCGGGAGCGAAGCCCTCGACGTGCTCGGCCTCCCGCGTCAGGTACGACTGCGGGATGAAGAGGGGGAAGTAGGCGTTCTGGACGCCGACCGCCTTGATCCGCGCGTCCAGATCGCGCTGCATCCGCTCCCACAGCCCGTATCCGTACGGTCGGATGACCATGGTGCCGCGCACCGGCCCGTTCTCGGCCAGTTCGGCCTTGTTGATCACATCCTGGTACCAGCGCGGAAAATCCACCGCACGAGGGGTGAGAACGGGTGCTTTGACCATGCCGCCGATCGTACGGCGGCGGCCCGCCCGACCGCCGCGAATATCGGCCGGGGCGCGGTGCGGCGCCCCGGGGCGGGCCCGGGAGCGGGGCGGACGCGAAGGCGCGCGGGGGCGCACGGAGGGGGCACGCAAGCACGGCCGTGAAAGCTCTGGACGCGCGGACGGATGCGGAGTTCTCTGGCATACGGGGGTGGGACGCGACGAGCGGGTGTCCCGTGGAACGGCCGGCACCGCCCGGCACCCTCCACACGGCACCCTCTGGCGCACAACGGCGGATCTGACGACGGCACTGCTCTTCGCTGATTGGGGCCCTTTTGATGACATCTACGCTCGTACGGCGGCGGCGCCGCCCGCACCACTCCCCGCCGCGCCCGGCGGACCCTCACGACCGCGCCCGCGACTGGGCGGAGATCCAGGAGCGGATGCTGGTGCCGCTGTACGAGGCCGTGTACGAACGGCTGGACGTCGGCGCCGGAACGCGGCTGCTGGGCCTGGGCTGCGGCTCGGGGCTCGCCCTGCTCATGGCGGCCGGGCGGGGCGCCGACGTCAGCGGGGTCGACACGGACGAGCCGCGCCTCGCGCTGGCGCGGCAGCGGCTGGCCGACCCGGTGCGGCTGGGGTTCGGCGGCCCGGAGTCGGCGTGCGCGCGGGAGGCGGCGGGGGCGTCCGGCTTCACCGTGGTGACCGTCTTCGAGCCGCTGGGCGCCCTCGCGGCGGGCGGACCCGGCGGGCCCGCCGCGGCGGCGTCCTCGCTCACGGCGGCCGCGGCGCTCGCCGAGCGCGGCGGCGCGGTGGTGCTGGCCGGGTGGGGCCCGCCGGAGCGGTGCGCCACCTCGTCGGTGCTGCGGGTGGGGGCCCGGCTCGCCGACCCGATGTGCGCCCCGGCGCGCTGGCGGCCGTGCGGCCGGGACGACCTGGAGACGCTGGCCGAACGGGCCGGGCTGCGGCCGGACGGATCGGGCCGGGTGGCCTGCCCGTTCGGGTACGCCGACCTGGCCAGCGCGGTGCGCGGCCTGCTGTCGACGGGGCTGTTCGACGCGGCGGAGCGGGCGACCGATCCCACGCAGGTGCGCAAGGAGGTGGCGGAGGCGCTGCATCCGTACCAGCGGGCGGACGGGACGGTGTGGATGCCGAACGTTCTGCGGTATCTGATCGCGCGGGTGTGAACACGCAGGTGCGCGGGCCCCCTGCCGCCCATGGCGGGGACCCGCGCACCTGGTGCTCTACGGTCGGTTCGATCCGTGGAGGCCGTTCGGCCCGTTCAGCCCATGAACTTCTTGAACTCGTCGGGGAGTTCGAAGTCCTGGCCGCCCTGGCCGCCGCCCGGCATGCCGAACGCGCCGCCCTGCTGGCCCGCCTGCTCCCGGCGCGCCGCGGCGGCCTGCTCGTCGGCCTTCCTCTTCATCGGGTTGCCCGAGCGCTGCTTGCCCTTGACCTTCTTCTGCTGCTTGCCCTTGCGCTTGGCGCTGCCGCCCGCACCCGGCATGCCCGGCATCCCGGGCATCCCCGGCATGCCGCCGCCCTGGGCCATCTTCGACATCATCTTGCGCGCGTCGAAGAACCGCTCCACCAGGTTCTTGACCGCGCTCACCTCGACGCCGGAACCACGGGCGATACGGGCGCGGCGGGAGCCGTTGATGATGTGCGGGTCCTGGCGCTCGGCCGGAGTCATCGACTTGATGATCGCGGCCGTGCGGTCCACGTCCCTCTCGTCCAGATTGTTGATCTGGTCCTTCATCTGGCCCATGCCCGGCAGCATGCCGAGCAGCTTGGAGATGGAGCCCATCTTGCGGACCTGCTCCATCTGCGCCAGGAAGTCGTCGAGCGTGAACTCCTTGGGGCCCTTCGCCAGCTTGGCCGCCATCTTCTCGGCCTCTTGCTGGCTGAAGGTCTGCTCGGCCTTCTCGATGAGGCTGAGCATGTCGCCCATGCCGAGGATGCGGGACGCCATGCGGTCCGGGTGGAACGCGTCGAAGTCGTCCAGCTTCTCGCCGTTGGAGGCGAACATGATCTGACGGCCGGTGACATGCGCGATGGACAGCGCGGCACCGCCGCGCGCGTCGCCGTCGAGCTTGGAGAGCACCACGCCGTCGAAGCCGACGCCGTCGCGGAACGCCTCGGCGGTGTTCACCGCGTCCTGGCCGATCATCGCGTCGACGACGAACAGGACCTCGTCCGGGCTGACCGCGTCGCGGATGTCCGCGGCCTGGCGCATCAGCTCCTCGTCGATGCCGAGGCGGCCCGCGGTGTCGACGATCACGACGTCGTGCTGCTTGGTCTTGGCGAACTCGACCGAGTCCTCGGCCACCTTCACCGGGTCGCCGACGCCGTTGCCCGGCTCCGGCGCGAACACCGCGACGCCCGCGCGCTCGGCGACCACCGAGAGCTGGTTGACCGCGTTGGGGCGCTGAAGGTCACACGCGACGAGCAGCGGCGCGTGGCCCTGCCCCTTCAGCCAGCGGCCCAGCTTTCCGGCGAGCGTCGTCTTACCGGCGCCCTGGAGACCCGCGAGCATGATGACCGTCGGGGGCTGCTTGGCGAAGCGGAGGCGGCGGGCGTCGCCGCCGAGGATGCCGATCAGCTCCTCGTTGACGATCTTGATGACCTGCTGGGCGGGGTTCAGCGCCTGGGAGACCTCGGCCCCGAGGCTGCGCTCCTTGACCTGCTTGATGAACGCCCGTACGACGGGCAGCGCGACGTCCGCCTCGAGCAAGGCGATCCGGATCTCGCGTGCCGTTGCGTCGATGTCCGCCTCGCTGAGGCGGCCCTTGCCCCGGAGGTTCTTGAAAGTCGCTGCGAGGCGATCGGAGAGGGTATCGAACACGGTGGTCGCGAATCCTTCGGTCGGATGTCGGGTCGGCGGTCGGCCTCCAAGGGTATCCGCACGCCGCGGTAACGGTCTGCCCCCGGGCGTGCGCCGTCCCCTTTCCTCGCCCCGGGGCTCCGGGGCCCCGCCCCTGGACCCCGCTCCTCAATCGCCGGAGGGGCTGGAGGTGGGGCATCACTGCCTCTGGAACCCGCCACCCCGGAGGGGCTGGAGGCGGGGCACCTCCGCCCCGCCACCGCCATGTCCTCGTACGCGGGGCCGGGGGCAGTGGCCCGGCGCCCCCGGAAGGTCGGGCCTCGTCGGCGGGGCGTCAGCGTAGGGCTTGTTCTACCTCTTGGGCCACCTCGGCCGCGCGTGTCGGGGGCAGGGGGGTGCCCGTGGCATCCGTGACGTAGAACGCGTCGACGGCGTTCGCGCCCAGCGTGCTGACGTGGGCGCTGCGGACCGTGACGCCGGCGGCCTCCAGGGCGCGGCCGATGCGGTGGAGGAGGCCGGGGACGTCCTGGGCGCGGACCTCGATCACGGTGGCGAGCTGTGAGCTGCCGGGCGCGACCGTGACCCGCGGGGGCGGGGCGTGGACGCCCCGGCGGCGCGGGTACTTGCGGTAGGCGGCCTCGCGTTCGGCGAGCCGGGCGACGATGTCGAGCGAGCCGTCCAGCGCCCGGAGCAGATCGTTCCGTAGCCGGGCGGCCTGCGGGAGCGAACCGTACTCGGCGGCTACGCGCCAGCTCAGCAGCAGGACGTCGGCGCCCCCGCGCTCCGTGCCGTCCAGCTCCGACGGCAGCTCGACGGCGCGCAGGTCGGCCGCCCGGACCGTGAGCCGGTGCAGGGCCAGCACCCCGGCGGCCGCCGCCAGCACCCCGGACTGGTCGGGGACGGCGATCAGCAGCTCTACTCCGATCGGTTCCGGTTCCGATGTCTCCTCGGGGCCGTCGGAGCCCTCGGGGGTGCCCGGGGGAAGGGCCTCGGAGCGGGCGTGGAGGGCCAGCACCGGGCCGCCGGTGCGGCGGGCCTCGATGGCGAGGCGTTCCTGCTCGGCCGTGGTGTGCTGCGGGGCGGCCTGGTCCTCGGCGGGCTCCCCCGCGAGGACGGCGGCGACCCGCTTGACCAGGTCGGCCACGAGCGCGCCGCGCCAGGCGCTCCACGCCGCGGGCCCGGTGGCCAGCGCGTCGGCCTCGGTGAGGGCGTGCAGCAGTTCCAGGGTGACGGGGCCGTGGACGGCCTCGGCGACCGCGTGCACGGTGGCGGGGTCGTCCAGGTCGCGGCGGGTGGCGGTCTCGACCAGCAGCAGATGGTGGCGTACGAGGGTGGCGAGGACGGACACATCGGCGCGGTCGAAGCCGATCCGGGCGGCCACGTCGCGGACGATCGTCTCCCCCACCACCGAGTGGTCGCCGGGCCAGCCCTTGCCGATGTCGTGCAGCAGCGCGGCGACCAGCAGCAGGTCGGGGCGGCCGACGCGGCGGCTGAGCGCGCTGGCCCGCACCGCCGTCTCGACCAGGTGGCGGTCGACGGTCCAGCGGTGCACGGGGTTGCGCTGCGGGCGGCAGCGGACCCGCTCCCAGTCCGGCAGCAGCCGGGTGATCAGGCCCTCGGCCTCCAGCGCCTCCCAGACCGCGACGGTGGACTCGCCCGCGCCCAGCAGGGTGACCAGTTCCTCCCGGGCCTCGGGCGGCCAGGGCACCGGCAGCGGGCGCGCGGCGGCGGCCAGTCGCCGTACGGCGTGCAGCGAGAGCGGAAGCCCGGCCTGGGCGGCGGCCGCGGCGGCCCGCAGGGGGAGCACGGGGTCACGCTCGGGGCGCGCGGCGCGGGCGAGCACCACCTCGCCGTCCTGTTCGACGACGCCCTCGGCGAGCGGGCTGCGCTCCCCCGGGGTCTGCGCGGAGCCGGAGCCGGAGCGTCCGCGGCCGCCGAGCAGTCCGCGCAGCCGCGGACGGCTCGCCGAGCGGGCGCGCAGCACCCGGTCGACCTCGCGCCAGGTGACATCGCTGGCGTACGCGATGGTCCGGGCCGACTCGTAGACCTGGCGCAGCAGGGCGTCGGCGTCCAGCAGGCCGAGCGCGGCGGCGATCTGGTCCTGTTCCTGGAGGGAGAGCCGCTCGGTGGCCCGGCCGGTGGCCAGGTGGAGCGCGTCGCGGGTGTCCAGCAGGCGGCGCCGGGCCTCGTCCAGGCCCTCGCGGGGCGCGTCGGCGAGCCAGGAGGCGGCGATGGCGCGCAGCGCGGTGGCGTCGCGCAGCCCGCCGCGGGCCTCCTTCAGGTCGGGTTCGAGCAGGTACTGGAGCTCGCCGTGGCGCTCGCCGCGCTCCTGGCACAACTCGCGCAGTTCGGGCAGGCGCTTGGGGGCCTGGGCGCGCCAGTCGGCGAGGACGGTGGTGCGCAAGCCCGCGGTGAGGTCGGCGTCGCCCGCGAGGTGGCGGGCGTCCAGCAGGCCGAGCTGGACCTTCAGGTCCTCGGCGGCGGTCTTGCGGGCCTCGTCGGGGGTGCGTACGGAGTGGTCGAGGGCCAGCCCCATGTCCCAGACGGGATACCAGACGTGGTCGGCGAGCGCGGCGACGGCCGAGGAGTCGGCGGAGCCGTCGTGCAGCAGGACGACGTCGAGGTCGCTGCGCGGGGAGAGTTCGCCGCGCCCGTATCCGCCGACGGCGACCAGCGCCACGCCGCCGGTGATCCCGGCGGTCTCGGCGCCACCGGTGAGCAGCGAGGCCAGCCACTGGTCGGTGAGTCCGGCGAGCGCGCCGCGGCGCGGCGGCCCGGACCGCGACTCCTCCTGGAGGAGTCGCAGCCGGGCTGCCGCGTAACCGCCGGTGCCCGAGTCGGTGGTCTCTGTCCTTGGCTCGACGCGTTCCGTCAACTCGGCTGCTCCCTGTCAGCTGGACCTGCGATCAGTGGGGCCGGTTCGCCGTCACAGGGCGTCCGGGCCCCGTTCGCCGGTGCGGACCCGGACCGCGGTCTCGACGGGGACGCTCCACACCTTGCCGTCCCCGATCTTTCCGGTGCGGGCGGCCTTGACCACGACGTCGATGAGGTCGTCGGCCTCCTCGTCCTCGGCCAGCACCTCCACGCGGACCTTGGGCACCAGGTCGACGGTGTACTCCGCGCCCCGGTAGACCTCCGTGTGGCCGCGCTGACGCCCGTAGCCGCTGGCCTCGGTGACGGTCAGGCCCTGCACGCCGAACGCCTGGAGGGCTTCCTTGATCTCGTCGAGCCGGTGCGGCTTCACAACTGCCGTGATGAGCTTCACGCGTCCACCTTCTTCGCGTCCGTCGTCGCGTCCTTCTTCTTCGCCTGGCCGACCGCGTGCGCGGCCGACTGGAGGCCGCCGAGGGAGGTACCGCCGCCCGCCCCGGCGAAGTCGTACGCCGTCTCGGCGTGCTCGACCTGGTCGATCCCGGCGACCTCGTCGTCCTCGTCCACCCGGAAGCCCATCACCAGGTCGACGACCTTGGCGAGGATCGCGGACACGATCAGGGAGTAGGCGAGGACCGCGAAGGCACCGGCGGCCTGCTTGCCGAGCTGGTCGAGGCCGCCGCCGTAGAACAGGCCCTTGGCGTCGCTCTGTACCTTGCCGGTGGCGAAGAGGCCGATGAGCAGCGAGCCGATGAGGCCGCCGACCATGTGGACGCCGACCACGTCGAGCGAGTCGTCGTAGCCGAACTTGTACTTCAGACCGACCGCCATGGCGCAGACGACACCGGCGATGACGCCGATCGCGATCGCGCCGAGGGGGCTGACCGCGCCGCAGGCGGGGGTGATGGCGACGAGTCCGGAGACGGCGCCGGAGGCGGCGCCCAGGGTGGTGAAGGAGCCGTGCCGGATCTTCTCGTACGCGAGCCAGCCGAGCATCGCGGCGGCGGTGGCGACCTGGGTGTTGGTGAAGGCGGCCGCGGTGACGGCGTCGGCGCCGAGCCAGGAGCCGCCGTTGAAGCCGAACCAGCCGAACCACAGCAGACCGGCGCCGAGCATGACCAGCGGCAGGCTGTGCGGCCGCATCGGGTCCTTCTTGAAGCCGATCCGCTTGCCGATGACGAGGATCACGCCGAGCGCGGCGGCGCCGGCGTTGATGTGGACGGCGGTACCACCGGCGAAGTCGATCACGCCGAGCTTGAAGGCCCAGCCGTCGGAGGCCCACACCCAGTGCGCGACCGGGAAGTAGACGACCGTCGCCCACAGGGCGATGAACAGCGCCCAGGCGGTGAACTTGACGCGGTCCGCGAGGGCACCGCTGATCAGCGCCGGGGTGATGATCGCGAACATCATCTGGAACAGCGCGAAGACATAGACCGGGATGGTGTAGCCGGGCCACAGCTCGGCCAGCCCGATGTTGTGCATGCCCAGCCAGTCGAAGCCGCCGAACAGGGAATTGCCCTGGTCGAAGGCGACGCTGAAGCCGTAGAGCGTCCACAGGACGCTGACGATGCCGATGCTGATGAAGCTCATCATCAGCATGTTCAGCACGCTTTTGACGCGGACCATGCCGCCGTAGAAGAAGGCAAGGCCGGGCGTCATGATCAGGACCAGCGCGGCGCACAGCAGCATGAATCCGGTGTTGGCCGCGCTGAGTGCGTCATCGGGCGTGATCTTGTCCGCGGCAAGCGTCGTGATGCCCACTGGCATCGGCGTCTCCTCGCTGTCGAATCGGCCCGGGCTGGCAATAAACAAAAGGGCCGGTATTCGCCACGAGATTGGCGCAGTGCCGTTTCAGTCGATGCCACTCGATGTTTCCTGGCAGTGACGAAGGACGCGGGCGTGTTACGCGCGGATGAAGTGACGGTAAGGAGTCCTTCCGCTCCGTTACCGTGCCGCACCCCGCTCCGGGCCGCCTCAGACGGCCCGGGGAGCGCCCCCCTCGCCGGGGGAATCGGGCAGCAGGCTGACGAGCTTGTCGCTCAGCTCGGCGACCTCCGGCACGTCCCCGAAGTGCCGCACCGCGGTGTCCACGGTCTTGCGGAGGCGGTTGTTCACCCGCTCCGAGCGGATCCGCTGGGCGAGCGGCAGCGCCTTCTCGGCGACCTCCACGCACTGCTCGGGCTGCTTCTGGAGGAGGTGGACGGTGGCCATGCCGATCAGGTTGAGCGCATACGAACGCGTGTGTCCGCCCTCGCCGTCTGCGGTCTCCTCGCCGAACAGGCGCACGGCGTTGCGCATGACCGGGTCGGCGAGCTGGGCGTAGGTGGGGCTGCGGCCCGCGACATAGGCGAGGTCCCGGTAGGAGTGGGCGTTCTCCGCGTTCAGCTCGGCCTCGGAGAAGAAGCCGATCCAGTCGGGGTCGCCGTCGCCCTTCGCGCAGTCGGCGAAGCTGTCCTCGGCCATCTTCACGGCGCGGTGGCACTTGCTGGGCTGGCCCATGTTGGCGTACGCCCGGCCCTCCATCGCATACAGCATGGCCTGGGTGCGCGGGGTGGCGCTCTCCCGGCTGCCGTACTGCGCGAGGTGGATCAGCTCCAGCGCGTCGTCGGGCCGCCCGACGTGGATCATCTGGCGGCTCATGCTGGAGAGGACGTACGAGCCGAGGGGGCGGTCGCCGGACTCCTTGGCGGCGTGCAGCGCGAGGACGAAGTACTTCTGGGCGGTGGGCTGGAGCCCGATGTCGTAGCTCATCCACCCGGCCAGCTCGGCCAGCTCACCGGCGACCTTGAACAGCCGCTTGGACACCGCCTCGGTGTGCGACTCCTGGAGCAGGTCGGTGACCTCGTGCAGCTGGCCGACCACCGCCTTGCGGCGCAGCCCGCCGCCGCACTGGGCGTCCCAGGCGCGGAACATCGTGATGGTGGACTCCAGCAGCTCCAGCTCCGGCTCCGAGAGCCGGGAGATGCGCCGTGAGCGGCCACTGTCCGCCGCGCGCGCGCCGCCGGGCCCCCCGTTCGGGGAGGGCACCAGCCAGCGCTGCATGGGCTCGATGAGGGCGGGGCCGGCGGAGAGGGCGAGGGAGGTGCCGAGGAAGCCGCGGCGGGCGAGCATGAGATCGCTGCGGGAGAACTCGCCGATCAGCGCGACGGTCTCGGGACCGGCCCAGGGAAGATCCACTCCGGATACGGACGGTGACCGGTGGGCGGGGCGCAGCCCGAGGTCCTCGATGCCGACCACACAGCCGAAGCGCTCGGAGAAAAGCTCGGAGAGGATCTGCGGGATCGGCTCGCGCGGCTGTTCCCCGTCCAGCCAGCGGCGCACCCGCGAGGTGTCCGTGCTGATGTGATGGGCGCCTAACTGACGCGCCCTGCGGTTGACTTGACGGGCCAGCTCCCCTTTCGACCAGCCGCTGCGCACAAACCACGATCCCAGCTGTGCGTTGGGTCGCTTGTCAGCACCGCCGCCGCTGTCGCCCACCGGAACGCCCCCATCCCACGAATCTTCCCGGACCGCCACCAGAATGCCCTCTGTCACGGTCAGTTGTCCCCGCGATACGGCGCATCAACCGTCCGCCGCGGGAACCGGCCCTTGCCAGTGGCAAGTACCGGAGCGCGATCGGGCGCATGCTCGCCATCGGGGATCGTGCACCGAAAGTAATCCTACGATCACGCCTCCCGCGAGGCGCACCGGGAAAACGCCACCATTCGCCACCCCTTCGAATGAACCCCATCGCTGATTCACACGATTCACTTGACACGGAGCGACCGGAAAGACGCGAAGAGGTGCACAGCGGGGCGCATGCGCCGTTCCGCACCACCCGTTACACCGCGACACACCACCTGCCGCATCACATCGGCGACGGAGTGTCATGAGTGCGCTCCGGCTCGTAACCATCGAGAGCACGACCCGTTGGAGGGGGCATGGGCTTCACGATCGGCGGCATCCGGGAGATGCGGTCCGGCTCACGGCGGCGCGGCCGTACTTCCGAGTCCACCACGGTGGCGGAGTACACCGGGCTGTGGGGCTGGGACGTGGTGCCGGGCGCCCGGGCGACGCGCGCCACGGGCAACAGCAGAAACGAATGCTCCTGCGGTGCGGCCGACTGTCCCGCCCCCGGCGCCCACCCTCTGGGCTTCGCGCCCGGCGTGCCCGCGGGCGCCACGCTCGTGGCCGCCGCCGCCGCGTGGGAGGAGGTCCCGGGCGCCGCCGTCCTGCTGCCCGTGGGGCGGTCGTTCGACGTCCTGGAGGTGGCCGAGTACGCGGGGCGGCACGCCCTGGTGCGGCTGGAGCGGATGGGCCTGCCACTCGGCCCGGTGGCCGTCACCCCGCACGGGCGCGCCCAGTTCTTCGTCGAGCCGGGCGCCGCGGACGAACTCCCCGATCTGCTCTACCGCATGGGCTGGGACGACGCCGACCTCGATCTGCGCTGTCTGGGGAAGGGCGACCACATCACCGCGCCGCCCTCCGACCTCGGGGGCCTGGGACCGGTGCGCTGGCTGCGCCCGCCGACCCTCGACACGGCGGGCAGGCCGCCGCACGCCCGGCTGGTGCTGGGCACCCTCGCCTACGCGAGCCACCGGGCCGGGGCGGTCTGACGCACGCCCCTCGCACTGGTCTCCGTAAACGCCGGACGGGCTTGAATCGGTCATCGATTCAAGCCCGTCCGGCATTCAGGAGCGTCGGGAGGGACCGGATCAGTCGCCGATCAGCGCGTCGACGAACGCCTCAGGCTCGAACGGCGCCAGGTCGTCCGCGCCCTCGCCCAGCCCGATCAGCTTGACCGGCACGCCCAGCTCGCGCTGGACCGCTACCACGATGCCGCCCTTGGCGGTGCCGTCCAGCTTGGTCAGCACGATGCCGGTGATGTCCACCACCTCGCGGAAGACCCGCGCCTGCACCAGGCCGTTCTGGCCGGTGGTGGCGTCGAGCACGAGCAGCACCTCGTCCACCGAGCCGTGCTTCTCCACGACTCGCTTGACCTTGCCCAGCTCGTCCATGAGACCGGTCTTGGTGTGCAGCCGCCCGGCGGTGTCGATGAGGACGACGTCCGCGGACTCGGCGATGCCCTCCTTGACCGCGTCGAAGCCGACCGACGCCGGGTCGCCGCCCTCGGGGCCGCGGACCGTACGGGCGCCGACCCGCTCGCCCCAGGTCTGGAGCTGATCGGCGGCGGCCGCCCGGAAGGTGTCCGCCGCGCCCAGCACGACCGACTTGCCGTCGGCCACCAGGACCCGGGCGAGCTTGCCGGTGGTGGTGGTCTTGCCGGTGCCGTTGACTCCGACGACCATGACGACGCCCGGCTTCTCCTCGCCGTTCGCCCCCACCCCGCTCTCGGTGTGCACGGTGCGGTCGGCCTCGGTGCCGACGAGGTGCAGCAGCTCCTCGCGCAGCAGCCCCCGCAGCTCCTCGGGGCTACGGGTGCCGAGCACCTTGACCCGCTCGCGCAGCCGCTCGACCAGCTCCTGGGTCGGAGCGACGCCGACGTCGGCGGTCAGCAGCGTGTCCTCGATCTCCTCCCACGTGTCGTCGTCGAGGTGCTCACGGGACAGCAGCGTCAGCAGCCCCTTGCCCAGGGTCGTCTGGGACCGGGACAGCCGGGCGCGCAGCCGGACCAGCCGCCCGGCGGTCGGCTCCGGGACCTCGACCGGCGGGGCCTCCGGCGCGGCGGGGGCGGCCTCCGCGGGCGCGGCCGGCGCCTCGGTGCCGGGCAGATCCACCTCTTCGATGGTTCTGCGCGGCTCCTCGCGCGGGGTTTCGGCCTCCTCGCCGACGTGCGGTTCGGCGGGCGGCGCGGTGACGGACGGGCTGCTCGGCGGTGCCGGGGGCAGTCGCTTCTTCTTGCGGCTGCTGATCACGAGCCCGCTGATCGCGGCGACCGCGACCACAGCGATGACTACAGCAAGGATGACGAATTCCATAACCCACCCAGTATCAGACACACGGCGAAGGGAGTCATTCGCCTCGTCATTCGCCTCCGAGCCCGGCTTCGCGGGCCCGGACGATCGCCTGGGCCCGGTCGTGCACCTGGAGCTTGGCGAAGATCGAGCCGACGTGGTTGCGCACGGTCTTGTCGGTGACCACCAGCCGCTGGGCGATCTGACGGTAGCCGAGCCCGCCCGCGAGCAGGTCCAGCACCTCCCGTTCGCGCGCGGTGAGGGTCGGGAACGCCTCCTTCGCCGACGCCGCGCCGGAGGCACCCAGCAGCACCCCCAGCCGCTCCGCCATGCGCGGGCTGAAGACGGCGCCGCCGCGCGCGACGGTGTGCAGGGCGCGCAGGATCTCGTCCCGGCCCGCGCCCTTGAGGAGATAGCCGCGGGCCCCGGCGCGCACGGCGGCCAGCAGGCTGTCGTCGTCCTCGGACATCGTCATGACCATCACCCGCGCCTGGGGGCGGGCGCACAGGATGCGCCGGGTGGCCTCAAGCCCTGACCGGCCGGGCAGCCCGAGGTCCATGACCACCAGATCGGGCGAGGCGCGCCCGGCCTCGGCGACCGCCTCGTCCGCGCAGGCCGCCTGGCCGACGACGGTGAAGGCGTCGTCCAGGTTGAGAGCGGCTGCCAGGCCCTCGCGGAAGAGGGGATGGTCGTCGACGAGCAGGACGCGCCACTGCGCCGCGCCCACCGGCGCGGTCACGGCGCCGGGGTCCGCTGTCTGGACCTGGCCGGAGCGCTGGCTTTGGTGTGGTCCCCGGGTCTGGCCCGGTCGCCGGGCTTGGTCTGGGTGATGAGCGTCGTACAGGACCGGCATCCGGTGTGCTCCAGGTGTTCTTCCGGGTCGTCGTTCTCCCCCGGCTCCCCCGGTCCGGTGAGCGGCAGCACCGCGTGCACCACGGTGCCGGTCGCGGAGCCGGTGACCGAGCAGGAGCCGCCGATCTCCTCGGCCCGCTCCCGGACCGAGGCCAGTCCGACGCCGCGCACCGCGGTCTCCGGCAGTCCGCTGCCGTCGTCGGTGACCGTGATGTCGAGGGCGTCGGGGTCCGTGGCCAGCACGACCCGGACCTGACGCGCCCGGGCGTGCCGTACGGCGTTGGTGAGCGACTCGGCCGCGATCCGGTACGCCGCGGTCTCGACGCCCGGCGACAGCGGGGGCAGCACAGCGGGACGGCTGGCCACGCTCACCCGCAGCCCGTCCACGCCCAGCCGCCGCGCGAGGTCCCGCACCGCACCGGCGAGACCGCGCTCGGCGAGGGCGGCCGGGGCGAGCCCGGCGGTGATGCGGCGCACCTCGACCAGGGCCTCGGCGAGCGTTTCGGCGGCCTCGGCGAGCTGGACGCAGGCCGGGTGGCCGGGCGGGCAGGAGGCCTGGGCGATGTCCAGGCGCAGCCGTACGGCGGCGAGTTGGGGTCCGAGGCCGTCGTGGATCTCGCGGCGCAGCCGCCGCCGCTCCTGCTCGCGGGCGAGCACCAGCCGCTCGCGGGCGGCCTGCGCCTCCTCGGCCAGCCGCAGCGCGGCGAGCGCGGGGGCGGCCTGGTCGGCGAGGAGGGACAGCAGCCCGCTGTCGCGCTCGGCGGGGGTGCCGGAGCCGTCGCGGGAGACTTCGAGGCGGCCGACGGTGCGGCCGTGGTGGCGCAGCGGGTAGGTCTGGACGCGGCCGGTGAGGGGCGCCCCGGCGTCGGCCAGCCGCCGGGGCCCGGCCCGGGTGTCGACGCTGACGGCCGCGCCGGAGACGCCGAGGTCCTCCACCGCGCTGCGGCAGATCTGCTGGGGCACCTCGCCCGGGTGCGGGGCCTGCTGGAGGCGTACGGCCAGGGCACTGACGGCTTCGTGCGGCCGGGCCCGGGGCCCGTAGAAGGCGCGCTCGACGCGGAGGGTGAGCCAGCGGGCGGACGGCCGCAGGGCCCAGCCCAGCAGCAGGGCGCCGCCGACGGCGGTGACGGTGGTCAGGTTGCGTACGGAGGGGAGCCCGGCCTGTACGGCGACGACGGCGCAGACGACGACGGCGGCGAGCGAGGTGAGCACGAAGGCGCGGGCGAGCCGGTGGCTGGTGGAGCGGTCGAGCCGCCAGATCCCGGTGCGGGCGACGCCCAGACAGATGGCGGCCGCCCAGACCGCGCTGCCGAGGGTGCGGGCCGCGATGGTGGGCATGCCCTCGCCCCACTCCGACAGCAGGAGGGAGACACAGGCCGGGTAGGCGGCGGCGAGCAGGGCCCAGTCGCGCCGCTCGGCACCGCCGGAGACGGCGGCGCGGCAGCACAGGGCGGCCGTGACGGCGAGCGCCACGGTGCGCAGCACCCAGGGCTCGGCCTCACCGTAGGTGTCGAGGTGGTCGAAGGCCCACTGGCCGCCCGCGGTGTGGAAGGCGGGGTTGGTGACGGCGCCGACCCGCGGCTCGCTGATCAGCCACAGCGCGGCGTAGCCGAGCCAGTAGGCGGAGGCGGCCGCGCTCATGGCCCACCAGTGCCAGCGCCTCTTGGCGCCGCGGGGGAAGAGCCACAGCGGCAGCAGCAGGACGGTCAGCGGGCGGCAGACCATCCCGGCCACCGCGAGGAGCAGGGACAGGGCGGCGCCCGCCGGTCCGAGCCCGGCGGGCCCGAGCAGGTCGGCGACGGCCGAGGGCAGCAGCCAGAGAGCGCCCGCCACCAGCAGCAATCCGCCGTAGCGCCGGGCGGACCGCTCGGCGAGCAGCAGGACGCCGACGCCGAGGACGGGGACGCCCACGGCCACCGAGGTCAGGGCCGCGGTGCCGCGCAGGCGTGGGGAGGACAGGGCGAGCCACTGGTCGTTGACCCGCAGCAGACCGGCGAGCCAGCCCGCGAGCACCACGACGAACAGTGCCGACACCCCGCCCGCGGCCTGCACGGCACGGTCTTTCGGAAGGGCGTGCCGCATGTCAGCCGGTGGCCGGCCCGGCGAGCCGGGCGCCGCCGCCCCTGACCCACAGCGTCACGTAGTTGGCGCTGCGGCCGGGGCGGCACTTGTACTCGTCCCACTTGCTCTTCTCCACCCCGGCCTGCCCGGCCCTGCGGCAGGCACCCTGGGTGTCGAAGTGGCCTTCCTCCCGCCAGCCCCCGGCGCCGGACGCGGTGGCGGGGGTGGCGCTGGCAGTCCACATGACGGTCCCCGCGAGCAGGCCGAGCGCCGTGGTCGCGCGGATTCGGGAAAGTCGCATCTTCAACCTCCTGGTACTCGCCCGAGCCTTACCCCGCAGCACGGCACTGAACAGCGCGGACGCCACTCCCCACCCGAACCGGTGACCCGCCCGCACCCGCGTTCCGGTGGCGCGTTCACCCTTTCCGGTTCACCACACCTGGAAGAGGACGGCGACGGCGATCGACTCGGCCTCGTCGTAGGGGATTCCGAACCGCATCAGGGCGAGCATGACGGGCTGTGCGGCCCAGATGTCCAGCGTGTCCAGGTAGTTGGCGAGCCGGTGGGCGTAGCGGCGCACCATGGCGGTCTCGCGCGGGGTGAGGCGGCCGAGCACCTTGGCGAGGAGGTCGCCGCCGTGGCGCAGCGCGGTGACCATCAGCCGCTGGCGGATGCGCTGCGCCTCGACGGGGGTGAGGCCGCCCGCGAAGAGCGCGTCCCGCGCGGCCTCCAGCTCCCGGGTGTCTCCGGCGCCGTGCCGGACCCGGACGACCAGGTCGTCGATGTCGGATGTGGTGATGAGCGTTTCCCCCGTGCTGATCATGCGCCCCTCCTCGGGTGACGGTGCGTTTCCCGGGCCCTTGCCAGAGGGTTCGCCTCCGGGCCCAGGATGACGATCTCCCGCCCCGCGTCCCAGGCGCATGAGTCATCCGTCCCGGCTCCGCCCGGTGCGTCCGTCCGGCTCCTCGCGGTGGCGATTTGACGACGCGTCAGTTACGGTCCGGTGGCCCGCTCCCGCCCGCCCCGCGACGAAGGGGGACCCCCGCCATGGCCGTCACGGTCGTACGCCTGAACCTCGTCGATCCCGCCGCCACTCCGCGCGCGCTGGCCGAGCGGTACCGCGCCGCCGTCGAGATGGCCGCGTACGCCGACGAGCGCGGCGTCTCCACCGTCCAGACCGAGGAGCACCACGGCGCAGAGAACAACTGGCTCCCCTCGCCGCTGGTCTTCGCGGGCGCGGTGCTCGGCGCCACCCGCCGGATCACGGTGACCGTCTCCGCGCTGATCACACCGCTGTACGACCCGCTGCGGCTGGCCGAGGACATCGCCGTGCTCGACCTGGCCAGCGGCGGCCGCCTGGTCACCGTGGCCGGGATCGGCTACCGGGCGGAGGAGTACGCGGCGCTCGGCAAGGACTGGCAGGGGCGCGGCGCCCTTCAGGACGAGGCGCTGGAGACGCTGCTCGCGGCGTGGACGGGTGAGCCGTTCGCGTACCGGGGCCGTACCGTGCGGGTCACCCCGCGCCCGTACACCCAGCCGCATCCGCTGCTGCTGGTCGGCGGCAGCTCGAAGGCCGCGGCGCGGCGCGCGGCCCGGCTGGGGCTGCCGTTCTTCCCGAGCGCCCATCTGCCGGAGCTGGAGGGCTACTACCACGCGCGGCGGATGGAGTACGGCACCGATGGCTGGTGTCTGATGCCCGCCGCGGTCACCCCGCTGCTGCACCTGGCCGAGGACCCGGACCGGGCCTGGGCGCTGTACGGGGAGCATCTGCTGCACGAGGCGCGCACCTACGCGTCCTGGCAGTCGGGGACGGTGCGCTCTGCGGTCCGCTCGCACGCCGCGGACGCCGGGGCGCTGCGCCGCGAGGGCGTCTACCGGATCGTCACGCCCGAGGAGTGCGTGGCGTACGCGCGCGAGAGCGGCGAGCAGGCGAGCCTGGTGCTGCATCCGCTGTGCGGCGGGATGCCGGTCGAGGAGGGCTGGCGGTGCCTGCGGCTGTTCGCGGAACGAGTGCTGCCCCGCCTCAAGGAATGAGGCGGGGCAGTTCTCTTGGAGTGAGGAGCGGGCGGCGGGGGTCAGCCCATCTCCTCCAACGCCTTGCCCTTGGCCTCCGGCACCCACTTGAGGATGAACGGGATCGAGAGCACGGCGAAGGCCGTGTACAGGATGTAGGTCCCGGACAGGTTCCAGTCCGACAGGCTCGGGAAGCTGGCGGTGATGGCCCAGTTGGCGATCCACTGGGCGGAGGCGGCGACGCCGAGGGCCGCGGCGCGGATCTTGTTCGGGAACATCTCGCCGAGCAGCACCCAGACCACCACGCCCCAGGAGAGCGCGAAGAAGAGCACGAAGGCGTGGGCCGCGACGAGCGCCACGACGCCCTGGCTGTGCGGGAGCTTGCCGTCCACCAGGTCCGCGGAGAACGCCCAGGCCACCAGCGCGAGCGAGAACGCCATGCCGATCGAGCCGATGAGGGCCAGCGGCTTACGGCCGATCTTGTCGACGAAGATCATCGCGATCACGGTGCCGAGGATGTTGATGATCGACGTCGTGAAGGAGTAGAAGAACGAGCTGCTCGGGTCGACGCCGACGGACTGCCACAGCGTCGAGGAGTAGTAGAAGGCCACGTTGATGCCGACCAGCTGCTGGAAGACCGAGAGCCCGACGCCGATCCACACGACCGGGAGCAGCCCGAAGCGGCCGCCGAGCAGGTCCTTGAAGGTGGACTTGTGCTCGCTGCGCATCGCCTGCTCGATCTCACCGGCCCGCACGTCCAGGTCGACGGTCTTGCCCTCGACCTCCTTCAGGACCTCCTTGGCCCGGTCGACGCGGCCGACCGAGATCAGGTAGCGGGGCGACTCGGGGATGACGAAGGACAGCACCCCGTACAGGACAGCCGGGACGACCATCACGCCGAGCATCCACTGCCAGGCCTCCAGGCCCGCGATCTTGCCGCGCTGGTCGCCGTCGGCGAGGTTGAGGATGCCGTAGTTGACGAGCTGGGAGACGGCGATGCCGATGACGATCGCGGCCTGCTGGAAGGAGGCCAGCCGACCGCGGTACGCGGGCGGGGCGACCTCGGCGATGTAGGCCGGGCCGATCACCGACGCCATACCGATGCCGATGCCGCCGAGCACCCGCCACATGGCCAGGTCCCACAGGGCGAAGGGCAGGGCCGAGCCGACCGCGCTCACGGTGAACAGCACGGCGGCGATCTGCATGACGCGGATCCGGCCGATCCGGTCGGCTATCCGGCCCGCGGTGGCCGCGCCGATCGCCGAACCGATCAGCGCGATGGCGACGACCTGGGCGAGGGCCGCGGAACCGATGTCGTACCGGCCGCGGATGGCCTCGACCGCTCCGTTGATCACCGAGCTGTCGTAGCCGAAGAGAAAGCCGCCCATCGCGGCGGCGGCGGTGATGAAGATGACGTGGCCGAGATGGTCCGGCCGGGCCTTACGGCCCTCGGACCCCTGTGGCTGCGCGGTGGTGGTCAACGTGAACTCCTGTGGCCCGCCCGGCAACGCTGCCGGGCGTGGGGGGCAGACCCTTCCGGTGGAGGCGGAGCCGTGTGGGGTCGGCCACCACTTAAAGGTAAAAGCGACGTTGCAGAGACTATTCCTTCAAGTTTCGAAGTCAATAGGTGGTGACCAAGAAGTTACGCCACCCTCTTGGGGCCGTTGACTTCAAGTATTGAAGCGCTTACCGCAGGCGCTGACTAATGACCTTCGACACCCCGTCGCCCTGCATCGAGACGCCGTACAGCGCGTCCGCGACCTCCATCGTCCGCTTCTGGTGAGTGATCACGATCAGCTGGGACGACTCCTGGAGTTCCTCCATGATCCGGATCAGCCGCTGGAGATTGGTGTCGTCCAGCGCCGCCTCGACCTCGTCCATCACATAGAACGGACTCGGCCGCGCCTTGAAGATCGACACCAGCAGCGCCACGGCCGTCAGCGAACGCTCCCCGCCGGACAGCAGGGACAGCCGCTTGACCTTCTTGCCCGGCGGCCGCGCCTCCACGTCCACGCCCGTGGTCAGCATGTTGTCCGGGTCCGTGAGCACCAACCGGCCCTCCCCGCCAGGGAAGAGCCGCGAGAAGACGCCCTCGAACTCGCGCGCGGTGTCCCGGTACGCCTCCGTGAACACCTGCTCGACCCGCTCGTCGACCTCCTTCACCACCTGGAGGAGGTCCGCGCGCGTCTTCTTCAGGTCCTCCAGCTGCTCGCTCAGGAACTGGTGCCGCTCCTCCAGCGCCGCGAACTCCTCGAGCGCCAGCGGATTGACCTTGCCCAGCTGCTGATACGCCCGCTCGGCCGCCTTCAGCCGCTTCTCCTGCTGCGCCCGGACATAGGGCACCGGCCGGTTGCGCGGATGTTCCGGGTCCTCCGGCAGCTCCTCGCCCTCGGCGGGCGGCGACGGCGGTACGAGCTGGCCGGGGCCGTACTCCGCGATCAGCCCCGCGGGCTCCACGCCCAGCTCCTCCAGCGCCTTCGTCTCCAGCTGCTCGATCCGCATCCGCTTCTCGGCGCCCAGCACCTCGCCCCGGTGCACCGAATCGGTCAGCTTGTCCAGCTCGCCCTTGAGGTCACGGCCCCGGTTGCGCGCGCTCTCCAGCTCGCGTTCGCGCGTCGCCTTGGCGCGCTCGGCCGCGTCCCGCTCCTCGGCCGCCCGTACGAGCGACACCTCCACATGCGCGAGCAGCTGCCGGGCCCCGTCCGCCACCGCCGACGCCACCTGCGCCTCGTGGCGCAGCCGGGCGCGCCGCTGTTCGGCGCGCGCCCGCGCCTCGCGCTCGGCGCGCGCGCCCCGGTCGAGCGCGTCGGCCCGCCCCGCGAGCCCCTTCACCCGCTCCTCATGCGTACGGGCCTGGAGCCGCGCCTCCATCTCGGTCTGCCGGGCGTTGGCGCCGTCCGCGGCGAGCCGGTCCCGTACGGAGGTGTCCGGCTCCTCCTCCCCCGGCTGCTCCTCGGCCACCGCCAGCCGCTCGGCCAGCTCCTCGGCCTCCTCGGTCGCCTTCTCCAGCGCCTCCTCGGCCCGGGCGGCGGCCGCGGCCGACCGCTCCGCCTCCCCCGCCGCGCCCCTCGCCTGCCCGGACAGCCGCCCGAGGGACTGCGCGACCTGCGACTTCTCCCGGTCGGCCGCGCTGCGCCTGGCCGCCAGCTCGTCCACCAGCGCCGCGCATTCGGCGCGCCGTTCCTTCGCCGCGCGCTGCGCCCCGGCCAGCTCCTCGCACCGTACGGCCAGCTCCGCCAGCTCCGCCGCCGCCTCGTCGACCGACGCCTGCACCTCCAGCAGGCTGGGCGCCCCGGCCGACCCGCCCTGCGCGAAGTGCGCCCCGAGCAGATCACCGTCCGCGGTCACCGCGGTCACCCCGGGGTGGGCCCGGACGATGTCCTCGGCCTCCTCCAGCGTCCCGACCGCCACCATCCCGTCGAGCAACCGCCGCACGGCCCTCACCAGCCCCGCGGGCCCCGCCACCAAGTCCCCCACCTGTGGCGGGCCCCCGGCGGCGGCCACGGCCGTGGTCTCCCGCGCGGCCGTGGACGGCTCACCGGCAGCGTCGGCGGGCGCCCGCGAGCCCGGCACCACACCGCCCGCGGCGCCCGAGGGCGCGCCCGCGCTGTCCGGGGCCGTAGTGGTGGGCGGAGAACCCGGCTCCGCGCCGCCGCCCGCCCGACCGGTGCCGGGCTCGGCGGCGGGCGCACGCGAGGCGGGGACGGCGCCGGAATCGGCGGGCGCCGGGACGTTGGAGGTCCCGGTGGGGAGGAGGGTGGCTCGGCCTGCGTCTTCGGTGCGGAGGTGGCGGATCGCGGCGGCGGCGGACGCGGGGTCGGTGACGGCGATCGCGTCGGCCGCGGCGCCGAGCGCGGCGGCGACCGGGACCTCGTAGCCGGGGGTGACGGTCAGCAGTTCGGCGGCCGGGCCGAGGAGGCCGGTGAGGCGGTCGGCGGCGGCCAACAGCGCGCCGGTGCCGTCCTTGCGGCGCAGGCCGAGCGCCAGGGCGTCGTGGCGGGCGGCGGTCGCGGCGCGGTCGCGTTCGGCGGCGGTGGCGGCCTCGCGGGCCGCGCTCAGCGCCGTCTCCGCCTCGGACAGCTCCCGCTTCGCGGCCTCATGGCGCTCCGCCAGTTCCGCGTCGTCCGCGTCGAGTCCGTCGACCTCGGCCTTGAGCTGTTCGTACTCCTCCTGCGCGGCGGTGGCCCTGGCCTGGGCCTCGTCGCGGGCGGCGGCGAGCCGTTCGATCTCGGCGCGGGCCGAAGCGGCGCGGCCTCGGGCGGCGTTGACCTGGCCCTGGAGCCGGGCGAGCCCTTCGCGGCGGTCGGCGATGGCGCGGGCGACGTCCTTCAGACGGCGCTCCTCCTGCGCCAGGCTCCGTTCGAGTTCCGCGCGGTGCGCGACGGTGTCGTCCAGGGCGCGGCTGGCCGCCTCCAGGGCGGCCTCCAGCTCGGCTTCCTGTTCCCGGATGCGGGCCGCCTCGCGCTCCATGTCCTCCGGGTCACGGCCGCGCCGCTCCTCCGCGGGGGCGGTGGTGGCGCTCTTGACCCGGGCGTCGGCCAGGCTGACCGTGCCGCGCACCCGCTCGGCGAGCTGGGACAGCTCGTACCAGGTCTGCTGGGCGTCGCGCAGCCGCGGCGCGAGCTGCCGCACGTGCTCCTCGAGGGCGGCCTCGCGCTGCTGGGCGGTGCGCAGCTCGGCCTCGGTGGCCTCCTTGCGCTGCTTCAGCTCGGCCTCGTCGGCGACCTCGGCGCGCAGCGCCTCGCGCAGGGTGACGAGGTCGTCGGCGAGCAGCCGCAGCCGGGCGTCGCGCAGATCGGCCTGGATGACGGCGGCGCGGCGGGCGACCGCGGCCTGACGGCCGAGGGGTTTGAGCTGCCGCCGCAGCTCGTCGGTGAGGTCCTGGACGCGGGCCAGGTTGGCCTGCATGGCGTCCAGCTTCCGCAGCGCCTTCTCCTTGCGCCTGCGGTGCTTGAGGACGCCCGCGGCCTCCTCGATGAAGGCCCGGCGGCCGGTCGGGTCGGCGTGCAGGACGCCGTCGAGCTGGCCCTGGCCGACGATGACGTGCATCTCGCGGCCGATGCCGGAGTCGGACAGCAGTTCCTGGATGTCCAGCAGTCGGCAGGTGTCGCCGTTGAGCTGGTACTCGCTGCCGCCGTTGCGGAACATGATCCGCGTGATGGTGACCTCGGCGTACTCGATGGGCAGCGCGCCGTCGGCGTTGTCGATGGTGAGGGAGACCTCGGCACGGCCGAGCGGGGGACGGCCGGTGGTCCCGGCGAAGATGACGTCCTCCATCTTGCCGCCGCGCAGCGACTTGGCGCCCTGTTCGCCCATGACCCAGGACAGCGCGTCCACGACATTGGACTTGCCCGACCCGTTGGGGCCGACGACGCAGGTGATACCCGGCTCGAAGCGGAGCGTCGTGGCGGAGGCGAAGGACTTGAAGCCTCGTAGGGTCAGGCTCTTCAGGTGCACGCCGTTGGACTCTACCTTCCGGGCCTCGCCCGGCAGCGTCCCGAGCGCGTGGCGCCGCGGACCCGCCCCGGCTTTTTCCCGCTTTCCTCAATGATCGGTAATGATCGGTTTCACCGGCGAGGGGGTGGGGCACATCAGTCGGTAAGGAAAAGCCAGAGGTACACGGGGGGAACGACGAAGGGACGCCGAGGCGTCCCTTGAAGATTCTCAAGCGGCTGACGGTGCAGCCCGACCGGCCCGATGGGCTGGGTCAGGCGAGCGCAGGCTCCGCCTGGGATACGTCGATGCTTTCGAGCAGCGAGTCGCCGTGACGAGCGGCGGCGGACAGCGCGTCGTTTTCGGCCTGAATCCGCACAAGCTCGGATTCAAGATCCTGAACACGCTGCTGAAGCCGTCGCATCTCGGAGAGGACTCGGGGGTCGGAGCCGCCGACGTAACCGAGAAGCGCCTTTGCCATGATGGATGGTCCTCCACAATGAGTGACCGACCGAAGCGGTGTGGGTCGTGAGGGATTCGCACCCGCGATGTTCGCCGATATTGCCGTGCTGCGATGGCGGACAAGTTAAGGTGCGCGGGGACTTCCAGAGTCTCACCAATTGGTTTGAGGGTCAACACGATCACATGCCGCCGACACCGCGAAGGCCGAGAGCACACAGGGGCACGAGCTGTGCCGCCCGCTCTCCAGAGGACCCGTAGCGGTTGGGGATCTTCCTACGCTCCGCAGCCTTCCACGGCGCGGCTCCATTCGCAACCATCAGCCGGTTTCTGCTCACAGTGCGCACGGAAGGCGTGGTCAGCGGGGTGCCGGAAGGGGGCCGAACGGGGGTCCCGAGGGGCCTCGCTCAGCGGATCTCGAAGCTGCCGTAGCCGCCCCGCGGTGTGTCCCAGATCTCGGTGACACCGTCGACCCGCCCGGGCGTGTCGCCCTCCCGCAACCAGTCGAGCAGCTGTTCGCACTCCGCGCGCGGCCCCTCCGCGACGACCTGTACGCGGCCGTCGGAGAGGTTGGAGGCGAAGCCCTCCAGCCCTCCGATGCGCAGCGCGTTCGCCCGGGTGAACCACCGGAAGCCGACACCCTGGACACGGCCGCGGACCCACGCGGTGAGGCGCACGTTGTCGTTCATATGCGCACGCTAACCGGCGAATTGGCGCCTCGGCACATCCACCTCCTCCCACATGGCGTACAGTCCCGGCTCAGCGAGACTCACTCACACGAGTGACACATGACTTGCCCACACAAGCCACACATTTGACGTACTCGCACATAAGGAAGGCAGGAGATGGGCCGCCATCGACGATCTGCCCCCGGAACCGCGACGCCGCCCGTGGTGGGCGCCGGACGCCACCGGGGACCGCGCCGTAGCCCTCTCGCACCGGTGAGGACCGGGCTGTTAGGTGTGTCCGCCGCGATGGCGGTGGGCGCTGTGGCCATGGCCTCGGGCCTGGTGCAGGGCCCCGGGGGGCTCGGCGGCACCGAGCCCGCCGGACAGGTGCAGGCCGGCGGGTCGCCGGGCACCGGCCCGGACACCCAGGACCCGGGGACCGTCTTTCCCCCGAGCGGCGCGGGTACGTCGACGATCCCCGGCGGCAACACCCCGCAGGCCCCGTCCACGACCCCCTCCCCGACGCCGTCGAAGCCCTCCAAGACGCCGTCCACGACGCCGTCGGACGACCGCCCGAGCCCGTCGGGGTCCGGTGGCAAGACCGGCGGCGGCTCCTCGGACGGCGGCGGCTCGGGCTCGTCCGCCCCGTCCCGTACGCCCACGACCGACCCGGTGCCCAGCCTTCCGCCGGAGAAGCCCGACCGGGCGGCGGCGGCCGAGAAGGCCGTCATCGCGCTGGTGAACGAGGAGCGGGCCGAGGTCGGCTGCCAGCCGGTGACCGAGGACCCGAAACTCGCCCAGCTGGCGCAGGACTTCACCGACGACATGGCGGTGCGCGACTTCTTCGACCACCTCGACCCGGACGGCAAGGACCCCTGGGAGCGCGCCAAGCTCGCGGGCATCCTGGACCTGGGCGGGGAGAACATCGGCCGCGGCCAGAGCACCGCACAAGACGTGATGGACTCGTGGATGGACAGCCCCGACCACCGCGCGAACATCCTCAACTGCCAGTACAAGACGCTCGGCGTCGGCGCGCACTTCGGCGACGACGGCCCCTGGTGGACCCAGGACTTCGGCTACTAGAGCCACGGGGGCTGTAAGAGCTACGGGGGCCGCTGGAGCGCGCTCACCGAACCACAGCGCTGCCCACAGGAGAGCGCTGCGCGTATGGTGTGTGCATGGAATGTGAACGCACCGCCGGAAGCCCCCCGGAGGAGGACGCCTCCGGGGACGCGGCCTTCGACGTGTTCGCGCGCGCCTGCCCGTCCCGCGCCACGCTGGAGCACGTCACCGGCAAGTGGGGCAGCCTCACCCTGACCGCCCTGTTCGAGAGCGGCTGCCGCTTCAACGAGCTGCGGCGGCGGGTCGACGGGGTCAGCGAGAAGATGCTGTCCCAGACGCTGCACGCGCTGGAGCGGGACGGTCTGGTGCACCGCGAGGCCCAGCCGGTCAATCCGCCGCGCGTGGACTACCGGCTCACCCCGCTGGGACACGCGGTCGCCGAGCGGCTGCTGGCGCTGATCGGCCTGGTCGAGGAGCGGATGCCGGAGGTGCTGAGCGCCCGGGAGACCTACGACGGGCGGCGCAGCGCCGAGGCCCCGGCCGGGCGCGGCGGGCGCTGACAGCGCGGGCAGAAGTAGCTGGAGCGGTTCATCCAGGGGCGGCGGCGCATGGCGGTGCCGCAGCGGCGGCACGGCTCGTCCTCCCGGCCGTACGCGTCGAGGGAGCGCTCGAAGTACCCCGACTCGCCGTTCACATTGACGTAGAGGCTGTCGAAGCTGGTGCCGCCCACCGCCAGTGCCGCGCTCATGACATCCCGCACATGGCCGAGGAGTTCGGCGGAGCGCGGCCGGGTGAGGGTGGCGGTCGGCCGGTCGTAGTGCAGCCGGGCGCGCCACAGCGCCTCGTCGGCGTAGATGTTGCCGACGCCGCTGATCAGCGACTGGTCGAGCAGGGCGCGCTTGACGGTCGTACGGCGGCGGCGCAGCGCGAGGTGGAAGGCCGCCTCGTCGAAGGCGGGGTCCAGCGGGTCGCGTGCGATGTGCGCGATGGCGTCCGGCAACCCCTCCAGGTCGCCGGGGACGGAACCGTGCAGCGAGAGCCCGCCGAAGGTGCGCTGGTCGACGAAGCGCAGCTCGGTGCCCACGTCGTCGGCGAACCGGACCCGGATGCGCAGGTGCTTCTCGTCCGGGGCGTCGCCGGGCTGGACGAGCAGCTGGCCGCTCATGCCCAGGTGGGCCAGCACCGCTTCGGCGGTGTCCTCGAACGGCAGCCACAGATACTTGCCGCGGCGGCGGACCGCCCCGGTGCGACGGCCCTTCATGCGGGCCGCGAAGTCCTCCGCGCCGCCCAGGTGGCGGCGTACCGCGCGGGGGTGCAGCACCTGGACGTCGGCGACCGTACGGCCGCTGATCCAGCGCTCCAGACCGCGCCGGACCACCTCTACCTCGGGCAGCTCGGGCAACGTGTCTCCTGAAGAGGGATCACCGGCCCTCCGGCCCCGGTCTGTGACCGGGGCCGGAGCGGTGCCTAACGGGTGGTGGTGGCCGAGTCCGCGGCCGGGGCGGCCGGGGCGCTCGTGGCCTCGGCACCTTCGGCGGCGGCTTCTGCCTCCGCCTCGGCTTCCGCCTCCGCCTTGGCCTTCGTCTGGGCCTCGTCGGCGGCCGCGCGGATCGCGCGCCAGGCGGCCTCGGCCGCCTGTTGCTCGGCTTCCTTCTTGCTGCGGCCGGTGCCGGTGCCGTACGCGACACCACCGACGCGGGCGGCAGCCGTGAAGGTCTTCTCGTGGTCGGGCCCGGTCTCGGAGACCAGGTACTCCGGAACCCCGAGACCCTCGGTGGCGGTCAGCTCCTGGAGGCTGGTCTTCCAGTCCAGGCCGGCGCCGAGGTTCGAGGACTTCTCGATCAGCGGGTCGAAGAGCCGGTGCACCAGCTCGCCCGCCGCGTCGAGTCCCCGGTCGAGATAGACAGCACCGATCACCGCTTCCAGGGTGTCGGCGAGGATGGATGCCTTGTCCCTGCCCCCGGTGCCCTCCTCGCCCCGGCCGAGCCGGATGAAGGCGCCGAGATCGAGCCCCCGGCCCACCTCGGCGAGCGCGCGCGAGTTGACCACCGCGGCCCGCAGCTTGGCCAGCTGGCCCTCGGGCAGGTCCGGGTGGATGCGGTACAGCGTGTCCGTGACCACCAGGCCGAGCACGGAATCCCCGAGGAATTCCAGCCGCTCGTTGGTGGGCAGACCGCCGTTCTCGTACGCGAAGGAGCGATGGGTCAGCGCACGCACCAGAAGGGCGGACTCGAGTTGATACCCGAGCCGCCCTTCCAGGATCGTGTGGGACGAGGCCTTGTCCGCCTGGACCGTATCGCCGCCGCGCTGATGACCTCCGCGAGGTTCACCCGCGCGCTTGCGGGACGGCGTGCTGGCGTCTGACATAGAGCCTGTCACCCGCCGATCAGACCTCGAGGACCTGGCGGCGGTTGTAGGTGCCGCAGCTCGGGCACGCGATGTGCTGCTGCTTCGGCTCGTGGCAGCGCTCGCACGCCACCAGGGTGGGGACCGCAGCCTTCCACTGCGACCGGCGGTGGCGCGTGTTGCTGCGCGACATCTTCCGCTTCGGAACAGCCACGGCTACTTCTCCTGTGGGTCATCCCCGCGCTGGCGGGGGGCGTTGTCCTTCTCGCCGTCCTGAATGGACTCGGCGAGTCCCTGCAATGCCGCCCAACGGATGTCGACGGCTTCGTGGTGGTGGTCCGGGTCGTCCGCGAGCCGCGCACCGCAATCGGCACACAGCCCGGGGCAGTCCTCCCGGCACACCGGCTGCAACGGCAGTGAGAGCACCACCGCGTCGCGCAGCACGGGCTCGAGGTCGAACAGGTCGGCCTCGAGGAAGAGCGTGTCCTCCTCCTCGGCGTCGTCGCCGGTGTCCGCTTCGCGGCTCCGGTCGTCGGCGTCGGGGTAGGAGTACATCTCCTGGAAGTCCGCTTCGAGCTCTCGCTCCAGCGGCTCCAGACACCTTACGCACTCCCCCGTGAGCGGTGCACGGGCGGTGCCTGTGACAAGCACCCCTTCCATGACCGACTCCAGACGGAGTTCGAGCTCCACGGTCACGCCCTCCCGCACCCCGATGACCTCGATGCCGAGGTCCTTGGGGGCCGCCACGGAGCGGGAGACCCTCTTCAGCGCACCAGGACGCCGCCCCAGCTCACGTGTGTCGAACACGAGGGGGGCACGGTGGTCGAGGCGGGCGTTCAGGGCTTCCTGCTTTCTACGCTGCGGCGGGCCGCCCGTTACGGACTTGAAGCGGGCAGCCGAGATCGCGGACGTACACGCGACCGAAGAGCCAGGATACTGGACGGGCCGCCCCAGGCCCAATCGGGTCCAGGACGGCTCCGGACAGCCTCTAGCGCCCCTGCTCGTACTGGCGCAGCTGATCGAGGTCGATCATGCTCGTGTCGAACAGGCTGGTCTCGTCGAGCGCCGCGGCGGGCGGCTGCGGGGGGTACGGGGGCTGCTGCGGCTGCTGCTGCGCGTAGCCGTTGGGGTCGTAGCCCTGGGGCTGCTGCGGCCAGCCGTACGCGTCCTGCTGCTGATAGCCCGGCTGCTGCATCTGCTGACCGTACGGGTCCGGCTGCTGGACGTAGCCCTGCTGCTGGTAGCCGTACGCGTCCTGCTGCGGGTAGCCCGCGGCGGCGAAGTACCCGGGGTCGGCCGCCGCCGGGTCCATCGCGGCGGGGTCCATCGCGGCGGGCTGCACGGCCGCGGGCTGGACGACGGGCGGCTGCGGCACGGCAGCGGGCTGCGCGGCGATGCCCTGCGCCTGGGCCAGTTCCGCGTAGTAGTCGTCGTCGCTGGTGTGCAGCGCCTGGGCGGTCGCGTCCTGAGCGGCCATGTGGGCGCCCAGCTCATCGGCCGGGCGGGAGCCGAGCAGCTTCTGCCGCCCCCGGCCGACCGCCTCCAGGGTCTTGCCGAGCACCGCCGAGACGGCCCCCAGCTTGGTGTCCACGTAGTCGTCGGCGCGCTGCCGCAGGGTGTGCGGATCGGCGCTGCGCTCCGGCTCGTCGTCCATGCCGTCGCCGCCGGGCGCGCGGCCGAGCAGCTTGTCGCGGCCGCGGTCCACCGAGCCGATGGTCTTGGTCAGCACGACCTCGAAGTTGGCGAGTTTGCTGTCGACGTAGTCGTCGGCCTCGGCGCGGATCTCCTCGGCCTCCCGGCGGGCCTCCCCGAGGATCCGGTCGGCCTCCTCCTGGGACGTCCGGGCCACCTCGGTCTCCGAGGCCAGCCGGGCGCGCTCGGCGTGCGCGGACTCGATGATCCGCGTCGCCTCCTGACGGGCGTCGTCCACCATCCGGTCCCGCCCGCCGATCAGCTCCTCGGCGTGGGCGAGGGAGTCGGGGAGGGCGGCGCGCACCTCTTCGAGCATGGCGAGCAGTTCGGCGCGGTTGACCACGCACGAGGCCGACATGGGCATGGCCCGGGCGCTGCCGACGGCGCTCACGATCTCGTCGAGCTTCTTCTGCACGTCCACCTTGGGTGCTCGCAGTCTGAGTCGGAGGGGATGAGACGGGACCGACTGTACGGCCAGCGGGCGCCTGCCCGACACCCGCTGACGCGCCGTCAGTTCTCAGTCCGCGGTCACTTCCGCCGCAGCCGTTCGCCCAGGGCCTCCAGGACGAGCGGCGGCACCAGGTGGGAGATGTCGCCGCCCCAGGCCGCGACCTCCTTGACCAGGCTGGAGGAGAGGAAGCTGTAGGTGGGGTTGGTGGGCACGAAGAGCGTTTCCACGCCCGACAGGCCGTTGTTCATCTGGGCCATCTGGAGCTCGTAGTCGAAGTCGCTGACGGCCCGCAGCCCCTTGACGATGGCGGGGATGTCGCGCTGCTTGCAGAAGTCCACGAGCAGCCCGTGGAAGGACTCGACCTGCACATTGCCGTACTCGGCGGTCGTCTGGCGGAGGAAGTCCATCCGCTCCTCCACCGTGAACAGCCCCTGCTTGGACTTGTTGATCATCACGGCGACGTGGACGACGTCGTACAGCTTGGACGCTCGGGCGATGATGTCGAGGTGCCCATTGGTGACGGGGTCGAAGGACCCCGGACAGACTGCGCGGCGCAACGGAAGTTCCTCGCTCTCGGGTCCGGTCATGACGCGTTGTCGCACGTCGAGGCGGCGCGACCGTACCAAAGCGTGCCCTCGCCGTAGCGACGGGACCGCAGCCCCTCGAAACCGGCCGGCCACCCGAACTCCCCGCCTCTGGTGCTGCGCTCCACGGTGGCCAGCGCTTCGGGCGCGAGCCAGCCTTTGCCACGGAGTGTGAGCAGGATCTCGCGGAGATCGTCGTCGGTGACGGCGTACGGCGGGTCCAGGAAGACGACGTCGTACGGGCCGGAGGCCGGGGGCGGGCCGCCGATCGCTGCCTCGGCCTTCGCCGTGCGCAGTTCGGCGCCGGGCAGCCCCAGCGCCCGGACGTTCTCCCGGATGGTGCGGGCGGCGCGCTGGTCCGACTCGACCAGCAGCACATGGGCCGCGCCCCGGGACAGCGCCTCCAGGCCGACCGCGCCCGAGCCGCCGTACAGATCGAGGACCCGGGCACCGCTCAGCGAGCCGAGCAGCGACTCCCAGGTGGAGAACAGGCCCTCGCGCGCCCGGTCCGAGGTGGGTCGGGTGCCGTTTCCCGGCGGCACGGCCAGGCGGCGTCCGCCGGCCGCTCCGGCGATCACGCGGGTCATGGGTGTGGCAGTCCTTCGCGGTGGTCGTCGCGGTGCTCGGGGCAGCGGCGGGCGGTGCGCCATGACGCGCCGGGCCGCCGCCCCTCCACGATATGGCGTCCGGCGCCGCACCGGACCCCCGCGGCCCGCCCGCGGCTCATCCCTTGTCGAGGAATTCCTCCCGCTCCTCGTCCAGCAGGGCGTCCAGCGCGGTGCGCAGCTCCGGGTAGCCGGTCAGCTCGGGGTCTGCAGCGACGATCGCGGTGGCTTCCTCCCGGGCGGCGGCGATGACCTCCTCGTCGTCGATGACGGCGAGCACCCGCAGCGAGGAGCGGACGCCGGACTGGGCCTGGCCGAGGACATCGCCCTCGCGGCGCTGCTCCAGGTCGATCCGGGACAGCTCGAAGCCGTCGAGCGTGGCCGCGACCGCGCCGAGCCGCACCCGGGCGGGGCTCGCCTCGGGCATCTCGGTCACCAGCAGGCACAGCCCCGGCGCCGAACCCCGGCCGACCCGGCCGCGCAGCTGGTGGAGCTGGGAGACGCCGAACCGGTCGGCGTCCATGATCACCATGGCGGTGGCATTGGGGACGTTGACGCCCACCTCGATGACGGTCGTGGCCACCAGCACGTCCACCCCGCCCGCGGCGAAGCGGCGCATCACCTCGTCCTTGGCCTCCGGCGCCATCCGGCCGTGCAGCACCTCCACCCGCAGATCGCGCAGCGGGCCGGTGGCGAGCTTGTCGGCGATGTCGAGGACCGCGAGCGGCGGACGCTTCTCCGCCTCGTCCTCGGCCGACTTCTCCTTCACCGCCTTGGACTCGTCCTCCTCGTCGCCGATGCGCGGGCACACCACATACGCCTGGTGGCCGCCCGCCACCTCCTCCCGCACCCGCTCCCAGGTCCGGGCCAGGAAGTGCGGCTTGTCCTTGGCGGGCACCACATGGGAGGCGATCGGGGAGCGGCCGGACGGCAGCTGGTCCAAGACGGAGGTTTCCAGGTCGCCGAAGACGGTCATCGCGACGGTCCGCGGGATCGGGGTGGCCGTCATCACCAGCAGATGCGGGGGCTGCTTGCCCTTGGAGCGCAGCGCGTCGCGCTGCTCGACGCCGAAGCGGTGCTGCTCGTCGACGACCACCAGGCCCAGATCGTGGAACTGGACCTTGTCCTCGATCAGCGCATGGGTGCCGATCACGATCCCGGCCTCGCCGGTGACCAGGTCCAGCAGCGCCTGACGGCGGGCGGCGGCCCCCATGGACCCGGTGAGCAGCACCACCTTGGTGCCCTGCTCCGCGCCGCCGAGCATCCCTCCCTCGGCCAGCTCGCCCATCATCTCGGTGATCGAACGGTGGTGCTGCTGGGCCAGGACCTCGGTCGGCGCGAGCATCGCCGCCTGTCCCCCGGCGTCCACGACGCCGAGCATCGCGCGCAGCGCGACCATGGTCTTGCCCGAACCGACCTCGCCCTGGAGCAGCCGGTGCATGGGGTGGTCGGTGGCCAGGTCGGCGAAGATCTCGGCGCTGACCCGCTGCTGTCCGTCGGTGAGGGTGAACGGCAGGCGGGCGTCGAAGGCGTCCAGCAGACCGCCCTCCACCGGCCTGCGGGGCGCGGCGGGCGCCGTCGCGTCGGCCTGGCGGCGGCGGGCGAGGGCGACCTGGAGGACGAACGCCTCGTCCCACTTGAGCCGGTCGCGCGCCCCGGCGATGTCGGCCTTGGTGCGCGGGCGGTGGATCAGGCGCAGCGCCTCGGGCAGGGTGGCGAGCCCGCGGCCCTCGCGCAGGCTCTCGGGCAGCGGGTCGATCAGCCCGGCCAGCGTGCTGTCCTCCTGGCCCGCCGGGCCGAGGACGGTGTCGACCGCCTGCTGGATCTGCCAGGACTCCATCTGCTTGCAGGCCGGGTACAGCGGCAGCAGCTGGTTGGCGAACGCCTCCACGGCGTCCGAGCCGCTGTCCGCGCGCAGCAGCTTGAACTCGGGGTGCGCCAGCTGCCGCTTGTGGTTGAAGACCGAGACCTTCCCGGCGAACATCGCGCGGCTGCCGGGCAGCAGCTCCCCCCGCGGCTTGTGGACGCCCTTGCCGAAGAAGACCAGCTGGAGGCGGCCGCTGCCGTCGGTGATGGTGACCTCAAGACGCTGGCCACGGCCGCTGTTGAACTTGTGCACCCGGGCGTCGGCGACCTGCGCGACGACGGTCACATGCTCGTCCAGCGGCAGATCGGCCAGGCGCGTCAGCTCACCGCGCTCCGCGTACCGCCGCGGGTAGTGGTGCAGCAGGTCGCCGACCGTGTTCAGGCCGAGGTGCTCGGCCATCACCTTCGCGGTGTTGCCGCCGAGGACCTTCTTCAGGGGTTCATCCAGCACGGGCACGCAGTCCATTGCACACCACGCCACCGACAAGCGGGGCCATTCACGGGGGCATGCCCGGGATCACGGGATCATTCGATGCCTATGATCAGCGGCGCGGAGGGCTGGCCGCCCCGGTAGACGACCGTGTCCACGGCGAAGTGGCCCTCCCGTACGTGCCGCTCCAGCCGCTCGGCGATCTCGTCCGGGAGGTCGGCGCCGAGCACCAGCGTGACCATCTCCCCGCCCGCGGCCAGCATCCGGTCCAGAACGGTCTCGGCGGTCGGGGCCAGCTCGCCGCCGATCACCGCGACATCGCCGTCGATCAGGCCCAGCACGTCCCCGGCCTGGCAGACCCCGGCCATGGTCCAGGACCGGTGCTCGGCGACGGCCAGTTCGGCCCAGCGGGTGGCGCCCGCGGCGGAGGTCATCGCGACGACGTCCTCGTCGAAGCTGCGGGCGGGCTCGTGCACGGCGAGCGCGGCGATGCCCTGGACCGGGGAGCGGGTGGGGATGACGGCGACCCGTACGCCCTCGGCGCGGGCCTGCGCGGCGGCGGCCGCGGCCGGGTGGCGCAGCTCGGCGTCGTTGGGCAGCAGCACCACCTCGTGGGCGTGGGCCCGCCGGATCGCATCGGCCAGCTCGCCGCCGCCGGGCGGCTTCCCGGGATCGGTGGCGACCACGGTGGCGCCCGCCTCGGCGCACAGCGCCGCGAGGCCGTCGCCGGGGACGACGGCGACCACCGCGCGGCTCGCGCGCTCGCCGGACGGCGCGTCCGGCCGCCGCTCGGGGCGGCCCGGCTCCGGGGCGGCGGGACGGCGCTCCGCGGGGGCGCCGAAGTGGGTGATGCGGATGCGGTACGGGCGCCCCGCCTCGATGCCCGCCTCGACCGCGGCGCCCGCGTCGTCCACATGGACGTGGACGTTCCACAGTCCGTCGCCGCCGACGATCACCAGGGAGTCGCCGAGCGCGTCCAGCCGCCCGCGCAGACCGGTGACGGCGTCGTCGCCGGCCTCCAGGAGGTAGATCACCTCGAACGCGGGCCCGTCGGCGGAGCACTCCACCGGCCCGGCCTCCGTCTCTCCGCCGCGGGCGGGCGCGGGGATGGCGGGGGCGGCGGGCGGCGCCGCCGGGGGCTCGCCTGACAGGGCCTCGGCGAGCCCGCCCAGCACGGTGACCAGGCCGTAGCCGCCCGCGTCCACGACGCCCGCGCGGGCCAGCACGTCGAGCTGCCCCGGGGTCGCCTGGAGCGCCGCGCGCGCCCCTTCGTACGCCGCGTGCGCCACCGCGCCCACGTCCCCGGTGGCCCGCTCCGCGCCCTCGGCTGCGGCCACGGCCACGGTCAGCACGGTGCCCTCGACGGGGTGCGCGACGGCGAGGTACGCCAGCTCGACCGCGCGCCGCAGGGCCCGTCGCAGCCCGTCCGCCGCG
This sequence comes from Streptomyces sp. NPDC021115, assembly GCF_044333065.1. Lineage (NCBI taxonomy): Bacteria > Bacillati > Actinomycetota > Actinomycetes > Kitasatosporales > Streptomycetaceae > Streptomyces > Streptomyces sp. NPDC021115. The sequence continues at coordinate 176,596 of NZ_JBIRQF010000001.1, forward strand.
TCGTCGTTCCCCGTAGCGTCACTTCCCGTACCCCCGCCGTCGGCCAGGACGTCCGCCATGCCGCGCAGCAGCTGCGCCAGGATGGTGCCGGAGTTGCCGCGCGCGCCGATCAGCGCACCGTGCGCCATGGCACGCACCACGTCGGCGAGGCTGGGGTGGCCGTCGAAGGCCGCGTCGACGGCCTGGGCGGCGGACTCGACGGTCAGATACAGATTGGTGCCGGTGTCACCGTCCGCGACCGGATAGACGTTGATCGCGTCGATGTCCTCGCGGGCCCGGCCCAGCGCGTCCAGCGCGAGCCCGCACCAGATCCGTACCGCATCGGCGTCGAGCGTGTGCGGCACGTACGTTCTCCTCGGGACGGTGAGGGGTGTCTCAGGGGACGGGCTTGGCGTCATCGCAGGCTAGTCGCCGCCCTCCGCGGGTGCTGGGGCAGCCATGATAGTTTCGTTGTACGGGAGTGGTCGTTGTATGCTGCTCCGGTTGCCCGATGAGAGTCGGGCTATTCCCCTGGCGCCGCCGGTCTTTCACGATCTTGGCTACGCCGGGGTTCCCGTTAAGTTTCTGTCTCCTCGCGGGAAGCGAGGCTGACCCGTCTTTGGAGTAACCCGTGGCTGCCAACTGCGACGTCTGCGGCAAGGGGCCGGGCTTCGGCAACAACATCTCGCACTCGCACCGCCGCACCCGCCGTCGTTGGAACCCCAACATCCAGACGGTGCGCGCTGTGGTCGGTCGGACCCCGAAGCGGCTCAACGTCTGCACCTCGTGCATCAAGGCCGGCAAGGTCTCGCGCTAGGCGCACGACTTCCCCGCGCAAGCGGGATTCCGGTTGCCGAGGCCGGTCCACCGATGGTGTGGACCGGCCTTTACGCATGCCCTCACTCGCCGGAAGAACGGGGCTCGGCGGTCAGCCAGCCGTGGTCGACCGGGCCGATGCCGGTGCCCAGGGGGAAGCCCGCGGCGATCGCGCCCGTGACGTACCGCTTGGCCGCCCCGACGGCCTCCGGGACCGGCATGCCGCCCGCCAGGTAGGTGGCGACCGCCGAGGCGAGGGTGCAGCCGGTGCCGTGGGTGTGGCGGTTGTCGTAACGGGGCGCCCGCAGCCAGTGCTCCTCGGTGCCGTCGGTGAGCAGGTCCACCGCGTCCCCCGGCAGATGGCCGCCCTTGATCAGCGCCCAGCGCGGGCCGAAGTCCAGCACCGCGCGCGCCGCCCGCCGCAGATCGCCCTCCGAAGCGGCCCGGATGCCGGTCAGCTGGGCTACCTCGTCCAGGTTGGGGGTGGCGACGGTGGCGGTCGGCAGCAGCTTGGTGCGGACCGCGTCCAGCGCCTCGGCGGCCAGCAGCGGATCGCCGTGCTTGGAGACCCCGACCGGGTCGACGACCACCGGGGCGGGCAGCCCCGCGAGCAGCCCGGCGACGGTCTCGACCAGCTCGGTGGTGGCCAGCATGCCGGTCTTGACCGCCTGCACGCCGATGTCGTCCACCACGCTGCGGAACTGGGCGCGGACCGCCTCAGCGGGCAGCTCCCAGGCGCCCTGTACGCCCTGGGAGTTCTGCGCCGTCACCGCGGTGAGCACGCTCATCCCGTGCGCGCCCAGCGCCAGCATCGTCTTCAGGTCGGCCTGGATACCCGCACCGCCGCCGGAGTCCGATCCGGCGACGGTGAGGACGCGGACGGGCGCGTGACGGTCACGGGGGACGCGGGGAACATCGCTGGACATGGCCATACGGCCGAATCTACTCGGCGCCCTGGTCATCCCCGAAATGGTCCCAGCCCGCGTGCACCCAGGGCGCCCCGTCCACCGTCACCTGCGGCAGCGCCGACGGGTTGAGCACCCGGCCGATCACCTTCCAGCGGGCGGGCAGCTTCACATCGGACGGGAAGGTGGCCACGATCGCGTGGTCCTCTCCCCCGCTGAGCACCCACTGGATCGGATCGACGCCCACCGCCTGCCCGATGTCCGACATCTGCGAGGGGATGTCGATGTCCCCCGAGCGCAGATCGATACGGACCTGGCTGGCCTCGGCGATGTGCCCGAGGTCGGCCACCAGACCGTCGCTGACGTCGGTCATGGCGGTCGCGCCGAGCCCGGCGGCGGCCGGTCCCGCGTGGTACGGCGGCTCCGGGCGGCGGTGCGCCTCGACGAAGGCGCGCGGGGAGCGGAAGCCGCGCGAGAGCACCGCGTGCCCGGCGGCCGACCAGCCGAGCCAGCCGGTGACGGCGACGACGTCGCCCGGCTGGGCACCGGATCGGGTGACCGGCTCGTGGTTGCGCAGATCGCCCAGGGCGGTGATGGCGATGGTGATGGCGTCGCCGCGCACCACGTCGCCGCCGACCACCGCCGCGCCCGCCACCTGGCATTCGTCGCGGATGCCGTCCATCATCTCGGCCGGCCAGGTCACCGGCAGATCCGCGGGCACGACCAGGCCCAGCAGCAGCGCGGTCGGCACCGCGCCCATGGCCGCGATGTCCGCGAGGTTCTGCGCGGCCGCCTTGCGGCCGACGTCATAGGCGGTGGACCAGTCCCGGCGGAAGTGCCTGCCCTCCAGCAGGACGTCCGTACTGGCCACCACCCTGCGGTCCGGCGCGGCCACGACCGCCGCGTCGTCCCCGGGCCCCAGCCTCACCGCCGAGGTGGTGGTGAGCCGGGAGGTGAGCTCCCTGATGAGCCCGAACTCCCCCAACTCGCCCACGGTGCCCTTCATCGCATTGCCCCTTCGTGCTCGTGGCCCTGTGCCCACCGCGCCGCGCACGCCGCGCGGGTCTCCCCGCGCCGCATGGCGACGCGGTACCGTGGCGTCCCTTCTCCCCACATGATCCTCGTAGCCGCCCTGGAGGTTCCGTGGTACAGGCGTACATCCTGATCCAGACCGAGGTCGGCAAGGCGTCGACCGTCGCCGACGTCATCGCCAAGCTCCCGGGGGTGATACAGGCCGAGGACGTCACCGGGCCGTACGACGTGATCGTGCGCGCCCAGGCCGAGACGGTCGACGAACTCGGCCGCATGGTGGTCGCGAAAGTCCAGAAAGTGGAGGGGATCACGCGCACGCTCACCTGCCCGGTGGTCCATATCTAGCTCCCCCGCGTGCTCGGCCGGTGAGGTCCGCGCGCATACCCGCCCCCGCCGGTCGTCTCCGGCGGGGGTGTGACGGACGCGGCCGCCCGGAGGCGGCCGGAATGCCTCTAGCGCAGCCCCGTGGAGCGGCGCAGCGCGGCCTGGATCAGCCGGTCCACCAGCTCCGGATAGCTCACGCCGCTCTCCTGCCACATGCGCGGGTACATGGAGATCGGTGTGAAGCCGGGCATCGTGTTGATCTCGTTGATCACGAACTCGCCGCTGTCCAGCAGGAAGAAGTCCGCGCGCACCAGGCCCTCGCAGGACACGGAGTCGAACGCGCGCACCGCCAGCTCCTGGACCCGCTCGGTCTGCTCCTCGGTGAGCGGCGCCGGGACGACACCGGGGGCCGCGTCGATGTATTTGGCCTCGAAGTCGTAGAAGTCATGGGTGGAGACCGGGGGGATCTCGGCGGGCACGCTGGCCCGGGGCCCGTCCTCGAACTCCAGCACGCCGCACTCGATCTCGCGGCCGCGCAGCAGCGCCTCCACGATGACCTTCGGGTCGTGCTGCCGGGCCGCCTCGACGGCCTCGTCCAGCTGCTCAGGGCCTTCGACCTTGGTGATGCCGATGGAGGAACCGGCCCGCGAGGGCTTCACGAAGAGCGGCCAGCCGTGCTCGGCGGCGAAGTCGGTGATCCGGGCGCGGGCGGCGGCGGGGTCGCGCTCCCAGTCGCGGGGGCGGATCACCTCGTACGGGCCGACGGGCAGCCCGAACGAGAGGAACACCCGCTTCATGTACTCCTTGTCCATGCCGACCGCAGAGGCCAGCACCCCGGCGCCCACGTAGGGCACCCCGGACAGCTCCAGCAGCCCCTGGAGGGTGCCGTCCTCGCCGTACGGGCCGTGCAGCATGGGGAAGACGACGTCGACGTCGCCGAGCGCCTTGGGCACCGCGCCAGGCTCGCTGTAGACGACCTCGCGGCTGCCCGGGTCGACCGGCAGCACGACCGACCCCTCCTCGGACTCGGCGAGCCGTTCGACGCTCGGCAGCTGCCGGTCCGCGATGGCCATCCGCTCGGGCGCGTCGGCGGTGAGCGCCCAACGGCCGTCCGCGGTGATGCCGATCGGCAGCACGTCGTACTTCTCGCGGTCGATGGCGCGCAGCACGGCCCCCGCGGTGACCACGGAAATGGCGTGCTCGGAGCTGCGTCCGCCGAAGACGACGGCGACGCGCGGCTTCCTCGGCTCGCCGGAGGAGGAAGCCGGGACAGGGCTTGAGGAAGGAGTCTGGCTGCTCATATCGCGTTGAGGTTACCTTGCGGTTCGGACGGCGTCAGTGCCGCTCCGCCTTCGCGCTGCGCGACATCAGCTCTTTGAGCGCGACGAGCGGCTGTTTGCCGTCGTGGACGATGCCCACCACGGTCTCCGTGATCGGCATGTCGACGTCGTGGCGCCGGGCGAGATCCGCTACGGACTCGCACGACTTGACGCCCTCCGCCGTCTGCCGGGTGACCGCGATCGTCTCCTCAAGGGTCATGCCGCGGCCCAGGTTGGTGCCGAAGGTGTGGTTGCGGGACAGCGGTGAGGAGCAGGTGGCGACCAGGTCGCCCATGCCCGCCAGGCCCGCGAAGGTGTGGGCGTCGGCGCCCATCGCGAGGCCAAGACGGGTCGTTTCGGCGAGCCCGCGGGTGATGAGGGACGCCTTGGCGTTGTCGCCGAGGCCCATGCCGTCCGCGATGCCGACGGCCAGCGCGATGACGTTCTTCACCGCGCCGCCGAGTTCGCAGCCGACCACGTCGGTGTTGGTGTACGGGCGGAAGTAGGGGGTGTGGCACGCGGTCTGGAGGCGGCGCGCCACGTCCTCGTCCCGGCAGGCCACCACGGAGGCCGCGGGCTGCCGGGCGGCGATCTCCTTGGCGAGGTTGGGTCCTGTGAGCACCGCGACGCGCTCCGCGGGCGCGCCGGCGACCTCCGCGATGACCTCGCTCATCCGCTTGGCGGTGCCGAGTTCGACGCCCTTCATCAGGGAGACCAGCACGGTGTCGGAGGGCAGCAGCGGGGCCCATGCGGCGAGGTTGCCGCGCAGCGTCTGGGAGGGCACGGAGAAGACGGTGAATTCGGCGCCGCGCGCGGCCTCGGCCGGGTCGGTGGTGGCCCGCACCCCGTCGGGGAGACGGATGCCGGGGAAGTAGTCGGGATTGGTGCGGCCGGTGTTGATGGCCTCGACGACATCGGGACGGCGGCCCCACAGCGTCACCTCGCATCCGGCGTCGGCGAGCACCATCGCGAAGGCGGTGCCCCAGGAGCCGGTGCCGTAGACGGCGCAGCGCGTCACTTGCTCTCCTCCTCGGCCACGGGGCGTTCTTCCCCGAGGCGCGGCTGGTCGGCGGTGGCCTCGTGTGCCCGGGCGGGCACCGGCTCGCCGCGGACCTCGGCGAGGAGTTCGGTGACCGCGGCCATGATGGTGTCGGTGGCGGCCCGCAGCACGTCGGCGGTGGGCTCCTGGCCGTAGTACGCGGACAGGTCCACCGGCGGGCCCGCGTGCACCTTGAGGGTCTTGCGCGGGAAGAGCCGGACCTTCTTGTCCTTGGCGTACGGCGGTACGGCCTCGTTGGCGCCCCACTGGGCGACCGGGATGACGGGGGCCTTGGTGAGCAGAGCGACCCGGGCGGCGCCGGTCTTGCCGCGCATCGGCCACAGGTCGGGGTCGCGGGTCAGCGTGCCCTCGGGGTAGAACGCCACGCACTCGCCCTTGTTGATGGCGTCGACGGCGGCCCGGAAGGCGTTGGCCGCGTCGGTCGACTCGCGGAAGACCGGGATCTGCCCGGTGCCGCGCAGCATCGTGCCGACGAAGCCGCCCTTGAAGAGGGCGGCCTTGGCGAGGAAGCGGGGCACGCGTCCGGTGTTGTACTGGAAGTGCGCGTAGGAGAGCGGGTCGAGATACGAGTTGTGGTTGATCGCGGTGATAAAACCGCCGTCGGCGGGAATGTGCTCCATTCCGTGCCAGTCCCGCTTGAACAGAACCACCAGTGGCGGTTTCACCATGACCGCCGCCATGCGGTACCAGAAGCCGATTCTGCGGCCGGACACTCGGAACATCCTCCTCTTGGACCCTGCTGACCTGCTGGCTTGCTGCCGTCCGGGCAGCCGCACAAGTGTCGCTCCAGGTACTCGGTCTGTCGAGGACACCGTAACCCCGCACCGTCCGGGACGAGCCGGGCAGCAGGCGAGAATGGGATCCGTGGGAAGAGACGCAAACCTCGTGACGTGGACGCTGGTGGTGCCGCTGAAGCCCCTGTCACGCGCGAAGAGCAGGCTTTCCGAGGCCGCCGGTGACGCCCTGCGGCCGGGTCTCGCGCTGGCGTTCGCCAAGGACACGGTGGGCGCGGCGCTGGCCGGGCGGCACGTCGGCGGGGTGAGCGTGGTCACGGACGATCCGCTCGCCGGGCGCGAGCTGGCGGCCCTGGGCGCCCGGATCCTGCCCGACGTACCGGGCCGCGGGCTGAACGCGGCGCTCGCGCACGGCGCCCGTACGGTGCGGGAGGGCCGCCCCATGGCCCCCGTAGCGGCCCTGAACGCCGATCTCCCGGCCCTGCGCACGGCCGACCTCGACCAGGTGCTCGAAGTCGCCGCGGGCTTCCCACGCGCCTTTCTGGCGGATGCGGCGGGGGTCGGCACGACGCTCCTCGCGGCGGCCCCCGGCACCGACCTCGCCCCCGCCTTCGGGGGCACCTCCCGGGCCCGGCACCGGGCGTCGGGCGCCCACGAGATCGAGCTGCCGGGGGTCGATTCGGTGCGGCGCGACGTGGACACCGGCGAGGATCTGCGCGCGGCGCTGGCCCTGGGCGTGGGCCCCCACACGGCCCGCCTGTGCGGCACGCCCTGCCCACCCGGCCGGCGGGCCGCGCTGCCGGGGACGTAGGGGGTGCCCGCGAAGTCCCATCAGGCCCGCGACGCCTGGCACGCGCCCCAGCTACTGCCGGGAGGTGCCCCCTTCTCGACGCGTTGCCGGGCCCGCCCGAGCAGGCCCGCCCACCCCCGGACTCCGTCCGGGAGGTGCTCCCTGAAAGCCGCGGGCTGATCCAACGCGACTTTGCGGGGATCCTTCAGGGGTGCCCGGCGGGGAGGTGGTGTCGGGGTGCGCACTAGGGTGGCGGGTATGCAGGGAACGGCCTACACCTACGACCCCGACGCCCGTACGGGCAGTGTGCTGCTCGACGACGGCACGCCCGTGCCCTTCGACGCGGCGGCCTTCGACGCCGGGGGGCTGCGGATGCTGCGGCCGGGGCAGCGGGTGCGGATCGAGGTGACGGGCGAGGGGGACGACCGGCGCGTCGTCTTCATCACCCTGCAGACGTTCTGACGCACCGCGGGCCGGGCTCCCTCTTCGGAGCCCGGCCCGGCGCGTGAACGGTGCCGCTGCGCGGCGACGACTAGCGCTTCCTGGCGGTGGCGGCCTTCTTGGCGGGGGCCTTGCGCGCGGTCGTCTTGCGCGCCGGGGCCTTCTTCGCGGCGGCCTTCTTGGCCGTGGCCTTCTTCGCCGGAGCCGCCTTCTTGGCCGTGGCCTTCTTCGCAGGCGCCTTCTTGGCGGCCGTCTTCTTGGCCGTGGCCTTCTTGGCGGCGGCCTTCTTCGCCGGAGCCGCCTTCTTGGCCGTGGCCTTCTTGGCCGCGGCCTTCTTCGCGGCGACCTGGAGGCTGCCCTTGGGGGCCTTCTTCACGGCCACCTCGCCGCCCCGCGGCAGCTTCTTCGAACCGCTCACCAGGTCCTTGAATCCCTGACCCGCGCGGAAACGGGGCACCGAGGTCTTCTTGACCCGGACCCGCTCTCCGGTCTGCGGGTTACGGGCGTACCGAGCGGGCCGCTCCACCTTCTCGAACGAACCAAAACCGGTGACCGAAACTCGATCCCCGCCGACCACGGCGCGGACGATGGCGTCCAGAACCGCGTCGACCGCGTCGGCGGCCTGCTGTCGTCCGCCGACCTTGTCTGCAATCGCTTCTACGAGCTGCGCCTTGTTCACGTCTTCCCCTTCGGAGACATTGCTGGAACGAATGTGTTCAAGCTTTTTCGCACGTTAGGCAGATATATACCGCAAATCAAACACGAAACGGGCTAATCACCCTTGTGCCGCAACGCACTCGGTCGTCATGGGCTTCTGCCGGAGTCGGGATCTTCGGGGAAACGACCCTCGTCGAGGTCGTTCATCAACCGCTCCAGACGCCTTGCCGCGTCTGCGAGATCGTGTTTCGCCGCTGCCGTGATCACCAGCAGCTTCCGGGACAGCGCCATCCGTACGCCCTCCGGGACTTGCAGTGTGCGCACCCTTGTGTGCGCTTCCTTGAGCCGGTCGGCGACGAGACCGTAGAGCTCGAGTTGGCCGTCGCGTTCCATGCACTGATTGTGCCATCTGAGGCGAGTTGTCGCTTCACGGGGCCTCAACATGACGATGCGCCGCCAGTCCGAGGACTGGCGGCGCATCATGCCAAACCCGCTCTGTGCAGGGAAAACCGGGGGGTCAGACCACCGTCGTGCTGGGCTTGAAGGAGGGACGACCGGCCTCGTACGCGACGATGTCGGCCTCCTCCCTGAGGGTGAGGCTGATGTCGTCCAGCCCCTCCAGGAGTCGCCATCGGGCGTTCTCGTCAAGCTCAAAATCAGCCGTGATTCCCTCGGCTCGAACCTGACGGTCGACGAGGTCCACGGTGACCTCCGCGGCGGGGTCCGCCTCGACCAGCTTCCACAGCCGGTCCACGGTCTCCTGCGGGAGGACGACGGTCAGCAGCCCGTTCTTGAGGGAGTTGCCGCGGAAGATGTCGGCGAAGCGCGAGGAGATCACGGCCTTGAAGCCGTAGTTCTGGAGCGCCCACACCGCGTGCTCGCGCGAGGAGCCGGTGCCGAAGTCGGGACCGGCCACCAGGACCGTCCCGCCCTTGTGCTCGGCCCGGTTGAGCACGAACTCCGGGTCCTTGCGCCAGGCCTCGAACAGCCCGTCCTCGAAACCGTCGCGGGTGACCTTCTTGAGCCAGTGCGCCGGGATGATCTGGTCCGTGTCGACGTTGCTGCGGCGCAGCGGAACGGCCCGGCCGGTGTGCGTGGTGAATGCTTCCATGGCTGCTCAGACCCCCACGGGAACGGTGACGTCGGCGTCGGACAGGTCGGCGGGCGAGGCCAGGTGGCCCAGCACCGCGGTGGCGGCGGCGACCTGCGGCGAGACCAGGTGGGTCCGGCCGCCCTTGCCCTGCCTGCCCTCGAAGTTGCGGTTGGAGGTGGACGCCGAGCGCTCACCGGGCGCGAGCTGGTCGGGGTTCATGCCCAGACACATCGAGCAGCCCGCGTGCCGCCACTCGGCGCCGGCCTGGGTGAACACCTTGTCCAGCCCCTCCTCCACGGCCTGGAGCGCCACCCGCACCGAGCCCGGGACCACCAGCATCCGTACGCCGTCGGCCACCGAACGGCCGGACAGGACCGAGGCGGCGGAGCGCAGGTCCTCGATGCGGCCGTTGGTGCAGGAGCCGACGAAGACGGTGTCGACCTTGATGTCGCGCAGCGGCTGACCGGCCGTCAGACCCATGTACTCCAGGGCCTTCTCGGCGGCGTAACTCTCGCTGGCGTCCTCGAAGGTGGCCGGGTCCGGTACCGACTCCGACAGCGGCGCGCCCTGACCGGGGTTGGTGCCCCAGGTGACGAACGGGGCCAGCTCGGAGGCGTCGATGACCACCTCGCGGTCGAAGGTGGCGTCGTCGTCGCTGCGCAGCGTGCGCCAATACGCGACGGCCTCGTCCCACTCCGCGCCCTCCGGGGCGTGCGGGCGGCCCTTGAGGTAGTCGAAGGTGGTGTCGTCCGGGGCGATCATGCCCGCCCGGGCGCCCGCCTCGATGGACATGTTGCACACGGTCATCCGGGACTCCATCGAGAGCTTCTCGATGGCGGAGCCGCGGTACTCGATGACGAAGCCCTGGCCGCCGCCGGTGCCGATGCGGGCGATGATCGCCAGGATCAGGTCCTTGGCGGTGACGCCGTCGGGCAGCTCGCCCTCGACGGTGACGGCCATGGTCTTGAACGGCGCGAGCGGCAGCGTCTGGGTGGCGAGCACGTGCTCGACCTGGCTGGTGCCGATGCCGAACGCGAGCGCGCCGAAGGCGCCGTGGGTGGAGGTGTGGCTGTCACCGCAGACGACGGTGGTGCCGGGCTGGGTCAGTCCCAGCTGCGGTCCCACTACGTGGACGACGCCCTGCTCGACGTCACCCAGCGGGTGCAGACGCACGCCGAACTCCGCGCAGTTCTTGCGCAGCGTCTCCAACTGGGTGCGGGAGACGGGGTCCGCGATCGGCTTGTCGATGTCGAGGGTCGGGGTGTTGTGATCCTCGGTCGCGATGGTGAGATCGGTACGGCGCACCTGGCGTCCGGCCTTGCGGAGGCCGTCGAACGCCTGCGGGCTGGTCACCTCGTGCAGCAGGTGCAGATCAATGAAGAGGAGGTCCGGCTCGCCATCGGCGTGCCGGACGACATGGTCGTCCCAGACCTTCTCCGCGAGTGTCCGTCCCATCGCTTTCCCTCCGACCGGCCTCTTCGCCGGCCCAACTCGTGTCGAGTGCGTGCCCTGGCCTGCGGGCCCGCCAGTTCCAGAGTGGCGGGTATCCCGAAAAATTGAACTTGCGTTTCACACTGTGAGACGCGAGTATCGTTTCATGGACAACTCTAGCGGCGTCGGCGTTCTCGACAAGGCGGCTCTGGTATTGAGCGCTCTGGAGTCCGGTCCGGCCACCCTCGCGGGGCTGGTCGGGGCCACCGGTCTCGCGCGCCCCACGGCGCACCGACTCGCGGTCGCACTCGAGCACCACCGGATGGTGGCGCGTGACATGCAAGGCCGCTTCATTCTGGGCCCGCGCCTGGCCGAGCTGGCCGCGGCGGCTGGCGAGGACCGGCTGCTGGCCACGGCCGGGCCGGTCCTCACCCACCTCAGGGACGTGACCGGGGAGAGCGCGCAGCTCTACCGGCGCCAGGGCGACATGCGCATCTGCGTCGCGGCGGCCGAGCGGCTGTCCGGATTGCGGGACACCGTGCCGGTCGGCTCGACCCTCCCCATGAAGGCGGGCTCGGCGGCCCAGATCCTGATGGCCTGGGAGGAGCCGGAGCGGCTGCACCGGGGCCTCCAGGGCGCCCGCTTCACGGCGACGGCCCTGTCCGGCGTACGGCGGCGGGGCTGGGCCCAGTCGATCGGCGAGCGGGAGCCGGGCGTCGCGTCCGTCTCCGCCCCGGTGCGCGGCCCGTCCAACCGCGTGGTCGCCGCCGTATCGGTCTCCGGACCGATCGAGCGGCTTACCCGCCACCCGGGCCGCATGCACGCCCAGGCCGTCATCGACGCGGCCGCCCGCCTCTCGGACGCGCTGCGCCGGGGCAACTGATGGCGGCGTTACGACGCCCGATCCTCCCGGCGCCCGGTTCCTACGCGCCCTTCAGCGACAGCCGGTCGGCCGCGCGCTCGCCGCGGCGGCCGACCGGGACGACCCCCATGGCCTTGCCCAGGCCGAACGGCGGCATGTCGTAGTAGATCGCCTCGTGCGCACCGGCCGGTACGGCGTAGGTCTCGTGCCAGAGTCCGACCTTCCCCCGGCCCTCCCGCGCCCGCCGGTTGAACGCGGTCCAGGCCGGGCGGTGCTCCTTGTCCTGCGACGAGGCGTACGCCAGCAGCTTCTCGTGCGAGTCCCAGTACTGCACGACGTACAGCACCCGCGGCGAGCCGGCCAGCAGCTGGTAGCCCAGCAGCCCGCTCTCCTTGTCCCGGGACAGCTCGCGCAGCATCCGCGGCATGGCCGTGAACACCGGCCACCAGCTGCGCAGCGCGCGGAAGCGGTTGATCCTCATCCCGATGAGGAAGACGGTCACCTCCCCCTCGGCATCGGCGGTCATACGGCCCTCGATCACATCGGCACCCATGGTGATCCCCTCGTTCCGACGTCGCGATAAGATTGGATAGTGGAGCTATCCAACACTTGGATAGTGACACTCTCCAACTACGAACGCAAGGGAAGGCTGCACACGGCATGCGACTGGCGGAGCTGAGCGAGCGCAGCGGGGTGTCCACCGCGACGATCAAGTACTACCTGCGCGAAGGGCTACTGCCACCCGGCGAGCGCGTCACTGCCACCAAGGCCGAGTACGGCGAGGAGCATCTGCGGAGGCTGCGGCTGGTGCGGGCGCTGCTCCAGGTCGGCCGGATGCCGGTGGCCACCGCGCGCGAAGTGCTGAGGGCCGCCGAGGACGAGTCGCTGAGCCAGCACCTGCGGCTGGGGGCCGCGGTCTGGGCGCTGCCGCACGGACCGGGTCCTGAGGAGGGCGCCCCGGAGACGGCTCACGCCCGGGAGCAGGCGGACGCACTGCTGGAGCGGCTGGGCTGGGACCACGGCCCGAAGGCCGGGGACCCCTCCCCCGCGTACGGGATGCTGGTGGAGGCCATCGCCTCGCTGGCCCGCCTCGGATATCCGCATGACACCGAGCACTTGCTGCCGTACGCCCGGCTGGTGTCCGAACTGGCCGTCCACGAACTGGATGTGGTGGAGACGTACGACACGCCCGGCGAGCAGATCGAGGCGTCCGTCGCGCTGACGGTGCTGTACGAGCCGGTGCTGCTGAGCCTGCGGCGGCTCGCCCAGGCCGAGGAGTCCGGCCGCCGCTTCGACGGGACATGACGTGAGAAGGCCCTCCGTGTCACCACGGAGGGCCTTCTCTGTACGTACCCCCGACCGGATTCGAACCGGCGCTACCGCCTTGAGAGGGCGGCGTGCTAGGCCGCTACACAACGGGGGCCTGAATCAGCACATCCTGTACTGCGCTGGGCTACCAGGACTCGAACCTAGACTAAATGAACCAGAATCACTCGTGCTGCCAATTACACCATAGCCCATGGTATAGACCAGTACCCCCGACCGGATTCGAACCGGCGCTACCGCCTTGAGAGGGCGGCGTGCTAGGCCGCTACACAACGGGGGCCCTAGCAATCTCCCCAACTGCTGGAGATCCCGTACCCCCGACCGGATTCGAACCGGCGCTACCGCCTTGAGAGGGCGGCGTGCTAGGCCGCTACACAACGGGGGCTTGGTTTTGCTCGATCAAGAGATTCACGAAGAAATCGAGAAGATCTCTTGCTGGGGTACCAGGACTCGAACCTAGACTAAGTGAACCAGAATCACTCGTGCTGCCAATTACACCATACCCCACCAAAACTCCACCCCTGTCGGGGTGTTGTCCGGGTTACGCCCCGGTCCGGCCTTTCGGCCCGCCCGGGCGGCGCAGGAAGAACATTACCCGATGGTGGACGGGCCACCAAAACGGATTGCCGGGGTGGTGGCGCCGCGTGCCGGGCACGCGGCGCCCCCTCGGCCCGTCAGGCCGACAGCTTGGCCAGCGCCGCGTCGATGCGGGCCAGCGTGCACTCGCGCCCCAGGACCTCCAGGGACTCGAACAGCGGCAGGCCGACCGTGCGGCCGGTCACGGCGACGCGGACCGGGGCCTGCGCCTTGCCCAGCTTGAGACCGTGCTCCTCACCGGCGGCGAGGACGGCTTCCTTGAGGGGCTCGGCCTTCCAGTCCGCCTCGGCGATCTTCGTGCGGGCGGTGGCGAGCAGGGCGTCCGCCCCCGGCTTCATGGCCTTCGCCCACGACGCCTCGTCCTCCACCGGCTCCGCCAGGAAGAGGAAGTCGACGTTGGCGGTGATGTCGGACAGCACCGTCAGCCGGGTCTGGGCCAGCGGGGCCAGCTCCTCGAAGGCGGCCGCGTCGAAGCGGTCCGGGGACCAGGGCGCGTGCGGGGCCTGGAGCCAGGGGGCGCACGCCTCGATGAAGGTCTTGACGTCCAGCTGCCGGATGTGGTCCGCGTTGATCGCCTCGGCCTTCTTGAGGTCGAAGCGCGCCGGATTGGCGTTGACACCGGAGATGTCGAACGCGGCGACCATCTCCGCCGGCGAGAAGACGTCCCGGTCGGCCGAGAGCGACCAGCCCAGCAGGGAGAGGTAGTTGAGCAGCCCCTCGGGGAGGAAGCCGCGCTCCCGGTAGAGGTTCAGCGACGCCTGGGGGTCGCGCTTGGACAGCTTCTTGTTGCCCTCGCCCATGACGTACGGGAGATGACCGAAGGCGGGCACCAGGCCGGCCCCCACGCCGATCTCGGCGAGCGCCCGGTACAGCGCGATCTGGCGCGGGGTGGAGGACAGCAGGTCCTCGCCGCGCAGCACGTGCGTGATCTCCATCAGCGCGTCGTCGACGGGGTTGACGAGCGTGTAGAGGGGGGCGCCGTTGGCGCGCACGATGCCGTAGTCCGGAACGTTGTCCGGGGTGAAGGTCAGCTCGCCGCGCACCAGGTCGGTGAAGGTGATCGGCTCGTCCGGCATCCGGAAGCGGACGATCGAGGCGCGGCCCTCGGCCTCATGCGCCGCGATCTGCTCGGCGGTGAGGGTGCGGCAGGTGCCGTCGTAGCCGGAGGGGCGCCCGGCCTTGCGGGCGGCGTCGCGGCGCTCCTCCAGCTCCTCGGCCGTGCAGTAGCAGCGGTAGGCGTGACCGGCGTCCAGCAGCTTGGCCGCGACGTCGGCGTAGAGGTCCATGCGCTGCGACTGGCGGTAGGGCGCGTGCGGGCCGCCGACCTCGGGGCCCTCGTCCCAGTCGAAGCCCAGCCAGCGCATGGCCTCCAGCAGCTGCTCGTACGACTCCTCGGAGTCGCGCGCGGCGTCGGTGTCCTCGATGCGGAAGACCAGGGTGCCGCCGTGGTGGCGGGCGAACGCCCAGTTGAAGAGGGCGGTGCGGACCAGACCCACATGGGGGTTGCCGGTCGGCGAGGGACAGAAACGAACCCGCACGGGGGCGGGGGAGGTTGCGCTAGCCACGCTTGATCACCTTGTTGGTGAGAGTGCCGATGCCTTCGATGGTGACGGCGACCTCGTCGCCGACGCTGAGCGGGCCGACGCCCGCCGGGGTGCCGGTGAGCACGACGTCGCCGGGGAGCAGCGTCATCGCCTCGGTGATGTGCACGATCAGGTCCTCGATCGAGCGGATCATCTCGCTGGTGCGGCCCAGCTGCCGCTGTTCGCCGTTGACGGTGCACATGACCCCGAGGTCACCCGCCCGCTCCAGGTCGATGCCGGTCTCCACCCAGGGGCCCAGGGGGCAGGAGGCGTCGAAGCCCTTCGCCCGCGCCCACTGCTTCTCGCGCCGCTGCGCGTCGCGCGCGGTGATGTCGTTGCCGCAGGTGTAGCCGAGGATGACGTCGGCCACACGCTCGCGCGGGACCTCCCGGCACATCCGCCCGATGACCACGGCCAGCTCGGCCTCGTGGTGCACCTCGGAGGAGAAGGAGGGGTAGGCGATGGGGTCGCCGGGGCCGATCACCGAGGTCGACGGCTTGAAGAAGACCACCGGGACGTCGGGGACCTCGTTGCCGAGTTCGGCGGCGTGCTCGGCGTAGTTGCGGCCGATCCCGATGACCTTGTTGGGCAGGACGGGCGGCAACAGCCGGACCTTGCTGAGGGGGACCTTCTGCCCCGAGCGCTCGAATTCGGCGAAGGGGTGTCCCTTGATGATGTCGACGACGGGGCCGCCCTGATCGGACGGCTCGCCCTCGACCACTCCGAAGGCGACGTTGCCATCGATGGAGAATCTGGCGATGCGCACGGGAAGCTGGTGCCCCTTAACTGGACTCGCTGGAGACTGACGCTCCAGGCTATCGCCCCGCCTCCCGCGCGCCGCCGGGTCGGCTCGCCCGTCCCCGCGCGGGGGCCGGGCGCGTGTGCGGCTCAGTGGCCGGGGGCGTCCATCAGGACGGTGCGCCGGGGGTTGGCGGTCTGGGTGGGCAGTTCGACGGGGTGCTCCGGCTGCTCGCCGGTCTCGGTCCGCAGCTCCTCGGCGTCCCCGAGATGGGCCAGGGTGGTGCGCCGGGGGTTGGCTATGGTGCGGAACATCATCGTCGTCTTCACTGGGTTCATGCCTCGCGTTGTTGTCGTTTTGACCGGTTGTGTAAAGCGTCAGGCTAGGGGCGGCCTTGCCCATCGAATCGCGGAAAAAGTCTTGACCGGCATGTGATTTTGCTCACGAGTGATCCGGCAAATGCCGCATTCGCGACATGCAATCCGCACCCCGAAACGGACATTGCACCCCCGAACCAGACGTTCCGCTCTTGATCATCGCTAGCCGGACACGCCGTGGCCACGATCGACTCGTTCACAAAAGTCCGTTATCGCAGACATGACTTTCTACGTCCGGTGATAAGCCCCGCACTGAGCGTCACGCGCGTCACAGCCTTACCGCTTGCCCTTGTTGCAGCATCCGGCACTGTGCTGGAATTCCCGGGACCGCCGTGGGAATCAACCGGCGCGCATGGGGGCGCAGGACGGAGAGGCGCCGAGCGGCGGGGGCTCCTCTTGTCGATATACGAAAGGAAGCGCGCCGGTCACTCACGACCGAATTGGGGGGCCGCGGTCCCCCTCGACTCGACACCGCTCCACTGCTGACCCGGTGGAGCGCCTGGTCCAGAGGTTGCGACGCTAGTGCAGGGACGTTTCAAGAGGGATGGTATGGGGTCTCCCCAGGCCCGCCAGGGCCGCGGGGAAACTTCGGCGGACCCGGAGCCGCGCGGTGGGACCGACCGCGGTTCCTCGCCCCAGCGTGCCCAGGGCGGCGGGCGGCCCCCGGCCGACCAGGGCCACGAGGCCGGCGCCCAGAGCGCTACGAAGACCAGTGCGCCCAGCGGTGGCGGCGGCGCTGCCGAGTCCACCACGTCGGCGACGCCCGCCGGGCCCAGCGGGCCCGGCGCCCGGATGGCCCTCAAGAACTGGCGGATCAGTACCAGGCTGGTGTCCCTGCTGGCGCTCCCCGTGGTCGCGGCGACCACGCTGGGAGCGCTCCGTATCGACACCTCGCTGGACAACATCCAGCAGCTCGACCAGATGAAGCTGCTCACCGAGATGACGCAGCAGGCCACCCAGTTGTCGAACGCCCTCCAGGCGGAGCGCGACAAGTCGGCGGGGCCGCTGGCGAGCAAGGGCAACGAGAAGGACGACGGCGTCGTCTCCACGCGAGAGGACACCAACCGCGCGATCGCGGCCTTCCGCAAGGCGACTGACAACGTCGAGCCCGGCGACCAGTCGATGGCCGGTGTGCAGTCGACGCTGGTCAACATCGACCGCCAGCTCGGCAAGATCAACGACATCCGCGACTCGGCGTACGACAACAGCCAGTACTACTCGCTGACGGTCCAGGACTACAACGAGCTGATCAACTCGCTGCTGTCGCTGTCGCAGGACATGGCGCAGGCGACCAGCAACCGCGCGATGATCAACAACACCCGCGCGCTCGCCACCTTCTCCTCCGCCAAGGAGTACGCCTCCATCCAGCGCGCGCTCATCAGCGCCGCGCTCGCCGACCCCAAGGGCGCCGAGTTCTCCGCCAACGACAGCCGGTTCGCCAGGACCGCGGTCGACAAGGAGAACGAGGCCCTGGGCAGCTTCAAGCAGATCCGCCAGGGCAACTCCGAGGACCTGCTGGAGCCGCTGGACAGCCGCCCGGACATCAAGGCGGCGACCATGTACGCCGACCGGGCGGTGCGCGACCCGGACGGTCTCAAGGCCGAGAAGCGCACGTATCTGGACTGGTACGACCAGGACAGTATCAAGATCGACGAGATGGGCAAGATCGAGCAGACGCTGCTCAGCGAGATGACGCAGAAGTCTCGTGAGCTGCGCGACTCCGCCCAGCAGGACGCGATCCTCAACGGTGCGCTCATCCTGCTCGTCCTCGGTGTCTCGCTGGTCGGCGCGTTCGTCGTCGCCCGCTCCATGGTCCGCTCGCTGCGCCGCCTCCAGGACACCGCGCAGGACGTCGCCGAGAAGCGGCTGCCCGAGCTGGTCAAGCAGCTGTCCGAGTCCGACCCGCAGGACGTGGACACCTCCGTCGAGTCCGTCGGTGTGCACAGCCGGGACGAGATCGGCAGGGTGGCCGCGGCCTTCGACGACGTGCACCGCGAGGCGGTCCGGCTGGCCGCCGAGCAGGCGCTGCTGCGGGGCAACGTCAACGCGATGTTCACCAACCTCTCGCGCCGCAGCCAGGGCCTCATCCAGCGTCAGCTCTCGCTCATCTCCGAGCTGGAGAGCCGCGAGGCCGACCCGGACCAGCTGTCCTCGCTGTTCAAGCTCGACCACCTCGCGACCCGCATGCGCCGTAACGGTGAGAACCTGCTGGTCCTCGCGGGCGAGGAGCCGGGCCGCCGCTGGACCAGGCCGGTCCCGCTGGTGGACGTGCTCCGCGCGGCCGCCTCCGAGGTGGAGCAGTACGAGCGCATCGAACTCAGCTCGGTCCCGGCGACCGAGGTCGCCGGCCGGGTCGTCAACGACCTCGTGCACCTGCTCGCCGAGCTGCTGGAGAACGCCACCTCCTTCTCCTCCCCGCAGACGAAGGTCAAGGTCACCGGTCACGCACTGCCCGACGGGCGGGTGCTGGTCGAGATCCACGACACCGGCATCGGGCTCTCGCCCGAGGACCTGGCCGCGATCAACGAGCGGCTGGCCTCGCCGCCCACGGTCGATGTGTCGGTGTCCCGGCGCATGGGCCTGTTCGTGGTCGGCCGCCTGTCGCTGCGGCACGGCATCCGTATCCAGCTCCGGCCGTCCGACTCGGGCGGTACGACCGCGCTGGTCATGCTGCCGGTGGACGTCGCCCAGGGCGGCCGCAAGCCGGCGCCGCAGGGCCCCGGCGGCAAGGCCGGTGGGCCCGGTGGCCAGGGCGGCCAGGGTTCCGGCGGGCAGGGCAACGGCTCGACGGGACTGCTCGGTTCGGCGCCCTCGCGGCGCCAGGTCCCCGGCTCGGGTCCGCGCACCGCGCTGCCCGGCAACGGTGGCGGTCTGCCGACCCGCCCGGCCGGTGCGGGTGCGGGTGCCGCTCCGTCGGGTGGCGCCCCCTCCGGCCCGAACCTCTTTGAAGCGCCCGGGCGGTCGGCCACCCCGCAGCGCAGCGAGCCCCCGGCCGGGTCCGGCGGCGGTGCCGGTGGCGATGACGCCTCCGGCCGTCCCCCGCTGCCCACGCGCGGTAGTGACCAGGGTCCGACGGTCGCCCCGCCGACCGGTGCGCCCAGCCGATCCGACTCCGGCGGTCTGGACAACCGTCCGCAGCTGCCCTCGCGCGACCCGGCCCGTGAGCTGCCCGGGCCGCAGGAGCCCGGCACCAGCTGGGGCGCGCGTCCCCAGGACGACTGGACGGCGGGACGGCGGGACGCGGGCGACCAGCCGCGCGGGCACGAGGAGCCCGAGACCACGGGCCAGTTCGCCCGCCCGGACCTCCTCTCGGCGCCGGGCGAGCGGCGCGATCCGTTCGGCAACCGCGGCCCCGGCGACACCGGCGAGCTGCCCCAGCTGAGCGACGGCCCCAACCTGTTCGAGCCGCGCCGCGGCCCGGGCGACACGGGCGAGTTCCCGCGTCCGGACTTCGGCCGTGGCCCCGGTGACACCAGCGAGTTCCAGCGCCCCGACTTCGGCCGCGGGCCCGGCGACACCGGCGAGTTCGCCGTACCCGGCCAGGAGGGCCGCGGTCCGGGCGACACCCAGCAGTTCCAGCGCCCCGACTTCGGCCGCGGGCCCGGCGACACCGGCGAGTTCGCCCGTCCTGAGCTGGGCCAGGGGCCCGGCGACACCGGAGAGTTCCCGCAGGTGCGGGACGACCGCGGTGGCCGCCGGCCGGACGACGCCCTGCCGCCCGCCGGTCCCGGCGACGGCCGGACGCCGATATTCGACACCATCGAATCCAGCTGGCTGCACCCGCAGACCGAGGCCCCGGGCAACCAGGGCGACGGCGGGCGATACCCCGCCGAACCGCCCGCCCCGGCCAACGAGCCGCCCGCGTCCGGGCAGCCCGCCTCGGCCGTTCCGCCCGCCCGCGGCCGCGAGCCGCGGCAGCCGTCCTGGAACACCGGTGAGTACAACGGAACCGGGACCGCCGACACGGGCGGCCTCGGTGACACCAACGGAAGCCGGCACAACGGCGGCACCAACGGCGCCGGTTTCCAGGGGCTGGGCGGTGACGGATCCGCGTGGCAGTCGTCGGCCAACGACGAGCGCTGGCGCCGCGCCGGACAGATCCGCGAACCCGCCGCCGGCGGTATCACGGCGTCCGGCTTGCCACGGCGCGTACCCCGCGCCAATCTCGTGGAGGGTGCCGCGCAGCCGTCGCAGCAGCCCGAGCAGGTGGGGCCACAGGTGTCTCGCGCGCCCGACGATGTGCGCGGGAGGCTGACCAACCTCCGCCGGGGGATTCAGCAGGGTCGTCGGGCCGGAACCGGCTTCGACGACGATCACGATCGCGGCGTAGGCCCGACTTACCAGCAGGAGCGTTAGTTGAGCCCGATGAGCCAGGCGGCGCAGAATCTGAACTGGTTGATCACCAACTTCGTGGACAACACCCCCGGGGTGTCCCACACCGTGGTGGTCTCCGCCGACGGACTCCTTCTGGCGATGTCCGAAGGCTTCCCCCGTGACCGAGCCGATCAACTGGCGGCGGTCGCCTCCGGCCTGACCTCGCTCACCACCGGGGCCTCCCGCATCTTCGAAGGCGGCGCGGTCAACCAGACCGTCGTCGAAATGGAACGAGGCTTCCTCTTCATCATGTCCATCTCCGACGGCTCCTCCCTCGCCGTACTCGCCCACCCGGAGTGCGACATCGGCCTCGTCGGCTACGAGATGGCCCTGCTCGTCGATCGCGCGGGCAACGTCCTCACCCCCGACCTGCGCGCCGAATTGCAAGGCAGCTTGTTGAACTGACCCATCCGACCGCCCGCCAGCCCGGCCGTACGGCCGGGCGCCCCCCACCGGCACCGACCGACGGCACATGTCGTCACCTTGTTGTCCGACCGGAGGACTCATGACCCCGCCCCCTGCCTCGACCGGCCCGTACGGCGGCCATCACCACACGCCGTACGGGGGTGAAGGCGACCAGCCATTGGTGCGTCCCTACGCCATGACCGGAGGCCGGACCCGGCCGCGCTACCAGCTCGCCATCGAGGCACTGGTCAGCACCACGGCCGACCCCGCGCATCTGGCGGGCCTGCTCCCCGAGCATCAGCGCATCTGCCATCTCTGCGGGGAGGTCAAGTCGGTCGCGGAGGTGTCGGCGCTGCTGAACATACCCCTCGGGGTGGCGCGGATTCTGGTGGCCGACCTGGCGGAGGCCGGCATGGTGGCCATCCACCAGCCGGGGGGCAGCTCGGAAACGGGCGGTACGCCGGATGTGACATTGCTCGAAAGGGTGCTCAGTGGACTTCGCAAGCTCTAGCGGCGACGCCCCGCCGGCCCGCGCGACCACCTCGGCGAAGATCGTGGTGGCGGGCGGCTTCGGCGTGGGCAAGACCACGTTCGTCGGCGCGGTCTCGGAGATCGACCCGCTGCGCACCGAGGCCGTGATGACCTCCGCCTCGGCGGGGATCGACGACCTGAGCCATGTGCAGGACAAGACCACGACGACCGTGGCGATGGACTTCGGCCGCATCACACTCGACGACGATCTGATCCTGTACCTGTTCGGCACCCCCGGACAGGACCGGTTCTGGTTCATGTGGGACGACCTGGTCCGCGGCGCCATCGGCGCCATCGTCCTCGTCGACACCCGGCGACTCGCCGACTGCTTCCCCGCCGTCGACTACTTCGAGAACTCCGGACTGCCCTTCGTCATCGCCCTCAACGGCTTCGAAGGACACCAGCCCTACAACCCGGAGGAAGTCCGCGAGGCCCTTCAGATCGGCCCGGACACCCCGATCATCACGACGGACGCGCGCCACCGCAGCGAGACGAAGAGCGCTCTTATCACACTGGTCGAGCACGCGTTGATGGCTCGGCTCAAGTAGGGGCAGAACGCCGGAGGTTGTGCGGCGGCAAAGGTACGAGCGGGCTGTGTCGGATGACACGGTCCGCTCGTGCCTTCATAACGTTTCGACAGAGAAAAAGGTGGCTCGTCGATACGGAGCGCACGTGATCGACTCCGTTGCGCACTCAATTAGTTCGGTATTTGACATGGCTCATCCGTAACGCCCGTTTTATCTCTGGTCTAGACAACAGACTGACCGGTCTGCTCAGTGTTTGGAAAGCACCAGCGGGGCGTGCTGGAATTCGCTGAACTGGGCAGTAGTTGGCTCAACTGGGAACGGCACGAGATCGGTGCCGATGCCGAGAGGTTGTTGGTCGAGTGAGGCGAAGCACGTCGGACCCCGCGCAAGAAGCGCGAGGGAACTTCACCCCGCCGCCGCGTACACGCACAGCGGCTCCGCCCGCAGATGCGTCGGATCCGCCCGCCCCCACCGGTGGCCGGATCACCCCGCGGAACTGGGGGGTGCGCACGCGGCTCTACGCCATTTTGCTCATCCCCGTGCTGGTGGCACTGGTCTTCGGTGGCTTCCAGGTGTCGTCGTCGGTCGCCACCTGGAACGCGGCGCAGGACGCGGAGCGCACCGCCAAGCTGGTCCGGGCCGCCGAGACCTACGCCCACGCCCTGGTCGACGAGCGCGACCGCACCGCGGGACCGCTGCTGACCGGCACCAACGAGGACGTGGTGCGCAAGGTCCGCGCGACGACCGACGCCGCGGCGAAGGAATTCGATGTGGCGGCCGCCGACATGCCGCAGACCGCCACCCTCAAGCGCCGACTCAAGGCGTTCCAGGCGTCCGAACCCCAGCTGGCGGCGCTGCGGCGGAACGCCTACACCGACCGGCTGGGCGCGGTGAAGACCGAAGAGGGCTACGTCGGCGTCGAGCACTCGCTGATCGAGTTCGCCAACGAACTGGGCCTGGGCACCGGCAACATCACCTCCTACGGCCGCACCGTCTACGCGGTCTCGCTGGCCAAGGGCGCCGAGTCGCTTCAGCGTTCCATCGGCACACATCTGCTGGTCAAGCCCGGTCCTTCGGCCGCCGACCGCAAGACCCAGCTGACCGCTTTCGGCAGCTATGTCTATCTGGAGGGCATCGCCCTCGGCGAGTTCAACGCCGCCGGTACCCCGGAGGACGTGACCCGCCTGGAGGACACCCTCACCGCGGCCAAGAAGCGGGCGAAGGAGCAGGGCGACGAGGCCAAGCGGAAGGCCGAGGCCGCGGGGAAGACGTACACCGAACCGCCCTCCATGGACCGGATGGTCCAGGCCATTGCCGGTGGGTCGGCCCCTGAGGATCTGGCGGACCAGGGCATCACCCCTGACGCCTGGTTCGCCGCGTCCACGGTCAAGTTCGACGCCTACCGCGACGCCGAGCAGAACCTCGTCGACAAGGCCGTGAACGAGGCATCGCAAATCTCCGCGAACGCAAAGCAGGACACGATCGTGAACGCCGCGATCGTGCTCGTCGCGCTGCTCGTGGCGTTCATCGTGGCCGGCCGGATGGCCCGCTCGATGAGCCACAGCATGCTCCAGCTGCGCAACGCCGCCTTCGACGTCGCCGAGCAGCGACTGCCCATGGTGGTCGACCAGCTCTCCCGCACGGACCCGGGCCGGGTGAACACCCGGGTGACCCCGATCCCGATCAACAGCCGGGACGAACTGGGCGAGGTCGCTCGCGCGTTCGACCAGGTGCACCGCGAGGCGATACGTCTCGCGGCCGAGCAGGCGATGCTGCGGGGCAACGTCAACGCGATCTTCACGAACCTTTCCAGTCGCAATCAGGGCCTGATCGAGCGACAGCTCACCCTGATCTCCGAACTGGAGAGCCGGGAGGCCGATCCGGACCAGCTGGAGCATCTGTTCCGGCTGGACCACCTGGCCACCCGCATGCGCCGCAACGGCGAGAACCTGCTGATCCTCGCGGGCGAGGAACCGGGCCGGCGCTGGAACCAGCCGGTGCCGCTGATCGACGTGCTGCGCGCCGCCTCGTCCGAGGTGGAGTCGTACGAACGCATCGAGCTGGCCGGGATATCCGAGAGCGAGATCCACGGCACCGCGGTCACCGACCTCGTCCATCTCCTCGCCGAGCTGCTGGAGAACGCCACCACGTTCTCCTCGCCGCACACCAAGGTGCGGGTCACCGCGACCCGGCTGCCGGACGGCCGGGTC
The DNA here is from genome assembly GCF_044333065.1 of Streptomyces sp. NPDC021115. Lineage (NCBI taxonomy): Bacteria > Bacillati > Actinomycetota > Actinomycetes > Kitasatosporales > Streptomycetaceae > Streptomyces > Streptomyces sp. NPDC021115. The sequence continues at coordinate 200,708 of NZ_JBIRQF010000001.1, forward strand.
GTGGTCGAGATCCACGACAAGGGCATCGGCCTGACCGCCGAGGACTTCGCCGACATCAACCACAAGCTGGCCAAGCCGCCGACCGTGGACGCCGCGGTCTCCCAGCGCATGGGCCTGTTCGTGGTCGGCCGCCTCGCCGACCGGCACGGCATCCGGGTGCAGCTGCGCCCGGCAGGTGAGCAGGCGGGCACCACCTCGCTGGTGATGCTGCCCGAGCCGATCACCCACGGCGGTGGCGGCGAGGAGCTGCCCCAGGACGACTTCACGGTCTCCCGGATCGTCCCGGAGCCGGAGCCGCAGCCCACGTACACCGCCGAGGACGCGGCGCTGTCCTCGCGTACCGCCGCCGAGCTGGGCTTCGACGACTCGTCGTACGCCCAGGAGCAGCTCCAGCGACAGGAGCAGCTGCGGCAGCAGGAGGAGCTCCAGCGACAGGAGCAGCTGCGGCAGCAGCAGGAGCTCCAGCGGCAGGAGCAGCTGCGACGGCAGTACGGCGGGCTCCAGGCCATGCAGCACGAGCAGGAGCCGCGGCACGACGCCGCCGAGCCCGATCTGCTGGCCCAGCCCGGTCCGACGCCGCCCGGTCCCGTGTACCAGGATTCGGCGTTTTCCGAACCGGAAGCGGACTTCACCGCCCGGACAGAGCCGGAACAGCAGCCCTACGTGGGCTATAACTCACCTTCCCAGCAGGGAGAGTGGGGCGATTCCGGATCTTTTGAAAACCCCTTCGCGTCGCAGTTCGGTACGCAAACGGAATCGGGACCCGGCGGTCCCGAAGTTTCCCGGGACCGCGTAGAGTTCCACCGTCCGGGCCCCTCTCCGAGCGGCGTCCACTCCATGACCGACGCGGGGCTCCCGCGGCGCGACAAGCAGTGGCAGCCGTCCGAGGAGACAGGGGCACAGGCGGCAGTCGGGGAGCCGGCGGCGCCCGCGGCGCCGGAAGGGCCGCCGCAGGCCCCGCAGGAGGACGGTAACCGGTGGCAGTCGGAGAACGACCAGCGCTGGCACCGCGCCGAACAGCTCCGCGAGCCGAAGGCCGGCGGGGTCACCTCCTCCGGTCTGCCCCGTAGGGTGCCCAAGGCCAACCTGGTCGAGGGCGCCGCGGAGCCCACCGGACAGGGCGGCTCCCAGGTCTCCCGGGCCCCGGAGGACATCCGTGGCAGGCTGAGCAACCTGCGCCGCGGCGTCCAGCGGGGACGCGACGCGGGAGCCGGGATCACCCCGCGTGACCAGCATGACCAACAGGGCTTCGGCCCCGGCAGCACCTACGATCAGGAGCGTTAGTGTGAGCCCGATGAGCCAGGCGGCGCAGAACCTGAACTGGTTGATCACCAACTTCGTGGACAACACCCCCGGGGTGTCCCACACCGTGGTGGTCTCCGCCGACGGACTCCTTCTGGCGATGTCCGAAGGCTTCCCCCGTGACCGAGCCGATCAACTGGCGGCGGTCGCCTCCGGCCTGACCTCGCTCACCGCCGGAGCCTCCCGCATCTTCGAAGGCGGCGCGGTCAACCAGACCGTCGTCGAAATGGAACGAGGCTTCCTCTTCATCATGTCCATCTCCGACGGCTCCTCCCTCGCCGTACTCGCCCACCCGGAGTGCGACATCGGCCTCGTCGGCTACGAGATGGCCCTGCTCGTCGATCGCGCGGGCAACGTCCTCACCCCCGACCTGCGCGCCGAATTGCAAGGCAGTCTTCTCAACTAGCAAACATGGAGTGCGTTTCGCGCCACCGCGCCATAGGGTGCGGTGGCGCGACCGGCCGACAGGCACGTTGGAGTTGGAGGAGGAAACGTGGCAACGCCCCCTAGCGGATATCCGTACGGCCATGGGCAGCCGTCCGAACCGCGCGGAGAAGCCCCGATGAAGCGCTTCAACTTCCCCTCCGCGCCCAGCCGCCCGGCCCGCTCCGCCCACCCGGGCGAACAGCCCCGGGACTACCCCGGCGAGCCGCCCCAGGAGCCGGTGCCCCCGCAGCCCTGGACCCCACAGGGCCAGCAGGACCTCTACGCGCCCTCCTACGCGCCTCCCGAGAGCCCGATGTACGAACCACCGCAGCCACCCCGCATCCAGCCCGTACAGCCGCCACAGCGCCTCGCCCCGGAACCTTCCCCCACGGGCGGCGCGCATAACCCTCTGGTGCGCCCGTACGCCATGACCGGGGGCCGTACCCGGCCCCGGTACCAGCTCGCCATCGAGGCACTGGTACACACCACGGCCGATCCCACCCAGCTCCAGGGCCAGCTGCCCGAACACCAGCGGATCTGCCAACTGTGCCGCGAGATCAAGTCGGTCGCCGAGATCTCCGCACTGCTCACCATCCCCCTCGGCGTCGCCCGGATCCTCGTAGCCGACCTGGCCGAGGCCGGGCTCGTCGCCATTCACCAGCCCGGCGGCGACGAGTCCGCCGGCGGCCAGCCTGACGTGACACTGCTCGAAAGGGTGCTCAGTGGACTTCGCAAGCTCTAGCGGTGCAGCCCGCTCCACCACCTCCGCGAAAATCGTGGTGGCGGGCGGCTTCGGCGTGGGCAAGACCACGTTCGTCGGCGCGGTCTCGGAGATCAACCCGCTGCGTACCGAAGCCGTGATGACCTCCGCCTCGGCGGGGATCGACGATCTCACCCACGCGCCGGACAAGACCACCACCACGGTGGCCATGGACTTCGGCCGCATCACGCTCGACCAGGACCTGATCCTGTACCTGTTCGGTACCCCCGGACAGGACCGGTTCTGGTTCATGTGGGACGACCTGGTCCGCGGTGCCATCGGCGCCGTCGTCCTCGTCGACACCCGACGACTCGCCGACTGCTTCCCCGCCGTCGACTACTTCGAGAACTCCGGACTGCCCTTCGTCATCGCCCTGAACGGTTTCGACGGACACCAGCCCTACACTCCCGAAGAGGTTCGCGAGGCCCTTCAGATCGGCCCCGACGCGCCGATCATCATCACCGACGCGCGCCACCGCAGCGAGGCCAAGAGCGCGCTGATCACACTGGTCGAGCACGCGCTGATGGCCCGGCTGCGTTAGCCGCGTACGGTTCCGGCGGGCCCCAACCCGCCGGAACCGACCGGAGACGGCCGGAGACGGCCGGAAACAGCCGGTATCAGACGCGGAAAATCCCCCGCCCTCCATCGGAGAGCGGGGGATTTTCCGTCTGCGCGCCAGGCGCTGCGCGTCAGCCCTGCCAGCTGTGCGGGGCGCTGAACGCCGGGCGGCGCTCCAGCCGCCGCCAGCGGGCGGCGCTGCGGCGCGGGCGGGCGGCGCCGCCGTCGCGGGCGTGACCGGCGGTGGCGGCCGCGCGGGCCAGCAGCACGGCGGTGACCGCGGCCAGCTCCTCGGCGTCGGCGTGGCCCTTCTCGACCCGGACCAGGGTGGCCGCCGCGGAGGCGGTGTCGGCGATGTCGGTGGGCGTGCTCACGGTGTCTTCGTCTCCCTCGTGGGCGTTACTGCGGCGGGTTGCCGTGCTTGCGGGACGGCAGGTCGGCGTGCTTGTCGCGCAGCATCGCCAGGGACCGGATCAGGACCTCACGGGTTTCGGACGGGTCGATGACGTCGTCCACCAGGCCCCGCTCGGCCGCGTAGTAGGGGTGCATCAGCTCGGACTTGTACTCCTTGACCATGCGCGCGCGCATGGCCTCGGGGTCGTCGGCGTCGGCGATCTGACGGCGGAAGATCACGTTGGCGGCGCCCTCGGCGCCCATCACCGCGATCTCGTTGGTCGGCCAGGCGTAGGTCAGGTCGGCGCCGATGGACTGGGAGTCCATGACGATGTACGCGCCGCCGTACGCCTTGCGCAGGATGACCGAGATCCGCGGCACGGTCGCGTTGCAGTACGCGTACAGCATCTTGGCGCCGTGCCGGATGATCCCGCCGTGCTCCTGGTCGACGCCGGGCAGGAAGCCGGGCACGTCGAGGAAGGTGATCAGCGGGATGTTGAACGCGTCGCACATCTGGATGAAGCGCGCGGACTTTTCCGAGGCCTCGATGTCCAGCACGCCCGCCAGCGACTGCGGCTGGTTGGCGATGATGCCCACCACCTGGCCGTCGAGCCGGGTCAGCGCGCAGATGATGTTGGTCGCCCAGCGCTCGTGGACCTCCAGGTACTCGCCGTCGTCGACGATCTCCTCGATGACCTTGCGCATGTCGTACGGGCGGTTGCCGTCGGCCGGGACGAGGTCGAGCAGCGAATCGCCGCGCCGGGCGGCCGGGTCGTCGGACTCGACGGTCGGCGGGTTCTCCCGGTTGTTCTGCGGCAGCAGCGAGAGGAGGTAGCGCACCTCCTCCAGGCAGGTCTCCTCGTCGTCGTACGCGAAGTGGCACACGCCGGAGGTCTCGGCGTGCACGTCCGCGCCGCCCAGGCCGTTCTGGGAGACCTTCTCGCCGGTCACCGCCTGGACCACATCGGGTCCGGTGATGAACATCTGGGACGTCTCGCGGACCATGAACACGAAGTCCGTGAGCGCCGGGGAGTAGGCGGCGCCACCGGCGCACGGGCCGAGCATCACGCTGATCTGCGGGATGACGCCGGACGCCTTGGTGTTGCGCTGGAAGATGCCGCCGTAGCCCGCGAGCGCCGAGACGCCCTCCTGGATGCGGGCCCCGGCGCCGTCGTTGAGGGACACCAGCGGCGCCCCGGCCGAGATGGCCATGTCCATGATTTTGTGGATCTTGGTGGCGTGGGCCTCGCCCAGCGCTCCGCCGAAGATCCGGAAGTCGTGTGCGTAAACGAACACCGTCCGCCCGTGGACGGTCCCCCAGCCGGTGACGACCCCGTCGGTGTAGGGCTTCTTCGCCTCGAGCCCGAATCCGGTCGCGCGGTGCCGCCGCAGCGGCTCCACCTCGTTGAAGGACCCCTCGTCCAGCAGGAGATCGATCCGCTCGCGAGCCGTCAGCTTGCCCTTGGCCTTCTGGGCCTCGGTCGCCCGCTCGCTCGGGCCGCGCCGAGCCTGCTCGCGGATCGCGTGCAGCTCGGCGACGCGCCCGCGAACGTCACTCGCCGCTTCGGGCGCACCTTCGAGATTGGTCATGGAACGACGGTACGTTCCCCGACCCCCGGAAACGCATGTCAATTCCATACAACGTCGGGCCCGTTTTCGTGGGCAGGCGGAACAGAACTGGACAGCGGATTTCCCCTTACCCGGAACGGGCAAGGGTGAGGGGTGCTGTCGGCACCCCACAATCTTGTGGGCGACACACCGTGACCGGCGGGGTCCGATCACCCGGATGGCCCGCAGCCACCGGGGTCACGCACTAGAGCGCGATCTCGCACGTGTGGGTGGCGCAGGCCGTGCCGGGGGTGATGCGCAGCCGCAGGGCGCGGCCGGTGGCCAGCACCTCGACCGTGCTGTCGTGGGCCGTCACGGCGCGCACCGGACGCGCCCAGCGCAGCTCGAACGGCTCCCCGGTGCGGGGCGGCTCGGCGACCGCGAGGCGCGCGGTGTGCGGGCCGGTACGGCGCAGCAGCACGCTGACCGGGGAGCTCGACGTGAGCGGACCGGCCGTGCCCGGGGCCCAGAAGTTCGCCGCCGTGACGCCGAGCGAGGGGATCGCGACGGCCTGCCGGGCCGGTGAGTTGGCGAGCACGGTCAGCCAGCGGCGGTCAGCGGCGCGGGCGGCGAGGGTGGCCGGGGTCGCGCCCGGCATCAGGAGGTAGGCGTATCCCGCGCCGTCGGGGTCGGTGCCGTGGTCGTGCCAGAGGGTGAGGTAGCGGCGGGTGAGGGGGTCCGGGGAGCTGCCGGTGTTGATGTCGTGCCAGGAGCCGGTGCGGGCCTCGCGCCGGGTGCGCAGGTCGGCGCCGCCGGGGAAGACATAGCCGCCGTGCCCGGCGAGATGGGCCCAGCGCGCCCGGCGGAAGGTGCGGGTCCGGCCGGGCGCGGCGGGCTGCGGGAGCCCGTCGACGGTGAGGGTGGGGGTGCCGTCGGCGCCGAGGTTGCGGTTGTCGACGACGGTGACGACGGGCGCGCCGTCGCGGGCGGTGATGTCCGCGCCGAGGCAGAGGACGGCGTCGGCCAGGCAGAACCAGGACTTCTTGGCGCGCAGCGTGGAGCCGAGCCCGCGCAGGTCCTGGCCGATGGCGGCGAACTCGCCGTCGGTGGTGCCGCCGACCCAGGCCGCGGCGGGTTTGGGCTCGCCCCAGCCGCCGCCCTCGTTGTCGGCGAGCGGCCGGGCGGAGGCGGTGGTTCCGGGCATCCGGTAGGGATCGACGGTGGGCCAGAAGGCGTCCGTGTACTGGTTCGCGGTGTCGCCCCCGGCCCACCAGGTGAGCATTCCGGCGCCGGTGTGCCAGCCGCGCGGGTGCTCGCCGTTGCCGTTCTCGTAGTAGGCGATCCGGTTCGAGGCCATGGCCAGCGCGGCGGTCCAGCCGGGGCGCCGGTGCACGGCCCGGTCCATGGCCGGGAACAGCCGGTGGCCCACGGGCTCGGGCAGCGCCGGTCCCGGGCCCTTGGCCACGGCCGCCAGCCGGGCCAGGTCCGCGACGCCGAACTGCGGGTCGGTCAGCACGGGGTTGCCGGTGTCGCGGGCCATCCAGCCCCTGACCATCCCGTTCCAGCGCTCCCTGGCGGCCTCGTCCGCGCCCGTGCCGAGCAGGGCGATGGCGGCGAGGAGCAGATGGCCGCGCTGATGATCGCTCTGGACGATGCCGCGCGGATCGTTCACCAGGACGCCGCGGCTGACGGCCCGGCCGGAGACGCCGTCCATCATCAGCCCGTCGTGCAGCAGCGGGGCGTACGCGTGCTCCACGCTATCGAAGATGATCTTCCGGTTCGGGTCGGTGACCTCCCACTCCGACCCGGCCAGCAGGGTGAAGAGCCTGCCGAGGCCGTCGAGCAGGACGTAGCCGTAGGTACCCGAGTAGGCGACCCAGGTGTGCTGGATGAACGATCCGTCGGCGTAGAGCCCGTCGCCCTTCGTGACGTACGGGAAGACGGGCGAGAGCGCGTCCCGGGCGAGCGCGACCTTGGCGGGCGCCGCGCCGAGGATGCCGCGCAGGGCCACCACCCGGCACAGGTCGACGCGGTTGGCGCCGGTGCTGGTGCCGGTGTAGTCGCCGAGCATGGTGTCGGGGACGAAGTGGTCGACGGCGGCCAGGGCGCGGGCCCGCCGCTCGTCGCCGAGCCGGTCGTAGAGGATCGCGAGGGTGTCCAGCAGCAGCCGGGGGCTGCCGATCTGCCACTCCCACCAGTTGCCGTAGCGGGTGGTGCCGGGGTGGTAGACGGTGGCGTCGAGGTGGTCGAGGCCGCGGGCGATGTCGTCGGCGAGCCCGGGGTCGCCGGTGAGGCCGGTGCCGGGCTGGGCGTACGCCTGGGCCATGGTGTTCAGCCGGGTGTAGCTCTGGGTGATGCCCGCCGGCGGGTCGAAGGGCTGGTCGGGCCAGAGCGAGGCGGCGGCGGGCGCCATGCTCGCCCGGAACCGGGTCGCCAGGCGGCCGGTCTCGGTCAGGCGGCCCGCGTACGGCTCGGCGGCGGGGTCGTAGCCGGTGCCGAGCGCGAGGTCGGTCCAGCGGCGGCGCAGCGCGGCGAAGTCCGGCCCGGCGGCATGGGCGGGCGGCGCGGCGAGGCCGGGGGACAACGCTCCGGTGGCGGCCGCGGCCAGGAAGCCTCGCCGGGACCAGGGTCTGAGCGGGCGCGCGGGCATGGGACCTCCAGCGGTGGGCGGACCTCCTGCGGTGGCCGGGCAGCGGGATGATGCCCGGGATCCCCGGCTTCCATACGGCACGCCTGCCCCCGTATGCCCGCTGGGCGTGCGGCGCCCGCGGCCCCGGCAGAACCTCCCCCAGGGGCTCTGCCGGAGCCGCGGACCACCGGCGCCGGTCCGCTGTCCGCTACTCCTGCGGCTCGACGCCCGCCCGCAGCAGCCCGTAGGCGTACGCGTCGTCCAGCGCCTGCCAGGAGGCGTCGATCACGTTCTCGGCGACGCCGACCGTGGACCACTCCCCCTGGCCGTCCGTGGTCGAGACGAGCACCCGGGTCGTGGACTCCGTGCCGTGCTTGCCCTCCAGGATGCGGACCTTGTAGTCGACCAGCTCCATCTTGGCGAGCTGCGGGTAGATCCGCTCCAGGCCCACGCGCAGCGCCTTGTCCAGCGCGTTGACCGGGCCGTTGCCCTCCGCCGTGGCGACGATGCGCTCGCCCTTGGCCCACAGCTTCACCGTCGCCTCGTTGGCGTGGGTGCCGTCCGGGCGGGTCTCGACGATCGCGCGCCAGGACTCGACCCGGAAGTAGCGGCGGGTCCGGCCCTCGGCCTCCGCGCGCAGCAGCAGCTCGAACGAGGCGTCGGCGGCCTCGTAGGTGTAACCCTCCAGCTCGCGCTCCTTGACCCGCTCGACCACCCGGCCCACCAGGGCCCGGTCGTCGCCGAGGTCGATGCCCAGCTCCTTGCCCTTCAGCTCGATCGAGGCGCGGCCCGCCATGTCGGAGACCAGCATCCGCATCGTGTTGCCGACCAGCTCGGGGTCGATGTGCTGGTACAGATCCGGGTCGACCTTGATCGCGGAGGCGTGCAGCCCGGCCTTGTGGGCGAAGGCGGAGACGCCCACATAGGGCTGGTGGGTCGACGGCGTCAGGTTGACGACCTCGGCGATCGCGTGCGAGATCCGGGTCATCTCCCCCAGCGCGCCGGGCGGCAGCACCCGGCGGCCGTACTTCAGCTCCAGGGCGGCGACGACCGGGAACAGGTTGGCGTTGCCGACCCGCTCGCCGTAGCCGTTGGCGGTGCACTGGACGTGGGTGGCGCCCGCGTCGACCGCGGCCAGGGAGTTGGCGACGGCGCAGCCGGTGTCGTCCTGGGTGTGGATGCCCACGCGGGCGCCGGTGTCGGCGATGACGGTGCGGACCACGGCGTCGATCTGGCCGGGGAGCATGCCGCCGTTGGTGTCGCAGAGGATCACCACGTCGGCTCCCGCCTCATGGGCGGTGGAGACGATCCGCTTGGCGTAGTCGGCGTTGGCGCGGTAGCCGTCGAAGAAGTGCTCGCAGTCGAGGAACACCCGGCGGCCCTGGGACCGCAGGTACGCGACGGTGTCGCGGACCATCTCCAGGTTCTCCTCCAGCGTGGTGCGCAGGGCCAGCTCCACATGGCGGTCGTGGGACTTGGCCACCAGGGTGATCACCTCGGCGCCCGAGTCCAGCAGCGCCTTGACCTGCGCGTCGTCCTCGGCCTTCACCCCCGCCTTGCGGGTGGCGCCGAACGCGACGAGCTGGGCGTGCTTGAAGTCGATCTCCGCTCGGGCGCGGGCGAAGAACTCCGTGTCCCGCGGGTTGGCGCCGGGCCAGCCGCCCTCGATGAAGCCCACCCCGAAGTCGTCCAGGTGACGGGCGATGGTGAGCTTGTCCGCGACCGTCAGGTTGATGCCCTCGCGCTGCGCGCCGTCGCGCAGCGTGGTGTCGAAGACGTGGAAACTGTCGTCGGGCCGATCCTTCATGGTGGTCTGGCTCCTGTCGGATGGATCTCGGGCTACCGGAATAACCGGTTCCGCGCCCTCCATGGTCCCGCACGCTCCGCATCCGGTGGGATGGTCCGGAAAACGAAAAGACCCCTCGCGGGTGCGAGAGGTCTGCGCGCGGGTCTGGGGCACGGTGGCCGCGCCGTACCGGGTCGTACGGGGCGATCACTGCGGACCGGCGCGCCTGCTGCCAATAATGCTGGCGAACGAGAGCACGGGGGCAGTCAAGCACAATTCCGCCCCCGCGCTCCCTTCCGTCTCAGAATGCGGGCCGGCCGCCCTTCAAAAGGCTCAGCCGATGTGGTGGAGCCAGCCGTGGGGGTCGGGGGCGGTGCCGGTCTGGATGTCCAGCAGCGCCTTGCGCAGCTTCATCGTGACCTCGCCGGGCTGCCCGTCGCCCACGGTCCAGCTCGCGCGGGCGGACTTGACCGAGCCGACCGGGGTGATCACGGCCGCGGTGCCGCAGGCGAAGACCTCGGTGAGGCTGCCGTCCGCGTTCCCCTCGCGCCAGTCGTCGACCGAGATCCGGCCCTCGGCGACCTCGTAGCCGAGGTCGGCCGCGATCCGCAGCAGCGAGGCGCGGGTGATGCCGGGCAGCAGCGCCCCCGACAGCTCCGGGGTGACGATGCGGTTCCCGTACACGAAGTACAGGTTCATGCCGCCCATTTCCTCGATCCAGCGGCGCTCGATGGCGTCCAGCCAGACCACCTGGTCGCAGCCCTGCTCGGCGGCCTGCGCCTGGGCGACCAGCGAGGCGGCGTAGTTGCCACCCGCCTTGGCGGTGCCGGTGCCGCCGGGCGCGGCCCGCACGTACTCCTCGGACAGCCAGACGGAAACGGGCTGGACGCCGCGCGGGAAGTAGGCGCCGGCCGGGGAGGCGATCAGGACGAACATGTACTCGTTGGCGGGCCGGACGCCCAGGCCCACCTCGGTCGCGATCATGAACGGCCGCAGGTACAGGGACTCCTCACCGCTGCCCGGCACCCACGCCCGGTCCTGGGTGACCAGGGCGTCGCAGGCCGCGAGGAACAGGTCGACCGGCAGCTCGGGCATCGCCATGCGGCGGGCGGACGCCTGGAAGCGCTCGGCGTTCTGCTCGGGGCGGAAGGTGGCCACGCCCCCGTCGGGCTGGCGGTACGCCTTGAGCCCTTCGAAGATCGTCTGCGCGTAGTGCAGGGTCATGTTCGCCGGGTCGAGCGACAGCGGCGCATACGGCACGAGCTGGGCCTCGTGCCAGCCGCGGCCCTCCGTCCACTTGATGGTCACCATGTGGTCGGTGAAGTGGCGGCCGAATCCGGGATTGGCCAGGATCTCCTCCCGCTCCGCGTCGGAGAGCGGGTGTGAGGAGGGCTTGAGCTCGATCGAGGGCGTCGTCATTCGTGGTAGTCCTTCACTTCCGTTGTGGCGGACCGCGCTCGCACCGTCCTTGTCCGTGATCGGTACTAGGACGTCCAAGCTTCCCGCTGCACACGGCGGCCCCACGGGCGATTATCGCTGACGTGGGGCCGGAGCTTAAGAATGCGTGCGAAGTGCGCGGCCCGAGGTCGATGGTCGCACCCAGCCGCGCACTGGCACAGGCTGGGGTCAGCCGGATACTCGGGCGGCGAGCGCGTCGCCGATCTCGTCGGTGGTGCGCGCCGCGTCCCGCTCGGCGAGGTCCTCGGCGACGGCGGCCTCGATGCGGGCCGCCTCGTCCGCGTAGCCGAGGTGCTGGAGGAGCAGGGCCACCGACAGGATGGTCGCGGTCGGGTCGGCCTTGCCGGTGCCCGCGATGTCCGGCGCGGAGCCGTGGACCGGCTCGAACATCGACGGGAAGGCGCCGGAGGGGTTGATGTTGCCGCTCGCGGCGAGCCCGATGCCACCGGTGACGGCGGCGGCGAGGTCGGTGAGGATGTCACCGAAGAGGTTGTCGGTCACGATCACGTCGAACCGCTCGGGCTGGGTGACGAAGAAGATCGTCGCGGCGTCGACGTGCAGGTAGTCGGTGGTGACCTCGGGGTACTCGGCACCGACCTTGTCGAAGATGTTCTTCCACAGGTGACCGGCGTGCACCAGCACGTTGTTCTTGTGCACGAGGGTCAGCTTCTTGCGCGGGCGGCTGTTGGCGCGCTCGTACGCGTCCCGGACGACGCGCTCGACGCCGTACGCGGTGTTCAGGCTGACCTCGGTGGCGACCTCGGCCGGGGTGCCGGTCCGCAGCGAGCCGCCGTTGCCCACGTACGGGCCCTCGGTGCCCTCGCGGACGACGACGAAGTCGATGTCGGGGCGACCGGCCAGCGGGGTCGCGGTGTTCGGGAAGAGCTTCGACGGGCGCAGGTTGACGTAGTGGTCGAAGGCGAAGCGCAGCTTGAGCAGCAGCCCGCGCTCCAGCACCCCGGACGGGACCGACGGGTCGCCGATCGCGCCGAGCAGGATCGCGTCGTGCTCCTTCAGCGACTCCAGTTCGGCGTCGGTCAGGGTCTCGCCGGTGGCGTGCCAGCGCTTGGCGCCGAGGTCGTAACTCTTGGTCTCCAGCTTCACGTCCTGGGGAAGGGCGGCGCCGAGCACCTTGAGGCCCTGGGCCACGACTTCCTGGCCGATACCGTCACCGGGGATCACTGCGAGGCGAATGCTGCGAGACATACCCGGACCCTACTCCTCGTCCCATCCCATGACACCGGTCGTCCGCCATACGGACAGATCGTCCACCGGACAGCCCGCGTTCACCCGGAGTACGGCGTGGTGTCGCCCGCGCGGGGGAGATTCCGGATCATGCATACACCACGGTTCGGCATTCCGGAGCCGCTAGCGAGCCGGATGACCATGGCGGAGCAGCACGAGTACCTGCGTGACGCCTTCCCCCGCCGACGGGTGCTGCGCGGGGGCGCCGCGACGGCCGGGGCGGCCGCGGTGGCGCTGGGCGGCGCGGGGTGCGCCGGCACCACCGGGGCCAAGTCGTCTCCCGCGGCGGACGCCCGCCCCGCGGCGGCGAAGGTGGACGGCTCGTTGGTGGCCCCCTTCGGCCGCCATCTGGCCCTCGGCGCCGACCCGACGACGCAGATGCGGGTCTCCTGGCAGGTACCGTTCGCGGTGAAGCGGCCGTATCTGCGGGTCGGGACCCGGCCGACGGAGCTGACCCGGAAGGTCGAGGCCGAGGTCCGCCATCTGCACACCCCGTCGCTCGGCGACAAGCTGCCCGCGGTCGACCAGTACTACCTGCACGCCGCGGTGGACGGGCTGAGCCCCGACGTCACCTACTACTACGGCGTCGGCCACGATGGCTACGACCCCGCCGACCCGCGCCACTTCTCCTCGCTGGGCACCTTCCGCACCGCGCCCAAGGGCCGGGAGAAGTTCGTCTTCACGGCCTTCGGTGACCAGGGCGTGAGCTATGACGCGCTCGCCAACGACCGGTTGATCCTGGGTCAGAACCCGTCGTTCCATCTGCACGCCGGGGACATCTGCTACGCGGACACCACCGGCCACGGCAAGAAGTCCGACCTGTACGACGCCCGGGTCTGGGACTCCTTCCTCGCCCAGACCGACTCGGTCGCGGCGAGCGTGCCGTGGATGGTGACGACCGGGAACCACGACATGGAGGCGTGGTACTCCCCCGACGGCTACGGCGGCCAGCTGGCCCGCTGGTCGCTCCCGGACAACGGCCCCGACCCCCGCAAGGCGCCCGGCGTCTACTCCTTCGTCTACGCGGGCGTGGGCGTCGTCGCGCTGGACGCCAACGACGTCTCCTACGAGATCCCGGCCAACAAGGGCTACACGGGCGGCGAGCAGACCCGCTGGCTGGACCGGCGCCTGGGCGAGCTGCGCAAGCGGAAGGACATCGACTTCCTGGTGGTCTTCTTCCACCACTGCGCGTACTCCACGACCAGCTCGCACGCCTCGGACGGCGGGGTGCGCGACGCATGGGTGCCGCTCTTCGAGAAGCACCAGGTGGACCTGGTCATCAACGGCCACAACCACGTCTACGAGCGCACCGACGCCATCCGCGGCGGCAAGGTGGCCCGGAAGGTGCCGGTCGGCGGGAGCGTGGACGCCGTGCGCGACGGCATCGTGTACGTCACGGCGGGCGGCGCCGGGGCTGACCTGTACGAGTTCCCGGTGCCCGACAGCTACGAGGGGCATGTGAAGGATCTCGACGAGGTGAAGAGCTACCACTGGACGAAGGACGGCGAGAAGAACAAGGACACCGTGGAGTGGTCACGGGTCCGCTACACCGGCTTCTCGTTCCTCGCGGTGGAGGTGGAGCCGGGCACGGACCCGCGCCTGAAGGTGACGGCGCTGGCGGAGTCCGGTGAGCGGGTGGACCGGTTCGAGGTCACCCGCCCCGCGTCCGCGTGACCGGCCGACGTTCTCAGTGACCGGTGGAGCCGCCGTTGTCGCGGCGGTCGAGCGCGCGCTGGAGCGCGGCGGCGGCGTTCCTCCGGTCGGTGTCGTCGTTCTTGCGGCGGACCCTGCGGACAGTCTGCTCGGCCATGGTTCACGTCTCCTCTGCTGAACCCCGGCGCGCGGCCGGGAGGAATCCCCGAGAAGGTGGCTGCCGACAAAAGGGGGGCGGGGGCCGGGGTGCGGCAGGGATCACCTGCGCGGATGCACCGGGCCGCGTCCGCCGTCGCTCGATGGAGCGGGAGGTTCGGCTTCCACAAAAATAAGGGAGCAGAGCGTCAGTGTCTGCACAATTAGTCGGACGTCCTACTATCTGAGACGAGACATGGCCGAGGCCGACCCCCGTCCGACCCCGACCATGGCTTGTTATCGACGTAAACTGCGGTAAATAACGCTGACTTGAATGCAAGACGCTAGCACCGGCACGCCTCGGGCGTCCACAGGTTTACGCCGTTGCGCCCCCTTTCAGGACGCCGTACAGCACGCCGCCCCCGACCGGCTCACAGCCAGGTCGGGGGCGGGGCCCTGGAGGCGCGAAGGCGCCGGGGCGGGTCAGCCCATGTGCGGGTAGCGGTAGTCCGTCGGCGGGACCATCGTCTCCTTGATGGAGCGGGTGGAGGTCCAGCGCATCAGGTTCTGCTTCGCGCCCGCCTTGTCGTTGGTGCCGGACGCGCGGCCGCCGCCGAAGGGCTGCTGGCCGACCACGGCACCGGTGGGCTTGTCGTTGATGTAGAAGTTGCCGGCCGCGAAGCGCAGCGCCTCGCAGGTGGCGGCGGCCGCGGCGCGGTCCTGGGCGATGACGCAGCCGGTCAGGCCGTACGCCGACGCCGACTCCATCTGCTCCAGCATCGCGTCGTACTCGGCGTCCTCGTAGACGTACACCCCGATGATCGGGCCGAAGTACTCGTCCTTGAAGATCTCGTTCTCCGGGTCGGTGGAGACCAGGACGGTCGGGCGGACGAAGTAGCCCTCGCTGTCGTCGTACGTGCCGCCCGCGACGACCTCGATCGTCGGGTCGGACTTGGCCCGGTCGATCGCCGCCTTGTTCTTGGCGAAGGAGCGGTCGTCGATCACGGCGCCCATGAAGTTGCCGAGGTCGGTGACGGGACCCATGGACAGGCCGTCGACCTCCGTGGCCAGCTCCTCCTTGAGGCCGCCCTCCCACAGCGAGCGCGGGATGTAGGCGCGCGAGGCGGCGGAACACTTCTGGCCCTGGAACTCGAAGGCGCCGCGGGTCACCGCCGTCTTCAGCACCGCCGGGTCGGCGGACGGGTGGGCGACGATGAAGTCCTTGCCGCCGGTCTCGCCGACCAGCCGCGGGTAAGTCTTGTAGTTCTCGATGTTGTTGCCGACCGTCTTCCACAGGTACTGGAAGGTGCGGGTGGAACCGGTGAAGTGGATGCCCGCGAGGTCCGGGTGGGTCAGCGCCACCTCGGAGACGTCCTTGCCGTCGCCCGTGACCAGGTTGATCACGCCCTTGGGCAGCCCGGCCTCCTCCAGCAGCTGCATCAGCAGCACGGCGGCGTGGGTCTGGGTCGGGGAGGGCTTCCAGACGACCGTGTTGCCCATCAGGGCGGGGGCGGTGGGGAGGTTGCCCGCGATCGCCGTGAAGTTGAAGGGCGTGATCGCGTAGACGAAGCCCTCCAGCGGCCGGTGGTCGCTGCGGTTCCAGACGCCCGGGGAGTTAGCCGGCGGCTGCTCGGCCAGGATCTGGCAGGCGAAGTGGACGTTGAAGCGCCAGAAGTCGATCAGCTCACAGGGCGTGTCGATCTCCGCCTGCTGCGCGGTTTTCGACTGGCCCAGCATGGTGGAGGCGGCCATGGTCTCGCGCCACGGGCCGGAGAGCAGGTCGGCGGCCTTGAGGATGATCGCGGCGCGGTCGTCGAAGCTCAGCGCGCGCCACGCGGGGGCGGCGGCCAGCGCGGCGTCGACCGCGTCCTGGGCGTCTTCCTTGGTGGCGTTCCCGTAGGTGCCGAGGCGGGCCGCGTGGTTGTGCGGCTGTACGACGTCGAAGCGCGTCCCCCCACCCAGGCGCTTCTCGCCGCCGATGGTCATCGGCAGGTCGATCGGGTTGTCGGCCAGCTCCTTGAGCTTGGCCTCCAGACGGGTGCGCTCGGCGCTGCCGGGGGCATAGGTGTGCACCGGCTCGTTCACCGGCACGGGGACCTGGGTCACAGCGTCCATGATGGCCGTTGTCTCCTTTGTTGTGAGGGTCGTCGTGGTGGTCGTGAGCCGAGGGCTGTCAGCCGCGGCCGACGAGCGAGCGCAGGAAGAACGCGAGGTTCGCGGGGCGCTCGGCGAGCCGCCGCATGAAGTACCCATACCAGTCTGTTCCATACGGGACGTAAACCCGCATACGGTGACCTTCCGCGACCAGCCGCTCCTGCTCGGCCGGGCGGATGCCGTACAGCATCTGGAACTCGTACTCGTCCTTTTTGCGGCCCAGGCGGTGCGCCAGGTCCTGGGCGATGGCGACCATGCGCGGATCGTGCGAGCCGATCATGGGGTAGCCCTCGCCGGACATCAGGATCTTCAGACAGCGCACAAAGGCGCGGTCCACCTCGCGCTTGTCCTGGTACGCGACCGAGGCGGGCTCGTTGTACGCGCCCTTCACCAGCCGTACTCGCGAGCCTTCCCCGGCGAGCGCGCGGCAGTCGTCCTCGGTACGGAAGAGGTACGACTGGACGACCGCGCCGGTCTGCGGGAACCGGGTGCGCAGCTCGCCGAGGATCGCCAGGGTGGAGTCCACGGTGGTGTGGTCCTCCATGTCGAGGGTGACCGTCGTCCCGGCCTCCGCGGCGGCCTCGACCACCGGGGTCACATTGGCGAGCGCGAGGTCGTGACCGCCGGGCAGCGCCTGGCCGAAGGCGGACAGTTTCACCGACATCTCCGCACGGGCCCCGAGCCCCTCCCCGGCCAGCGCCTCGGTGAGCGCCAGATAGGCGTCCCGGCTGCGCAGCGCCTCGGACCGGTCGGTAACGTCCTCCCCCAGGTGGTCCAGGGTGACCTCCAGCCCGCGGGAGGTCAGACCGCGCACCGCCGCCATGGATTCGGCCAGTCGCTCACCGGCGACGAAACGATCCACCATGGGGCGAGTGACCGGCGCGCCGGAGACGATCCGACGGATGGCGGCACTGCGCGAAGCGGCGAGCAGCACGGGTCCCAGCACAGGGCACCTCCACGATGACGGCCGGTGAACGGCTCCAACAACTCACCGTGAAACCTAAGGATCGCGCGGAATCGGGGCCATCGACAGCTGTCACGCATCCGTGTCCGGGATCTCAGACACCTGTATGAGAGGCTGAGGCCACATTCGGGGAAGGAGGCCGGAGCGCCATGCGCGAGGACTATCAGCAGCTGGTGGACGAGATCACCGCGACGCTCGGCGCGCCCGCCACCCTGGAGAACCGCGACTTCGCGCTGATCGCCTTCGGCGCGCAGGACAGCGACGACGCCGAGGAACCGACGCTGGACCCGGTCCGTACCCGATCCATTCTCCAGCGTCGCTCCACGGCGGCGGTGCGTGCCTGGTTCGAGGCGTTCGGGATCGCCCGGGCGCAGGCCCCGCTGCGGATTCCGCCGGACCCGGGGGCCGGGGTCTTCATGGGCCGCATCTGTCTGCCGGTGCGGCACCGCGGCGTCGTCCACGGCTATGTCTGGCTGCTGGACGACGGCCACCTCTCCGATCTGGAGCTGGGCGGGCCGGCCGGGCCGCCCACCGACCCGCGACTGGTCCGGGCGATGGAGACCACGGCCCGGATCGGCGCCCTGCTGGCCGCCGAGGCGCGGGCCGGTGAGGAACTGGGCGAGCTGCTGCGCGAACTGCTCACCGGTCCCCCGGCCACCCGCGACGCGGCCTGCTCGGGCCTGCACACCGCGTTGCGCGGCGCGGCCGACGGGCCGCTGGCGCTGGTCGCGGTCCTGCCGTGGGTGCCGGACACCGGCGAGGACGAGGACCACCCGGGCCTTCCCCATCTGCCGGGCATCGCCGCCGCCTGTGTGATCCCCGACGAGACGGCGCTGGCCGCCCTCGTCCGGCTGCGCGCCCCCACCTCCCTGGCCCCCGCCCGGGCCACCGCCGAACAGCTCCTGCGCTCCCCCCGCACGGCGGCCGCCGACAGCGCGCCGCCCGCCCATCCCCTCCACACGCCCGGCGCCGCGGAGGCGCCCAGGCCCGCCGAGCCGCACGGCGCCGACCTCCCGTGCGGCGGCGGCCGGGACAGCGCTGCCGGGGTCAGCGAGGCGCGGCGCGGACTCGATGAGCTGCCCGCCGCCTGGCGCGAGGCGCTGGCCGCCGCCCGGGCCGCGCGGGCGGACGCCCGGCTCGACCCGATCGCGCAGTGGACGGCCATCGGCCCGTACCGGCTGCTGGCCACGCTCCCCCTGACCGCCCCCGACGCCGCCGTACGCCCCCTCCTGGAGCGCACCCACGCGGAACTGGCCCGCACCGCCGAGACGTTCCTGGACTGCGCGGGCCAGGCGAGCCGTACCGCCCAGCTCCTCGGCATCCACCGGCAGACGCTCTACTACCGCCTCTCCCGGGTCCGCCAGCTCACCGGCCTGGACCTCGACGCGGGCGACGACCGCCTGCTGCTCCACATGGCCCTCAAGGCCGCCCGGCTGCGGTAGGCCCGCCGAGGACGCGGCGCATCGCCACGCGCCTCCGGCTGAACGCGGCGCATTCGCCTGGTGCCGGCAACCTTCCGCCGCGCGGCGGCAACCAGGGGACAGTCCCCGTCTCCCCGTCCCCCGGTCCGCGAGAGGACTGATGCACCGTGCGCATTGTCAGAGCGTTAGCGGCCGCCGCGCTCGCCACCACCTTCCTGGTCGGCGCGGGCAACGCGCCCCGCGCCGCCGCGGGCGAACTCCCCTCGGCCACCGCCTTCTTCAACCACCCCGACTCGCTCGTCAACAAGTGGGTCGCCGCCAACCCGAACGACTCCCGCCGGGCCCGCATCGCCTCGCGGATCGCGTCCCAGCCCCAGGGCATCTGGTTCTCGCGGTACACCCCCGGCACCGTCACCGAGGACGTCCGCAAGGTCACCTCGGCCGCCGCCGCCAAGGGCCAGGTGCCGGTGCTCGTCGCGTACCAGCTCCCCAACCGCGACTGCGGCGGCGCCTCCGCGGGCGGCGCCCCCGACCTGGCGAGCTACGACGCCTGGGTGCGCGGCTTCGCCGCCGGGCTGGGCAGCGGGCCCTCGGTCGTCATCCTCGAACCGGACTCGATCGCCCTCATCAGCTGTCTGTCACCCTCCGAGCTGAGCGGCCGCTACGCCTCGCTCACCCGCGCCTCCGCCGCCATCCACGCCGCCGCGCCCCAGGCCCGGGTGTACTTCGACGCTGGTCACTCCGCGTGGAACAGCCCCGCCGTCCAGGCGTCCCGGCTGCGCTCGGCGGGCGTGCTGAGCAGCGGCGACGGCATCTACAGCAATGTCTCCAACTACCGCCGCACCACGGACGAGGTGACCTTCGCCAAGGCCGTGCTCGCCCAGCTCGGCAGCTCCTCGGGCCTCACCGCCGTCGTCGACACCAGCCGCAACGGCAACGGCCCCGCGCCCGGCGACACCTGGTGCGACCCGCGCGGCCGCAAGGTCGGCGAGAACCCGACCGCGGGCACCGGCGACCCGGCCATCGACGCCTACCTGTGGATCAAGCCGCCGGGCGAGCTGGACGGCTGCGCGGGGGCGGCGGGCTCGTTCTCGCCGGACTACGCGTACGAGATGGCGGGCTGACCGGGACCGCCCCTCACATCCGGTCGATCTCGGTGAGGTCGATGTCGATGTCGAAGGGGACGGTGAGCTTCAGCCGGTCGTGGTGGATGCCGGACGGGACGTAGGAGCCGGTCGCTGGGTCCAGCTCGTAGACGTAGACCACCGGACGACGACCGTCACCCTTCTCGATCCGCCAGAAGTGCGGGATTCCCGCCTTGGCGTACAGCTGGGGCTTGCGCTCACGGTCGCGGTCTTCCGACTCCGGCGACACCACCTCCACGGCGAGCACGGCATCGGTGGCGTCGTAGCCCGTCTCGTCAGCTTCGGCGGAGACGGCCTCCGCACGCAGAACTGAGATATCGGGCTCGGGACGGTTGCCCTTGTTGATGGTGATGGTCATCTCGCGGCACACGCTCAGCGACTCTGGCACCGAGGCCCGCAGGCCGGTCTCCAGCAAGTACATGACCAGCGAATGAAAACGCCTCTGCGGGCTCACGAAAACGAGGCTCCCGTCGATCAGCTCAGTGTGCGGCGGGAGATCCGGAATGCGGTCAAGGTCGTCTGCGGTGAAGCCACCCGGGGGCGGAAACACCCAGGCCGGAAGCGGTTCAGCAGTCATGGTTACTCCCATGGACGAGATTCTTGCCGCGCGGCCCAGCCTAGCGGGCGGGAACGCCGGGGCCCCCTCACACGAGTGGGCCCCGGCGTTGACGGTCGGCGTCAGGCCAGGTGCACGGGAGCCGACGCGGCGCCGTGGGCTGCCTTGTCGCGGGCCGGGCGTGGGGTGTTCATCAGGACGCCCACCACCACCGCCGCGGCCGTGAGGATCACCGACGACCAGACGAAGGCGTGTGAGAAGCCCTCGACCAGCCCGTCCTTGGCGGTGGCCGGTGTCATGCGGCGGGCGTGGTCGCGCAGATAGTCGGCGGTCGCGCTGGTGGCGATGGTGTTGAGCGTCGCCGTGCCGATGGAACCGCCGATCTGCTGGGCCGTGTTCACCGTCGCGGAGGCGATGCCCGCGTCCCTCGGCTGCACTCCGTGGGTCGCGTAGTTCATCGAGGGGGCCATCACCAGGCCCATGCCGAAGCCGACGAGGAGTTCGGAGGGCAGCACGCCCGCCGCGTACGAACTGTCGACGTCCAGCGGGACCAGCAGCGCCACCCCGGTGGCCGCGATCAGCAGACCGGGCACCACCAGCACCCGCGGCGGCACCTTGGGGATGACGCGCGCGGCGACGCCGCCCGCTCCGGCCAGCACCGCCGCGGTCATCGGCAGGAAGGCCACGCCGGTGACCAGCGCCGAGTACCCCTTGACGATCTGCATGTAGTAGGTGAGGAAGAGGAACATCGCGAACATGCCGACCACCGACATGCCGACCGCCAGATACGCACTGCCCCGGGTACGGTCCGCGACCACCCGGATCGGCAGCAGCGGCCGGGCGGCGCGGCGCTCCACCAGGACGAAGGCGGTGAGCAGGACCACGCCCAGGATGAGCAGCCCGGTCACCAGCCGGGAGTCCCAGCCCTCGGACTCGGCCTCGCTGCATCCGTAGACCACCGACACCAGCCCGGCGACGGCCAGCAGCACCCCGGGGATGTCGAAGCGCGCCCGCTCCTCGGCTGGCCGGTCGGCGGGCAGGACGGACCAGCTGAACGCCGCGGCCACGGCGATGGGCACGTTCACGTACAGGCACCAGCGCCAGTCCAGGTACTCGGTCAGCAGCCCGCCGAGGACCAGGCCGATCGCGCCGCCGCCCGCCGCGATCGCGCCGAAGATCCCGAACGCCTTGGCGCGCTCGCGCGCCTCGGTGAAGTTCACGGCCAGCAGCGACAGCGCCGACGGCGCGAGCAGCGCGGCGAAGGCGCCCTGGAGGGCGCGGGCACCGAGCAGCATCCCGAGCCCCTGGGCGGCGCCGCCGAGCGCGGAGGCCCCGGCGAAGCCGATCAGACCGATCAGGAAGGCGCGCTTGCGGCCGGTGTAGTCGGCGATCCGGCCGCCGAACAGCAGCAGGCTGCCGAAGGCCAGGGTGTACGCGGTGATGACCCACTGCCGGTCTCCGGCGGAGATGCCCAGGTCGCGCTGGGCGGAGGGCAGGGCGATGTTCACGATCGTGATGTCGAGAACGATCATCAGCTGGGCGAGGCCGATGAAGAGCAGGGCGAACCAGCGCCGGGGGTTGGCCTCGGGCGGTATGGCTGAGGGGTCGGACATGACGGTGCCTTTCTGGTGGTGCGGTACGGACGGCGAGCGGTGATCAGTCGACGTCGGCACGGGCGTCGTCGATCACGCGCTCCCGGAGGCGGGTGAAGGCGGCGGCGTCCACGGCGGGGCCGCCGAGTGCGGTGGTGGGCCGCGCGGAGCCGGTGGGGCGCAGCCCGTCCACGTACAGATCGAGCTGGCGGTGGGCGATCGCCTCGTCGTCGGGGATGCGGCCGCCGCCGGGCAGCGGCCGCGACAGCCGGATGATCATCAGGACGATGTCGCCGAAGACGACATCGGGGCGGATCGCGCCGACCGCGCGGGCGCGGGCGAGGAGGCGGTCGACGGTCTCGACGGGGTCGGCGGTGTCGCCGCGCTCCCGGCCGAAGAGTTCATCGGCGGTGATGTGGCCCAGCAGCGCCGGGATCACCGACCCGATCTTGAGGTCGAGGGCGGCGTGCATGAAGCGCCGCAGGGCGTCGGCAGGATCGCCCTCGGCGTCGGTGGCGTGCCGCGCGGCCGCGTCCACCGCGGTGAAGACCTCGACGGCCACGCCGCGGAAGAGGTCGGGGCGGGTGGGAAAGCGCCGGTAGAGCGTGGCGATGCCGACCCCGGCGCGCCGGGCGATCTCGTCGAGCGGGGCGTCCGGGCCCTGGTCGGCGAAGACCTCGCGGGCCGCGCGCAGGATCTGCTCGCGGTTGCGGCGCGCGTCGGCGCGCATGCGGGGAGCGTCATCGGACACGGCGGGTCTCCTGACGGGGGTCACACACGGGCTATGTGGAGAGTTTTTCTCCACATATCTGAGAGCGTAGCGCTCCCCGCCAGCTTATTCAACGCACGATGAAAAAGAGCCCGGCAGGACACGGAAAAGGGCCCGGCCCCCGCGGGAAGCGGAGGCCGGGCCCCTGGAAGCGCTGAGGCGCCGGGCGGCTCAGGCCAGGTTGACCGAACGGGCCGACGTGGCGCCGATCTCCTCGGCGATCTCATTCAGCACGGTCTGCGGAATCGTGTCGTCCACGGTCAGCGCGACCAGCGCGGCACCGCCCACCGTGGCACGCGAGACCTGCATGCCCGCGATGTTGATGCCCGCCTCGCCCAGGATGCGGCCGAGCGTGCCGACGACGCCGGGACGGTCGGTGTAGCGGAGGAAGGCCATGTGGTCGGCGAGCGCCAGGTCGACGTCGTACTCCCCGACCGCGACGATCTTCTGGAGGTTCTTCGGACCGGCCAGCGTGCCGGAGATCGAGACCTCGGCGCCGTCGGACAGGGTGCCGCGCACGGTCACCACGTTGCGGTGCTCCGAGGACTCCGAGCTGGTGGTCAGCCGCACCTCGACGCCGCGCTCCTGCGCGAACAGCGGGGCGTTCACATACGAGACGGTCTCGTCGACGATGTCCTCGAAGACGCCCTTGAGTGCGGACAGCTCCAGCACCTTGACGTCGTGCTGGGTGATCTCGCCGTACACCTCGACGTCGAGCCGGACGGCGACCTCGCCCGCGAGCGCGGTGAAGATCCGCCCCAGCTTCTCGGCCAGCGGCAGCCCCGGGCGTACGTCCTCGGCGATCACACCGCCCTGCACGTTCACCGCGTCCGGGACCAGCTCGCCCGCGAGGGCCAGCCGCACCGAGCGCGCGACCGCGATGCCCGCCTTCTCCTGGGCCTCGCCGGTGGAGGCGCCCAGGTGCGGGGTGGCGACCACGTTGTCGAACTCGAACAGCGGGGAGTCGGTGCACGGCTCCTTGGAGAACACGTCCAGACCGGCACCGGCGACCCGGCCCTCCTTGAGGGCCGCGGCGAGCGCCGCCTCGTCCACGATCCCGCCACGGGCGGCGTTGACGATGCGCACCTCGGGCTTGACCTTGCGCAGCGCCTCGTCGCCGATCAGGCCGACCGTCTCGGGGGTCTTCGGCAGGTGGACGGTGATGAAGTCCGCGACCTCGAGCAGCTCGTCCAGGGAGAGCAGCTTCACACCCATCTGCGCGGCGCGCGCGGGCTGCACATACGGGTCGTACGCGACGACCTTCATCCCGAAGGCGGACATGCGCTGGGCCACCAGCACGCCGATGCGGCCGAGGCCGACGACGCCGAGGGTCTTCTCGCTCAGCTCCACACCGGTGTACTTGCTGCGCTTCCACTCGCCGTTCTTCAGCGCGGCGTTCGCCTGCGGGATGTTACGGGCGGTGGCGACCAGCAGACCGCAGGCCAGCTCGGCGGCGGTGACGATGTTGGACGTCGGCGCGTTGACGACCATGACGCCCGCCTTGGTGGCGGCGGAGACGTCCACATTGTCCAGGCCGACGCCCGCGCGGGCGACCACCTTCAGCTTCTTCGCCGCGGCGATGGCTTCCGCGTCGACCTTGGTCGCGCTGCGGACGAGGATCGCGTCCACATCGGCAAGGGCGGGAAGCAGTTCGTCTCGGTCCGCGCCGTTGCAGCTCCGGATCTCGAAGTCCGGGCCCAGGGCGTCGACCGTGGCGGGCGACAGCTCTTCGGCGATGAGTACGACAGGTTTACCGGGGGAAGCAGTGCTCACGTGGTCTTCAGTCCTCACTAGTCCTCAGCGGACGGCCGTCCCGACGGCCGCAGGCGGTGAAGGGTTCCAGCCGCGTGGAAGACGCACGACGCTGTGAGCCTGACGCGTTTGTTGCAGGAAAGTGTAGTAGCGATCGGGCCTGTGTAATGCGCCAATGCGGCAGGATCACCCGCACGTGGTGGTGCGCGGCGGACAAATGCGAACCGGGTGTGGCGGGGGTTCCTGGGAACCCCCGCCACACCCGCGGCACGGCCCGCCGCGCCGTCAGGGCGCTCAGGCCTCGTCGTCGACCCAGCTCATGAGCTTGCGCAGCTCCTTGCCCGTGGTCTCCAGGAGGTGGTCCTGGTCCGCCTTCTTCAGCTCGTTGTACTTCGGCAGACCGGCGTTGTACTCCGCCATCCAGTTCTTGGCGAAGGTGCCGTCCTGGATCTCGCCGAGGATCTTCTTCATCTCGGCCTTGGTGGAGTCGTTGATGATCCGCGGGCCGGAGACGTAGTCGCCCCACTCGGCGGTCTCGGAGATCGACCAGCGCATCTTCTCCAGGCCGCCCTCGTACATGAGGTCCACGATCAGCTTCAGCTCGTGGAGGCACTCGAAGTACGCGATCTCCGGCTGGTAACCGGCCTCGGTCAGGGTCTCGAACCCGGCCTTGACCAGCGCCGCGGTGCCACCGCACAGCACCGCCTGCTCACCGAAGAGGTCGGTCTCGGTCTCCTCGGTGAAGGTGGTCTTGATGACACCGGCGCGGGTGCCGCCGATGCCCTTGGCGTACGAGAGGGCCAGCGGGAAGGCGTTGCCGGTGGCGTCCTGCTCGACGGCCGCGATGCACGGCACGCCGCGCCCTTCCTCGTACTGGCGGCGGACCAGGTGGCCCGGGCCCTTGGGCGCGACCATGCAGACGTCGACGTTGGCCGACGGCTTGATGAAGTCGTACCGGATGTTGAGGCCGTGGCCGAAGAACAGCGCGTCGCCGTCCTTCAGGTTGTCCTTCACGGACTCCTCGTAGACCTTGGCCTGGATCGGGTCCGGGACCAGGATCATGATGACGTCGGCCTCGGCGGCCGCCTCGGCGGCGCTCACCACGCGCAGGCCCTGCTCCTCGGCCTTGGCCTTGGACTTGGAGCCCTCCTGGAGGCCGACGCGGACGTCGACGCCGGAGTCGCGCAGCGACAGCGCGTGGGCGTGACCCTGGCTGCCGTAGCCAAGGATCGCGACCTTGCGGCCCTGGATGATGGACAGGTCGGCGTCGTCGTCGTAGAACAGCTCGGCCACTTCGGGATTCTCCTAGCGTGTGGGTTGTGCGTCCCACCGTATGACGGGCGGGCGGGTGAAGGTTCGGGGGTCTCGTCAGGCGGACCGGTCGAGTGCGCGCAGGCTCCGGTCGGTGATGGAGCGGGCGCCGCGCCCTATGGCGATCGTGCCGGACTGCACCAGCTCCTTGATGCCGTACGGTTCCAGCATCTTGAGCATGGCTTCGAGCTTGTCGCTGCTGCCGGTGGCCTCGATGGTCACGGCCTCCGGGGAGACATCCACGGTCTTGGCGCGGAACAGCTGGACGATCTCGACGATCTGGGAGCGGGTCTCGTTGTCGGCGCGGACCTTCACGAGAACGAGTTCCCGCTGAATGGCCGAACCGTCCTCCAGCTCGACGATCTTCAGGACGTTGACGAGCTTGTTGAGCTGCTTGGTGACCTGCTCCAGCGGCAGCTCCTCGACGTTCACCACGATAGTGATGCGGGAGATGTCGGGGTGCTCGGTGACCCCCACGGCGAGCGAGTCGATGTTGAAGCCGCGGCGGGAGAACAGGGCGGCGATCCGGGCGAGGATGCCGGGGGTGTTCTCCACCAGGACGGAGAGCGTGTGCTTGGACATGGCGGGCGTCTCTCTTCTTCTCTCTCGGTCCCGGGCCTCAGTCGTCTTCGCTGTCGCCGAAGTCCGGACGGGTGTCGCGCGCCGCCAGGATCTCGTCGTTGGAGGTGCCGGCGGCGACCATCGGCCAGACCATGGCGTCCTCGTGGACGATGAAGTCCACGACCACCGGGCGGTCGTTGATCGCGTTGGCCTTCTCGATCACGGCGTCGAGGTCGGCCGGGTCCTCACAGCGGATGCCGATGCAGCCCATGGCCTCGGCGAGCTTCACGAAGTCCGGGACCCGGGTGCCCGCGGCGCTCGGCTGGGCGTCCGCCCCCGGGCCGGAGTGCAGCACGGTGTTGGAGTAGCGCTGGTTGTAGAACAGGGTCTGCCACTGGCGGACCATCCCCAGCGCGCCGTTGTTGATGATCGCGACCTTGATCGGGATGTTGTTCAGCGCGCAGGTGACCAGTTCCTGGTTGGTCATCTGGAAGCAGCCGTCCCCGTCGATCGCCCAGACCGTACGGTCCTCCACACCGGCCTTGGCGCCCATGGCGGCCGGGACGGCGTACCCCATGGTCCCGGCGCCGCCCGAGTTCAGCCAGGTCGCGGGCTTCTCGTACTGGATGAAGTGGGCGGACCACATCTGGTGCTGGCCGACGCCCGCGGCGAAGACGGTGCCCTCCGGGGCCAGCTCACCGATCCGCTGGATGACCTGCTGCGGCGACAGGCTGCCGTCCTCGGGCAGGTCATAGCCGAGCGGGTAGGTCTCGCGCCACCGGTTCAGGTCCTCCCACCAGCCGGTGTAGTCACCGGTGTGGCCAGCGTCGTGCTCGGCCTGGACCGCGACGACCAGATCGGCGATGACCTCGCGGGCGTCGCCGACGATCGGCACATCGGCGGCGCGGTTCTTGCCGATCTCCGCCGGGTCGATGTCCGCGTGCACGATCTTGGCGAACGGGGCGAACGAGTCGAGCTTGCCGGTGACCCGGTCGTCGAAGCGCGCGCCGAGCGCCACGATCAGGTCGGCCTTCTGGAGGCTGGTCACGGCGGCGACGGTGCCGTGCATGCCCGGCATGCCGAGGTGGAGCTGGTGGCTGTCGGGGAACGCGCCGAGCCCCATCAGGGTGGTGGTGACCGGCGCCCCGGTCAGCTCGGCCAGCACCCGCAGCTCGGCGGTGGCGTGCGCCTTGAGAACGCCGCCGCCCACGTACAGCACCGGGCGCTCGGCCTCGGTGATCAGCCGGGCGGCCTCGCGGATCTGCTTGGCATGCGGCTTGGTCACCGGGCGGTAGCCGGGCAGATCGGTCTGCGGCGGCCAGGAGAAGGTGGTCTTCGCCTGGAGCGCGTCCTTGGCGATGTCGACCAGGACCGGGCCGGGGCGGCCGGTGGCGGCGATGTGGAACGCCTCGGCGATCGTGCGCGGGATGTCCTCGGCCTTGGTGACCAGGAAGTTGTGCTTGGTGATCGGCATCGTGATGCCGCAGATGTCCGCCTCCTGGAAGGCGTCCGTGCCGATGGCCTTGGACGCCACCTGGCCGGTGATCGCGACGATCGGGACCGAGTCCATGTGGGCGTCGGCGATCGGGGTGACCAGGTTGGTGGCACCGGGACCTGAGGTCGCCATGCAGACGCCGACCTTGCCGGTGGCCTGCGCGTAGCCGGTCGCGGCGTGGCCCGCGCCCTGCTCGTGACGGACGAGAACGTGCCTGACCTTCACGGAGTCCATCATCGGGTCGTACGCGGGGAGGATCGCACCGCCGGGAATCCCGAAGACGGTGTCGGCGCCCACCTCCTCGAGCGAGCGGATGAGGGACTGCGCGCCCGTGACGTGCTCGACGGTGGCGGACTGCGGTCCGCCGTTACGGGCCCTCGGCTGGGGATGATGGGCCCCGGAGGCCTGCTCGGTCATCTGCATTCTCTTCTCGAATGAGGTGTGATGCGGGAGGAAGGCGGTGCACAGGCGTCAGTGCAACAAAAAACCCCTCGTGCCGTGAGGCAAGCGAGGGGAGCGCGCCGGTGAGGGTCCGCAGGGCTTCAACATGACCCTGCTCAGCCGACGCGCTGTCCAAGTACGAGAATTCGGGTGCGCATGGCTCCGACCCTCCCCCCCGCGCGTATCAGGTGTCAAGTGGGTGGGACAGGAGTCTCAGTATTTGAGCGGGTCGGTGGGTGGGTGTGGTGCGCCTCCGGGCGCCGGGGCCCGTGCCCGCCGTATCCGCCGTGCCGCGCCGGCAACCCGCCGCCGACCAGCACCGGGGCGTCCGAGCGCGGCACCGGATAGCCGCCGCGGATGAGCGCCCGGCGCAGCCGGTGCTCGTCCAGCGGACCGCTGAAGGCCATGCCCTGGGCGTGGGTGCACCCCATGCCGCGCAGGGTCACCAGCTGCTCGGGCAGGTCCACGCCCTCCGCGATGGACTGCATCCCGAGGTCGCCGCCGATCCGCAGCAGCCCCGAGGTGATCTTGTGCAGCCGGGACGACTCCACCACCCCCTCGACCAGCCCCTGATCGAGCTTGAGCACGTCGATGGGGAGCCTGCGCAGCGCCCTGATCGCGGCATAGCCGCTGCCGAACCCGTCGAGCGCGATCCGCACCCCCAGCCGCCGCAGCGCGCCGAGGCGGTGCTCCAGTTCGTCCAGCGGCACCCGTGGGTCGCTGTCGGTCAGCTCCAGGATCAGCGCACCGGACGGCAGGCCGTGCCGGGCGAGCAGGGTCTCGACGGCCTTGGGCGGCATCGACTTGTCGACCAGACGGCCCGCGGGCAGCCGCACGCAGACGGGGACCATGTGGCCGTCGCGGCGGCGCTGGGCGGCCTGCTCGACGGCGGCCTCCAGCGTCCAGCGGGTCAGCTCGGCGGTGCGGGCGCCCTCCTCACCGGCGCGGCCGTGGTCGCCGCCGCGCCCGTTGTTGTCGGCGACCCTCAGGAACTCGGCCGGGGTGAACAGGATGCCCTGGGCCGAGCGCCAGCGGGGCTGGGCGGCGACGGCGGTGACCCGGCCGGTCGCCAGCTCCACGACGGGCTGGTGCAGCAGCACGAACTCGCCGTCGTGCAGGGCGGCGCGCAGCCTCGTGGCGACCTCGGCGCGGCGCGACACATCGGCCTGCATCTGCGGGGCGTACAGCTCGACGCGGTTCTTCCCGGCGGCCTTGGCCCGGTACATGGCCAGGTCGGCGTTGCGCATCAGGGCGCCGGGGCTGATGCCGGGCTCGGCGAAGGCGACGCCGATGCTGGCGGCGACCCGCACCTCGGTGCCGCCCTCCACCCGGTAGGGCTGGGAGAGCCGGGCCCGCAGCCGGTCGGCGATCTCCAGGATGCGGCATTCGCGGGTGCTGGTGTCCTCGGTGCCGTCGCCCACGATGAGGGCGGCGAACTCGTCGCCCCCGAGCCGGGCGGCGCAGTCGCCGGAGCCGGACCGCACGGACTCCTGGAGCCTGCGGGCGGCCTGGACCAGCAGCTCGTCGCCCGCCTGGTGGCCGACGGTGTCGTTGACGGCCTTGAAGCCGTCGAGGTCGATGAAGAGCACGGCGGTGCCCGCGTCGGTGCGGCGCCGCCCGCCGACCGCGTGCCGGACCCGCTTGGTGAACAGTGCGCGGTTGGGCAGGTCGGTGAGCGGGTCGTGCTCGGCACTGTGCTGGAGCTGGGCCTGGAGCCGGACCCGCTCGGTGACATCGCGGCTGTTGAAGATCAGGCCGCCCTGATGGCGGCTGACCGTCGACTCCACGTTGAGCCAGTCGCCGGAGCCTGAGCGGAACCGGCACTCGATGCGGGTGGTGGGCACCTCGCCCGGTGAGGCGGCCAGGAACCGGCGGACCTCGTGGACCACCGGGCCCAGGTCCTCGGGGTGGATCATCGAGGCCAGCTCGGAGTCCTTCAGCTCCTCCGCGTCCCGCCCGTAGACGCCGGAGGCGGCGGGGCTGACGTACCGCAGGATGCCGGTGGGCGCGGCGATCATGATCACATCGCTGGAGCTCTGCACCAGGGAGCGGAAGTGGTTCTCCTTCTGCGCCAGCTCCTGGGTGAGCGCGATGTTGTCCATCAGCATGATCGCCTGCCGGACGAGCAGCGCGAGCACGACCGCGCAGGCGGTGAGGAGCACCACCCCGTCGACCGGACGGCCGTCCATCACGTTGAACAGGATGCCCAGGGTGCACACGGCGGCGGCGAGATACGGCGCCAGGGCAGCGACGGCGCCCGCGGTGGGACGGCTCCGGTCGGTGCGGCGGGCCGTGGGCGGCGGGGTCTCGGCGGCGTCCCGCCGGGCCACCCAGGGCGCGTACGCCAGCAGCATCGACCCGGCGAACCAGCCCGCGTCCAGGATCTGGCCCGAGCGGTAGTGGTCGTGCAGCATCGGCGAGGTGAACAGGGCGTCACACAGCACGGTCAGCGCGAACGCGCCGATCGCGGTGTTGACCGCCGGGCGGCTGGCCGACGTCGGGCGCCGGAAGTGCAGCACGATCACCATGCTGACCAGCACGATGTCCAGCAGCGGATAGGCGACCGAGAAGGCCCTGCGGGCCACGCTCGCGGCGTCCCCGCCGAACTGCCCGGTGTGGGCGAGCGCGAGGCTCCACGACAGGGTCATCAGCGATCCGGCGATCAGCCAGGCGTCCAGGCCCAGGCAGATCCATCCGGCCCGGTTCTCCGGGCGCTTGGCGAGCACCAGCATGCCCACGATCGCGGGCGGCGCGAAGAGCAGGAAGCAGACATCGGCGAACGAGGGGGTGGGCACCGGGCGGCCGAGCACCACCTCGTACCAGCCCCAGGTGCCGTTCCCCAGCGCGGTCATGGCCGAGGACGCCGCGAACAGCAGCCAGGCCGGGCGCATCCGCCCCGAGCCCCTGCGCCCGTGCCACAGACAGGAGGCCGCGGCGGTGAGGGCGGCTGCGGCAAGGCCGAAGTCCCCCATGACGACGGCCAGTTCGGGTGATCCCCAGCCGAGCACCGCACCCACCGCGTACCCGCCGCAGACCAGGGCGAGGACGACCTGGGGCAGCAGCCGGGCGCCACTGGAGACCGACGGCCGGGCGAGCACCGCTCCGGTGGCGCTCACCGCACTGCCGCCCGTCGCGCGAAGGGGTGCGGCCCGGCGAGCCATATCCCCATGAGCTTCGTCATCGAGAGCCGCGCGGCTGCGCGGAAAAGTCGCGGTCGACGCCTGAGCTGCGTCGGGTCGTTGGTCCATTGGCCATACATCGCCCGTCGCCCCCCTCGAGTTCCGGTCCATCGCTGACGCCGTCAGGTCATTGGCGCAGCCCCCGCTCGGACGATACACCAGACTGGTCACGCAGGGACATAGGCCATCTACTCAACGTAACCGACTACGGCGATGTATATACGGAGTGCAGTCAATCGATGCCTGTATGTACTGCCAGGGGCATGTTGCCCCCTCGTCTACCCCGTGGTCATCACGAGATGTTCCATCGGCTCGCCCGCGGCGAATCGGTGCAGCTGGCCGCGTACCAGCCGCTTGGCGCGGGGCAGGAAGGCCGATGAAGGGCCGCCCACATGCGGGGTGATGAGCACTCCTGGAGCGTGCCACAGCGGATGCCCGGCGGGCAGTGGTTCGGGGTCGGTCACATCCAGCGCGGCCCGCAGCCGTCCGCTCTCCACTTCGGCGAGGAGCGCCTTGGTGTCCACCACCGCGCCCCGTGCGACATTCACCAACAGCGCTCCGTCCTTCATCTTCGCCAGGAAGTCCGCCCCGACGAGCCCCCGGGTCTGGTCGGTCAGCGGGGTCACCAGGACAACGACGTCGGCCTCCGGAAGCAGTTGAGGCAAGGCGTCGATCGGGTGCACCGGGCCGCGCTCGGTCGTACGCGGGGAGCGCGCGACGCGCGTTACCCGCTCGCACTCGAAGGGTTCGAGCCGGTCCTCGATGGCGCTGCCGATCGAGCCGTACCCGATGATCAGAACGGACTTGTCGGCGAGCGCCGGACGGAAGCCGGGGGTCCACTCCCCGGCGTCCTGGGCGCGGACGAAGTTGGGGATGTCGCGCAGCGAGGCGAGGGTCAGGGTCAGCGCCAGCTCGGCGGTGCTCGCGTCGTGCAGCCCCCGGGCGTTGCACAGCTGGACGCCGGGGACGACCTGTGACATGGCGGGCAGCAGGCTGTCTATGCCCGCGGTGAGCGTCTGGATCACCCGCAGCCCCGTCATGGCCTCCAGCGGACGGGTCAGCACCTCGGCGCGCTTCATGTACGGCACACAGTAGAAGGAGACGCGGGCGGGGTCGGTGGGGTAGTCGGGGCCGCCGTCCCAGTGGGCGTATTCCAGGCCCTCGGGCAGGCCGTCGATCTCCTCGGGCGCGATGGGCAGCCAGACGAGGGGGCGGGCGGTGTCACCGGACGCGGCATGAGACGAATCGTGGTGCCGGAACGTATCGCTGTGATCTGCACTCATGCCAGGAGGCTATGCGAAGTGAGGCTCTCCGCAGAGGTTAGTTTGGTGCGAGAAACGGGAGGGGTCAGTCCAGGTGGAGCGCAGGACAATCGGAGCGGCGGCGCTCGAAGTGGGGGCGATCGGCCTCGGATGCATGCCCATGAGCTGGGCATACACCGCTTCGCAGCGCAACGGCGAGCATTCGCTGCGCGCCGTGCACACCGCGCTCGACGCGGGCGCGAACCTGCTCGACACCGCCGACATGTACGGCCCCTTCACCAATGAACTGCTGGTGGGCCGGGCGCTGAAGGAGCGGCGCGCGGACGCCTTCGTGTCCACCAAGTGCGGACTGCTGGTCGGTGAACAGCACATCGTGGCCAACGGGCGGCCCGGCTATGTGAAGCGGGCCTGCGACGCCTCGCTGCGGCGGCTCCAGACCGATGTGATCGATCTCTACCAGCTGCACCGGGCCGACCCCGAGGTGCCGATAGAGGAGACCTGGGGCGCGATGGCGGAGCTGGTCGCGGCGGGCAAGGTACGGGCGCTGGGGCTGTGCGCGGTGGGGGCGCGGGCCCAGCGGCGGGCCGGTGCCCGGATGCACGACGCGACCGTGCGGCAGCTGGAGCGGGTGCAGCAGGTCTTCCCGGTGAGCTGTGTGCAGGCGGAGCTGTCGGTGTGGTCACCCGAGGCGCTGGAGGCGCTGGTGCCGTGGTGCGCCTCGCGCGGGGTGGGCTTCCTGGCGGCGATGCCGCTGGGCAACGGCTTCCTGAGCGGGACGCTGACCCCGGGGCAGGGATTCGAGCCGGAGGACATGCGCGCCCGGCACCCGCGCTTCACGGCGGAGATGATGGCGGCGAACCAGCCCATCGTGGCCGGGCTGCGGCGGGTCGCGCGGCGGCACGGGGAGTCGGTGACGGCGGCCCAGGTGGCGCTGGCGTGGCTGCTGGCCCAGGGGCCGCACGTGGTGCCGGTGCCGGGGACCAAGCGGGAGCGCTGGGCGACGGAGAACGCGGCGGCGGTGGACGTGATGCTGACGGCCGGGGACCTCGCCGAGATCGCGACGCTGCCGCCCGCCCGGGGGTCGTGGGACTGAAGGTGCTTTTGAGGCGTGTGGGCTCCGGTTCCGGCAAGGGAACCCGACGCGGAGCTGCGGTGTAGAAGAATTAGTGCCGTGCCGCGGCACACGCGCCCCACCGAGAGGAACCCGACCGTGCGACGTCCTCGCATCTTCCCCGCCCTCGCCGCCACCGCCGCGCTGCTGCTCACCGGCTGCTCCACCGGCGACGGCCAGTCCCCCTTCGAGCGCTCGGGTTCGTCCGCGCCCGGGAAGGAGGGGTCCAAGGACGGCTCCCCGTCGGCAGGGCCCTCGGCCAGTGAGTCGGCCGCACCCAAGAAGGGCTCGGCGAAGGTGACGAGCCTGCTCACCACCAAGCTGAAATCGCCCTGGGGGGTGGCGCCGCTGCCGGGCGGGGATCTGCTGGTGTCCTCCCGGGACACCGGGAAGATCTTCAAGATCTCGGCGGACAGCGGAAAGCAGACCGAGCTGGGGTCCGTGCCCGGCGTCTCGCCCGCGGGCGAGGGCGGTCTGCTGGGGCTCGCGGTCTCCTCCGACTTCGGCTCGGACCACATGGTGTACGCGTATTTCACCACCGACTCGGACAACCGCATCGCGCGGATGGTGTACGACGACAAGCGCCCCTCGGGCGATCAGTTGGGCGCCCCGGACACGATCTTCAAGGGCATCCCCAAGGGCGCGATCCACAACGGCGGCCGGATCGCCTTCGGCCCGGACAAGATGCTCTACGCGGGCACGGGCGAGAGCGGTGAGCGGGGGCTCGCCCAGGACATGGATTCGTTCGGCGGCAAGATCCTGCGGATGACCCCGGACGGTGAGCCGGTGCACGGCAATCCGCAGGCCGATTCGGTCGTCTACTCCCCCGGTCACCGCAATGTGCAGGGGCTGGCCTGGGACGCCCAGAAGCGGCTGTGGGCATCGGAATTCGGCCAGGACACCTGGGACGAGCTGAATCTGATCCGGCCGGGCAAGAACTACGGCTGGCCGGAGGCGGAGGGCAAGGCCGGGAAGAAGGGGTTCGTCGATCCGGTCGAGCAGTGGAAGCCCGAGGACGCCTCGCCGAGCGGCATCGCGTTCGCCAAGGGCTCCATCTGGATGGCGGGGCTGCGCGGTGAGCGGCTGTGGCGGATCCCGCTGCGGGGGACCAAGCCGGTGGCCGAGCCGCAGGCGTTCCTCACCGGGAAGTACGGGCGGCTGCGCAGTGTGGTCCCCACGGAGGACGGCGGGCTGTGGGTGGTCACGAGCAACACGGACGGGCGGGGCGACCCGGGCAAGCAGGATGACCGGATCCTGCGGCTGGACATCAGCTGACCGTGGTCGGGTCCGACCCCTTTTCGGGCGGTCTGCTTACACTGGCGGCAGTCCCACACCTACGGGGGTCGCCATGTTCAACCTCATCGAGGAGCTGTTCGCGCCCGGTCGCAAGCACACCGAAGAGGAGCACAACCGGCTGGAGTTCACGCTGGTGGACATCGGCGACAGCGACCCGGGGAAGGGCCCGATAGACCTCGACTCGGGCCACGTGGTGATCCGCCCCCGCGAAGGCTGACGGCCTCGTAGGCCGCGGCCTACGGCACGGGTTCGCGGGCGGTGTCCGCCTCGGGTGCGCGTTGCCCTGGCAGGGACACCGGGTCCGGATCCGGATCCGGCGCCTCGATGCTGATGCGCGGCAGCATCCGCTCCAGCCAGCCCGGCAGCCACCAGTTGGCGCCGCCGAGCAGATGCATCAGGGCGGGGACCAGCAGCGTGCGGAGGACGAACGCGTCCAGGGCGACCGCGGCCGCCAGCCCGATGCCGAACATGGCGATGATCCGGTCGCCGCTGAGCACGAACGCCGAGAAGACGGCGATCATGATGATGGCCGCGGAGTTGATGACCCGGCTGGTCTCGGCGAGGCCCACCCGGACCGCGAGCCGGTTGTCGCGGGTGTGCTGCCACTCCTCGTACATCCGGCTCACCAGGAACACCTGATAGTCCATGGAGAGCCCGAACAGCACCGACACCATGATCACGGGGAGGAAGGGCTCGATCGGGCCCGCCCGGCCGAGCCCCAGCGGTTCGCTCCCCCAGCCCCATTGGAAGACCGCGACGACGACA
Source organism: Streptomyces sp. NPDC021115 (assembly GCF_044333065.1). NCBI lineage: Bacteria > Bacillati > Actinomycetota > Actinomycetes > Kitasatosporales > Streptomycetaceae > Streptomyces > Streptomyces sp. NPDC021115. The sequence goes on from NZ_JBIRQF010000001.1 coordinate 236,375, forward strand.
CCGAAGGACGACGCGACGGCGGCCACATTCATGACCGCCGCCTTGACCGGGATGCCGATGCTGCGGAACGCGAGCAGCAAGAGCACACAGCCCAACGCCACCACCACCCCCACGAACAGGGGCAGCTTGGAGACGATCACCGCCGCGAAGTCGTCGTACCCGGCGGTCAGCCCGCCGACGTACACCCGCAGCGAGGTGCCCTCCTCGGCCTTCGGCAGGATCTCGGTCCGCAGTCGTTCGACGAGCCGCGAGGTATCCGGCGACTGCGGGGCGGTGGTGGGCACGACGGTGATCACGCCGGTGTCGCCCCCGCCGCCGAGATCGGCGGCGCTCACCGAGGCGACGCCCTCGGCGGTGCGCAGGGTGGTGGTCAGCCGGGTGAAGGCCATCCGGTCCTCGGCGCCGTCGATGCTGCCGATGAGCGTCAGCGGTCCGTTGAAGCCGGGCCCGAACCCCTCGGCGAGCAGGTCGTATGCCTTCCGGGTGGTCGAGGTCTCCGGGTTGTTGCCCTGGTCGGAGGTGCCGAGCCGGAGCGAGAGGGTGGGCAGGGCGAGGGCCAGCATCACGGCGACGGCGACCGCGCCCAGCACCTTGGGGTGGCGTTCCACGAAGGACGCCCAGCGGGTGGCGAGGCCGGGCCCCGCCGTGGACCATGGCCCGTGCTCGGCCAGCCGCCTGCGTTCGCGGCGGCTCAGCGCCCGCGCCCCGATCAGCCCCAGCAGCGCGGGCAGCAGGGTGATGGAGGCGGCGACGGTGAGCGCGACCGTGAGCGCGGCGGCGACCGCCACGCCGTTCAGGAAGCTCAGCCGCAGCACCAGCATGCCGAGCAGAGCCAGGCAGACGGTCGCGCCCGCGAAGATCACCGCGCGGCCCGAGGTGGTCACCGCGCGCTGCGCGGCCTCGGCGACCGGCAGCCCCTGTTTGAGGCCCCGGCGGTGCCGCGTGACGATGAACAGCGCGTAGTCGATGCCGACGCCTAGCCCGATCAGCATGCCGAGCATGGGCGCGAAGTCGGCCACGGTCATGGCGTGGCCGAGCAGCCCGATCGCCGCGTACGCGGTGCCGACGCCGATCAGCGCGGTGGCGATCGGCAGCAGGGTCGCCGCGAGCGAGCCGAAGGCGAGGAAGAGGACGACGGCGGCCACGGCGACACCGATGGCCTCGCTGAGGTGGGCGGGCGCGGCCGTCTCGGTGAGCCCGGCGCCCGCGCCGCCCATCTCGATCTCCAGCCCCGGAGCGGCGGCGGAGCGCGCGGTGTCCAGGACCCGGCGCACCTCGTCCTTGCCCAAGCCTGCGGCGGATTCGCGGAAGGCGACGGTGGCGTACGCGGTGTGCTCGTCGGCGCTGATGCGGCTGGTGTCGTCGGTGCCGTACGGGCCGGTGACGGAGACGACGCCGGGCAGATGGGCGACGCGCCGCAGCGCCACCGTCATCCGCCGCTCGACGTCGGCGGAGCGCACCGTTCCGGCGTGCTCGGCGGTGTGCCAGACGATGCTGTCGGTGTCCCCTGCCCGGTCCGGGAAGCGCTGTTCCAGCAGGCGTGAGGCCGTGGAGGAGCCGGTGCCCGGGATGTCGTATTCGTTCGAGTACGCGGAACCGGTCGCGGCCGCCGCGGCGGCGACCCCCGCGAAGGCGGCCAGCCAGAGCACGATCACGACGGCGCTGCGTCTGATACACCATCGCGCGAGTGCGGCCATGACTGCTTTCCGGTCTGCGCCCCGAGTACGGCTCTGTGCACCGAGTACGGCTCCGTGCACCGAGTGCGGCGTGATGTGCTTGTGACCAAAGCACTGTGTCAGCCGGAAAAGATCCTTTGTCTCCTTTGTGGGCTTCCCCACATCCGGAGCACACGCCTCCGACAGCCGTCGGACCAGCGCCGGACCAGGGTCGCATCAGCCGCTGACCGAGGGGCGCCCGTTCTCGATGTGCCCGGTGAGGCGGCGGTGGAAGGTGGAGTCGCCCTCGGCCGTCAGCACCAGGTCGTACCAGCCGTGGCCCTCCCTCGCCGAGAACTCCACGGCCCGCGTCGAGCCCGCGCGCACGCTCACCGTGCGCTGCCGCGCGTCCGCGTCGGCCACATAGGCGTGCGGCCGCACGGTGACCTCCATCGTGCGCTCGCCCTTGTTGGTGATGGTCAGCGTGAGCTGGCGGCGGCGGCCGTCGATCCCACCGCGCACCCGCAGCCCGGCGGCGGCGCCGTCGGCCGTGCCCCGGAATTCGCGGCGGAAGCCGTTCGGCCCGGTGACGACGAAGTCGTACGCACCGTCCCGCACCGGTACGTCCCAGGTGGACAGGGCCCCCGGCGCCAGGTCGCGGTGCTGGGGCGCCTCGTACTCCCCCGCGTACGGGAAGAGGATGGCGTGCGCGCTGCGCACCCCGGAGTTGGCGAGCGCCAGCCGCATCACCCCCGCCCGCGGCTCGAACACTCCGGACACCTCCGGCTGGTACGGCAGCGGGCGGGCCGGACGCGTGCCCTCCTCCTGCCGTGGCATCCGCTGGTCGGCGGGCGGCCGCGGCGTCCAGTGCGCACGGTCCGCCGGGGGCGGCCCCGGGTCGCGCAGCGGCTGCGGGGCGGCGGCGGCACCGAAGGCGAAGGCGCCGGTCAGGTCGCCGCACACGGTCCGGCGCCAGGCGGAGACGCCTGGCACCTCGATGCCCAGCCACTTCTCCAGGAAGCGGTTGGCTGAGGTGTGGTCGAACAGCTCGGAGCACACATAGCCGCCGACCGTCCAGGGCGAGATCACCAGCATCGGCACCCGCATCCCCAGCCCCAGCGGCCGCCCCTGCCACCACTCATCGGCCACGTCGGCGGGCGGGTTCGGCGGCACGACGTGGTCGAAGAAGCCGTCGTTCTCGTCGTAGGTGAGGAAGACCGCGGTCTTGCGCCACACCTCGGGATGGGCGGCGAGCGCGTCCAGGACCGCGTACGTCACGGTGGCGCTGTGCGCGGGGGTGGAGACGTCGGGGTGCTCGGAGTCCAGCGGGGACGGCACCAGGTACGACACCGCGGGCAGCCGCCCGGCCGCCACATCGGCGCGGAACGCCTCCTCGAAGCCGCCTTCCGGGGCCCGGCGCAGACCCCGCTCGAACAGCCGCCGTTCGTCGGCGGTCAGCTTCTCCAGGCCCGCCTCCAGCCCGTCGAGCAGCCGCTGCCGCTCGGCGCCGGACGCCTCGCGCACGGCGGTGTAGAACGCGTTCGTGCTGGTGAAGCCCAGCCCGGCCAGCGCCTTGCGGGCCACGTCCTTGAACGGACGGTAGAACTCGATGTTGTTGTCCTGGAAGTTGTCCCACTCCTGGTAGACCTGCCAGCTCACCCCGGCCCGCTCCAGCACCTCGGGGGTGGTGGTCCAGTCGTAGCCGGGGTGGCTGTCCTCCTCGTACGCGTCGTTGCCGACCGCGCGGTCCCCGCCCGGCTCGTGGCCGGTGGTGCCGCTGACCCAGTAGTTGCGGTTGGGGCTGGTGGAGGAGTGGATCGAGGAGTGGTACGCGTCGCAGATGGTGAAGGTGTCCGCCAGCTCGTAGTGGAACGGGATGTCCGCACGGTCGAAGTGGACCATGGTGGCCGGGGACTTGGCGGCGATCCAGTTGTCCATCCAGCCGCCGTGCCACGCCGTCGCGCCGCCGTCCCAGGAGTGGTCGAGCTGGCCGATGAAGCGCAGGTCCTCGCGCTGCGCCTCGGCCGCCTCGCGCGCCCCGAACGGCAGGACATGGCCACCGCCCGGCTTCGGCTGCGCGAAGACACTCTGCCCGCCGGGCAGGGTGACGGCGCCCGGGTCGGCGTAGCCGCGGACGCCGCGGAGCGTGCCGAAGTAGTGATCGAAGGAACGGTTCTCCTGCATCAGCAGGACCACATGCTCGATGGCGTCGAGACCGCCGGGCGGCGGGGACGGCTGCGCGGCGAGGGCGGCCTGGAGCGACGGCGGCAGCAGCGAACCCGCCGCGGCCGCACCCGTCGCCCCGGCACCGAGTGCGACCAGCCTCCGGCGTGTGATGTCCGATGCCACCTGTGCCTCCCCTGTCCGGATGGGTCCGCACGCGAAGCTATTCAGGGCAGATGGCCGGTGAACGTCCGCGACATTACGGCACGGCGGCCGGGATCAGCGGAAATCCGGGGTCAGCGGGAAGTGGCAGGCCACCACGTGCCCCGGAGCGGCCGGTTCGGCGGGCATCGGCTCCTCGCGCGCGCAGACGTCCCGGGCGTACGGGCAGCGGGTGCGGAACCGGCAGCCGGACGGCGGACCGGCGGCCGACGGCGTCTCCCCGCCGAGCGGCGCGGCCGACGGCCCCACGCCCGGACCGGCCCGGTCCGCCGCGTCCGGCAGGGCGATGTCCAGCAGTGCCGTGTCCAGCAGACCGCGGGTGTACGGGTGGAGTGGCGCGGCGAACACGGTAGCGGCGGGGCCGGTCTCCACCAGCTTGCCCAGGTACATCACGCCGACCCGGTCCGCGAGATACCGGACCACGGCGAGGTCGTGCGAGATGAACAGATACGCCACGCCCCGCTCGCGCTGAAGCTCCCGCATCAGGTTGAGGATCTGCGCCTGTACGGAGACGTCCAGCGCGGAGACCGGTTCGTCGGCCACGACGAGCGACGGTGAGAGCGCGAGCGCCCGGGCCAGCCCGAGCCGCTGGCGCTGGCCGCCGGAGAACTCGTGCGGATAGCGGTCCAGCGCACCGTGCGGCAGCCCGACGTCGTCCAGCAGCCGCGCGATGCGCGCATGCTGCCCGGCGCGGTCCCCGATGCCCTGGATGGCCAGCGGCTCGCGCAGGATCGCCGCCACCCGCATCCGCGGGTCCATCGAGGCGTACGCGTCCTGGAACATCAGCTGCACCTCGCGGCGGTGCGCCTTGCGCGCACGGCGGTCCAGCGCGGCGGGGTCGCGCCCGCCGAAGCGGATGGTGCCGGCGGTCGGGGGCTCCATGCCGACGACGAGCCTGCCGAGGGTGGACTTCCCGCAGCCGGACTCCCCCACGATCCCGAACGTCTCCCCGCGCCGCACCGTGAGCGACACCCCGGCCACCGCGCTCACCACCGCGCCCCCGCGGCGGGCGAACGGGCCGCCGTGCAGCGGATAGTCCTTGGTCAGGCCGGTGAGCCGCAGCAGGACGTCATCCGTACGGGCCGGGACCGGAATTGGAGCGTCCGGCACCACCTGGGCGACGGGGTCGACGCCTGACGGTACGGGATGGAAGCAGGCGAAGCTGTGCCCGCCGGGCCCGGCCGCCGTCAGGGGCGGCTCCGTGGTCATGGGCGGCTCGGTCGTCGCGCACCGCTCGCTCGCGAAACCGCACCGCGGTGCGAACCGGCAGCCCGTCGGGCGGACCAGCAACGACGGCGGCAGGCCCGGGATGGTGGCCAGCGGCCGGGACGCGTCGGCGGCGCGCTCCGGGAGGGCGGCGAAGAGCGCCTGGGTGTAGCGGTGGCGCGGGGCCGCGAACAGGCCGCGGACACCGGCCCGTTCCACCGTCCGGCCCGCGTACATCACCACGGCCCGGTCCACCCGTCGGGCGATCACCCCGAGGTCATGGGTGACCAGGATCAGCGCCATGCCCAGCCGCGCCCGCAGCTCGTCGATCAGCTCCAGGATCTGGGCCTGCGTGGTGACGTCGAGCGCCGTCGTCGGCTCGTCGGCGATCAGCAGCCGGGGTTCGCAGATCAGGGCCATGGCGATGGCGACCCGCTGCCGCATCCCGCCGCTGAGCTGGTGCGGATGGCTCCGCAGCCGCTCCCCCGGCTTCGGCAGGCCCACCAGCCGCAGCATCTCCTCGGCCCGCCGCCACGCCTCCGCCTTCCCCACGCCCTTGTGCAGCAGCAGCGGTTCGGCTACCTGGGCGCCGATGGTCATGGTGGGGTTGAGGGAGGTGAGCGGGTCCTGGAAGACCATGCCGATGGTGTTGCCGCGTACGCCCCGCAGCACGGGTTCGGGGGCGTTCGCCAGGTCCGAACCGGCGAAGGTGAGGGAACCGCGGGTGATACGGCCGCCGCCTGGCAGCAGGCCCAGCACGCTGAGCGCGGTCATGGTCTTGCCGCAGCCGGACTCGCCGACGAGGCCCAGCGCCTCGCCCGGGGCGAGGTCCAGGGACACCCCGTCGAGGGCGTGCACGGTGCGGCGGCGGTCGCCGTCGCGGACCGGGATCTCGACGTGGAGGTCGTCCACGCGCAGCAGGGATTCGGTCATCAGCGCTCGCCACCGTCCCTCTGGAGACGCACGTCGAAGGCGTCCCGCAGCCCGTCGCCGATGAAGGTGAACGCCGCGACGACGAGCACGATCGCGAGGCCCGGCGGGAAGATCAGCCACCAGTAGCCGACCTGGGTGTACGTGATGCCGGTGCTGAGCATGGAGCCCCAGTCGGCGGCGGGCGGCGGGATGGACAGGCCGAGGAACGACAGATAGGCGACGTACAGGATCGCGTCGGCGATCTGGAACGTGGCGTTGACGATCATCGTGCCGATGGCGTTCGGCACGATGTGCCGGAAGACGGCCCGGGCACCGCCGCCGCCCATGAGCCGCATGGCGTGGATGTAGTCGCGGCCGCGCAGGGCCAGCGCCTCGCCGCGGATGAGGCGGGCCGGGGACAGCCAGGCGACGGAAGCGATGATCAGGATCAGCACGGGTTTGCTCGGGGTGACGATCGTGGCGACGACAACCAGCAGGAAGAGCGCCGGGATGGCGAGCGCCGCGTCCGTGACCCGCATCATCGCGGCGTCCAGCCAGCCGCCGAAGTAGCCCGCGACCGCGCCGTACACGGTGCCGATGAGGGTGGCCAGCAGCCCCGCCGCGAGGCCGACCTCCAGGGACGTCCGGCCGCCGGTCATCAGGCGGCCCAGCATGTCGTAGCCGAGGTCGGTGGTGCCGAGCGGATGGCCGTCGCTGCCGGGTGGGAGGTTGGCCCGGCCGAGGTCCGTGTGCACCTGGTCGGTGGGGTGGACCAGCGGGCCCAGGAAGCAGAAGGCCATGAGCGCCAGCAGCACCACCGCCCCGGTCAGGGCCCGTTTGTCGCGGATGAGGACGGACAGCGCGCGGCGGGCCGGACCGGGCGGGGCGAGCGCCGTCCCGTCGGTACTCATGGTCGCTGCGGCGGTCACGAGACGCTCCTGATCCGGGGGTCGAGGACGGCGTACGCGATGTCGGTGATCAGCGAGCCGAGCACAGTGGCGACGCCGGCGACGAGGGTCACCCCGAGCAGCACCGGGAAGTCCGAGCCCTGGGCCGCGTTCCAGAACAGCAGTCCCATCCCCGGGTAGTTGAACATCGACTCCACCACGAGCGTGCCGCTGAACAGCGTCGGCAGGTAGAGGCCGAGGAGGCTCGCGAGCGGGATGAGCGCGTTGCGCAGCACGTGCCGGGCCATGATCCGGGCGTTGGACTGGCCCTTGGCGCGCGCGGTGCGGACGTAGTCCTCGCCCAGGTTGTCCAGCACCGCCGAGCGCGTATAGCGGCTGAAGGCGGCGACGATGCCGAGCGCGAGGGTGACCACCGGCAGCACCAGGGCGCGCGGGTCGGACAGGACGCCGCCGACCGTGTCGGCCTGCGGGGCCTCGGCCGGAAAGAGCGGGAGCCGCTGGCTGAAGACGAGGATGAGGACCAGGCCGAGGAAGAAGACCGGCGTGGCGTACGCGAGGAACGCGACCCCGGTGAGGAGGTGGTCCGCGATCCGGCCGCGGCGTACGGCCTGGAGGACGCCGAGCGGTACGGCCAGGGCGGCCGCGCACGCGATCGACAGCCCGGTCAGCACGAGGGTCTTGGGCAGCCGGTCGGCCAGCAGGGCGGTGACGGTCTGGTTGAGCTTGTACGACTCGCCGAGGTCGCCGGTGAGCAGGCGGCCCAGGTAGTGGACGTACTGGAGGGGCAGCGAGCGGTCGTAACCCTGCTGGTGGTTGAAGTGCTCGACGGCCTGCGGGGTGGTCTGCGGGCCGAGGATGGCGCGGGCCGGGCCGCCGGGGAGCTGGTGCAGCAGTACGAAGACGATGACGGAGACGAGGAGCAGGACGACGGCGGCCTGCGCGGTCCGTTTGATCAGAAAGCGAATGATCACCCGCGGCCCGCCCCCTTCCCGTCCTTCCCGCCCTTCCCGTCCTTCCCGTCCTTCCCGTCCTTCCCGTCCTTCCCGTCCTTCCCGTCCTTCCCGTCCTTCCCGTCCTTCGTGACGAAGTACCAGTCCTGGGGCCCGAGGGTGAGGGTGGGATTCTGGTCGATGCCGCGCAGATCGTTGCGGATGGCGGAGACCTGGTAGGCGGGGTTGGGGGTCCACAGGACGGGGACCTGCCGCGCGACGTACTCCCCGTAGCGCCGCATCGCGGCCGGATCGCCGGAGTACTCGGTGGCCCTGATCAGCTCGTCGGTGCGCGGATCGGACCAGTTGCCCATGTTGGAGGGGGCGCCGGTGGCGAAGAGCTGTTCCCCGCTGGGGTCGGGCGGGAAGTACCAGCTGCCTGCCGTGCCGAAGAACCCCAGCTCCCACGCCGAGCAGAGCGGTTCGGTCCGCCGGCAGGGGACGGTCGTGCCGAGGACGGTGTTCAGCGGCTGCTGCCGGATGTCGAGGGTGATCCCGGCCCGGTCGTACGAGGACTTGATCTCCTGCATCTGGTTGGACGTCTCGGGCGAGCCCGACTGGGACAGCAGCGAGAGCCGCAGCCGCTGCCCCTCCGCGACCCCCTTGCCGCAGGCGTCAGGACCCGCCCCGGGGCGTACGCACCGGAGCGTGCCGTCCCGCTCGCGCCAGCCGTGCGCGGCCAGCAGCCGCCGCGCCCTGGCCGGGTCGTACGGGTACGGGTCACGGGCCAGCAGGGTGGCCGGGATCGGGCCGCGGGTGGGGGCGGCGGTGCCGTGCCAGACGACCCTGGCGATGGAGCGCTGGTCGATCAGGTACTGGAGGGCCCGGCGCAGATAGGTCTGCCGCAGCAGCGGGCCCGCGGTGGGGTGGTTGAGGTTGAGGACGATGTACGTGATCGCCCAGCCCTCCCAGGGGTCGACGCGATAGCCCCGCTCCCTGAACCGCCCGGCCTGGGCCATGACCGAGGGCGGGATGTAGCCGTAGTCGACGCCGCCGGAGCGCAGCACGTTGAACTCGGAGTCGGCGGTGGTGAACGGCTTGAAGACGACGCGGTCGAGATGGGGTTTGTCCGGGCCGGTGTAATGCGGGTTGGGGACGAGCGAGACCCGGCCCGAGGTGCTCCACCGCTCGATCCTCCAGGGCCCGGAGACGGTCTTCCACAGCGGATCGGTGGCGAAGGCCGACAGCCGTTTGGCGTGCCGGAGCAGCCGGTCGAAGACCTTCCGGGGGCTTTCGTTCCGCGGGTTCCACGCGTGTCGCGGCAGCGGGACGACGTTCAGCCCGAGCTGGTTGGCGGTGAACCAGGCGGGGTTGTACGCGCGCACGAACCGGAGCCGGAAGGTGTGGTCGTCGACGGTCTCGAACCGCTTGATGTTGTCGGGCAGCAGGCCGGGCGCGTAGCCGGCCCACTCCTTCTTGGCGCCCTTGATCAGGTCGAACCAGAACTTGACGTCCCCGGTGGTCACGGGGGTCCCGTCGGACCAGGTGAAACCCCTTTTCAGGGTGACCGTCACGGTCCTGTTGCCGTCGCCGTAGCGGGGCGGTTCGGCGAGGTTGCGCGGGCTGTCCATGGTGAGCTTCCCGCCCCGCTTCACCGGCTGGTACAGCGGCGGATACAGCAGGTTCTGCAACGCGCTGTTGTACGAGGCCAGATAGCCGGGGGCGGCGATCGGGAAGATCCAGTTGGGCCCCGCGGACGGCGGCAGCGCCATCGTCGCCGTACCGCCCTCGACCCTGGTCCCGCCGGTCGCGCCGACGTCCGTGACTCGCCCGGAACCGACCGAACAGCCGCCCGTCAGCAGGGCCGCGAGCAGCCCGGCGAGGAGGGCGCGTAAGCCTGTGCGTGTTCCGGACCGACCCATGCTGCCTCCGCGTACGGACGTTGCGTCTGGTGCGGGAACGAACGGATGGTATCGGCGGCAGGCCCGTGGTGACATCGTCTTCATTCGGCCAACGCATAAGGTGACCGCGGACCGACCGGAAGCGAGGCAGCATGGCACCCACCCCACCCCGAGGCCGCCGCCTGCGGATCGGCATCGGCGGCATGCACATCGAATCCAGCACCTTCAGCCCGCACCGCGCCGCCTACGACGACTTCCGCGTCACCCGCGGCGACGACCTGCTGGACCGCTACGGCTGGACCCGTCCGGACGGCGACCTCTCCGCGCTCGTCGAATGGGTGCCCCTGGTGCACGCCGTCGCGCTCCCCGGCGGGCCCGTCGAACCCGCGCCCTACGCCCGCATCAAGGCCGAACTCACCGACCGCATCCGGGCGGCCGGTCCCCTCGACGGGCTGGTGTACGACATCCACGGCGCGATGAGCGTCGTCGGCATGGAGGACGCCGAGGGCGATCTCACCGACGCGGTACGGGACGCCATCGGGCCCGACGCGCTGATCTCCGCCGCCATGGATCTCCACGGCAACGTCTCGCGCCGCTTCGCCGACCGGCTCGACCTGCTCACCGCGCACCGGCTCGCCCCGCACGAGGACGCCTGGGACACGCGCGAGCGCGCCGCCCGCAAACTCGTCGAACGCCTCGCCTCCGGCAAGGGCCGCCCCCACATCGCCTGGGTCCAGATCCCGGTGCTGCTGCCCGGCGAGAAGACCAGCACCCGCCTGGAGCCCGCCGCCTCGCTCTACGGACGGCTGGCCGCCGTCGAGGCGCTGGACGGCGTCGTGGACGCGGCCATCTGGGTCGGCTACGCCTGGGCCGACGAACCGCGCTGCCGGGCCACGGTGGTCGTCACCGGCGACGATCCCGCGCTCGTCGTCGACCAGGCGCGGTCGCTGGCCCGCGAATACTGGGAGGTGCGGCGCGACTTCGCCTTCGTCGGCCCCACCGGCAGCGCCGACGAGTGCGTCGCCGCCGCCCTCGCCTCCCCCGACCGCCCCTTCCTCATCAGCGACTCCGGCGACAACCCGACCGCGGGCGGCGCGGGCGACCTCGCGTACATGCTCGACCGGCTGCTCGCCCACGACGACCTCGCCGCCGGTCGCGCCACCGCCCTCCACGCCGGCATCACCGACCCGGCGGCGGTCGCCCGCTGCTTCGCCGCGGGCGTCGGCGCCAGGATCCCGCTGTCGGTCGGCGGGCACATCAGCGGGCCCTCGGCGCGCTACGAACTGACCGGCGAGGTCGTCGCGCTCCGCCCCGGCGACGAGGTCGGCGGCGACCTCGCGGCGGTGCGGTGCGGTGGCGTCACGGTGATCCTGACCAGCCGTCGCAAGCCGTTCCATCGGCTGGCGGACTTCGGGGGGCTGGATCCGCGGACGTACGACCTGGTGGTGGTGAAGATCGGCTATCTGGAGCCGGAGCTGTACGAAATGGCGGCCGACTGGCGGTTGGCCCTGACGCCGGGCGGCGTCGACCAGGACCTGCTACGGCTCGGCCACCGCCGGGTGACCCGCCCCCTGTACCCCTTCGACGACCCCATGCCGGAACCGGACCTGACCCCGGCCCTGCTGTAGGCGGGGCCTGCGGCGCCTAGTTCCCCACCCCGCCCCTACCCGACCCGGGGGCAAGCCCCCGGCCCCCCGGTTGGGGGCTCCGCCCCCAAACCCCCGCTCCTCAAACGCCGGAGGGGCTGATGTGTGACCTGGTTGTGGGCAATCGTTCCGCGGAGGGGGCACCTCCCAGCGGTAGCTGGGGGAGGGACGGGTGGGCACAACCCGGCCACCGGGCACCCGGCAACGAAACCCAAGGCCACGCGGCGCAGCCCGCACGCGGCGGCGCGTCCGAGGGCCCGCGGCGCGGCCCGGACACGCCACGGCGGCGGGGTGCGAAGCACGCACCCCGCCGCCGTCGGTGAGAGGACCTAGCCCTCGACGCCCAGCTTCTCCAGGATCAGCTCGCGCACGCGCGCCGCGTCGGCCTGCCCACGCGTCGCCTTCATGACGGCCCCGACAAGCGCACCGGCCGCCGCCACCTTGCCACCACGGATCTTGTCCGCGATGGCGGCATTCGCGGCGATCGCCTCGTCCACCGCCGTACCCAGCGCACCCTCGTCGGAGACGACCTTCAGGCCGCGGGCGGCCACGACCTCGTCCGGAGAGCCCTCACCGGCCAGCACGCCCTCGATGGTCTGGCGGGCCAGCTTGTCGTTGAGGGAGCCCTCGTCGACCAGGGCGCACACCCGGGCGACCTGGGCCGGGGTGATGGGGAGGGCGGCGAGCTCGACGCCGTCCTCGTTGGCGCGACGGGCCAGCTCACCCATCCACCACTTCCGTGCGGACGAAGCGTCCGCACCCGCGTCGATCGTCGCGGTGATGAGATCGATGGCACCGGCGTTGAGAACGGACTGCATCTCGTGGTGGGAGATGCCCCACTCCTCCCGCAGCCGGGTGCGCCGCACCCGCGGCAGCTCCGGAAGCGTGGCCCGCAGCTCCTCGACCCACTCGCGCGACGGCGCGACCGGCACCAGGTCGGGCTCGGGGAAGTACCGGTAGTCCTCGGCCTCCTCCTTGACCCGGCCGGAGGTCGTGGAGCCGTCCTCCTCGTGGAAGTGACGGGTCTCCTGGATGATCGTCCCGCCGTCGCCCAGCACCGCGGCATGGCGCTGGATCTCGAAGCGGGCGGCCCGCTCGACGGACCGCAGCGAGTTGACGTTCTTCGTCTCGGAGCGGGTTCCGAACTTGTCGGCGCCGTGCGGCCGCAGCGACAGGTTCACGTCGCACCGCATCTGGCCCATCTCCATGCGCGCCTCGGACACCCCGAGCGCCTTGATCAGCTCGCGCAGCTCGGCGACGTACGCGCGGGCGACCTCGGGGGCCTTCTCCCCGGCTCCGACGATCGGCTTGGTGACGATCTCGATGAGCGGGATCCCGGCCCGGTTGTAGTCGAGCAGGGAGTGCGAGGCGCCGTGGATGCGGCCGGTCGCGCCGCCCACGTGGGTGGACTTGCCGGTGTCCTCCTCCATGTGGGCGCGCTCGATCTCGACGCGGAAGATCTCGCCGTCGACCTCGACGTCCAGATAGCCGTTGAAGGCGATCGGCTCGTCGTACTGCGAGGTCTGGAAGTTCTTCGGCATGTCCGGATAGAAGTAGTTCTTCCGGGCGAAGCGGCACCATTCGGCGATCTCGCAGTTCAGCGCGAGACCGATCTTGATGGCGGACTCGACGCCGATCGCGTTGACGACGGGCAGCGAGCCGGGCAGGCCGAGGCAGGTGGGGCAGGTCTGCGAGTTGGCGTCGGCGCCGAGCGACGTCGAACACCCGCAGAACATCTTGGTCTTGGTGCCGAGCTCGACATGGACCTCGAGCCCCATCACGGGCTCGTAGGTGGCCAGGGCGTCCTCGTACGACACCAGTTCAGTGACGGTCACGGAAACTAACCTTTCAACCCGCGAGGACGTCGTCGTCGCCCATGCGCTTCAGCTCGCGGACGAGCAGGGCGACGCCGGTGGCGATGGCGGCGGCGGACACCACCGCGTCGACCAGCTGCAGCTTGTCGTTCTCGAAGCGGGCCTTCTTGGCCTGCTTGATCACGCTGACCGCGCCGAACAGCGAGGTCCCGATGGACAGGTAGGTGCCGGCCTTGGACTTCTTGAAGCCCTTGGCCTTCTTGATGGCGCTCATAGGGACGGTGCCTCCTCAAGCAGCGGGTGGCCCCAGCGTTCGGTGAGCGCGGCCTCGACCGCGGCACCGACCCGGTAGAGCCGGTCGTCGGCCATGGCGGGAGCGATGATCTGCAAACCCACCGGCAGACCGTCCTCCGGCGCCAGACCGCAGGGCAGTGACATGGCCGCGTTCCCCGCCAGGTTCGCCGGAATCGTGCACAGGTCGGCGAGGTACATCGCCATCGGGTCGTCGGCGCGCTCGCCGATCGGGAAGGCGGTGGTCGGGGTGGTCGGCGAGACCAGCACGTCGACCTGCTCGAACGCCTTCTCGAAGTCCTGGGTGATCAGGGTGCGGACCTTCTGCGCCGAGCCGTAGTACGCGTCGTAGTAGCCGGAGCTGAGCGCGTACGTACCGAGCATGATGCGGCGCTTGACCTCCGCGCCGAAGCCCTCCGCGCGGGTGAGCGCGGTGACCTCCTCGGCGGACTTGGTGCCGTCGTCGCCCGCCCGCAGGCCGTAGCGCATGGCGTCGAAGCGGGCCAGGTTGGACGAGCACTCCGACGGCGCGATCAGGTAGTACGCGGCGAGCGCCTTGTCGAACGACGGGCAGGAGATCTCCACGATCTCGGCGCCCAGCTCGCGCAGCAGCTCCACCGACTCCTCGAAGCGCTGCATGACGCCGGCCTGGTAGCCCTCGCCCGCGAACTCCTTGACCACGCCGACGCGCATGCCGCGCACGCTGCCGTTGCGGGCGGCCTCGACGACCGCCGGAACGGGAGCGTCGATGGAGGTCGAGTCGAGCGGGTCGTGCCCGGCGATCACCTCGTGCAGCAGGGCCGCGTCCAGCACGGTACGGGCGCAGGGGCCGCCCTGGTCGAGCGAGGACGAGAAGGCGACCATGCCGTACCGGGAGACCGCCCCGTACGTCGGCTTGACGCCGACCGTGCCGGTGACGGCGGCGGGCTGGCGGATGGAACCGCCGGTGTCCGTGCCGATGGCCAGGGGCGCCTGGAAGGACGCGAGGGAGGCGGAGGAGCCGCCGCCGGAGCCGCCGGGGATGCGGGTGAGGTCCCACGGGTTGCCGGTGGGCCCGTACGCGCTGTTCTCGGTCGAGGACCCCATGGCGAACTCGTCCATGTTGGTCTTGCCGAGGACGATCACGTCCGCGTCCCGCAGCCGCTGGGTCAGCGTCGCGTCGTACGGCGGAATCCACCCTTCGAGGATCTTGGAGCCGACGGTGGTCGGGATCCCCTTGGTGGTGAAGATGTCCTTGAGCGCGAGCGGAACCCCGGCCAGCGGGCCCAGCTCCTCGCCGCGCTCCCGCTTCTCGTCGACGGCGCGGGCCTGCGCCAGGGCGCCCTCGCGGTCCACGTGCAGGAAGGCGTGCACCTTCTCGTCGACGGCCTCGATACGGGCCAGATGGGCTTCGGTGACCTCGACGGCGGTCAGCTCGCCGGAAGCGACCTTGGCGGCGATCTCCGCGGCGGTGAGCTTGATCAGATCGGTCATGCGGGTCAGTCCTCCCCCAGGATCTGCGGCACCTTGAAACGCTGCTGCTCCTGGGCGGGGGCGCCGGACAGCGCCTCCTTCGGGGTCAGCGACGGACGGACCTCGTCCGGCCGCATGACGTTGGTCAGGGGCAGCGGGTGGGAGGTCGGCGGTACGTCTTGGTCGGCGACCTCGGAGACGCGGGCCACCGCGCCGATGATGTCGTCCAGCTGTCCGGCGAAGTGATCCAACTCTTCGGCCTTCAGCTCCAGACGCGCCAGCCGGGCGAGGTGGGCGACCTCCTCGCGCGTGATGCCAGGCATGCAGCGATCCTCAGGGTGAGTGTGAAGTGTTTTCGGCCCCAATCCTATGGCGCCCCCCACACCCCGCGCGAAACGCTTGGCGCACACCGTTGTGGGCAATCGTTCCGCGAGGGGGCACCTCCCAGCGGTAGCTGGGGGAGGAACGGGTGGGCACAACCCACCCACCGACCGGCACCGGGCAACGAAACCGCAAGGCGCACGCGCCCTACGTAACGGCGTCCTCCTCTGCGGGAGCGGAATCCCGCTCCTCACGACGCCAGCCGCCCTCACCCCGCGCGCGGAGCCACGCCGTCGTCTCCTCGGGCGGCATCGCGGCGGCGACCAGCCACCCCTGCACCGCATCGCAGCCCAGGTCCCGCAGCCGCTCCCACGTCTCGTCGTCCTCGACACCCTCGGCGACGACCAGCAGCCCCAGCGAATGCGCGAGGTCGACGGTGCAGCGCACGATCTCCGCGTCCTCGTTGTCCACGGCGAGCCGGGCCACGAACGAGCGGTCGATCTTCAGCTCGCTGACCGGCAGCCGCCGCAGATGGACCAGCGAGGAGTACCCGGTACCGAAGTCGTCCAGCGACATCTTCACCCCGTGGCCGGTGAGCCCGGCGAGGGTATCGGCGGCCCGCTGGGGGTCCTCCAGCAGCACGTGCTCGGTTATCTCCAGCTGGAGCGCCCCGGCAGGGACCCCGTGCCGGGCGAGGCGCCCGGCGACGGCACCGGCGAAGCCGGGAGTGTGGACATCGCGCGGCGAGACGTTGACGGCGACCGGCACCATCAGCCCGTCGGCGCGCCAGCGGGCGACCTGGCCGAGCGCGGTCTCCAGGACGTACTCGGTGAGCCGGGGCATCAGCCCGGAGCTCTCGGCCATGGCGATGAACTCGTCCGGCGGCACCTTCCCCCGCTCCGGGTGGACCCAGCGGACCAGCGCCTCGAGACCGGCGACATGGCCGTCGAAGCCGACCTTGGGCTGGTAGTGCAGCTCGACGTCGCCCGCGTCCAGGGCGCGCCGCAGGTCGCCGAGGAGGCCGAGCCGGTCGGGGGTGTTGCCGTCGCGCCGCGCCTCGTACAGCTCGACGCCGCTGCGGTCCCGCTTCGCCTGGTACATGGCGACGTCCGCGCGGCGCAGCAGCCCCTCGGCGTCGAGCGCGTGGTCGGGGTAGACGGCGACCCCTGCGCTGGCCTCCAGCACCAGGGTCAGCCCGTCCAGGTCGAGCGGGGAGCCGAGGTCGCCGACGAGGACGCGGGCGCTGCGCTGGGCGCTGGTGAGGGAGTCGGTGGTGGGCAGCAGGACGGCGAACTCGTCGCCGCCGAGCCGTGCCACCTCGGCACCGCGGGGCAGCGCCAGCCGCAGCCGCTCGGCGATCTGGAGCAGCAGCCGGTCGCCCGCGAGATGGCCGAGGGTGTCGTTGACCGAGCGGAAGCGGTCGAGGTCCAGCAGGACGAGCGCGGTGCGGGCCCCGGCCCGCTCGGCCTCGTCGAGCGCGGTCCAGGTGCGCTCCAGCAGCCACTGGCGGTTGGGCAGCCCGGTGAGCGGGTCGCGCAGCTGCTCCTCGGCGCGCACCCGGGCGATCCACAGCGTGGAGTCGAGGGCGACGAGCGGCACCGCGAACAGCGGGAGCAGCAGCGGGGTGTCCCCGGCGACGACGACGATGAGCGGGGCGATGCCGAGGAGCGCGACGCCGACGAGGGCCTGCCGGAAGAGGGCGGTGCGGGCGACGGTGGGGAGTCCGGCGCCGGGTGGTGCGAGGGAGTACCACAGCAGGGAGCGGGTCACCGCGAGGTAGACGAAGGCGGCCAGGACCAGCTGGGGGACGGCGGACGCGTGCCAGGTGTCGGTGTGCCAGGGCTCTTCGACGGAGGGGGTGGTGCCGAAGGCGGCGAGGGTGAGGGCGGCCGCGCCGACGCCGAGGATGTCGACCGCGCCGTGGAGGGCGGCCTGCCGCCAGCGGTGCCGCCGGGCGGCGCCGACGAGGACGACCACGGCGAGGCTGACGAGCATGGCCGGCATCCAGCCGTAGAGCAGCAGCGCGGCCAGGGTTAACGCGGCGCCCGATCCGGTGCCGCCCCACCAGCGGTCCCGGCCGAGGGCGACCAGATGGCCGACGATGATTCCGGTGAGGACCGCGAGCGACCAGCCCACGGTGCCGTCGGGAAAGAGCGCATGGCCCGCGTCGAGCACTCGGAATACTCCGATGCCGAGTGCGAAAGCGGCCATGGCGACCGCGGCGGCGGGCAACGCGGGCAGCAGAACCCGGCGCAGCCGCGACGCCGGTGCGGCGCTTTCGGTCGGTTTCATACCCGTCCCTCTCACAGCCGGCGGTGCCAGCGCCACGGCAGGCGCACACCTCAACAGTAGGTGGCAGAAGGGCATGGTGGGCGGCGATCGGCATCGGTTGCCCGAATGCCGCCCGACGATCCATAACCTTCTGGTATGCGCTGTAAGGGTGATGCCCGCTGGCTGTGCCCGGGAAGTGCTCCCAGTCGTATTCCGGCCAGCTTTGAACTGCTGTGGCGCCCAAGATGGCCGGACTACTGCGCCGGACGGGTGACGGGACTACTCCTCGTGAGCGACTTGACTACCCGTCGGACTTCTCTTTGGCCTCACCCGACTCTCCCTCGGACTCCTCCGGAGGTGTTACGGCGACCTCGCGCGCGGCCTCCGGGCCCTGTTCGAGGAGGACGCCGAATCCGTCGTCGTCGAGCACGGGCACCTTCAACTGCATGGCCTTGTCGTACTTCGATCCGGGGTTGTCGCCGACGACCACGAAATCAGTCTTTTTCGAAACAGAGCCGGTGACTTTCGCACCACGGTTCTGGAGCGCCTCCTTGGCGCCGTCCCGGGTGTGCGATTCCAGCGTGCCCGTGACCACCACGGTCAGACCCTTGAGCGGCAGCGGGCCCGCGTCCTCGCCCGCCTCCTCCTCCAGGCGCACTCCGGCGCGCCGCCACTTCTCCACGATCTCGCGGTGCCAGTCCACGGCGAACCAGTCCTTCACCGAGGTGGCGATGATTCCGCCGACGCCCTCGGTGGCGGCCAGCTCCTCCTCGCTGGCCTCCGCGATCCGGTCCAGCGAGCGGAATTCGCGGGCCAGCGCGGTGGCCGCGACCGGGCCGACATGACGGATCGAAAGGCCGGTGATGATCCGGGCCAGCGGGCGCTGCTTGGCGGCCTCGATATTGGCCAGCATCGCCAGGGCGTTCTTCTTCGCCTCGCCCTTCTGGGTGGCGAAGAAGGTGACGACCTTCTCCTCGCCCGTCTCCGGATCGCGCTTGGGCAGCCCGCTGTCCGGGTCCATCACATACGACCGGATGGGCAACAGCTGTTCGATCTTGAGGTCGAACAGATCGCCCTCGTCCTTCAGCGGCGGCTCGGTGGGCTCCAGCGGCTGGGTGAGGGCGGCAGCGGCGACATAACCGAGGTTCTCGATGTCCAGGGATTTCCGCCCCGCGAGATAGAAAATCCGCTCGCGCAGCTGCGCCGGGCAGGACCGGCTGTTGGGACACCGCAGATCGACATCGCCCTCCTTGGCGGGCTGGAGCGGGGTCCCGCACTCCGGGCACTCGGCGGGCATCACGAATTCGCGCTCGCTGCCGTCCCGCAGATCGGCGACCGGACCCAGGATCTCCGGAATGACATCGCCCGCTTTACGCAGCACCACGGTGTCGCCGATCAGCACACCTTTGGCCTTGACCACGTCCTGGTTGTGCAGTGTCGCGAATTCGACCTCCGAGCCCGCGACTGTGATCGGTTCAACCACCGCATAAGGCGTCACCCGCCCCGTGCGCCCCACACCCACCCGGATGTCGACCAGCTTGGTGTTGACCTCCTCGGGCGGGAACTTCCACGCGATAGCCCAGCGCGGCGCCCGCGAGGTGGAGCCGAGCCGCCCCTGCAACGGGATCTCGTCCAGCTTGATGACCGCGCCGTCGATCTCGTGCTCCACCGAGTGGCGGCGCTCGCTGTCGCCGTAATGCGCGATGTACTCCCGGACGCCGTCGATCGTGTCCACCACCCGGAAGTGGGCCGCGGTCGGCAGGCCCCACTCGTGCAGCAGCTCGTACGCCTGCGACAGCCGGTCGATGGCGAAGCCCTCGCGGGCGCCGATCCCGTGCACCACCATGTCCAGCGGGCGGCTCGCGGTGACCTTCGGGTCCTTCTGGCGCAGCGAACCCGCCGCCGCGTTCCTCGGGTTGGCGAACGGCGGCTTGCCCGCCTCCACCAGCCGCGCGTTCAGCTCGTCGAACGCCTTCCGGGGCAGGAAGACCTCGCCGCGCACCTCCACCAGCGCCGGGACGCGGTCGCCCGTCAGCCGGTTGGGGATCTTGGCGATGGTCCGCACGTTGGGCGTGATGTCCTCGCCGGTGCGCCCGTCGCCGCGGGTCGCGGCGCGGGTCAGCCGCCCGTGCTCATAGGTGAGGTTGACCGCCAGGCCGTCCACCTTCAGCTCGCACAGGAAGTGGTACGCGCCGGTGCCCAGCTCCTTGGCGATGCGGTCGGCCCAGACGCCCAGCTCTTCGTCGTCGAACGCGTTGTCCAGGCTGAGCATCCGCTCGCGGTGCTCGACCTCGGTGAACTCCGTCTCGTACGCCCCCGCGACCTTCTGGGTCGGCGAATCCGGGGTCCGTAGCTCCGGATGCTCCTCCTCCAGCGCCTCGAGTCTGCGCAGGAGCCTGTCGAACTCCGCGTCGCTGACGATCGGGGCGTCCTTCACGTAGTACCGGAAGCGGTGCTCCTCGACCTGCTCAGCGAGCTTGGCGTGCTCATCCCGTGCCTCCGAGGGCACCGTCGACTGTTCACCGGCCACCGTGTCGTCCTCCCGCCACTCAGGCTGTCACTCAGGGTTGTCCGCGAGCGATCTCGCCGCCCGGACACAGTGGGCCAGCGCGGCGCGCGCGTACGCGGGCGAAGCGCCCGCGAGTCCGCACGACGGCGTGATCACCACGGACTCCGCGAGAGTCCCCGGTGACAGCCCCAGCCTGCGCCACAGCGTCCTGACACCCCCGACGCTACCGGCAGGGTCCGACAACGCGGCGTCCGTGCCGGGGACGGCGCCGACGAACAGCGCGGTTCCGCCCTCCACGGCCTCCCCGATCGCCTCCTCCTCACGCTCCGTGAGCAGCGAGAAGTCGAACGAGACCCCGCTCGCCCCCGCCCGCCGCAGCAGCCCGAACGGCACGTTCGGCGCGCACGAGTGCACCACCACCGGCGCCTCGGCAGCCGCCACCAGATCCCGCAGCGCGCCCTCCACCACGCCCCGGTCCACCGCGGCGTGGGTGCGGTAGCCGCTGGCGGTCCGCACGCTCCCGGTCAGCACCGACGTCAGCGACGGCTCGTCCAGCTGGAGCACCACCTCGGCGCCTGGCACCCTGCGGCGCACCTCCGCCAGATGCCCGCGCACCCCCTCGGCCAGCGAGGCCGTCAGATCGCGGCAGGCCCCCGGGTCGCTCAGCGCGGCCTCCCCGTTCCGCAGCTCAAGACCCGCGGCCAGCGTCCACGGCCCGACGGCCGACACCTTCAGCGCCCCGCGGTGCCCCTGGGTGAACTCCTCCAGCGCGTCCAGGTCCTCCCCCAGCCAGGACCGCGCCCGCCGGGTGTCCCGCCCCGGCCGGTCGCTGATACGCCAACCGCTCGGCTCCACATGGGCGTACACCTCGACGAGCATCCCGGCGGTCCGGCCGAGCATGTCCGCCCCGGGCCCCCGCGCGGGCAGCTCCGGCAGATACGGCAGGGCTTCGAGGGACCCGGTGACGGTCTTCGCGGCCTCCCGCGGGTCCCCGCCCGGCATCGACCCGACCCCGGTCGCGGCCCCCGCGCCCCAGCTGTGCTTCTTGGTCTTCTCACTCACCCCGAAAGCCTATGGGGTGAGCCCCCTGGGGTGATCCCCGCTCAGCCGCGCGGGCGGATCTGGAGGTCGGTGATCTCGGCGTCGTGCGGGAGGTCGAGGGCGGTGAGGACGGTCGTCGCCACCGTCTCGGGGGCGATCCAGCGGTCCGCGTCGTACTCCTTGCCCTCCTGCTGGTGCACCTTCACCTGCATCGGCGTCGCCGTGCGGCCCGGGTAGACGGTCGTCACCCGCACGCCATTGCCGCTCTCCTCCCAGCGCAGCGCGTCGGCCAGGGCCTTCAGGCCGTGCTTGCTGGCCGCGTACGCGCCCCACTGGGCGTTGGCGCGCAGGCCAGCGCCGGAGTTGACGAAGACGACATGGCCCTGGGCCAGCCGGAGTTGCGGCAGCAGCAGCCGGGTCAGTTCGGCGGGTGCGACGAGGTTGGCGGCGAGCTGGCGGTTCCACGCCTTGGGGGTCAGCTCGCCGATCTCACCGAGGTCGACCACGCCCGCGATGTGCAGCAGCGAGTCGAGCCGGTCGGGCAGCGTCTGGTGGCTCAGCGCCCACGACAGCTTCTCCGGGTCCGCCAGGTCACCGACGACCGTACGCGCCCCGGGGAACCGCCCGGCCAGCTCCTTCGCCCGCCCGGCGTCCCGCGCCAGCAGCCACAGCTCGTCGCCCCGCTCGGTCAGCCGGTCCGCGACCGCCGTGCCGATGCCCGAACCCGCCCCAGTGATCAGATGCGTTCCCATGCCCCCAGCTTGCCGTATCGCGTCAGCGCGCGAGCAGGTCGTCCAGCTCGGCCGCGAACAGCAGGGCGGGGTCGAGGCCCATCCCGGTGAAGTGGCCCGCGAGTTCCAGCGACAGCACGCCGTGCAGCCGGGTCCACAACGTCATGGCCCGGCGGAGGGCGGCGGGCGGGGCGGGATGGGGGTCCGCCCACTGGCGGTGCTGTTCGAGGTGGGCCTCGAGCGGTGTCGCGGGGGCGTCGTCCGTCGGCAGCGCGGTGAAGGCGTCGAGCAGGGTCGTCATGATCTCCGACGCGATCGTGGTGATGTCGTCGGGCGCGTGGTAGCCGGGCACGGGCGTGCCGTAGACGAGGAAGTACCGCTGGGGGTCGTCCAGGGCCCATGCGCGCAGGGCGTGCGCCAGCGCGGTCACGTCGGCGCCGGGCTCGGCGGCCGCCCGCACGGTGTCGGCGAGGCTTCGGTAGGCGTCCCTGATGAGCGCGGTGATCAGCTCGTCCCGCCCGGCGAAGTACCGGTAGAGCGCGGGTCCGCTCATGCCCATCTGCTTGGCGATCGCGTTGAGGGAGAGCGCGGACGCCCCCGCCGTGGCGATCTGCTCCCACGCGTGTTCCTTGATCTCCGCGCGCACCTGCGTGCGGTAGCGCTCGCGTGGGGTCTGCGCGCCCGGTTCCGCCATCGTCTGCCGCCCTTCCGTGCCGCTACAACCTCACGATTGAGTTTGAAGCTATCACGAAGGCTATTGACGCTTCGATTCGCATTCCGTTAGAACATCTTACGGCAACGAAAGCTCATAACGACGAACGAGGGACCTCATGCCGCGCATTCGCCCGTTAGCCGCCCTGTTCACCATCCCGCTCGCCGTCTCCGGGCTCCTCGGGATGGCCGCCCCGTCGGCCCAGGCCGCCCCCGGCGGTTCGTCCACCTGCCGTGGCGAGGGTGTGGACCCCACCGCGCAGATCCGCCACCGCACCGACACCGTGATCAAGGCGCCGCTGAGCACCATCTGGAAGCTCCAGACCGACGTGGAGCGCTGGCCGACCTGGCAAGCCCCCGTCCTCACCATGAAGCGTCTCGACCCGGGCCCCCTGCGGAAGGGTTCGCGGTTCCGGTGGACCACCCCGGCTCCCGCCACCCCGACGACGCCCGCGACCACCCTGACCATCACCTCGACCGTCCGCCAACTCCAGCGCGGCTCCTGCATCCTGTGGAAGGGACCCGCTGTCGGCGAAGGGCTGCGCATCGACGAGGGCGTTCACCTGTGGACGTTCACCAAGGCCAAGGGCGGCGTACGCGTCCACACCGAGGAGACCTGGACCGGTGACCAGGTCGAAGCCGACGCCCCCACCGCGACCGAGGCGCTCGGCCGGGGTCTCGAACAGTGGCTGCGCGACCTGAAGGCCACCGCCGAGGCCCGCACCTGATCAGACGGATTCCAGGTACGTCATGACCTCCACGCCGTTCTCCGCGAAGTGCACCAGGTCGCTCAGCGGGCGCGGCAGGAAGCCTTCCGCCTCCATCCGCTTGAACTGCTGCTTGAGCCCGTCGTAGAACCCCGCCGCGTTCAGCAGCACCACCGGCTTGATGTGCAGCCCGTGCTTCTTCAGCTCCAGGATCTCCGTCGCCTCGTCCAGCGTCCCGGTGCCGCCCACCATGATCACCACCGCGTCGGCGCGGGCGAGGAGCTGTGCCTTGCGCTCGGCGAGGTCCTTGGCGATCACCATCTCGTCGGCGCCCTCCCGGGCCTTCGCCGCGAGGAATTCCACGGAGATCCCGACCAGCCGCCCGCCGTGCTCCTGCACGCCGTCGGCCATGACCTTCATCAGCCCGACGTCCGACCCGCCCCAGACGAGGGTGTGCCCGCCCTTGCCGATCAGCTCGGCGAACTCCCGGGCGGGGGTGGTGTAGCGGTCGTCGAGGTCGGCGGCGGAGCAGAAGACGCAGATGTTCATGCCGGTCACTCTACGAGTCGGGCCGGAGCCCTTCACGGCTCCGCGCCACGCGGATCGCGTCGCGCAGGGCCTCGGAGAGGCGGGCGGAGAGAAAGCGGAACTCGCCGAGCGGGACTTTGGGATCGGCGAGCATCGCGCGGGCGTGGAGCAGGAGTTCGTCGCCGGTGGAGAGCTGCATGGCCTCGACCTCGTCGGCGAGGGCCGACACGGGGCCGTTGCCATCGGTGGAGAGATAGCAGGGGCGGCCGTCGGGAGTCGACCAGGGTAGCAAGCGGAGACCGGTCGGTGCGGTGACTTCGTGTGACATGTGCCTACTGTCACAGGTCGCGTCTAGCCTGGTCACAGAATCGCTGTAACGGTGCGTGATCGCGCTGCGACTGTGCGATCTGTGCGATGCGGAGGGGGCAGTCTTGACCCAACGGAAGAAGAAGTCGTCGCTGGCGGCGAAGGTGTTCGGCGCGCAGTCCCGCATGATGCGGGAACGACTCGGATGGACGATGAAGGACTTGGAGAGACGGGTCCCGTACACCGAGTCGATGATCGCCAAGGTGGAGCGCGGGGAAAGGGTGCCGAAGCCGCCGTATGTGGTGGCGGTGGATGAGGCGTTGGCCGCGCAGGGCTTGCTGATTGAGGCGGCCAAGCTGTTATGGCAGGAGGTATGCCCTGAGTGGGCCCAGGAATACTGGGAGCTGGAAGCGGAGGCCCTGGCCCTCCACGCCTACGACTCGCACGTCATCAACGGCCTGCTTCAGATCGAGAGGTACGCGTACGCGGTGATCTCCTCGCAAGCACCTCCTGTGGAAGACGAAGAGACCGACCGCGCGGTCCAGATGCGCATGTCCCGGCAGAGGCTGCTGCACCGCAAGCCGCCGCCACGTTTGACCTTCCTGTTGCAGGAGTGCACGATCCGACGGCCCATCGGCGGTAAGAACCTGCGTAACGAGCAGCTACGGCACCTCGTGAAGTGTGCGTCGCTGCCGCAGTTGACGCTCCAGGTGATGCCGGAGAACCGGGAAACCCACGCGGGCCTGGACGGACCCATGACGCTGCTCGAAACTCCGGATCACCGCACGATCGCATACATCGAAGGGCAGCGTGGCAGCTACTTCGTCTCCGACCTCGAAGACGTCAGCGTTCTCACTCATCGCTATGGCATCCTGCGGTCGCAGGCCCTCAGTCCCGAAGAATCCATCGAGTTGCTGGAGGGCGTGCTCACCGAGGGAGACTGATGAACGCCGAACTGCACTGGTTCAAGAGCAGCTACAGCGGCAACGAAGGTTCCTGCGTCGAAGTCGCCGTCGAATGGCACAAGTCCAGCTACAGCGGCGGCGAAGGCCAAGCCTGCGTCGAAGTCGCCGCGTGCCCCGGCGCCGTACACATCCGCGACTCCAAGGACACCGCGATACCGGCCCTCACCGTCACCCCCGCCGCCTGGTCGGCCTTCATCGGCTTCGCGGCGCGCGCATGCCGTCAATGATGCGCGTCCAGCTGTCCGTGCCGTGCCCGGCGTCGATGGCTCGGCGGTAGTACGCCTGCACGGCAGCCGGGAGTGACGTGTCGACACCGACCGACCTCGCCGTCGCGTAGATGTGGTCGGCGGTGGCGCCCATCATGATCGCGTTGGCCGCCTCCCCCGGGTGCTCCCCCGCGTCGATACGCGCTCCCAGCTTCTCCATGCCGTCCGCCGCCATCATGTCCGGGATCGCCTTGAAGAGCCGCATGACCTCGGGGAGGAACACTTCCGCGCTGATGCCCGCCGAGCCGACAAGAGCGGTCGCGTGCATGAACCCGGCCAACGTCGTCAGGAAGACGTCGAGATGGGCCTGGTACATCAGCTGGGCACGCCCCGGATCGTCGCCCA
Organism: Streptomyces sp. NPDC021115; assembly: GCF_044333065.1. Taxonomy (NCBI): domain Bacteria; kingdom Bacillati; phylum Actinomycetota; class Actinomycetes; order Kitasatosporales; family Streptomycetaceae; genus Streptomyces; species Streptomyces sp. NPDC021115. The sequence continues at coordinate 262,175 of NZ_JBIRQF010000001.1, forward strand.
GGAAGCGCGGTTCGCCGATGTGGGCGAGCGTGGTGCGATGGGCGCCGAACGCCTCCGCGTCGCCGCTGTAGTACACGTACGACAGGTCGGTGCCGACCATGGGCTCGGGCACCATCACCCCGCCGGACAGGAACGACGCTCCGTACGAGGCCGCCCATGACGCCGCCTCGCGGGTCTTGCCGGGGGTGTCCGAGCTGAGATTGACCACCGTGCGACCGGCCAGCGATCCCGTCGCGTCGCCGAGGACGTCCCACATGGCCTGGTAGTCGGTCAGACTGAGAATGACGAGGTCGCTGGCGGCCACCGCGTCGGACGGGGTGGCCGCGAGCTTCGCCCCTGCCGAAACGACGTCGTCGGCACGGCTCGGCGTGCGGTTCCACACGGTGACCGGGTGCCCGGCCGCGAGCAAGGTACGTGTCATCGCCTGGCCCATGGGCCCCAGACCGATCACGGTGGCAGGTGAAAGTACGGGCATGAACGCGTCCCCTCAAGTGTTCGCATATCGCTTGCCCATCACTTTCGCCGCCGCGACGATCACGCGGAAGTACCGACTAAATAGTGGGGTACGCACCGTTTGGTGCGTACCCCGTCGCCGAGACGGAGCGAGGAAGACGCATGGCACCCCGCAAGGGCCCCTACATCTGTGGAATCGACGCCGCGCTCGATGTCGTCAGCGGCAAGTGGAAGGGCCTCGTCCTGTGGGAGCTGAACGCCCACGGCACCCGCCGCTACGCCGAGCTGCGCCGGGCCCTGCACGGGGTCAGCGAGAAGATGCTCACGCAGCATCTGCGCCAGATGGAAGAGGACGGTCTCATCAGCCGCACGGTCTACCCGGAGGTGCCGCCCCGGGTCGAATACGCCCTGACCGAGGCGGGCGCGGCGCTCAACGAAGCGCTCCAGCCGCTGGGCGAGTGGGGCCGTGGGCGGATTTCCCGCGACGGACTTGGCATCGTCGACGCGGCGGCCCCCTGACCGGATGCCGGGCGCCCGTCGCCCGGTGGGGCGGTGCCAGGCGCTGGGAAGCCGACAGCCGGTGGGGCGGCGCCCTCACCAAGAACCCTGGTAGAGAACTCCCCACCCACCCACCCCGCCCAACTCATCACCCCATCGGATGACTTGGGCGCGAATATGCCAAGGGTCGGGTTAGTCTCGCCGCAACAACCGCACACAGACGTCGGCCCCCGCCGGGACTGCCATCCCGAGACGAGGGCCTGACCAACCTGGAAGAAGAGACCTTCCCGATGGCTGACAGGCAGTCTAGTGCGCCCCTGCGCGCTCGCGCCGACGCTCACGCGTCCGGCGTCGTCCACGTCCGCACCCGGCACACCGCCAACTTCACGGTGCTCTCGAACCGGCTCGCCCAGCGGGCGGGCAGTGCGGTGACGGTCGGCGTCGCCGCGTACATCCTGTCGCTGCCCGACGGCGCCTCCATCCGCATCGACGCGCTCTGCGGCCACTTCAAGGAGGGCCGGTCCCGGATCTCCGCCGCGCTCAACGAGCTGGAGGCGGAAGGCTGGCTGGAGCGGCGGGTCGAGCGGGGGCCGGGCGGGCGGATCGTCACCCGTACGTTCGTGTACGACGCGCCGGGCGGTGCGGAGCGCGACGCGCCGCCGTCCACCCCTGCGTCCGAGGCGCCGGAACCGGCGCGTCAGCCGGAGCCGGAGCCGGAACCAGGTACCGCGCCCGATCCCCGGGCCGCCGCCGTCCTCGGCTCCCTGCGCCACCGCGACCGGCGGCTCGCCCTGTCGGAGCGGGAGACCGCCGCGCTGGCGCCCGCCGTCGCGGAATGGCTCGACCGTGGGGTCGGGCCGTACGAGATCGCCGAGGCGCTGACCTCCGGGCTCCCCGACCGCATCGACCGCCGTCCGGCCCGGCTGCTCGCCTACCGGTTGGCCGCCCTGCGGCCACCCGCGCCCGCCGATGCCCCGGCGCCGACCCGTCCCATGCCCTTCCAGGACTGCGACGGCTGCGACCGCCCCTTCCGCGCGCCCCGACCGGGGCGGTGCCGCGACTGCCGGGCAGCGGCGGCCGAGTCAGCGCAGCTCGCCGCTTGACCATGACGTGATCCACTCCAGCATGCGAGAAGCAGGAACACATGACACTTCCCTCCGGCGACGCCCTGCGGGCCGCGCAGGATCACAACGAACCGCTCGTTCCGATGCCAGCGCTCACGCTCTCTGCTCTGCGCTCCGCAGCGGGCGACACCACGGCGCCTCTCCGCATGTTCTACCGCCGGTGGGGCACCGTCGTCGCCATCGAGCGCATCCCGGAGCGCGCAGCTCGCATGCATGCCGCAGAGCAGGTCCTGCACACCAGCCCAAGGGCGGATGCGCGGCAAACCGCCCTTCACGAGATCGGAGCCATCGTGCAGGCCGCGCAAGGTGAAGTCGAGGCGCTGGAGACCGAGTGAGCGACCGGATACAGCCCATGGCTCTGACTGCGTGCAGGGCCACATACGCACAGCTACCCTGGCAAAGGCCAGGATCACGAGGGGAGGGCACACCATGACAGCGCAGATGGAGAGCCCAGTGCAGACCGAAGAGATGCGGCGCTTCGAGGAATTCGACGCGGCATTCCCGGACTACCACGCCGAGATGATCGATGGAGAGGTCTACGTCAGCACCGTGGTCAGCAGCCCACACGGGAACATGGTTCTCACCATCGCCTCCCAGCTCGTGTCCCAATGGTTCGTCATGACCGAGGTGGACACCGTCTACGACGGCTGGCACGGCAAGACGCTCCTCCGCCCGGACCTCGCCGTCGCCCACCCCTCCTACCGGGGCACGCGGCTGAAGCAGTTCCCGGCCGATGAGATCATTCTCGTCGTCGAGGTCGCCTCGGAGTCCAATCCCGAGAACGACACCGAGAAGAAGGTCAAGAAGTACGCCCTCGCCGGAATCCCGTACTACCTGATCGTCAACCCCATCGTGGGAAAGTGCCTGCTCTACTCGCTGCCCAGCGGGGACCACTATCGCGCATCGCTGGAGACCGACTTCGGTGAGCCGGTGCCGATCGGTGATCCGATCGAGCTGACGCTCGACACCAAGGCCCTCTACACGTACTGAGCGAAACACAGGCGGCCGGTGGCGGGGCTGGGGCCCGCCACCGGCCGTACCGGGTTACCGGATGGACCGGGCTACCGGGTGAAGTGGAAGATGCCCCACGTCACGTGGTTGTTCCTGCCGCCCTCGACCCAGTTGGTGAGACCTTTCTTCATGTGGGCGAGGTAGTCGGCGCTGACGTGTTCCGCCAGGCCGTTGGCCTCCTGGCGGCGGGTCTCCTCCAGGACCCGGGCGTAGTGCGTCGTCAGGTGGTCGCGGTGCTCCTCGAAGCCGCCGCCTACCTCGGTGAAGCCGAGGCGGGCCAGTTCGTGGCGGTAGAAGTCCGGGGAGCCCATGGTGTCGAGGTGGATGCGGTCCAGGATGGGCCGCAGCGTTTCGGTCGGGCAGCCGTCCGCCGCCATGGGGTCGGTGAAGATGAGGTGACCGCCGGGGCGCAGGACGCGGGCGGCCTCCTCCAGGGGGCGGCGGCGGTTGCCGCTGTGCAGGAACGCGTCCTGGGACCAGACGACGTCGACGCTGTTGTCCGCCAGCGGGATCCGCTCGAAGGAGCCGTCCAGCACCTCGATGGTCTCGCTGAGCCCGCGCTCGGCGTTGATCGCGCGGTGCCGCTCGTTCTCCACCTCGCTGAGGTTGAGGGCGGTGACGCGGCAGCCGTACGTCTCGGCGAGATAGCGCGCCGAGCCGCCGAAGCCCGCTCCCAGGTCGAGGACGTGGGAGTCCGCCGTGAGGTCGAGGCGGCCCGCCATGCGGGCGACGGTGCGCCTGCTGGCTTCGGCGATCGGCTCGTCGGGCCGGTCGTACACGCCGATGTGGATGTCCTCGCCGCCCCAGACGCGCCAGTAGAACTCGTCGGCGTCGGTGGAGTTGTAGTAGTCGCGGGCGGTGCCGACGGCCGTGGAGTATTCCCCTGCCGTCTCGTCCGTCGCGATGTACTCCTTCTCCGCGACGTGGATGAAGAAGTCGGGCTGCTCCTCCCGGTAGGTGTGCTGGAAGTCGCCGTACGTCTCGATCCGCTGGAAGCCGACCTCCTGCATGAGCCGGCGCGTGTAGTCCTTGCGCAGCGGAAACATGTTGAGGTGGTAGACGGAATCGTCGGGGAAGCTGTAGCGCATGCGGCACAGCCCCTCGTCGACGTGCTCCGGCTCGACGGCGACGTCTTCGCCGCAGTAGTAGTACACGTGCTTGCTGGTGAAGCCGTTGTCGAGCATCGCGTCGTAGTTGCGATGGTCCATGATGAGGATGCCGTCGTGCTTGAGCATCGCGTAGAACTCGGCGAGCGCCTTGCGCCGGTCACGCTCCGAGAAGAGGTGCGTGAAGGAATTGCCGAGGCAGACGATCGCGTCGTACTGCCCGTGCACATCGCGGTTGAGCCAGCGCCAGTCGGCCTGGACGACGCGGAGGATGTGCTCGCCGTGCTTGAGCCCGTTGTCGAAGGCTTGGGCGAGCATGTCGGCGCTTCCGTCGACGCTCGCCGTCTCGAATCCGGCTTCCAGGAGCCGTACCGAATGAAAACCGGTCCCCGTGGCTACATCCAGGACCTTTTTTACGCCACGCTCCCGCAGGAGGTCGATGAAGAACGTGCCCTCACTTTCTGCTCGCTTTTCCCAGTCGATCAGTGAGTCCCATTTTTCAACGAAGCTTGGTACGTACTCCTCGGTGTAGTGATCGGTGTCCCTGACCTCGAATGGATTGTCTCCGAATTTCTGGACCGATCGCGCAGAAATAACGAAACCTCCGGTGCTGAGACAGCGGACAACGGCACCCGTGTCCAGATGTGCGCCTCCCCGAAGTTGCGTGATCTATGCCACCCACGAGGCCAATTGTATGTAAATACCAGGCAACACGAAGCCGCTTATCTGGAATACACCGCTTTATGCGAGTTTTTAGCGTTTGCCCCGTTATGACGGGGAAACGGCCGGGCGGGAGCGCTCCGTCGCGGCGATGGTCGCCGAGCCCACGACGCGGGTGCCGTCGTACAGCACGATCGCCTGGCCGGGGGCCACTCCGCGGACCGGTTCGGCGAAGGTCACCCGCAGCTCGCCGCCGTCGGCGCCGTCGGTGCCGTTCACCGGTTCGGCCGTCACCTCGGTCTCGCCGCCGTGGGCGCGGAGCTGGGCGGTGTAGGTGCCGGGGCCGGTGGGGGCGGCGCCGCACCAGCGGGGCTTGATGGCGGTGAGCGCCGAGACGTCCAGGGCCTCGACGGGGCCGACGGTGACCGTGTTGTTCACCGGGGAGATGTCCAGCACGTACCGCGGCTTGCCGTCGGGCGCCGGATGGCCGATGCGCAGGCCCTTGCGCTGGCCGATGGTGAAGCCGTACGCGCCCTCGTGGGTGCCGAGCTTGTGGCCGCCCTCGTCCACGATGTCGCCCTCGGAGGTGCCGAGATGGCGGGAGAGGAAGCCCTGGGTGTCGCCGTCCGCGATGAAGCAGATGTCATGGCTGTCGGGCTTCTTGGCGACGGCCAGACCGCGCCGCTCGGCCTCCGCGCGGATCTCGTCCTTGGTGGTCAGCGTGTCGCCGAGGGGGAACATGGCATGGGCGAGCTGCCGCTCGTCCAGCACGCCGAGGACGTACGACTGGTCCTTGGCCATGTCGCTGGCGCGGTGCAGCTCCAGGGCGCCGTCGTCGCGGCGGACGACCGTGGCGTAGTGACCGGTGCACACGGCGTCGAAGCCGAGCGCGAGCGCCTTGTCCAGCAGCGCGGCGAACTTGATCTTCTCGTTGCAGCGCAGACAGGGGTTGGGGGTGCGGCCCGCCTCGTACTCGGCGATGAAGTCCTCGACCACGTCCTCGCGGAACCGCTCGGCCAGGTCCCACACGTAGAACGGGATGCCGATCACATCGGCGGCCCGGCGGGCGTCGCGCGAGTCCTCGATCGTGCAGCAGCCGCGGGCGCCGGTGCGGAAGGACTGCGGATTGGCGGAGAGGGCGAGGTGGACACCGGTCACGTCGTGGCCCGCCTCGGCCGCCCGCGCGGCGGCGACCGCCGAGTCCACGCCGCCGGACATGGCGGCGAGGACGCGCAGGCGACGGCCGTCGCGGGGACCTGTGGGCGCACCGGGGAATTCAGTCATAACCCAGCCAGCATAATTCGCTCCGCGGGGAACGAATAACGGGTTCCCTGCTTACGCGGCTCGGGCCCGTTCCAGCACGCTACGGACCAGGTCGAGGGCCTGATCGACATCCTTGGCGAGATAGCACAGCTCGACGAAGCAGTGCCCCACGCCCGCCTCCGCCTCCGCCCGCGCGATCGTGGCCACGATGTCGTCGAGCGAGGCGTCGGCGTCGGGGTTGACCCGGAGGATCGCGTCGAAGCGGGCCGGATCCCGCCCCTCCCGTTCGACGGTCTCCCGCAGCCCGGCCAGGTTCCGGGCGAGGCCGGGGATGGGGTCGCTCCCCGCGTACTTCCGCCCGAGGACCGCGATGGGCAGCCAGCCGTCGGCGCGCCGGGCGACCCGGGTGAGGGCGGCGGGGGCGAAGGCGCCCAGGTAGACCGGCGGGTGGGGGCGGGAGGCGGGCTTGAGGTCGATGTGGCTGGCGGGCACGGTCCAGTGGTCGCCGTGGTGCTCGACCGGGTTCCGCGTCCACCAGGCGTTGAGGACGTCCAGGCATTCGTCGAGGCGGCGGCCGCGCTCGGCCATGGGGATGCCCGTCGTCTCGTACTCCTCGGGCGACCAGCCGGTGCCGAGGCCGACCAGCAGCCGTCCGGCGCTCAGCAGGTCGATGCCGGTGAAGGAGCGGGCGAGCAGCGCGGGCGCGTACCAGGGCGCGTTGATGACGTTGGTGCCGAGCTGGACGCGTTCGGTGGCCGCGGCGGCGGTGGCCAGCAGGGCGAACGGGTCGAGGGCGGAGCGGAATTCCGGTGGGATCACGTCCGTACCGGCGTAACCGACCTCGGGGTCGACCGGGGCGAGCAGCCGGTCGCCGACCCACAGGCTGTCCGCGCCGAGCGCTTCCGCCTCGCGTGCGAACCGGGCGACGTGCTGCGGGTGGTGGGCCAGCTCACCGAACTGGGGAAGGGTGAACCCGATGCGCATACGGCGGCTCCTCGTGGTGTGCCTCGTGGTGTGCATGACCTCGTGGTGCCGGTGATCCTCGCCGTTGGTTCAATATTCAGCTACCCGTCGGCGTACGGTTCGCGCCATGATCGACAGCGCGTTCGCAACGTGATCCGCAGCTTGATCCGCGGCTTGATCCGCGGGGGCGGAACCGGGCGCGTGGGCCCGCGCGTTGAGCGTGTGTGAGCGAGAGCGACGGCGGCGTGCGCCGCCCTGTGAGCCGGCGCACCCTGCTGCTCGGCGGTACCGCGGCCGGTCTCGGCGCGGCCGGGATCGCCGGGTATGCCGCGCGGGACAGCCTGAAACACCTGTGGTGGCGGATGCCCGGCGATCAACAGCCGCGCGAGGAGGGCGCCGTCGACCACCCGGGCGCGGACTGGGTGGCGGCCTCCGGCGCCAACTACCGGCGCGCCGACCGGCCGTACGACTACACGGTGGACCGCGTGGTGATCCATGTCGTGCAGGGTTCCTACGAGGACGCGCTGAAGGTCTTCCGCGACCCCGGGCACCGCGCCGCGGCGCACTATGTGGTGCGCCGCGACGGGCATATAGCGCAGACGGTCCGCGAGCTGGACGTGGCGTTCCACGCGGGCAACCGCTCGTACAACGAGCGCAGCATCGGCATCGAGCACGAGGGCTTCGTCACCCGGCCGCAGGACTTCACCGACGCCATGTACCGGTCCTCGGCCCGGCTGACCGCGGCGATCTGCGAGCGCTACGGGATGGGGCGGGACCGCGAGCACATCGTGGCCCACTCGGAGGTGCCGGGCACCGACCACACCGACCCCGGCCGCCACTGGGACTGGGACCGCTATCTGGAGCTGGTGCGGGCGGTGCGGATCACGACGTGAGGGCTGTCGCTCAGGCCGTGCCGAAGACGACGGCGAGCGGGCTGCCCTGGCTGTCGGTGGACGGGCGCCTGGCGGTGTCGTCACCGATGTAGAGCTTGTCGTGGGCGAAGAGCATCCGGGCGTCGCCGTAGGTCTCCATGGACGACTCCACCTTCTTCATGGCGGCGGGGTTCCGCTGGATCTCCTTGATCTCGAAGGTCTTGGGGTCGATGCGCACGACGCCGCCCGCCTCGCTGTACGTGCTGCCCTGGTAGGCGATCAGCGAGCCGTCCTTCTCGGTGCTGATCGGGGTCAGCGACCGGCTCTCGGCCATCTTCGTCCTGCCGGTCTGCTTGCCGGTCTCGAAGTTCACGCCGGTGATCTTCTCGCCGGGGCCGCCGTCGTCCACGTCCACGTCGGAGGAGAGGTAGACGGTGCTGCTCTTCTTGTCGAGGGCCAGGTCCTTGCAGCCCTCCACGTTGACGGCGGGGCAGTCGGGCTGGAAGCCCTTGGCCAGGACGTCGATCGAGTTGACCAGCTTGCCCTGCTTGCCGCTGTCGTCGATGGTCAGGATGTCGGTGACGCCCGAACCGCCGTCGGAGTCACCGGTGTCGGCGGCGACGACGAGCGGCGCGGTGGACAGGATGTGGGCGCGCTCGAACTCCGCGTCGAGCTTGTAGGTCGACAGCACCTTCCGCGTGGTCGGGTCGACGGTCTGGAGCTCCAGCTTCTCGGTGCTGGACTCCGCGCTGCTGCATCCGTACAGCGCGACCAGCTTGCCGTCGCCGCCCGCGTAGCCGTCGTCGTCACAGTCCGCGATGTACTTGGGCTTCCACAGCGGCTTGCCCTCCAGGGACCAGGCACCGCCGCCGCTGGTGCCTCCGGCGGCGATGGTGTTGCCGCTGATCGTGACCTCGTCGAAGTCGACGCCGCCGTTTCCCTCGGTGTCGGTGCCTTCCTTCTGCCAGAGCAGTTTGCCCTTGTTCAGGTCGACCAGGCCGACCTGGGTGCATTCCGCGTCGCCGCCCTTGCCGTCCTTGAACAGCACGGCGGTGCGGCCGTCCTTCGTGGTGTGCGGCGAGGCCCAGCAGATTTCCCCGTCGAGGGCTATCGTCCACTGGGCCTTGGCGCCGTCCGGGGAATATCCGACGATCTTGTCGATATCACCCTTCACGAAATTCTTGCCGGTCACCCACATGCCCATCGCATTGGTGTCCTTGGTGACTTTCGGCATGCTGACCTTGCCCAGCGTCTTCGCCTGTGCGGCCGAGGAGGATGAGCCGCCGTCCTTTCCCTCGTCCTCGCCGCCCCCGCATCCGACAAGGAACACCAAACCGCCCGCCACCAGAGCCGCCATGGCCACGCGGCCCGAACGTTGTGACATCAATGTCTCCCGTTTCCCCGTTTTCCCCGTTTAAGCGGGCCCGTGGACTTTTTCGTGCATGCCGGACCCGTTGACGGGGTAGATCTTGGCCGACCGCTCTTTGCGATTTCAAGCGGAGCCTGATGTTCCGTGGGTTATTTGAAATGGCCGGGAGATTGCCGGGGATTCCTCGGTTAGTATTCGGTCGGCTGGGTCGCGTGGGTCAGCCGAGTTCTGCCGGTCAGCTGAGTCCGGCGCTGCGGGCGCGTTCCACGGTCGGGCCGATCGCGTCCGCCACCGCCTCGATATCGGCCTTGGTCGACGTATGCCCGAGCGAGAAGCGCAGGGTGCCGCGCGCCAGGTCCACATCGGTACCGGTGGCCAGCAGGACATGGCTGGGCTGGGCGACCCCGGCGGTGCAGGCCGAGCCCGTCGAGCACTCGATGCCGCGCGCGTCCAGCAGCAGGAGCAGCGAGTCGCCCTCGCAGCCGGGGAAGGAGAAGTGGGCGTTGGCCGGGAGGCGGCCGGACGGATCGGGGTCGCCGCCGAGGACCGCGTCGGGGACGGCGGTGCGGACGGCGGTGATGAGCGCGTCGCGCAGGGCACCGACCTCGCGCGCGAACTCCTCGCGGTGCTCGGCCGCGTGCGCACCGGCCACGGCGAAGGCGGCGATCGCGGGGACGTCGAGGGTGCCGGAGCGCACCTGACGCTCCTGGCCACCGCCGTGCAGGACGGGTACGGGGGCGTGTTCGCGGCCCAGCAGAAGCGCGCCGATGCCGTACGGGCCGCCGATCTTGTGCGCGCTGACGGTCATGGCGGACAGGCCCGAGGCGGCGAAGTCCACGTCGAGCTGGCCGACCGCCTGGACCGCGTCGGCATGCAGCGGAATGCCGAACTCCGCTGCCACGTCGGCGAGTTCGCGGACCGGCTGGATGGTGCCGATCTCGTTGTTGGCCCACATGACGGTCGCGAGGGCGACGTCGGCGGGGTCGCGAGTGATCGCCTCACGCAGCGCGTCGGGGTGGACGCGCCCGTACGCGTCGACCGGCAGCCACTCGACCCGCGCGCCCTCGTGCTCGGCCAGCCAGTCGACGGCGTCGAGCACGGCGTGGTGCTCCACGGGGCTGGCGAGCACCCGGGTGCGGGCCGGGTCGGCGTCGCGGCGGGACCAGTACAGCCCCTTGACGGCGAGGTTGTCCGCCTCGGTCCCGCCCGAGGTGAAGACGACCTCGCTGGGGCGCGCGCCGAGGCACTCGGCGAGGGATTCGCGGGACTCCTCGACGGTACGGCGGGCCCTGCGGCCCGCGGCGTGCAGCGAGGAGGCGTTGCCGGTGACGGCGAGCTGGGCGGTCATCGCCTGCACCGCCTCCGGGAGCATCGGGGTGGTGGCGGCGTGGTCGAGATAAACCATGGTGGGCTCGATTCTACGAGCCGTGAGGGCGGGGCGTGCCGGGTGTGTGGGCGCGGAGTGCGTGCGGGCCCTTTTTTCTTCGGTAAGGAGTGTCTAGGGTTTTACTCATGACAGATGCTGACTGGGAACTGGATCGCACGTATCGCAGCGCCTCTGGTGAGGTGCGCTGGGGTGTTCTGGGCGCGGTGGACGCTCCGCCGGTGGTGCTGTTGCACGGCACGCCGTTCTCGTCTTATGTCTGGCGGGGCTTCGCGCGGGGGCTCGCCGACCGGTGGCGGGTGTTCGTCTGGGACATGCCGGGGTACGGGGCGTCCGAGAAGCGGGCTGATCAGGACGTCTCGCTGGCCGCGCAGGGGCGGGTCTTCCGTGAGCTGCTCGATCACTGGGGGCTGACCGAACCGACCGTTGTCGCTCATGACTTCGGCGGGTGTGTCGCGCTGCGCGCGCATCTGCTGCACGGTGCGCGCTACCGGCGGCTGGCGCTGGTCGATCCCGTCGCGCTGCCGCCCTTCGGGTCTGCCGCGTATCAGCTCTTCGGTGGCCACCCGGAGGTCTTCGAGCGGCTGCCGCCCGCGCTGCATCGGGCGCTGGTGCGGGAGTACGTCAGCTCGGCCAGCGGGCCGGGGCTGCGGGCGGATGTCCTTGAGCGGCTGGTCGAGCCGTGGTGCGGGGAGGTGGGGCAACCCGCCTTCTATCGGCAGATCGCGCAGAACGATCAGCGGTTCATCGATGAGGTTGCGGGGTTGTATGGGGAGGTTTCGGTGCCTGCGCTCGTTGTGTGGGGCGCGGATGATGCGTGGATTCCGGTCGAGCACGCGCATGAGCTCGCCACTCTGATTCCGGGTGCTCAGCTACGGCTGATTGAAGGGGCGGGGCACTTGGTGCAGGAGGATGCGGGGGCGGAGCTGATGGGGGTGCTGGGTGGGTTTCTCGGTGGCGGGTGAGGTTGCGCCTGCGGCGGGCTGTTCCCCACCCCACCCCGCCCCTTCCCGAACCGGGGCTCCGCCCCGGACCCCGGCGGGGGCTGCGCCCCCAGCCCCCCGCTTCGGGGGCTCCGCCCCCTCACCCCCGCTCCTCAAACGCCGGAGGGGCTGGATTTCGCCCGCGCGGGCCGGATACTCGCGGCACCGCGCTTCGCGAGATCAGCCCCGCATGCGCAGCAGCTTGGCGGCCAGGAGGGCGACGTGGTGGCGCCAGGCGGTGAGGGATCGGGTGCGCTCTTCCTCGGCGTCCTCGGGGCCGGTTTGGGTGAGGATGAGGCGGGCGCCGTGGCCGGTGCCTGCCGCGAGTTCCCAGCGGACCTGGCCTGCGGGGCGGCCGGCGCGTTCCCAGGTGTAGGACAGGGTCCGGGGCGCCTCGGCCTCGGTGATCGGGCCTGCCGGGACGCCGTCCGTGCGGAACCCGAAGGGGACGGGGTCACCGGCGGTGAGACCCGCCGCGCCGGACTGTCCCGCCAGGGCCTGCCACACCGTCTCGGCGGGGCGGACGAGCTGGCGCTCGAAGCGGAGGCGCCAGCCGCCGTCCTCGGTGGTCTCCACCGCGCCCTCGGCCAGCCCGAACGCCTCGATGTAGGACTCGTGCAGCTCGGCCATGTCGCCCGGGGCGGCCTTCTCGCCGTCGAGCAGCGCGGCGAGGGCCGTGATGCAGGCGTGCCAGCCGGAGGCGAAGCTCGCGGCGCCGAAGCGGTCGCCGAAGGTGTGGGTGAGGATCAGCAGGCAGCCCTTCCCGTCGGGGTGCAGCTCCCAGCGGAGCTGGTCGTCGCCCCAGGTGAAGGCGAAGACGCGGGGCGGGTCCAGCTCCGTGACCACGCCCTCCATGTCGGGCGCCTCGCGGCCGGGGAAGACGAAGCCCATCCGGCCCCCGACCTTGAGGTCCACCCGGACCTCGGAGGGGAACCAGTGGGCCAGCTCGGCCGGGTCGGTCAGGGCCTGCCAGACCTTCTCCGGGGGGTGGGCGATGCGGCGCTCCAGGCGCAGGGACGAGCGGCCGCCGCCGGACTCGCTGAGGGTGTCCTTCATGGCTCTTCTCCGTCGAGGTGGCGTTCCAGTGCGTCGAGGCGGTCGGTCCACAGCCGCCGGTACGGGGTGAGCCAGGCGTCGATCTCGGCCAGCGGTTCGGGGCACAGCTCGTACCACCGGCGCTGGGCGTCCCGGCGCACCCGCACCAGCCCGGCTTCGCGCAGCACGCGCAGGTGCTTGGAGGTGCCGGGCTGGGTCAGCCCGAGCTGGTCGGTCAGCTCGCCGACCAGGCGGGGGCGCTCCAGGAGGAGGTCCAGGATCTGCCGTCGGCTCGGCTCCGCGAGCACGTCGAACGGTATGGGCATGACGGTGAATATAGCCTGCCGGGTATATAGCCGGAAGGGGATGTACGTCAGGTCTCTTCCGTGGCCGTGCTGCGCCGGTTCCACGCCCGCGGCGCCCGCCAGCCGTACCGCATCGCCATGAGCCGCACGACGAACGCCACCACGGCGGCGAGCGCGCTGGTAGCGCCGGACAGCGCGTCGAAGTGGATGAGCAGCGCGGCTATGGACGCGCCCACGATGGCGGGGACGGCGTACAGGTCGCGGTCCCAGCGCAGCAGCGACGGCACCTCATGGGCGAGGACGTCGCGCAGCACACCACCGCCGACCGCGGTGGCCATGCCGAGGGTGACGGACGAGGTGAGGCCGAGTCCGTGCTGATGCGCCTTGACGGTGCCCTCGACGCAGAACAGGCCGAGCCCGGCCGCGTCGAAGACGCCGACCGCCCGCGTGATCCGCTCGACCTGCGGGTGCAGGAAGAAGACGATGACGGTGGCGGCGAGCGGGGTGAAGAAGTAGCCGAGGTCGGTGAAGGCGGCGGGCGGCACCGCGCCGATCACCAGGTCCCGGAACACCCCGCCGCCCAGCGCGGTGGCCTCGGCGAGCACCGCCATGCCGAAGACATCGAAGTTCTTGCGCACCGCGAGCAGCGCGCCCGAGATCGCGAAGACGAAGATCCCGACGACCTCGAACGCGTGCTGGACGGACGGGGTGACCAGTTCGATGAGCACCCGACATTGTTAAACGACCGGGCCGCCGCGCCCGCCCCGTCTCAGCTCTCGGTCTTCTTCGTCGCGCTCCGCACCGGTCCGGCGACCTGACCGGGTGCCTGGCCGGGTGCGTTCTCCGGGTGGTGGCAGGCCACCTGGTGGCCGGTGGCGAGCGCCACCAGCGGCGGTTCCTCCCGCTTGCACACCTCGGTCGCCTTCCAGCACCGGGTGTGGAAGCGGCAGCCGGACGGCGGCGAGATCGGCGAGGGCACATCGCCCTTGAGCAGGATCCGCTCGCGCCGGGCGCGCCGCCGGGGGTCCGGCACCGGCACCGCCGAGAGCAGCGCCTTGGTGTACGGGTGCATGGGGCTCTCGTACAGGGCGCGGCGGTCGGCCAGTTCGACGATCTTCCCGAGGTACATCACCGCGATCCGGTCCGAGACGTGCCGGATGACGGACAGGTCGTGGGCGATGATCACGTACGTCAGCCCCAGCTCGTCCTGGAGGTCGTCCAGCAGGTTGACCACCTGGGCCTGGATGGAGACGTCCAGCGCGGAGACCGGCTCGTCTGCCACGACCAGCTTGGGCTTGAGCGCGAGCGCGCGGGCGATGCCGATGCGCTGCCGCTGGCCGCCGGAGAACTCGTGCGGATAGCGGTTGTAGTGCTCGGGGTTGAGGCCGACCAGCGCCAGCAGCCGCTGCACCTCCGCCTTGATGCCGCCCTCCGGGGTGACGCCCTGGAGCCGGAAGGGCGCGCCCACGATCGCGCCGACCGTGTGCCGGGGATTCAGCGAGGAGTACGGGTCCTGGAAGATCATCTGGACGTCGCGGCGCATCGGGCGCATCGCGGCGGTGCCCAGATGCGTGATGTCCTTGCCCTCGAACTCGATCTTCCCCGAGGTGGGTTCGAGCAGCCGGGTGATCAGCCGTCCCATGGTGGACTTGCCGCAGCCCGACTCGCCGACCACGCCCAGGGTCTCCCCCTGGCGCACGTCGAAGTCGAGGCCGTCGACCGCCTGCACCGCGCCGGACTGCCGCTGCAACAGCCCCTTCTTGATGGGGAAGTGCTTGACCAGGCCGGACACCGTGAGCAGCGGCTCGGGCGGGGTGGTCGCCTGCTCCGGGACCGTCATCTTCGGATCCTTCGTGTCCGTCACAGCTTCGGCGCAATCTCTTCGGTCCAGATCCGCGTGCGCTCCTCCTGCGCCATGTGGCAGGCGGAGAAGTGCCCGTCGGCGCCCGGCACCTGGCGCAGCTCCGGCCGCTCGGTGCGGGTGATGTTCTCCCCCGGCACATCGGCGTACGGGCAGCGCGGGTGGAAGGCACAGCCGGACGGCACGTTGATCAGGCTGGGCGGGGAGCCCTTGACCGGGATCAGCCGTTCGGTCTGGTCGCGGTCGATACGGGGCATCGAGCCGAGCAGCCCCCAGGTGTACGGGTGCTGGGGCTCGTAGAAGACCTTCTCGGCGGGGCCGCGCTCGACGCACCGGCCCGCGTACATCACCAGCAGGTCGTCGGCGAGTTCGGCGACCACGCCCAGGTCGTGGGTGATGACGATGACCGCCGACCCGAACTCCTTCTGGAGGTCCCGGATCAGGTCGAGGATCTGCGCCTGGACGGTGACGTCGAGGGCGGTGGTCGGCTCGTCGGCGATCAGCAGCTCGGGGTTGTTGACCAGCGCCATCGCGATCATCGCGCGCTGGCGCATCCCGCCGGAGAACTCGTGCGGATAGCTGTCCACCCGCTTGTCCGGCTGCGGGATGCCGACCCGGTCGAGCATCTCGACCGCGCGCTTGCGGGCGACGTCCTTGGCGACGTCGTGGTGGACCTGGTACGCCTCGGTGATCTGGCGGCCGATCGTGTAGTACGGATGCAGCGCCGACAGCGGGTCCTGGAAGATCATCGACATCTCGCGGCCGCGCAGCTTGCGCACCTCGTCGGGGTCGGCGCCCAGCAGCTCCTGCCCGTTCAGCCAGATCTCCCCGGAGATCCGGGCCTTGCGGCGGCCGTACTGCCCGGCGGTGTGCAGCCCCATGATGCCGAGCGAGGTGACGGACTTGCCGGAGCCGGACTCGCCGACGATGCCGAGGGTCTTGCCCTTCTCCAGCCGGAAGCTGAGCCCGTCCACGGACTTCACCAGACCGTCGTCGGTCGGGAAGTGGACCCGCAGATCGCGCACTTCGAGGAAGGACGTCGGGGCGGGCGAACCGGCCGCGGCCACCTCCCCCACGGCGGTGGTGGCGGGCTCGGCCGACTTGGCGGGCTTGTCGATTTCGGTCATCCGAGCCTCACTCGTGGGTCGATGACGGCGTACAGGAGGTCCACGACGAGGTTGGCGACCACGATGCACAGCGCGGCGATCAGGGTGACGCCCAGGATGAGCGGTAGGTCCTTGTCGCTGATCGCGTTCACCGCGAGGCGCCCGAGCCCTGGCAGGTTGTACGTGCTCTCGGTGAGCACCGCGCCGCCGAGCAGCGCGCCCAGGTCCAGGCCGAGCAGGGTGAGGATCGGGGTCCAGGTGGAACGCATCGCGTGCCGCCCGATGACCGTGCGTTCCCGCAGGCCCTTGGCGCGGGCGGTGCGGATGTAGTCCTCGCCCATGATCTCCAGCATGGTGGCGCGGGTGAGCCGGGCGTACATGGCGGCGTAGAGGAAGGCGAGCGTGATCCACGGCAGGATCAGGCTCTCGAACCACTTGGCGGGGTCGTCGCTGAGCCCCTTGTAGTCCACGTCGACCCACTTCAGCTGGTAACTGAAGATCGCCAGCGAGAGCAGACCGGTGAAGTAGATCGGCAGCGAGACACCGGCGAGCGCGACGGTCATCGCCGACCGGTCCCACAGGGTGCCCCGGCGCAGCGCGGAGACGACGCCGGTGGCGATGCCGCCGACCACCCACAGCAGGCACGCGCCCGCGGCGAGCGACAGGGTGACCGGCATGGCGTCGGTCAGCTGCGGCCACACGGCCTGCTCGGTGCGGAAGGAGTAGCCGAAGCAGGGCCTGGCGCAGTGGGTGACATCGGAGCCGTTGGCGTAGTCGCGGCCCGCGAACAGCCCCTCGACGAAGTGCCAGAACTGCACCAGGAGCGGATCGCTGAGCCCCAGCTTCGTCCTGATGCCCTCGATGGCCGCGGGGTCGGCCTGTTTGCCGACGAAGAGCAGCGCGGGGTCGGAACCGGCCCACTTCGGGATCACGAAGAAGATGGCGAAGGTCGTCAGCGTGACGACCAGCAGCATCATGACGACGGCGAACAAGCGCCGGATGACATAAGCAAGCACTGTGCGCGGCCCGGTGGCGGTTCCGGAACCCCGGGGTTACGGGGTTCCGGAACCGCCACGCGTGGCCATCACCTGCCCTTCGGGCCTATCGGATGAAGCGACGGTGGGGGTGGGGTGGCCGGTGGCCGGCCGTCACTTGACCCCGAGGGACACGTAGTCGTACCGGCCGTTGTAGGCCGAGGACGAGTAGGCGTTGGTCAGCCGCGAGCTGCGCCAGGTGATGTTCTTCTCGTAGAGGAACGGCATCGCGATGGCCAGGTCGGCGACCTTGTGGTTCATGTCGGTGTAGATCTGGCCGGCCTTGGCCGGGTCGGTCTCCTTGAGCGCGTTGTCGAAGTCCTTGTTGATCGCGCTGTCGTTGGTCTCGGAGACGTTGTAGTTACCGGTCTGCTCGATGAAGCGGCCGTCGAACAGCGGGCGGGAGAAGCCCTGGCCGGTCGGGAAGTCGGGGCCCCAGCCGGTCATGTTGAGGCCGTAGTTGCGCTTGTGCATCACGGACGGGGAGCCGGTGATGCCGGCCGACGAGCCGCCCTCGATCTCGTTGATGTCGAGCTTGATGCCGACCTTGCCCAGCGACTCCTGGAGCGTCTCGGCTGCCGCCGTCTCATTGGGCTGGTCGGTGCGGGAGACGATGTTGGCGGAGAAGCCGCTCGGCTTGCCGCACTGCTTCAGCTCGTCCTTGGCCTTGGCCAGATCCGGCTTGCCCTTGCGCTTGATGACGCCGTACGGGTCGTAGTCGTCCGAGCCCTTGACGGTCTTGGGGAGCATGTTGGGCGCGAGGGAACCACCGGCCTGCGGGCCGCCGCGGGTGGTCTGGAGCGCGGTGTAGTCGGCCGCGTAGAAGACCGCCTTGCGGCAGTGGATGTTGTCGAACGGCTTCACCTTGGTGGCGAGGTCGACGTAGCGGACGAAGTTCGTCTCGATGTTGTCGACGTTGTCCTTGTGCTCCTTGAGAGCCGCGGCGCGGCCGGACTGGCCCATGCCGGTGGCGCTGAGGAAGACGTCGTAGTCGCCCTTGATGAGCAGCTTGTCGATGGCTTCCAGGTTGGAGTTGAAGGTGACCGTGACCTGGTCCGGCAGGGCGGCGCGGACCGGGTCGGACGACTTCTTCCACTTGTCGTTGCGCACCAGGGCCAGGCTCTTGCCCGGGGTGTACGACTTGAGCTTGTACGGACCGGAGGAGAACGGCCGGTTGGTGTACTGGGCGCCGGTGTCCTTCTCCTGCTTGACCGGCGAGCCGGTGGGCATCGCGAGCATCTGCTCGAAGTCACCGTTGGGCTCGGCGAGACGGAAGACGATCGTCTTGTCGTTCGGCGTCTCGATCGTCTTCAGCCCGAGCTTGTCCTTGGACTTGTCCTTGTACGGGCCCTTGTACTCACCCTTGGGGTCGAGGACCTGGCGCAGATAGCCGGGACCGCCGGAGACGACGTCCTTGGCCCAGATGCGCTCGATGCCGTACTTGACGTCCTTGGAGGTGATCGGCGAGCCGTCCTCCCAGGTGACCCCGTCGCGCAGGGTGTAGGTGTACGTCTTGCCGTCATCCGTGATCTTGCCGGTGGAGGTGGCCAGGTCGGGAACCAGCTCGTTGGAGGCTTCGCCCGGCTTCGGCGCGTACGTGATGAGTTGACGCGAGTAGAACCGGGCAAAGTCCCAGGCGAAGCCGTAGTACTGGCGCTGCGGGTCGAGCGAGTCGAAGTTCTGCTTGTTGATGAACTTGAGGGTGCCGCCCTTCTTGGCGGACTTGTTGGCGACGCCCTTCGCACCCGCGTTGAATCCGGCACCGGAGGATTTTTCGTCGTCGCCGCCGCCGCACGCCGCGGTGGCCAGCAGGGCGCAGACGACAGCCGTCGCGCCGACGATCCGCCTGCTTCTCGACGAACGTAGGGGTTTCATGGTTCCTGCAACCTCCGGGATAGCGGTACGTGGCATGGCGCGGGGAAAGCTTCGGGGAGCCGCCTGGTGTCCGCGGCCGGGGCGCCTCATCGGGTGCCCTTGGGGTCGAGGGCGTCGCGGACGCCGTCGCCGAACAGGTTGAAGGCCAGCACCGTCACGAAGATCGCCGCACCCGGGATGATCATGAACATGGGATCGTCCTCGTAGGTGCCCACCGCCTTGGAGAGCATCTGGCCCCAGGACGCGGTCGGCGGCTTCACGCCCGCTCCCAGGAAGCTGAGCGCCGCCTCGGTGAGGATGTTGGTGGGGATCATCAGCGTCGCGTAGACGGTGATCGGCGCCACCAGGTTGGGCAGCAGCTCGCGGAAGAGGATGTAGCGGCGGCCGGCGCCGAGGCTGCGCGCGGCCTCCACGTACTCCTTCTCGCGCAGCGACAGCGTCTGGCCGCGCACGATGCGGCCGACGTACGGCCAGCCGAAGAAGCCGATGACGGAGACCAGGACCGCGATGCGCACCCCGCTGCCAGTCAGGCCCAGCAGGTCGTTCGGGAGCACCGAGACCAGGGAGATGATGAACAGCAGCTGCGGGAAGGCCAGCAGCATGTCCATCACCCGGCTGATCACCGAGTCCACCCAGCCACCGAAATATCCGGCGATGATGCCGAAAACGGTGCCGAGGACGACGGCGACCAGGGCCGCGAGGAAGGCCACCAGCAGCGAGATGCGCGCGCCGTAGACGACGCGGCTGAACACGTCGCGGCCGTTGGAGGGCTCGACGCCGAAGAGGAAGTCCGAACTGATGCCGCCCAGGCCGCCCTTGGGGGTGCCGAAGAGCGGGTCGATCTCTTCCTGGTGGAACTCGTTGGGCGGATGGCCCAGCAGACTCACGATCAGCGGCGCGAAGATCGCCACTAGCACGAGAAAGAGGACCACGGCTCCACCCGTAAGCGCCAACTTGTCGCGTTTGAGGCGTCTCCAGGCGATCTGTCGCAGCGATCTTCCCTCGACCGATGCCTTGACCACATTCGCCGCTACATCGGCAGTCGCGACCGGCCCCTCGTCGGTGCTCGTGCCGGGCAATGGTGCCGTCATCGTGGTGGGGACCCCTCTCGACCGGTGGTGACCGGCCCACGACTCGCCGCTGTGGCGGCTTAAGTTCACAAGGTGAGCGAAAGGGGGTGTTATGCAGGAATGCAGGAACCACTCCCCTTGGAGCGGGAGTCTTCATCGCGTTTGTGATCACCCGCCAGTACCCACGGGCAATGGATGCCTAACCGTGATGTGCAGTAAGCGGTTCCGGTATACGGACAGTCGCGACCCGAGAACGCATCAGTAACAACCGCCCCGCCGCAGGCAGTTCGCGGCGGGGCGGTTCAGGGAAATCGGTTCGGTACCGGCTCAGTACGCGTGACGCTGCGGCGGATAGCCGTACCCGTACGACGGGGGCGGCGGCGCGGGCGCCGCGTTGTAGGCGTCGCGGTCGAAGAACGGCCGGGCGTTGACCCGCATCCACATCGCCACCGGGTCGTGCTCGTCCGACAGCTCGACCGTGGAGACCGGCAGCCCCTCCGGCACCACGCCCACCGACTGCTGCATCATCAGCCGCACCGACTCCACGGCCTGCTGGCCGTTGTCGTACAGATCGAGCCCGATGGCCAGGTACGGGGCGCCCAGTGCGGGCTGCACCCAGGCCCGGCGCAGCGACCGCACGGCGGCGGTGCGGTGCGCGTTCTGCCCCAACAGGGCGTAGAACTGCGGGATTTCGATCGCGGGCTCGGTCACCCGCAGCGGACCGGCGGGCAGCCGGTCGAGGCCGCCCGCGATCCGCCGCAGGTCGAGCCAGGGGATGCCGACCCCGCCGCCGGGGGCGTGCGGGTTGAGCCACAGACCGTAGTGGTCGCGGTAGAGCGAGTCGGCGATCCGGCGCGCGTCGACGACCTCGTGCGCGCGATCCCAGCCGCTGGCGGCGAGTTCCTGGGCGGAGGTCACGCACGGTGCGTAGCCGTGGCCGCCCATGTCCATGTTGCCGTACTGGGCGTCGGGGTCGCCGGGCGCGCCGTGCCACAGCAACATCCAGACCTGACCCCCGGCGAGGGCGTGCAGCAGCGCCTCGTAGGCGTCGTACCGGCCGGGAGCGACCTGCTGAAGCATTCGCTCGACCTGACCGGCAGCCGCCCCCCAATCCGCGCCCGCGCTCACCTGGGTCCGCCCCTCTCTCGGCCTTGCCCGTATCTCACCGGGACGCGCGCCGCCCCGTCTGGTCATCCAACCAGCTTACGGGCCCGCATGGCCGTCCCCGGAGTGCGTCACAGGTCACGGTCGTAGAACGGCCGTACGCGCTCCAGCATCCAGGTGGCCACGGGGTCACCCTGCGCGACGTCCAGTGCGACGAGCTGTACCGTCCACGGGACCGGTACGGTGCCCAGCGCCCGGCCGAGCGCCTCCACCGCGAGCGCCTGCCCGTCGGGGCCCGGCGCGTCCAGCTGGACCCCGACGAAGAGCGCAGGCTGATCACCCTCGACGCTGGCCAGCGCGCGACGCGCGGTGCGTACCCCGGGCTCCCTCCCGAACTCGATCCCGGCCGCGGCCAGGAAGTCGACGGGCTCCTCCTGCCAGTCCGGCTCGAACAGCCGCACCCGGCCCCCGCGCGCGGGGCCGTCCAGCTCGCTGCGCCCGGCCTTGCACAGCTCCTCGACCGCGGCCGGCGGCAGCGGGACGCCGACCGGCCCGTCCGGGTTCACCGCGATGCCGAGCTGCGGCGGCAGCCCGCGGGCGAACTCGACGGCCGGGGCGACGGTGAACGACATATGGCCGCCGACGATCTGGAGGAACTGCTGCTCGGAGCTGAAGACCGGGACGTACGCCTGGCCCTCGATCTCCAGGGTGGGCAGGTCGAGGCTGCGGCTGTCGGGGCCGCCGCCGCTCGGCAGCGGGATCCAGACATGACTTCGGGCGAGCGTCTCCACGATCCGCGCTCCGGCGCCCGGGACCCCGATCGAGGCGGCCAGCACCTCTTCCAGCTCATTGCCGGGGAACGCGGGATAAGCGCCGTCGGGAAATCCTCCGTGAGCGGGGGTTATGCCCTGGTGCTCCGGGATACTCATCTTCGTCCAACCGCCATCTCGTCCGACCTGCACCAGCACCTTAACGGCTGCGCGGCGGAAGGCCATGGGCCGCCCGGTCATCTCCACAGCACTTCCTCACGCCGGGCGGCCGCATTCTTCGGCGCGGACGCGTCAGCAGCCGCGTCAGCAGCCCTGTCACTCGAAGGAGATGCTTCGCAGCACGCTCGCGGTTGCCCGGTCGAGCAGAACGGCCGATGCGCAGCCCTCGGGCGGAAGCCCGCCCTCCACCCGCGCCACCAGTTGGCCCATCGCCCGCCGGTGCCGCCCGAAGGCAGATCCGGAGACCCCGCGGCCGCGGGCGGCCTGACCCTCCAGGGCGACCGTGGGGTCCACGTCCAGCAGCACCAGGTGCAGCCCGCGGCCGGTGCGCCGGGCGTCCCTGGCCAGCCAGCGGCGCACCCAGGGCTGCGAGCCGCAGTCGTGGACGACGACGCTCGCGCCGGAGGTGAGCGCCCGGCGCAGCCCCACGTAGTGGGCGCAGCGGACCAGCGGCCGGTAGACCGCGTACGGCAGCCAGCGGGGCATGCGTCTCTCCCATGCCTCCCGGGTGTTCTGCGAGTCGACCCGCACCACGGCCGCGCCGCTCGGGTCGGCGCCCGGGACCACCCGGTTGATCAGGGTCGACTTGCCGCTGCCGGGCAGCCCCGAGGCGATGATCAGGTCACGCGCCGGGTAGCGCAGCTCCGCCCCCACTCCGCCGCGCAGGTCGTGCACGGCGGAGCGGCGGTCCGGCCGGATTGTGCCGCCCGTTCGCTGCGACGGCGGCTCCTGCGGGGTCCGCTCCTGCCGCGCGGGCAGGGTTCCTCGGGTTGTCGCGTATGTTCCCTGCCCGTGCACCGTGATCGTCCTCCAAGGTCGGTCAAGCGGCTCCGTACCCCGAGAGTGTCAAGAAAAGGTAATGTCCATCAAGGAGGCCCCGGCGCGACCCCGCTCACAGATACGGCGCAAGATCAAGGGTTCCCTTCAGGAGCGGACGTGCGATGATGACCGCGCAAAACTCCATACCGGCCGCTTGAATCCGCGCGGGAGAGTTCTCGTCCACCGGCAGTCCGCCGGTCGTCCGAGGCGCCGAAGGAGCAAGTCCTCCCTTGAATCTCTCAGGCCCCGATACCGCATGGATGAGGCAGATCTGAAAAGCGGGCCGCCGAAGCCGGTGGCTCCACCCAAGGTGCAAGCCCGGCCGTCCCGCCGCGCGGGAGTGGTCACGGCGAACCTCTCAGGTTCCGATGACAGATGGGGAGGACGCAGCGCCGTCCTTGTCGTCCCATCCGCCCCGCCCGTCACTGTCATCGCCGTGATCATGCCCCTGGGAGCCGCACCATGACCGACGCCCCGCCCACGCCCCGCCGCACCGCGCTGGACGCCGTCCACCGTGCGCTCGGCGCCACCATGACCGACTTCGCCGGCTGGGACATGCCGCTGCGGTACGGGAGCGAGCGCGACGAGCACACCGCGGTGCGCACCCGCGCCGGGCTCTTCGACCTCTCCCACATGGGTGAGATCGCTCTCACCGGGCCGCAGGCCGCCGACGCCCTCGACCACGCCCTGGTCGGTCATCTCTCGGCGCTCGCCGTGGGCCGCGCCCGCTACACGATGATCTGCGACGGCGAGGGCGGCATCCTCGACGACCTGATCGTCTACCGGCTCGCCGAGCAGGAGTTCCTGGTCGTGGCCAACGCCTCGAACGCCCAGGTGGTGCTGGACGCGCTGACCGAGCGCGCCACCGGCTTCGACGCCGTCGTACGGGACGACCGCGACGCGTACGCGCTGCTCGCCGTCCAGGGGCCGCAGTCCCCCGGCATCCTCAAGGGCCTCACCGACGCCGACCTGGACGGGCTGAAGTACTACGCGGGGCTGCCCGGCACCGTCGCCGGCGTGGACGCGCTGATCGCCCGTACCGGCTATACCGGCGAGGACGGCTTCGAGCTGTTCGTCGCGCCGGACGACGCCGAGCGGGTCTGGCAGGCGCTGACCGAGGCGGGCGCCCCGGTGGGCCTGGTGCCGTGCGGTCTGTCCTGCCGGGACACGCTGCGCCTCGAGGCGGGGATGCCGCTGTACGGGCACGAGCTGGGCACCGACACGACCCCGTTCGACGCGGGGCTCGGCCGGGTGGTGAAGTTCGGCAAGCCCGGCGACTTCGTCGGCCGCGGGCCGCTGGAGGCCGCCGCGCGCGAGGCCGAGGCGCGGCCGCCGCGCACGCTCGTCGGCCTGGTCGCCGAGGGCCGCCGGGTGCCGCGCGCCGGATACGCCGTGACGGGCCCCGACGGCTCGGAGATCGGCCGGGTCACCTCGGGCGCCCCGTCCCCGACCCTGGGGAAGCCGATCGCCATGGCGTACGTCGACGCGGAGCACGCCGCGCCCGGCAGCCCGGGAGTGTCGGTGGACATCCGCGGTACCCGGGAGCCTTACGAGGTGGTCGCGCTCCCCTTCTACCGCCGCGAGCGCTGAAACCTCTGTCTCACCAGTAAAGACCCGTTTCCCATGCACTCCCCCCTATCCAGGAGAATCGGACCATGAGCAACCCCCAGCAGCTGCGCTACAGCAAGGAGCACGAGTGGCTGTCGGCCGCCGACCAGGACGGCGTGTCGACGATCGGCATCACCGAATACGCGGCCAACGCGCTCGGCGATGTCGTGTACGTCCAGCTCCCGGATGTCGGCTCCGCGGTCGCCGCCGGTGAGACCTGCGGTGAGCTGGAGTCCACGAAGTCGGTCAGCGACCTGTACGCGCCGGTCTCCGGTGAGGTCACCGAAATCAACGAGGACGTGGTGAACGACCCGGCGCTGGTGAATTCCGCCCCCTTCGAGGGCGGCTGGCTGTTCAAGGTGAAGGTGACGGACGAGCCGGACGACCTGCTCTCCGCCGAGGAATACGCCACCTTCTCCAACAACTGACCCTCCTTACTTCGATCGGGACCCTGATGTCGCTTCTGAACAGCTCCCTCCACGAGCTCGACCCGGACGTCGCCGCCGCCGTCGACGCCGAACTCCACCGCCAGCAGTCCACCCTCGAGATGATCGCCTCGGAGAACTTCGCTCCGGCCGCCGTCATGGAGGCCCAGGGCTCGGTCCTGACCAACAAGTACGCCGAGGGCTACCCGGGCCGCCGCTACTACGGCGGGTGTGAGCACGTCGACGTGGTCGAGCAGATCGCCATCGACCGCATCAAGGAACTCTTCGGCGCCGAGGCCGCCAACGTCCAGCCGCACTCCGGCGCCCAGGCCAACGCGGCCGCGATGTTCGCGCTGCTCCAGCCCGGCGACACCATCCTGGGGCTGAACCTGGCCCACGGCGGCCACCTCACCCACGGCATGAAGATCAACTTCTCCGGCAAGCTCTACAACGTGGTGCCCTACCACGTGGACGCCGAGACCGGTCTGGTCGACATGGACGAGGTCGAGCGGCTGGCCAAGGAGCACCGCCCCAAGCTGGTCATCGCCGGCTGGTCGGCGTACCCGCGTCAGCTGGACTTCGCCGCCTTCCGCCGCATCGCCGACGAGGTCGGCGCGTACCTGATGGTCGACATGGCCCACTTCGCCGGCCTGGTGGCGGCGGGTCTGCACCCCTCCCCCGTACCGCACGCCCATGTCGTGACCACCACCACCCACAAGACCCTGGGCGGTCCGCGCGGCGGCGTCATCCTCTCCACCGCCGAGCTGGCCAAGAAGATCAACTCCGCGGTCTTCCCCGGCCAGCAGGGCGGCCCGCTGGAGCACGTGATCGCGGCCAAGGCGGTGTCCTTCAAGGTCGCGGCCGGTTCCGCGTTCAAGGAGCGCCAGGAGCGCACGGTCGAGGGCGCCAAGATCCTCGCCGAGCGGCTGACCCGGGCGGACGTGACCGAGGTGGGCGTCTCCGTCCTGTCCGGCGGCACCGACGTGCACCTCGTCCTGGTCGACCTGCGCAACTCCGAGCTGGACGGCAAGCAGGCCGAGGACCGCCTCCACGAGGTCGGCATCACGGTCAACCGCAACGCCATCCCGAACGACCCGCGGCCCCCGATGGTCACCTCGGGTCTGCGGATCGGCACCCCGGCGCTCGCCACCCGCGGCTTCACCGCCGAGGACTTCCGCGAGGTCTCGGACATCATCGCCGAGGCGCTGAAGCCCGAATACGACGCCGAGGCGCTGAAGGCGCGGGTCACCGCCCTCGCCGACAAGCACCCGCTGTACCCGCACCTGTCGAAGTAAGCCGGGTCCCGGCCTCCTGGGGCCCGGACCTCGGGGGGCGCGCCCACCCGGCGCGCCCCCCGCACCGCACCACCCGCACGCGCACCCCCACGTGCAGACGAAGGAGTCCCCGGTGGCCATCTCCGTATTCGATCTCTTCTCGATCGGCATCGGCCCGTCCAGCTCGCACACCGTCGGCCCCATGCGGGCGGCGCGGATGTTCGTCGGGCGACTGAAGAACGAGGGGCTGCTGGCCCCCACCGCCTCGGTGCGGGCGGAGCTGTTCGGCTCCCTCGGCGCCACCGGCCACGGCCACGGCACCCCCAAGGCCGTCCTCCTCGGCCTGGAGGGCCACTCCCCGCGCACCGTCGACGTCGAGTCCGCCGACGGCGAGGTCGAGCGCATCCGCACCACCAAGCGGCTGCGACTGCTCGCCACCGAGGTCGAGGGCGGCCACGAGATCGACTTCGACGAGTCCGACCAGCTGATACTGCACCGCCGCCGGTCCCTGCCGTACCACGCCAACGGCATGACGCTCTTCGCGTACGACGAGACCGGCCATCCGCTGCTGGAGAAGACCTACTACTCGGTCGGCGGCGGCTTCGTCGTCGACGAGGACGCGGTCGGCGAGGACCGCATCAAGCTCGACGACACCGTCCTGAAGTACTCCTTCCGCACCGGCGACGAGCTGCTGCGGCTCTCCCGCGAGACCGGTCTGTCCATCTCCGCGCTGATGCTGGAGAACGAGAAGGCGTGGCGCACGGAGGAGGAGATCCGGGCGGGGCTGCTGGAGATCTGGCGGGTCATGGAGTCCTGCGTCTCCCGCGGGCTGACGCAGGAGGGCATCCTGCCGGGCGGGCTGAAGGTCCGCCGCCGCGCGGCCAACGCCGCCCGCGCCCTGCGCTCCGAGGGCGACGCGGCCGCGCGTGCGATGGAGTGGGTGACCCTGTACGCGATGGCGGTCAACGAGGAGAACGCCGCCGGGGGCCGTGTCGTGACCGCCCCGACCAACGGCGCCGCCGGGATCATCCCGGCCGTCCTGCACTACTACACCCGCTTCGTCCCCGGCGCGGACGAGGAGGGCGTCATCCGCTTCCTGCTCGCCGCGGGCGCCATCGGCATGCTCTTCAAGGAGAACGCGTCGATCTCCGGTGCCGAGGTCGGCTGCCAGGGCGAGGTCGGCTCCGCCTGCTCGATGGCCGCCGGTGGCCTGGCCGAGGTGCTGGGCGGCAGCCCCGAGCAGGTCGAGAACGCCGCCGAGATCGGCATGGAACACAACCTGGGCCTGACCTGCGACCCGGTCGGCGGTCTGGTGCAGATCCCCTGCATCGAGCGCAACGGCATGGCGGCGGTCAAGGCCGTCACCGCCGCGCGGATGGCGCTGCGCGGCGACGGCCGCCACCATGTGTCCCTGGACAAGGTCATCAAGACCATGAAGGACACCGGCGCCGACATGAAGGTCAAGTACAAGGAGACGGCGCGGGGCGGGCTCGCGGTCAACGTCATCGAGTGCTGAGGGCAAGCCGGTGACGTCGGCTGATCCTCCGGCGATACGGGTGCCGGTCGGGGACGGCGCGGAGCGCTGGACGAGCCGTGCGGCGAGCCGGCGCGTCCTGCTCGTCGTGCACAACGTCACCTCCGCCGGGCGGCTGCTGGACGTACTGCCGCTGTTCCACGACGACTTCCGGGTGCAGCTCCTGGTCACCTCGACGGAGTCGTCCGCGTTCCAGGGCGGGATACGGGAGCTGTTCGCGGAGCTGGGGCTTCCGGTGCTGCCGTGGGAACAGGCGCTGGCGACGCCGGTGGATCTCGCGGTCTCCGCGAGCTTCGGGGGTCGGCTGAGCGATCTGCGCGGCAAGCTGACCGTCCTGTCGCACGGGGTCGGCTACACGAAGCGGCTCTTGCTTCCCGGGCCTGGGGTACGGAGTCGCGAGCCCACGTTCGGCCTGTCGCCGGAGTGGCTGCTCGTGGACGGGCGGCCCTTCGTGGACGGGCTCGTCCTGTCCCACCCGGAGCAGCTGGAGCGGCTGCGCCGCGTCTGCCCCGAGGCCGAGCCCGCGTCGGTGCTGGCCGGTGACCCCTGCTTCGACCGCATGCTCGCCGCCGAGCCGCACCGGGAGCGGTTCCGGCGCGCGCTGGGGGTGCGGCGGGGGCAGCGCCTCGTCGTGCTGAACTCCACCTGGAACCCGGAGGGTTTCTTCGGCAACGGCGGCGGCCAGGACGTCCTGCCCGGGCTGCTGCCCCGGCTCGCCGCCGAACTGCCCGCCGACGACTACCGGCTGGCGGCCGTGCTGCACCCCAACATCTGGTACGGCCACGGCCCCGGCCAGCTCCGCGTCTGGCTGGACCGGGCCCTGCGCGGCGGGCTGACCCTCATCGACCCCGTGCACGCCTGGCGGCAGGCCCTGCTGGCCGCCGATGCCGTCGTCGGGGACTTCGGGGCGGTCTCGTACTACGCGGCCGCCCTGGGGATTCCCGTGCTGCTGGCGTCCGCCGCGCAGGACCGGCTCGATCCGGAAGCCCCGGTGGCGGCGTTCGTCCGGGACGCGCCGCAGCTCGATCCGCGCGGCCCGCTGCGGGACCAGGTGGAGCGGCTGTTGGCGGGCCACCGCCGGGCCGCGGGCCCCGCCGAGTTCACCAGCTCGGCGCCCGGCGCGTCGGCGGCGCTGCTGCGGCGGCACTTCTACGCGCTGATGGACCTGCCCGAACCCGCTTCTTCTGCTCTGCTGGAGCCGCTGCCCCTGCCGCGCTACGACCCGCCGCGGCGTACGGCACCCCTGAACGTCCGTACCCGGGTCAGCGGGCCCGACGTCTGGCTCGAACGCACCACGGGCCACCCGTACGGGGCGCGCGGCGACGCCCATCTCGCCGTCCACGAGGACACCCGCGACCCCGGCGACCTGACCCGCGCCGACGTGATCCTGCGCGAGGGCCCACCGGACGATCCGCGCCTGGGCGGCGCGGCGGGCTGGACTGCTGAGGTGCTGGGGCGGTACCCAGGGTGTGCGGTGGCCGCGTACGTGACGGGGCCGGACGAGTGTGTGGTGCGGGCGCGGGGCTGTGGTGACCTGCTCGTGTTGTCGGGTGCGGACGCGGACCCCGAGGCGTACGCCTCGGCGCTGTACGCGTGGCAGGCGGGCGGTGCTGCTGTGCCCGCTGCGCTGCGGGTGCACGTGGGTGGTGGGGTGCACGTGGTGCGGGTGGTGCGCGGGTGACGTGTGGTGGGTGCCGGTGGCGGGCGGCCGGTTGTGGGCAATCGTTCCGCAGGCCACCGGCCCGCTCCCCGGGCGTTACGCCTCGCAGCGCAGGCGTAGGCGGGACAGGTAGGCCAGGTGGGGAGCCGCCTGTTCCGGGGTGAGGAGGCGTTCCGCTTCGGTGATCCGCGTCAGGGCGTCCGCGTCGGCTCCGGCGTCGTGGAGGGTCTCGGCGAGGTCCGTGAGGGTGCGGGCCAGGTTGTAGGACTCGCCGCGCTCGGCGAAGAAGTCCCGGGCGCTCTCCAGCCGGTCGCGGGACTCGGTCAGGTCGCCCATGCCGCGCAGGGCGCGCCCCTGGTGGCGCTTGATCAGGGCGAGAGCGCGCGGCAGGTCGCGGGCGCCCTCGTCGTCGGGGCCGATGCGCCCGTACACGCCCTCGGCCTCGGCGAACCGCTCGTACGCCGCCTCCCACCGCCACTGGTACAGGCACAGCAGGCCCAGCATCTCCACGGACGACGCCTCGCCCCGCAGATGGCCTGCCGCGTGCTCGGCGGCGACGGCGGCGCGGACCGCGCGTTCGGCTCCGTTCCACTGCCGCAGCTCGCCAAGGCAGTGGCCGAGCTGGAAGTGCAGGGCGCCCGCGAGGCGGGTGCCGGGGTGGTGCTCGTCGGCGCTGCGGGCTGCGATGCGGAGGGCGGGCAGGGCCTCGTCGACCTTTCCGGCCTTCAGCTGGAGCGGCCACAGCGCGCGGGCCAGGCGGAGGGCAGTGGCGATGTGCTGGTACTCCTCGGCGACGGAGACCGCCTGGACCAGGTTGCCCGCCTCGGCGAGCAGCACCGTCATGCCGTCGGCCTCGTCGCCGCAGGGGGTGCCGTCGGCGGGGGCGGGCTCGGTGCGCCAGCTCTGCGGGAGGGCGGCGTGGGCGGCGTGCAGCGCGCGATTGAGCAGGCCGTCGAGCGTCCGGGAGACCGCCGCTGAGCACTCCGGGATGCCGTGTTCCGGTCCCGCGGCGTCGGCCAGGTGGCGGCGCACCTCGGGGCGGAAGCGGTAACGGCCGTCCCCCATGGGCTCCATGAGCTGGACGTCCGCCGCCTCGGCGAGCATCCGGGCGGCGTCCTCCGGGGCGACGTCGGCGGCCGTCCCGGCCAACCGGGCGTCGATGGCGGGCCAGCCGCCGAGCGCGGTCAGGCAGCACAGCCGCGCCGCCTCCGGCCGGAGGCGGCGGCAGGCGTCCTCGGCGGTGCCGCGCACCGGATGCCGGTCGATGCCGGAGGTGACGGGCGCGTCACCGTTCAGCAGGCGCAGCGCGGCGGCCTTCAGCGCGAAGGCGTTGCCCGCGCAGCCGTCCAGCAGGGCGGGCATGTGCGGCTTGGCGCGCGCGACCGGCTCCGGGCCCGCCACCTTGCGCAGCAGCTGGACCGCGTCCCGGTCCTTCAGCGGGGGTACGGCGATCCGCTCGGCCTCCATGAAGAACGCCGGACCGGACGCGACCACCAGCAGGAACACCTCAGGGGTGGCCGGGATGAGGCCACGGACCTGCGCGGCCGAGGAAGCGTGGTCGATCACCACGAGCGCGCGGCGGCCCGCCGTCAGCGTCCGGTACGCCTCCTCGCGGCCCGCCTCCGTGGGCGGCATGCTGCCGGGCTCGACGCCCATCTGCCGCAGCAGGCGCAGCAGGACGGCGGCGGGTTCGAGGCCGTGCTCGCCGGGGGCGTCGCGGACGTCGACGTAGAACTGCCCGTCGGGGTACTGCGCGATCCGGTCGGCGCCCCAGTGCAGCGCCACCGCGCTGGTGCCGATGCCGGGCGGCCCGTACAGCAGCGCGGACTGACGGTCGGTGAAGTCCCGCGTGGCGGGCGGCAGTCCCGGGCCCGGCCGCAGGGCCACCTCCGGCAGGCTCCGCCGCAGCAGCGCGAACTCGTCGTTCCGCCGTGGGTCCTCACTGAGGTGCGGATGCATCTGACGCGCCAGCAGCTCCCACCCCTCCGGGCTGCTCGGCAGCGGCGTCTCCCGCCCCAGGGTCCGCCGCACCAGCGCGCCCGTCGAGACGAGCACCTGCTTGCCGACCTCCCCGGCGGCGCCGTTGCCGACCGCCGTGAGGAACGCGGTGAGCGCACTCACCGTCACGATCTCGAACACACCAGCCCCTCCCATGACCCCGGCCCGGTCCCTGGCCGGACTGTATCCCCCTGGCGACCCCCGCGAGGGCCATGCCCCCGCCCGATATCCGCGACCGTACTTCCGGCGACGCCCGCATCCGCGCGGCCTGATGGGTGGTCATCCCCCGCACAGGGCCCGGTGTGCGCGGCCGGCGGGAGCGACAAAATCATGATCAGCACCCTGGCCGCGACCGATGACCAGCGGCTTCCCGGCCTGGCGGGGCTCAGATCTGGCCGAGGTCGACTTCCACCGGGAACGGAGCCGCAACCTTCACCACGCCTGTGAACACGTCTCCCTCACGATAGGCCCTGCTCGCGGGGTCGAGGACGTAGGTGTACACCAGCGGTACCCCGGTGGCGGCCTGCTCGATCCGCCAATAGAAGGCGATCCCCGCTTTCGCGTACTGATCGACCTTGACGATCCGGTCGGTGGTCTCCGAACCCGGCGACACGACCTCGGCGACCAGCACCACATGCTCGGGACGGGTGGGCGTGACGTCGATCGTCTCCGCGCGGTACACGACCACGTCGGGACGGCGATTGGTGAGCGGAACGTCCTGGAGCCGGACGTCGAAGTCCGTATCGGCGTTCCAGTCGGGCCCCGACGCGTCCTCCAGGGCGTTCGCGAGGATCCGGGCCAGGCGGTTGTGCCGCTTGGACGCGCTGGGGCTCACGACGACCATCCCGTCCACGATCTCGACACCCGCGCACTGCTCCTCGGACCAGGAGTCGTACTGCTCGGCCGTGATCTGCTCGTGCATCCACGCGGGAGCGACCATCTCGGCGGTCATGACTCACCTCCATGAACCTGCGCGACGGGCCTGCTGTCATCGGGGGTCAGCCTACCGGGGCCGGGCCCCCCATTCCGAAGTCAGTGATCCTCGCCCCAGAGGGGTTGACCTCCCAGATGCCGCTCGATGACGTGCGCGATGTCAATGAGCCACTGTCTCAGCGGCACTCCGTCCGGAGGGCTGACACCCATGCCCAGCGCCGCGACCGCCCGGCGGAGCTCCTGGCCGCTTTCCGCCATGGCCAGCAACTGGGGGATCTCCTCGCGTGCCTGCCTCAGGTCATCCTGGGGATTTCCGCACAGGTAGTCCTCCAGGGCCTCGCGATACGACGAGTATTCGTACGAGAAGTCCTGGTGGAAGTAGCCGCCGATGAGCTGGTTGAGCTCAGGGAAACACTCTTCCCACTCCCAACCCATTTGCGGAGCCTGTGCGGAATGGTCACCGGGCTTCTGCTGGGAAGCACGGATGTGATCCCGTGCGATACTCAGAGATTCCTCGACTCCCCTCCCCTCCGTGGGGCGCACTTGAGGCATCAGGTCCACCTCATCGGCAATTTCAGGGGAAAACAAACCTACGCTGAGCAGGTCATCGAGCTCTTGGAGGACGCGGACACCGCGCTGCGGGAACCGCGAGATGACACGCAGATACCCTTCCAAGGCGGGACCCGGCCTGGTCGGAGTGTCGGTAAACGCATAGTCCGCGTGAGTGTACGCGCGGAGCAGGTTTTGAATCTCGTGGAATCGGTGGCCCGGCGCGGGAGGGTGGGGCATGGAGATCCCTTTCGGGAGGAAGCGGTTCAAGGAACAGGGTAGGACGTCAGCACCCGGTACCCCGATGCCGCCGATGGGTCACGCTTGAGAATAACCTTCACCTTGTTCACCCAGCTCGGGGCATCTCCTCTCAGATAGCTCTCCCTGGTGAGCGTCAGTCCTGTGTTCTCATTGAATGCTGTCTCAGGCAGTATGAGCTTCGGTTTCGAGCCCCTGAGCCAATCCGTGATCGAACTCTGCTGACGAGCCAGAACCTCGTCCACGAATCGCTGAGCGGATTTCTCGTCGACGAAGCGGGAGTCGGCCTCAATGTTCGGCTGCGACCTCAGTCGGCTCCGCATATCACGAGTCGTCTTCTCCACATGGCGTTCGATGGTGTGAGATCCATTCTTCCCCTCATCCCCCTTGATGTCGGCACGGTGTTCCTGCCTCGTCTTACCCTTACGTTTTTCCCGAGGCCAGGCGTTCCAGCCATCAGGGTTTCCTCCCGCCCCGGCTCCGGCAACGCCCATCAGGACGACGCCCAGCGTGCCGTAGACCGCCGCGTGGACTGCCGCCTCGCGGGTGATGGCGAAGGCGCCTGCCCGGGCGGCGCCGGTTGCCAGGGCCAGGCCGAGGCCGCCGCCGGGTGGGAGGAGGGCCAGGAGGGACAGCAGGAGGAGGGCGAAGCCCAGGTAGGTGGCGAAGTCGTGCAGCGCGTCCAGGAGGTGGAGGTTGCGGATCACGGGGGCGGAGGGAGCCGTACCGTCGGCCAGGCGCAGGAGCAGCAGCGCGCCCACGACGCAGCCGCCCGCCGCGGTCCAGAGCCGGAGGCGGATGAGGGCCAGCACCTCGCCGTGGGGGAAGGCGCGGGTCGCCCGCCAGGCGCGCAGGAGGCGGGCGAGTTGCCAGGCGGCCCAGAGGAGGCCCGCGGCCCCGAAGCCGATGAGGACGTACGGTCCACTGCCCGAGGTGAGGTAGCGCTGTAACTCCGCCCCGGCGGGGAAGGAGCCGATCGCCAACAGGGCCAGGGCCGGGAGGGCCAGGGCGAGGGGGATGAGCACGAGCCATACGCGCCGCGGGTCGCGCAGACCACGGGCGGCCTGCGCCACGGACCGTAAGCCGACGCCCCGCCAGGCGGTGTCGCGGTCGGAGGCGTCGATCTGGGCGGCGGACCAGGCGACCGTACGGTGCAACGACTCGGCGCCGGGGTACGGCGCCACGCCGCCCGCCACCCCGTACAGCAGCGACCGCCGCAGCCGCGCGAACCTCAGCGCGATCAGCGTGGACCAGGGCACGCACCACGCCCCGTACGCCGCGAGCGCGCTCAGGCCGGAGCGCCCGGCCCGCTCGGCGGGCAGCAGGACGTCCGGCGCGTAACGCTTGCCGCGCCGCAACTGCCGCAGGTCGGCCGCCATGGCGACCGCCAGGCACACCAGCGGTACGGCCCACAGCACCCCCTCGAACGCGTCGACCCGCGACGCCGCGTCCCGGTCGGCCGGGTGCGCGGCGGCGTAGTTGGTCAGCATGTGCAGCACGGACGCGGCGACCGGCGGCAGCAGGCCGAGGACCCGTGTCCAGCCCCTCGTACGCAGCAGCACCCCGACGCCGAGCGCGGCGAGGGCCGTGTACACCAGGTGCGGGCTGGCGCCCACCTCCGGGGTGCGGTCGCCGAGTTCCAACGCCCCCTGCGGGGCGGGGAACCACGCGGAGAAGACCCGCTCGGCGCCCGGGATGTACGGCGCCCGCAGGCTGTCGGGGATGAGCCAGCCACCCGCCGGGTGCGGGATCGCCCGCCCCGCGTCCAGCCCGTACCGCGCCACGGCTTCAAGGAGCCCGAATCCGGCCCCGAGCGCCGCGCCCAGCACGACGAAATCCGTGAGCCCGGCCTGTCGGCGGAACCGGACGTTCCACGCCATCAGCAGCAGCGGCGCGAGCTTCATCAGCTCTTCGATGACCGGGTCGACGGTGTAGCTGGCGGTCCGCACGACCTCGGCCAGCGGCTCCCCGGCGTTCTCGGCGACCCCGCGCGTGTACGCCAACTCCAGCAGCGCCGCCGCGACCCCGCACCCGTACACACCGGCGGCGACCGCCAACAGCACCGTGGACACCCGCACCGACCGCGTCGGCGACGACAGCACCAGCAGCTGCCCCACCCCGTACACGGTCGCGGCCACCATGAATACGGCCACGCCCAGCCCCCCAACGGATGTTCGATCCGGGAGGCGAGGCTAGGGGTTGATCATGGCCGCGACAAGGGTCCCGTCAGTCGGCTCGCGATCTCCTCGGCGGTCGCCACCAAGGCGAAGCCTTTGCGCAGGACGGCGAGTTCGGGTTCCTGCATGGACTCGTCATCGGTGGCCGTGACGTCGGCTCCGAACACGACCTTGTAGCCGCGCTCGTACGCCTGCCGGGCCGTGGTGCCGCAGCAGTAGTTGGTGAGCGTTCCCGTGACGATGACCGTGTCGCGACCGAGGTTGCGCAGCATCGTGTCGAGCGGGGTGTCATAGAAGGCGCCGTAGGACGGCTTGCGGATCAGGGCCTCGTCGGCGCGGTGGCCCATCTGGTCCCACACCGTCGCGGGCCCCGGCCGCCGCCAGTCGGTGCCGGAATGCGGAAGGTGTCGCAGGGCGTGCGGCCGGTCCAGGCCGAGATGCGTGTCGTCGAAGATGGTCCAGATGACCGGGACGGAGGCGTTACGGCACGTCTCGACGAGTCGGCGCAGCCTCGGCGCCATCCGCGTCGCCGCCGGTACCCAGTAGGGGCTCCAGCCGGGGCGTACGAATTCGTCCTGCATGTCGATGACCAGCAGCGCCGTGTGCTCGGACCGTATGCCGAACGTCGCCCGGCCGTGCTCGTAGGCGTCACGTGCCCGCGCGGTCACCCACTCCTCGGTATAGCTCACAACCTACCTCGATTCGAGATACCTCGTTTCGATGTGCGAGGGTAGCAGCATGCTGGAACTCGCGATCCTGGGATTCCTGGCCGACGGCCCACTGCACGGATACCAACTGCGCCGCCTCATCGCGCACTTGTCCGGCCACTCCCGGCCGGTCAGCGACGGCAGCCTCTACCCGGCGATCAACCGGCTGGTCAAGGCCGGGCTGTTGGGCCGGCGCACCGAGCCGGGAGCCTCGGCCGCCCAGCGGCACACCGTGAGCCTGACCGCCGAGGGCCGCACCGAGCTGTTGCACCGGCTCCGGGAGCCCGACGAGCTGGACATCAGCGACAGCAGCCGGTACTTCACGATCCTGGCGTTCCTCTCCCAGCTGCCCGACACCGCCGACCAGCACGCCGTGCTGCGCCGACGGCTGGAGTTCCTGGAACAGCCCGCGAGCTTCTTCCACGACGGCAACCGCCCACTGCGTGCCGAGGACACCGACGACCCCTACCGCCGCGGCATGCTCCTCATCTCCCGCGCCACCAGCCAGGCCGAACGGTCCTGGCTGAGGGAGCAACTGGGGTGATGCCGCTGACGTCGTTCTCGTGGCCAGGTGAGAGGTTCCGCTGAGGGGGAACCCATAGAGCCGTGGCGGCGGGCGCTGGGGTTTCTGACCGGGCCGGGCGGATCGCGCTCCGCTGGGCCACCTTCCAGCTCCCCTTCCACCTGGTCGACTACGTGATCGCGCACGAGCCGGGGGAGCGCCGGGCGGGACGAAGGGCCGACGCTCCCCTCCCCGGCATCAGTGACGCCCGCGCGCGCTGGCGGACGCTCCGCCGAACAGGCGCGCGAGGGCACGGAAGGGCAGGGTGACGACAGTGGCGATGGCGCCTCCGATGGCGCGCAGTACATCAGCGATGGCCTTGAACACGGCGGGGCCTTTCTCGAATCCGGGTGTGGGTCAGTCGTTCCGTCCTGTGGGACCGAACAGGTGACCCAGTCCCGCTCGCCGAAACATTCTGCTCTCGCTCCCCACCGACACGCCGTCATCACCGGCCAGGACGTCGACGCGCTCCCCTTCCCGGCACGTTTGACACGGCCCAAAGGGGAAACTCGCCGGAGACCATGATCCCCAAGCCCGAACGATGACCGGAAACGGCCAGCGCCCGGTCCGGTGGAGATATTGCGTGCGGCGGGACGCGGGCCACCGGGCTGCGCCGCACGGTACTGGCCTGGCTCGGGAGCCATGGTCTGGCGCGATGCGTCCGCAGGGCACCCCCGCCCGTTTCGAACGGCGGGTCGGCGACAACCATCACCACTTCGTGTGCCGGGATTGTGGCCGCACCGAGGACGTGGAATGCGTGGTGGGCGCGGCTCCGTGCCTCACGGCCGAGCAGGATGCCCACTATGTGGTGGACGAGGCGGAGATCACGTTCTGGGGACGGTGTCCTTCCTGCGCGGAGGGTGCCGCCCCCGCCGTCTGACCTGCGGGCGCCCCCAAAGGCGCCCCGCGAGACGAAGGAGAACACAGAAATGGCGAACGCGGACCGCAATCCGACGACGACGGACGCCGGCGTCCCCGTCGAAAGCGACGAACACTCCCTCACCGTCGGGCCCGGTGGGCCGATCCTCCTTCAGGACGCCTATCTGATCGAGCAGATGGCCCAGTTCAACCGGGAGCGCATCCCCGAACGGCAGCCCCACGCGAAGGGCAGCGGTGCGTTCGGACACTTCCAGGTGACCGGCGACGTGAGCGCCTATACCAAGGCCGCGGTGTTCCAGCCCGGCACCAGGACCGAACTGGTGACGCGGTTCTCCACCGTCGCCGGCGAGCGCGGCAGCCCGGACACCTGGCGCGACCCGCGGGGCTTCGCGGTGAAGTTCTACACCAGCGAGGGCAACTACGACATGGTCGGCAACAACACACCGGTGTTCTTCGTCAAAGACCCGATGAAATTCCAGCACTTCATCCGGTCCCAGAAACGCCGCGCCGACAACAACCTGCGCGACCACGACATGCAGTGGGACTTCTGGACCCTCTCCCCCGAGAGCGCCCACCAGGTGACCTGGCTGATGGGCGACCGCGGCATCCCGCGCAGCTGGCGCCACATGAACGGATACACCTCGCACACCTACATGTGGATCAACGCCGCGGGTGAACGCTTCTGGGTCAAGTACCACTTCAAGACCGACCAGGGCATCGAGTTCTTCACCCAGCACGAGGCGGACCAGATGGCCGCGGCCGACACCGACTACCACACCCGCGACCTGTTCGAGCACATCCGGGACGGGGACCACCCGAGCTGGACCCTGTACGTACAGGTGATGCCGTACGAGGACGCGCCGGGCTACCGGTTCAATCCGTTCGACCTGACCAAGGTCTGGCCGCACGGCGACTACCCGCTGACCGAGGTCGGCAGGATGACCCTGGACCGCAACCCGACCGACAACCACGCCGAGATCGAACAGGCCGCGTTCCAGCCGAACAACCTGGTACCGGGCATCGGCCCGAGCCCCGACCGGATGCTGCTGGCCCGGCTCTTCTCGTACGCCGACGCGCACCGCCACCGGATCGGCGGAAACTACCAGCAGCTGCCCGTCAACGCGCCGGTCGCTCCCGTGCACACGTACTCCAAGGACGGGGCGATGGCCTACCGCAGGACCACCGACCCGGTGTACGCGCCCAACTCCAAGGGCGGCCCGGCAGCCGACACCGAGCGCTACGGCACCCCGCCCAGCTGGTACGCGGACGGTGAGATCACCCGTACGGCCTACGTCTCGCACGCGGAGGACGACGACTGGGGCCAGGCCGGGACCCTCGTGCGCGAGGTGATGGACGACGCCGCACGCGACCGGCTGGTGGACAACGTCGTGGGACACCTGCTGAACGGCGTCACCGAGCCGGTGCTGCACCGGGCGTTCGAGTACTGGCACAACATCGACGCCACCATCGGCGCCCGCATCAAGGAGGGCGTGCGCGCCAAGGAGAACGAGAAGGACCCGAAGGCGGAGCAGCAGGGCAACCCCGCACGGGAGGGCATGCGGCGCAAGGCCTGACTCATTCCCCGGCGCACGCACGCGGCGATCTGTTCCGCGAGGGGCGTGCGCGAGAAGGGGGCGATGACGACGAGCACTTCAGTCGCTCCCGGGACCGGCATGGGGGTGCCCCCGGGAGCGGCCGACAGGTAGGCGTTGACCAACTCGGCGGCGGCTTCGGCGTCGTCGATGGTGATGACGAAGCGGGTGCCGCGGGTGAGGGTGAGCCAGAGGGCGTCCCCCTCGCGGAGGGAGACGGCCCGGACGCCCGGCCTCCAGCGGTAGCCCCAGCCCCGATCTCCATCGGCCGCGTCCACCGGGCGGACGCCTCGGCGATGCGGTCCAGCGGGATGCGGCGGAACAGCAGGGAGGTGACGGTGACGCCGCGCGGGGAGACGGCGACCCTGATCGCGCCCATGGCGAGGAACGCGGCGGCGGCGATCAGCAGGATCAGGGACACCGAGCCGTACTGCCGGTCGAGAAGGGCGATGACCACGAGCGCGATGGCGGAGACGACGCCGACCGCGATCATCCAGCCGCTGACCGGCGACCGGTGCCAGACGGCGATCCGGCCGGTACCGGGGGGCGGTTGGTCTCTCATGCCCGCCTCCGGGAGATGAGCCACCCGATGAGCCCGACAGCGCCTCCGGCCGCGACGGCGTACTGGAACGGCGGGACGGCCGCGGCATGGCCGCTGGAGGCGTCGGTGTTGGCCTTCAGGAGGCTCCACAGCAGATAGGTGCTGGCGGCCGCGACGGCCCAGGCGGCGATGAGGACCCGGCGTGATGGGCCTGTGGAGCTTCGCCCTGGCGATGGCCGGCGGCGTCCTCGTGCTGTGTGCTCCGCTCGGCTCGACCCTCCGCCTTCCCGTCGTCCCCTCCCCGAAACTCCTGAGAAGGCCCTTCTGGCCAGGTGAGAGGTTCCGCTGAGGGGGAACCCATAGTCGGATGAACGGCCAGACGACGACGGACAGTGGGCATGAGCAGGGACGGACGAAGCGGTGGCGGCGGGCGCTGCGGGCGACGCGGGGGGCCGAGCGGCACACGTTGCTGCTGATCGGCAAGAGCACGCTCGCGGCCACCCTCGCGTGGCTGGTCGCGCAGTATCTGCTGCACGCCCAGTCCCCGGCGTTCGCACCCTTCTCCGCCGTCCTCATCATGAACGTGACGGTGTACCAGTCGGTCGCGCAGTCCCTGCGCTATGTCGCCGCGGTGGTGACGGGGGTGGCGGTGCAGGCGGCGCTCGGGTTTCTGACCGGGCCGGATCCGGTGTCGTTCGTGCTGGTGGCGGCCATCGCGCTGACGATCGGGCAGTGGCGGGCGCTGGGGGCGCAGCGGTCGCAGGTGGCGACGGCGGCGTTCTTCGCGTTCTCCACGTACGCCTCGGCCACGGGCAACGTGGAGCGGGCGACCCAGCTGGGGCAGATCATCCTGCTCGTCCTCATCGGGTGTTCGCTCGGGCTGCTGGTGAACGTGGTCGTCGTGCCGCCGTTGCGGTACCGCAGCGCGGAGCACGGGCTCCGGGCGCTGGCCGGGGCGCTGGAGACGCTGCTCGCCGACATGGGACCGGCGATGCGCGACGGGGAGTTCGCCGAGGAGCACGCGCGGCGCTGGCGTTCGGGGTCCCAGCATGCCCAGGCGTTGGTCACCCAGGCGCGGTCGGGGTTGCGGACCGCGGAGGAGAGCGTTCCGTTCAATCCGCGGCGGTGGCTGCCCCGGCATCGGGGGCGCACCTCGTTCGCGAACTACCGCGCCGTACTGGAGGCGTTGGAGCGTGCCGCGTATCAGCTGGCGTCGCTCACCAGGAGCCTGGAGCGGTGGCGCGGGGAGGAGCGGGACTACTCGTACCGGCGGTTCCTGCGGTGCTACGGCACGTTCCTCGGCTCGCTGGAGGAGATCGTGCGGGTGCTGGCGCAGCTGGACGAGGCGCGGTTGAAGGACCAGGCCGGGCAGCTGTGCCAGTTGGCCGAGGACATGCAGGAGCAGCGCCGGACCGTCACCGGTCAGGCGGAGAGCGACGGGCTGCCGCTGGGCGACCACACCCGGCCGTACGGGGTGCTGGTGATCGAGGCGACCCGGTTGACGGAGGAGTTCCAGTACACCTGCGATGTGCTGCAGACTCATGTCCAGGGGTGAGTTCTTGGGCGGGGGCACAGCGCGGCGGCCTATCACGGCCATGGGGGAAATTCACGAATTTCCCTACCAAATCAGTCGCTTGTGCAAATACCGTGCGTGACCCCGGCAGCGTTGCGTAAGGTCCTGGACCGGGCATGACAAGGGGGACACCCGGCCCTTTTTCACCTTCTCCCCATGAGGCAGGAACCATGCTGCACGGCATCGACGTGAGTTCGCACCAGTCCAGCTTCGACACGGACGGGCTGGCCTTTGTCTTCATCAAGGCCACCGAGGGCCGGTCGTACATCAACCCGAAGCAGTCCTCGCAGGCGGCCAGGGCGCGGAAGGCGGGGTGCGTCGTCGGCTTCTACCACTTCCTGTGGCCGGGGAACATCGCCGCGCAGGCGCGGTACTTCGTGGAGAAG
This sequence comes from Streptomyces sp. NPDC021115, assembly GCF_044333065.1. Classification (NCBI taxonomy): domain Bacteria; kingdom Bacillati; phylum Actinomycetota; class Actinomycetes; order Kitasatosporales; family Streptomycetaceae; genus Streptomyces; species Streptomyces sp. NPDC021115. The sequence continues at coordinate 303,715 of NZ_JBIRQF010000001.1, forward strand.
TGCGCCTCGCAGAAGCACGATCTGCTCGCCGTGGACTGGGAGACCACCGGCTCGGGGACGCGCGCCAGCAACGCGGAGAAGGACCGGTTCATCCGGGAGGTCAAGAAGCTGCGGCCCACGCACCGCGTGATGCTGTACTGCAACCGGAACTTCTGGCTCAACCACGACACCACCTCGTACGCCGGGGACGGGCTGTGGATCGCCGACTACGTGTCGGCGGGCAAGCCGCGGATCAAGGCGAAGTGGAAGATCCACCAGTACACCGACCGGCCGGTGGACAAGAACGTCGCTGACTTCTCCAGCAAGACGTCGCTGAAGACGTGGGCCACGGTCACCCGGGTGGCGAACGCCATCGAGGACCTCGTGGACGGCGACGACGATGACGAAGAGCGCCAGAACGACGTCGAGCAGGCCGAGCAGGCCGAGCAGACCGATCAGCAGAGCGCGCCGCAGGAGCAGCGCGAGGCGTAAGGGGGCTGGTCAGAGGCGTTGTCGGTGGGGGCGCCTACGCTTTCTCGTATGAGCTACGCAGACCTGCGCGAACTCCGCAGCGCGCTCACCACCGCGTCCGACATCGCCTTCTCGCTCGACGCCACGCCCTCGGGGCAGGAGACCGAGCTGCTCACCGACGCCCTGCGCCGGGCGCTCGCCGCGGCCGGTGCGCTGACCGTCGAGCACGGGACGACCGGCTGCGCCCAGCATCCACGCGGAGCCGTCGACCCGCTGTACGAGGATCCGGACGATCCGCTGCCGCCCGGTTACGGCCGCTGCCTGCTGTGCAACGACCGGAGGCGGCGGGCCGGCGCACAGCGGCGCGGCTGGCGCTGACGCGCCGGCGGCGCCGCTGTGCGGCCCGGGCCGGGCCCGATGGGTAAAAACCGCTGGGTAGGCCACTGGGCGGACCCGATGGTCAGTCCTTGTTCTGCGCGGCCCAGAACTCGTCGAAGTTGAGCTGACCGTCACCGTTGCCGTCGTGGGCGTTGATCACGGCCTGGGCGACGGGCTCCGTGACATACGGGTCACCCAGCTGCGCCATCACGCTCTTGTACTCGGCCGCCGTGATCAGCCCGTCCCCGTTGAGGTCGTACCGCTCGAACGCCTTGCGCGCCGCCTCGATGTCCGCCACCTGTTCCGCCCCTTTCGTGCGTGAGTCTGACCCGCACACATTAGCGGCCCCCGGGCGGCGGCCCGACGGGCGTCCAGGTCAGCCCTGGTTGACCAGCTCCATGTAGCGGTCCCAGTCCCACAGCGGACCGGGGTCGGTGTGATCGGCTCCGGGGACCTCGCTGTGGCCGATGATGTGCTCGCGGTCCTTGAGGATGCCGAAGCGGTCGCAGACAGCCGCGGTGAGGGCGGCGGACGAGGCGTACATCTCCTCGGTGAACCAGGAGGGGTCGTCCACCCACCCCTCGTGCTCGATGCCGATGCTGCGGTTGTTGTAGTCCTTGTTGCCCGCGTGCCAGGCGACGTCCTTCTCGCGGACGAACTGCCCGATGTAGCCGTCGGCCGAGGCGACCATGTAGTGGGCGGAGACCTGGCGGGCCGGGTCCTGGAAGATCTTCACGGCGTCCGGGAAGGTCTCCTGCGTCACATGGATGACGACGAAGTCGATCGGGTACGCGGTGGGGCGGCTGGAGACGCGGTAGTTGGACGTCGAGGCGGGGATCCAGTGGGTGGGGGGATAGGCGGCGGCGCGGCGGGGGCGTCTGCCACCGGCGTGGGCGGCGGTGGCCGTGGCGGCGGTCGCGGTGGCCGCGAGCCCGAGGGCGGCGGCGCCGAGACCGGCGCCGGAGCGGAGGAGGGTGCGTCGGGTGGGGGCAGGGCCGTGCGCTTCCATGGGGGGCTCCCGAATGCAGTGCCAGGACAAGGGATCTGACGACAAGGGATCTGACGGGATGTGACGCGCGTAGCGCGGATTCCATGGTGAGGCGTCGCCAGGGCCATGCCAAGAACCGACAGGCAAAGAAAGTCAAGGCGTCCCGGTCTGAACCACTGGCATTTCCCCGCCGTTCATTCCGAGAGATGCGCAACAAAGGAAAATCACAGCCCTACCCACCATTAACAAGGCAAGTGTTGCAGCTCACCTTGGATTGAGTTGGTGGTGATCCATGGGTTCTGCAATAGTCGGGACCGCGACCCCCATTGACCCGGGCCAGGTCGTTCCCCCGAATGCCGTGGAGCCACACCCCTTCCGCTCCACGGCGGGGCGGACAGAGGCCCCCGAGCCGTCGTATCCGACGGTGGGGGCCTCTGCCCTTGTGCCACCTCACGTGGCCTCGGCCACCCGCATCTCGAACCACGTCGTCTTGCCGCACGGCAGCAGATCCACGCCCCAGCGCTGCGAGAGCTGATCCACCAGCGTGAGGCCGCGCCCGCTGGTGTCGAGCGCCCCCACCGGCAGCAGACACGGCAGCCCGCGCGACGGATCGCGCACCTCGACCCGGATCCAGCCGCGGCGGCGCAGCAACCGCAGCCCGAAGGTGCGGGCGCCGGTGTGCCGTACGGCATTGCCCACCAGCTCCGAGACGAGCAGCACCGCGTATTCGGCGAGCTGGCAGCCGAGCCCCCAGTCGCGCAGCACCACGAATTCCGTCAACCGGCGGGCGGTGGCCGCGGATTCGGGCCGGGACGGCAACAGCACCTCCGCGGCCGCAGGATTCCCGAACACCTCGAGCGCCCTGAGAGCCGAATCCTCCTCGGCGGACGGCAGCCGCCGGACCGCAGCCGTACCCGTGCGCTGCTGCGGCTGCTCCATTCCCTCCAAGCCCGCCATGCCCCCCATGATGGCCGCCCGAAAGGCCGTCCGGGGCGGAACCAGGGGATTCCGAACACCGGAGCCCCAGGCTCCACAAACCGATCCCAGCTATGCCATTGGCAGCGCAGGGAGTCAAAACACCCTGCCTGACCAGCGATGTCACCACGCGTATAGGTGATCACCCAGCGTACCGGAACGGGCCGAAGGACGGCCGCCCGGCAAGCGAAGAAATTCGCTCGCACGGGGCATACCCGGCCAGGAAAAGCGGGTCAGGAGAATTGCGCCTTGCCCGGGCCGTCCTCGACAAAGCTCCGCATCCCGATCTCCCGGTCCTCGGTGGCGAACAGCCCGGCGAACCAGTTGCGTTCGATGGCGAGCCCGGTGTCGATATCCGTCTCCAGGCCCGTGTCCACCGCCTCCTTGGCGGCGCGCAGCGCCATCGCCGGGCCCTTGGCCAGCCGTGCCGCCCAGGCGTGGGCCTGTTCGTACACCTCCTCGGCCGGGACGACCCGGTCGACCAGCCCGATGGCCATCGCCTCGTCGGCCTTCACCTGACGGCCCGTGAAGATGAGGTCCTTCGCCCGGGACGGGCCCACCAGCCGGGCCAGCCGCTGGGTGCCGCCCGCGCCCGGGATCAGCCCGAGCAGGATCTCGGGCTGGCCGAGCTTGGCGTTCTCCGCGGCGATCCGGAAGTCGGCGCACAGCGCAAGCTCGCAGCCGCCGCCGAGCGCGTAGCCGGTGACGGCGGCGACCACGGGCTTGGGGATGCGGGCGACGGCGGTGAAGGCGTCCTGGAGGTCACGGGAGCGGGCCACCATCGCGGCGTGGTCCATGTCCCGCATCTCCTTGATGTCCGCGCCCGCCGCGAACACCTTCTCACCGCCCCAGACGACCACGGCCCGCACGTCGTCCCGGCGGGTCACCTCACCGGCCAGCTCCCGCAGCCGGTCCTGGGTGGCGACGTCGAGCGCGTTCATCGGGGGGCGGTCGAGGCGGAAGGTGGCCACGCCGTCGGCGACCTCAAGATTCACAGTCATACGCCGCAGATTAGTGGCGGCGGACGCTGAGCGCCCGGGTGCGCTGCGTCTCCCTACTTCTCCTGCCACTTCTCCCAGGACATGTTCCAGTCGCTGAGCCCGTTGTCCGGCTGGATCGTCGCGTCGTCCGAGTTCTTCACGATGACCACGTCACCGATCAGCGACTTCCCGAAGAACCAGGCCGCCGGGGTGGACGGATCGCCGCCGCCGCGCTGGTCGAAGAGGCCGACGCAGCCGTGGCTGACATTGGCCGAGCCGAAGGTGGCCTGGCCCGCCCAGTAGTTGCCGTGGAGGAAGGTGCCGGAGTCCGACAGCCGCATCGCGTGCGGCACGTCCTTGATGTCGTACTCGCCCTTGAAGCCGACCGTGGCGCCGTTCATGCGGGTCACGGCGAGCTTCTCGCTGATGACCATGATGCCGTTGTACGTCTCGTGGCCGGGCGCGCCCGCGGTGATCGGGAGTGTCTTGAGGGGTTTGCCGTCCCGCTCGATCTTCATCGTGTGCTTCTTGGCGTCCACCACGGATATCTGGCTGCGGCCGATGGTGAACTTCACGGTCTTGCTCTGCTCCCCGTACACCCCCGGCCTGCCCTCGACGCCGTCGAGGTCCATCTTCAGCGTCACCTTGGTGCCGGGCTTCCAGTACTTCTCGGGCCGGAAGTCCAGTCGGTCGTTCCCGAACCAGTGGCTCGCGATCGGCACCGACGGGGAGGCGCTGACCTTGATGCCCTTCTCGACCGCGCCCGGGTCGGTGATGCCCCGGTTGAAGCGGAGCGAGACCGGCATGCCGACGCCGACCGTGGAGCCGTCCTCGGGGGTGTAGACCCCGACGAAGGTCTCCTCGGGCTTGAGCGTGGTGAAGGTGGTGTGCTTGCGCTTCGCGCGGCCGTCGGCGTCCTTCGCGAGGGCGTCCACCGTGTACGTCGTGTCGGCGCGCAGGTGCCCGTCCGGCTTCCAGCTCGTGCCGCCCTCGGCGGTCTTCCCCGCGACCGACCGGCCCTTGCCGTCCTCGACCTTGACGGACGTCAGCTTGCCCCGGGCGGCGGTGACCTTGAGCGCGCCGCTGGTGTCGACGCCCTTCGCCCCGTCCCCCGGCTCGACGGTGACCTTGGCCCGGGACGGCCGCGGCTTGGCGGCCTCGGTGCCCTTGCCCTTCTGGCCGTCGTCACCGGAACCGCCGCCTCCACCGCATGCGGCCACCAGCACCAGCAGCGCCCCGAGCAGCAGCGCGAACAGTCCCCTGCGCCCCCGCACGGTCGCCTTCCCCGTCATCCGCCGCATCCTCACCACAGCTCACTCCCCTCTTCGGAGCCGCAGTCCCCCGCGGCAGCTCCGACACACCGACGCGCACAGCGCGCCTGTCGATAGGTAATCACATCGCACCGACAGCGGGATCATGTCCGAGTGTCACGGTTCAGTCCCAGGTGGGAGCGGTCCCGGTAACCGGCCACTCCCCCGCCCTCGCGGAAACGTGAGGGCTGCCAGGATTGCGGGCACAACAGGGCTACCGGGCGGGCACAGCCGGACGCGGTCGGGACGCCGCGGGGCGGTACCGCCCGGTCCGTCGGGCTCCGGACGGGAGGTGCGGAGCCCGGTCCCGTGCGAGCCGCCGGAGGCGCATGTGTCGAAAGCAGCCGAGCAGCACACCCTGGAGCCCTCCGACGGCTTACCCGCACCGCCCGACGCTGTGGAACCGCCCCTCCGCCGCCCCGCCGCGCCCGCGCCCCTGCCCGCCCCGCGCGGCGGCTCCCCCGCGGCCACGGCCGCGGCGGCCGGGGCCGACGCCTGGCCGGGCAGCCCGCAGCCGCTCGGCGCGTGCGTGGCCCCCGGGCCCGACGGGGTGCCCGGCACCAACTTCGCGCTGTGGGCGGGCGGTGCGGAGGCCGTCGAGCTGTGCCTGTTCGACGACGACGGCCGGGAGATCCGCCACCCGCTGACCGAGCAGACCCATGAGGTCTGGCACGGCTTCGTGCCCGGGGTGCTGCCCGGCCGCCGGTACGGCTACCGGGTGCACGGCCGCTGGGACCCGTGGACCGGCGCCCGCTGGAATCCGGCCAAGCTGCTGCTGGACCCGTACGCGCGCGCGGTGGACGGCGACTTCGGGCCGCCCGGCGGTCCGCTGCCCGCCGAGGTCTACGGCCATGTGCGGGACTGGCCGCAGCAGCATGTCGCCGACACCGTGCGGGACGAGCGCGACTCGGCGCCGTACGTCCCCAAGGGCGTCGTCGTGGGCGACGGCGCCGCGGCCGACGACCGCCGCCCCGGCACCCCCTGGACGGAGTCGGTGATCTACGAACTCCATGTGCGCGGCTTCACCATGCGCCACCCCGGCGTCCCGCCCGAGCTGCGCGGCACGTACGCCGGGCTCGCCCACCCCGCCGCGGTCGAGCATCTGACCCGGCTCGGAGTGACGGCGGTGGAGCTGCTGCCGGTGCATCAGTTCGCGCACGAGGACCATCTGCTGCGGCGGAACCTGCGCAACTACTGGGGCTACAACTCCATCGGCTACTTCGCCCCGCACGCCGCCTACGCGGCCACCGGCACCCGGGGCCAGCAGGTGGAGGAGTTCCGGCGGATGGTGCGCGCCCTGCACGCCGCCGGGATCGAGGTGATCCTCGACGTCGTCTACAACCACACCGCCGAGGCGGGCGAGCTGGGCCCGACGCTCTCGCTGCGCGGTATCGACAACCGCGGCTACTACCGGCTCCAGCAGGACCCGCGCCGCTACGCCGACTTCACCGGCTGCGGCAACACCCTCCAGACCGTCCGGCCGCACGTCCTGCGGCTGATCACCGACTCGCTGCGCTACTGGGTCACCGAGATGGGCGTGGACGGCTTCCGCTTCGACCTGGCGAGCACGCTGGCCCGCTCCGTGACGCACGGCGTCGACATGCTCTCCCCGTTCCTCACCGTGATCGCCCAGGACCCGGTGCTGCGCGGCGTCAAGCTGATCGCCGAGCCCTGGGACGTGGGCGCGGGCGGCTACCAGGTGGGCGCGTTCCCGCCGCTGTGGGCCGAGTGGAACGACCGCTACCGCGATGCCGTACGGGACTACTGGCGCGGCGCCCTGCCCGACGCACGCGACCTCGGCTACCGGCTCTCCGGCTCCAGCGACCTGTACGGGCACGGCGGCCGCGGGCCGTGCGCCTCGGTCAACTTCATCACGGCCCACGACGGCTTCACCCTGCGCGACCTGGTGAGTTACGACCGCAAGCACAACGAGGACAACGGCGAGGGCAACCGCGACGGCACCCACGACAACCGCTCCTGGAACTCCGGCGCCGAGGGCGGGACCGACGACCCCGGCATCCGCGCCCTGCGCCGCCGCAGGCTGCGCGGCCTGCTCGCCACCCTGCTGCTGTCCACCGGCGTCCCGATGCTCGTCGCGGGCGACGAGATGGGCCGCACCCAGGGCGGCAACAACAACGCGTACTGCCAGGACAACGCGACCGGCTGGGTCGACTGGTCGCTCCTGGACGACCCCGGCTGGCAGGCGCTCACCGACCTCACCGCCCGGCTGATCCGGCTGCGCCGCGCCCACCCGGTGCTGCGCCAGCCCGCCTTCTTCTCCGGCGAGGCCCGGCCGTCGGACGGGGTGCGCGACCTCGCCTGGTTCACGCCGCGCGGCGAGGAGATGACCGAATCCGACTGGTACGCGCCCCCGACCGCCCTCGGCGTCCACCTCTCCGGCCACGACCTGCCGCAGCGTGATCCGCGCGGCGTGCCGGTCACCGACGACACCTTCCTGGCGCTGCTCCACGCGGGCCCCGGGCCGCTGCCCTTCACGCTGCCAGGACCGCCGTGGGCCACCGGCTACGACCTTCTGGTGGACACCTCGCGCGAGGACCAGGACGCGGCACCCGGAGTGCGGTACGCGGCCGGTACGACGATCGAACTACCGGAACGCTCGGTTCTGCTGCTGCGCGCTCTCACGGCCGTGGACCTACGCCAAAAAACCGATTGATTCCTCCCCTCCCTGACGGGAGGGAATTCCTGGCTCAGGCCGCCTCCTGGAGCAGCGCTCCAGGAGGTCTTCCGCCATCAGCACCAGCCGGGTTGAGACCAGCCCGGACGAGCATCACGCGTGCGGAGTTCTTGTCCCGTGGAGACACGGTTCCACACACGGCGCAGGTGTAGGTGCGCTCACCCAGCGGCAGGCGATGCTTGGCTCTCGCATCGCAGTGCGCGCAGTCCATCGTGGTGTACGCGGGGTGGACAAGGCGGATGTCCCGCCCATGCTTGCGGCCCATCGCCACCAGAGCGGCCTTGGTGGCGCCGATGGCGGCATCAGCGGCCTTGCGGGCCGTGGTGGTCCTGGCCAGGAACTTCGGGCGGAAGTCCTCCACAGCGACAGCGTCGTGGTCGAGGACAACCTTCCTCGCCCACTTTCGCCCGGTGTCCTCACGCTGCCTGGCAGCCTTCTTGTACGCCTTCGCCCGCAGTTTCTTCGCCTCGCGGTAGCCCTTCGACGCCGGTTGCCCCTTCTTCGGCCTGCGGCGGGCCATCATCCGGTCGTACCGGGTCAGCTTCGCCTGGACCTTCCTGCCGTACCCCGCGTGCGGCAGGTCGTGCGCGTCGGACGTGGTGGTCGCGATCTCCTTCACGCCCCAGTCGACACCGAGTACGCGACCCGTCTCCCGCACGGGCTGCACCTGAGCGGGCACGACGAACGAGCAGTACCAGTGCCCGAGACTGTCCTGGTACACACGCACCGAGGACGGCTCAGCCGGCAGTTCCCGCGACCACACCACCACCACAACGATGCCGCCCGCCAGGTGCAGACGTCCGCCCTTCAAGCTGAACCCGCGCCGGGTGTAATTGAGAGTCGGCAGCGCCTCGCGCTTGGATTTCCACCTCGGCATCCCGGCCCGGCGCGCCACAGGCAGGCCCGCGCGGATGTCCTTGTGCGCCTTGGCGCGAGAGCGGCCGAAGTCGCGAATGATCTGCTGCTGAGGAACCGAGGAGCCCTCACGCAGCCACAGCGTCCTCCGCCTCGCTTCGGTCAGCATCCTGTCGAGCTGAGCCGGGCCGCACATGACCTTCTGCCCGGTGGACTTGTTGTACAGGTACACGGCCCTGGACTTGGCGACGCATTCGTTCCACACCCAGCGGCACCGGTCCCACTCCGCCACCAGGACGGTGCGAGCGGTGGACGGCACACGCAGCCGGTACGTGTACCGGACATGCCCACCCTCCGCCGCCACCCCCACATGCGCCATCTCGCCCCTCACGGCCCCGGCCGGGACGACATGCCGTCCCGAACCCTCTGACGGACCATACGTACGACAGCAGCACACACGTCCCCCAACCCCATGGCCACCACCCCAACCAGCGAACACGGGCACGCACGTTCGCATCACCTCGGCGATACCGACAGCGGTACGGCCGCTCCGCACCCTGAACCGGAAAAACCGAGTGAGCACTGTCAGTGGCGGACCGTAGTCTCGCCACTGATGGCTGTGACGACGACACCACCCCGCGCCCAGGAGGGCGGCACCGCCCCGCGGCACCGCTCCACCACGCGCTCCCTGCTGCGGCTCTGGCCCTTCGTGCGCCCGGTGCGGGCCCGGCTGTTCACGGCGGCCGCGGTCGCCGTCGTCGCCTCCTGCCTGGGCCTGGTCATCCCGCTCGTCCTCAAGTGGATGGTGGACGGGCCGGTCGCCGACCGCGACCCGGGCGGGGTGTGGCTGGGCGGTGCGCTGCTGTTCGCGCTCGGGGTGGCCGAGGCCGGGCTGTTCGGGCTGCGGCGCTGGCTGGTGGCGCGGCCGCTGGCGTCCGTCGAGGCGTCGATGCGCGCCTCTCTCTATCGCCATCTCCAGCGGCTGCCGGTCTCCTTCCACGACCGCTGGGCCTCGGGCCAGCTGCTGTCGCGCGCCACGACCGATCTGATGCTGCTGCGCATGTTCCTGGCCTTCCCGCTGACCTTCCTGGTGGTCAACGGGGTCACCATCCTGGTCGGCTTCGCGATCCTGCTGGCGCAGGCGTGGACGCTGGGGCTGGTGCTCCTGGTACCGGCCGTGCCGCTGATGATCGTCTGCTCGCTGTTCGAGTCGCGCTACTCGTCGGTCGCCCGCACCGTGCAGGACCAGACCGGCGATCTGACGACGGTCGTCGAGGAGGGCGTGCTCGGCATCCGTATCGTCAAGGGCTTCGGCCGCCACCGCAGCCAGGCCCGCGCCTTCCGGGCCCTGTCGGAGCGGGTGCGGGCCACCGAGCTGCGCAAGGCGCGGCTGCTGGCCACCATCTGGGCGCTGATCATGACCCTGCCGGAGCTGGCGATCGGCACGGCGCTGGTGCTGGGCACCGTCCAGGTCGCCGACGGCGATCTGTCGGCGGGCACGCTCGTCGCCTTCCTGTCCACGGCGCTGGCCCTGCGGTGGCCGGTGGAGTCCCTGGGGTTCCTGCTGGCGATGAGCCAGGACTCGGCGACGGCCACCGACCGCTTCTTCGAGGTCCTGGACGCCGCCCCGGCGGACGCCGACGACCGCCCGGCCGACGCCGACGGCCACCCCGCGCCCGTACTGCCCCGGCAGCGGGGCGAGGGCGGGCTCCGGTTCGAGGGGGTGGAGTTCCGGTACGAGGACACTCCCCCGGACGCCCCGCCCGTGCTGCGCGGGGTGGACCTGCACATCCGGCCCGGCGAGACCATGGCGCTCGTCGGGGCGACGGGCTCCGGGAAGACCACGCTGACCGCCCTCGTACCGCGGCTGCTGGAGGTGACGCGCGGGCGGATCACCCTCGACGGGCGGGACATCACCGCGCTCCCCCGCGACGAGTTGCGCGGCCTGGTCGCCGTCGCCTTCGAGGAGCCCACGCTGTTCTCGGCGACGGCCGGTGAGAACGTGCTGATGGGCGCGGACGGCGCCGATCAGGCCGCGTTGGCGCGCGCCCTGAAGGTGGCGCAGGCCGAGTTCGTGCACGCCCTGCCGAAGGGCACCGGCACCGAGGTGGGCGAGCAGGGGCTGAGCCTGTCCGGCGGCCAGCGGCAGCGGCTGGCGCTGGCCCGCGCCGTCGTCGGCGCGCCGCGCTTCCTGGTGCTGGACGACCCGCTGTCCGCGCTGGACGTGCACACCGAGGCACGGGTCGAGGCCGCGCTGCGGCAGGTCCTCGCGACCACGACCGCGCTGGTCGTCGCGCACCGGCCGTCGACCGTGCTGCTCGCCGACCGGGTGGCGCTGATGGCGGAGGGCCGTATCGCCGCGGTCGGCACCCACCACCAACTGCTGCGGGACAGCGCCGCGTACCGGTCGCTGATGTCGGGACACGACGGGGAGAACGACGAGGAGGAGGGCCCATGACGACGGCCGAGGAGGAACGCCCGGCCGAAAAGGCGCGGAAGGCCGAGGAGGAGCGTCCCGCCGGGGGCGACGACCCCTTCGACCACGACGTACTGCCCGCGCCCAAGGGCGCCTCCTTCGCCCTGCTGCGCTCGCTGCTGGCCCCGCGCCGCGCCCGCGTATGGGTCGCGGCCGTCCTCCTGCTGCTGCAACAGGCCGCGGTGCAGGCGGGCCCGCTGCTCGTCGCGTTCGCCATCGACCGCGCGGTGCCCGCCTTCCGGGGCGGCGACCGCGGCCCGCTCACCGCCGTCGGCGCCGCCTACCTGGGCTGCGCGCTCGCCTCCGGCGCCCTCCAGTTCGCGTTCATCCGCGCCTCCGCCCGCATCAGCCAGGACGTGCTGCTGGATCTGCGGGGCCGGATCTACCGCCACACCCAGACCCTCAGCGTGGACTTCCACGAGCGGTACACCTCGGGGCGGCTCATCTCCCGCGCCACCACGGACGTCGAATCGCTGCGGGAGCTGCTGAACGAGGGCCTGGACGAGCTGCTCGGCATCGCCCTGTCCGTCGTCTACATCGCCCTCACCCTGCTCTATCTGGACTGGGGGCTCGGCGGCGCTGCCGTACTGTCCTTCTGGCCGCTGTATCTGCTCATCCGCTCGTTCCGGCGCCGGTCGATGCGCGTCTACCGCAAGCGGTCGACGGCCACCGCCGCCGTCATCGTCGCCTTCACCGAGACCATGAACGGCATCCGGCCGGTGCAGGCGTTCCGCCGCGAGCGCGCCAACGACGCCCGCTTCGACGAGCTGAACGGCCGCCATCAGCGGATCAACGGCACCGCGATCCTGGAGATGGCCCGCTACGTCGTCAGCTCCCGGCTGACCGCCAACACGGTGGTCGCCGCCATCGTCCTGTGGGGCGCCTACCGGGTCGCCGCGGGCGATCTGGAGCTGGGAGTGCTGGCCGCGGCCGCGCTGTATCTGCGGCGGCTGTACGACCCGATCGACCGCCTGGGGATGTTCCTCAACTCCTACCAGTCCGCCGCCGCGTCGCTGGAGAAGATCGCGGGCCTGCTGGCCCAGCACCCGTCCGTCCCCGAACCCTCCGATCCGCGCCCCCTCCCACCGCGCCCCGCCCGCTCCCCGGGGCGCGAGGTCGTCTTCGACGGCGTGCGCTTCGCGTACCGCACCGGCGGCGAGGTGCTGCCCCGCTTCGACCTCACCCTGCCCGCCGGGCAGACGGTCGCCGTGGTCGGCGCGACCGGCGCGGGCAAGTCCACCCTCGCCAAGCTGCTCGCCCGCTTCTACGACCCCACCGAAGGACGCGTCCTGCTCGACGGTGTCGACCTGCGCGACCTGGCCACCCCCGAACTGCGCCGCGGCGTGGTCATGGTGACCCAGGAAGCGTTCCTGTTCTCCGGCACGGTCGCCGACAACATCGTCATCGGCCGCCCCGACGCCACCCGCGCCGAGGTCGAGCAGGCCGCCCAGGCCATCGGCGCCCACGAGTTCATCGCCGCCCTCCCCGACGGCTACGACACCGACGTCCGCAAGCGCGGCGGCCGCATCTCCGCGGGCCAGCGCCAACTCGTCGCCTTCGCCCGCGCCCTCCTCGCCGACCCCGCCGTCCTCATCCTCGACGAGGCCACGTCCTCCCTCGACATCCCGGGCGAACGCGCCGTCCAGCGCGCCATGGACACGGTCCTGCGCGGCCGCACCGCCGTCGTCATCGCCCACCGCCTCTCCACGGTCGAGATCGCCGACCGCGTCCTGGTCATGGCCGACGGCCACATCGTCGAAGACGGCACCCCGACCGAACTCATCGCGGGCGAGGGCCGCTTCGCGGCGCTGCACCAGGCGTGGCGGGACAGTCTGGTATGACCCGGCGCTGATCTGAACTGGTGGGCCTGACCTGGTTGAATGGCCCGGTCTACGGGGGAGGGACGGGCAGATGGAGCTGGAGACCGCCATCGGTGCCGCCGGGCTGCTGGTGGCGATCGTGGCCGCGGCGCTGGCCTGGGCTCCGCAGCGGCTGGCGAGCCGGGATCGCGGCGCGGCGCTGTTCGTGAAGGCCCGGCGTCATCTCAAGGCGCAGCGCGCCCAGTTGACCGCCGCGTGTGTGGCCGACCAGGCGGAGCGCCGGGCGGACCAGGGGCTCGCCCTGCTCACCCGGCCCGGCTGGGTCCCGGACCGGCCGCTTCCCCTGGACGCGGTCCGCATGACACTGCGGGAGGCCCGGCCCCCGGAGCAGCTGATCATCCGGCGAAAGGAGCTGCTGCGGTACTGGCCGCGCGATGCCGGGGCGCGGCACTTGGAGAGCTACTCGGCCGCGATCGAAGCGTTCGACCTCCCCGGCGTCTGGTTCAACGGCCCCTCCTACCGTCTGCTGGAGGTCACACCGCCGCCCGCGGACCGCCTCGGGGACGGGATCGCCCTCGACTTCACGCTCGGCCACTACTTCGACGGCCTCGACACGACTGAATCGCTCGCGTACGAGGAGGCATTGCGCCACCTCAGGGGCGGGGCCGGGGCCAAGCCGCTGAGCGGACCGTACCGCCGCGCACTCGGGGATCCGTTCGCGCTGGCCCGGCGCTCCGCGCTGCCGGGGGTGAGCGCCCTGACGATACGGGTCGACGGCGACGACGCGTACTTCTTCCTGCACCGCCGCGAGGCCGGGAAGGTCGCGGTGGCCATGGGCACCACCCATGTGGCCCCGGCGGGGGAGTTCCAGCCGCACGCGGACGTGCTGCCCGTCTGGCAGTCCGATCTGGACCTGTGGCGGACCACGATGCGGGAGTACGCCGAGGAGTTCCTGGGCGCCGCCGATGCCACCGGAAGCGGTGGGGTGACCCTCGACTACGCGCACGACGCGCCCTACGCCCGCTTCGAGGAGGCGCTGCGCACCGGCGAGGTCCGGGTGCGGTTCCTGGGGATCGGCCTCGACCCGCTGACCTGGAAGCCGGAGTTCTGTCTGGTCTGCGTCTGGGACGCCGCGGCGTTCGACGAGATCTTCGCGGCCATGGGCGACCGCAACGAGGAGGGCGTCCTCGTCGTGGGCACCCGGGCCGGTACGGGCTATCGCGGAATCCCCTTCACCGAGGACAACGTCCTGGGCTACGCCGCACACGAGGACACCCTGCCCGCCGGGCGGGCCTGTCTGACGCTCGCCTGGCGCTGGCGGCGGGAGCTGCTCGGCGGAGCGCCGCAGCGTCTCGTATGACGCACGTGCCCAGCGGGACGTGAGGGCGTTACGCCGCGTACGACGCCATCAGGCCCGCCGCGAGCACCGGGTCCACCACCGGCACCCGCAGGCGGTCCTCCAGCAACGGGCGGATGCCGATGGTGTTGAGGCCGGTGCAGGCCAGCAGCAGGGTGTCCGCGCCGGAGGGGATCAGTTCGGACGCGGCGTCGACCACCGCCCCGCGGCCGCCGGGGGCGGTGAGGTCGGTGGTGCGGTGGACGCCGTGCGGGCGGGCCGAACCGGCGAAGTGGTCGCCGAGGACGGCGCGTACGGCGGGCGGGGCCCGGTCGCGGATGCCGATCACCCCGACCCTGCGGCCGAGGCCGAGGCTCACGGCGGCGGCCGCCGAACCGGCGCCGATGACCGGTATGTCCACGGCCTCGCGGGTCAGGGCGAGTGCCGGGTCGGCGGCGCAACTGATGATGAGGGCCTCGGCGCCCTCGGCGGCCAGTTCCCGGGCCAGGGAGACGACCTTCGGTTCGGCGCGGCGTTCCGACTCGTCGTCGTGGATGCCGTGCGGCTGGCCGGGGATGCAGCGGGAGACGGTGGCGAGGGCGTACCGCTCCTCGATGACCTTGCCATGGGCGCCGAGCGCCGTGGGGTCGTCGCAGGTGAGGACACGGATGATGCCGTGCATGGGCTGATGGGCTCCTCTCGGGTGCCGACGTACGGAGAAGGTGGCGCAAGAAGGGGGTGGCCTCACGGCGAGGCGGCGACCACCTCGGCCGCCATCCGTATCGCGATCGCCCGGGCCAGCAGCACCGGCCGCTCCGCGGCGCGCAGGGCGGCGGCGCGCATCCGCTCGGTGTAGCCGATGCAGTCCAGGACGATCCAGGTGCTGCCGCGTGCCGCGAGGGTGCGGGCGGCCGCGGCGACGGCTTCCGGGGCGCTCCCGTCGGACGCGTACCGGTAACCGGCGCACCGCCGCTCCAGACGGCGGACCGCGTGCTGAACGTCCTGCTCGCCTTCGACCGGGAGCGCCCGGAGTGGGGCGTGATGGAGGTCGCCGCCGAGTTCGGCCTCGACAAGTCGGTGGCGCAGCGGCTGCTGGCCGCGCTCGCCCACCGGGGCTTCCTGGTCTCCGACCGGCGCACCCGCCGCTACCGTCTCGGCCCGGCCGTCTGGCATCTGTCCCGGGTGTGGGAGCGCGGTGGCGGCATGGCCAGCCTGGTCCGGCCCGCGCTGGCGGTCCTCGCCCGGGAGGCGGGGGTGAACGCGCTGTTCGCGGTCCCGGACGGGGTGCACATGCGCTGTGTGGCCGCGGTGGACGGGGCGACCGGGCCGCTGCGCTACTACGTGCTGGCGGGCGAGCTGTACCCGGCGCACGCGGGGGCCACCTCCCGCGCGTACTTCGGCATGCTCGACGCCGACGACCGGGCCGCGCTGATCTACGGACGCCCGATGGCCCGGTTCAGCGAGCACACCCTGACCGACCCGGCGGCGCTGGAGGAGCGTTTCGCCCAGGTGCGGCGCGAGGGCTTCACGTACTCCGAGGGCGAGTACGATCCGGAGACCGCGGCGCTGGCCGCGCCGGTCCTGGTGGGCAGGCGCCCGGTCGGCACCCTGACCCTGGCCGCCACCCAGGAGGTGCTGCGGCCACGCCGGGACGACCTGGTGGCCGCGCTGCTCCAGGGCGCGGCGGACCTGGGCAGACTGCTGACCCCTGCCCGGCCGCGGCAGGTCCCGCGCCGCGGTCGGCGCTGACCGCGCCGCTGACGCCCTTACGTACGTACCGAAAGGCTCCCGCATGCGGTTGCTGCTGCTCTCGAACTCCACCGCACCCGGCCGCGGTTACCTGGAGCACGTCCTGGAGGAGATCGCCGCCGCGCTGGGCGACACCCGCGAACTGGTCTTCGTCCCGTACGCGCTGGCCGACCACGACGGCTACACCACCCAGGTGGCCCGCGCCCTGGAGCCCCTGGGCGTGACGGTGACCGGCGCGCACACCGCCGCCGACCCCGCAGCGGCGATACGGGACGCGGGGGCGGTGTTCGTCGGCGGCGGCAACAGCTTCCGGCTGCTGAAGGCGCTGCACGGGCACGGCCTGGTACGGGCGATCCGCGAGCGGGTCGAGCGGGGCGCGCTCTACATGGGGTCCAGCGCGGGCACCAACATGGCCTGCCCGACCCTGCGCACCACCAACGACATGCCCATCGTCCAGCCGCCGAGCTTCGAAGCGCTCGGCCTGCTGCCGTTCCAGATCAACCCCCACTTCCTGGACGCCCGCCCGGACAGCGCCCACATGGGCGAGACCCGCGCCCAGCGCCTGGAACAGTTCCTGGAGGAGAACGACGTGCCGGTGCTCGGCCTGCGCGAGGGCACCTGGCTGCGCCGCGACGGCGACCGGCTCACCCTGGGCGGCATCGAGGCCGGGGCCGTGCTCTTCCGCCGCGGCGAGACGGTGTCCGAACTGCGGCCGGGCCACGACCTGAGCGCGCTGCTCGACGGGGTGCCGCGGTTCGACACGACGTGAGCGCGCAGTCGGTGCCGATGGCTCGGACTGAACTCCGCTATCCGATATGCGGATAGAGCACATCTGTCAACGGACGCTTTCCGGTCAAGTTATTGTCGCGCTCCTGACAGGTCGAGTCCAATGATGGCACTCTTCCCCCGACCGGGGTGCTGCAATTCCACAGCTCATCAACCCCCGGACCACCCCCCACACCCCCCGGTCGCACCGCGGCCTCGCCTCGTCGCTCGTCCGCGGCAGGCGAACCCGGTGACGCCGGACGCACCCGTACCACCTGCTCCGCCATGTCCTGCCCGGAGGGCCGCGCCATCGCGCGCGGCCAGTGCAGAAGGAGTCAGCGTGAGACCCTTCCCCCAACGGCATCCCAGACCCCACAGACCCCATCGGCGCGCCGCCGCGACCGGCGCCCTGGTGGCCGCCGCGGCGATGATCGTCGTCGGTGTCCAGTCCGGTCCCGCGACCGCCCGCGCGGGCGATCAGGCCGCGAAGCCCGGCGGCACGATCGCCGCCAAGGCGCGACCCGGGGCGCTGCCCGCGCAGTTGTCCCCCGCGGCCCGCACCGCGCTGATCCGCGCCGCCGACACCGCCGCCGCGAAGTCCGCCGCCGCGCAGACACTCGGCCTCGGGGCCAAGGAGAAGCTGGTCGTCAGGGACGTCATCAAGGACGTCGACGGCACCACCCACACCCGTTACGAGCGCACCTACGCCGGGCTCCCCGTCCTCGGTGGCGACCTGGTCGTGGACCGCACCAAGGGCGGCGCGGTGGAGTCGGTCGCGAAGGCCACCAAGGCCCGGCTGGCAGTGGCGACGACCACCGCGGACGTGAGGCCCGCCGCAGCCGAGCAGGCCGCCGTGAAGGCGGCGGACGCGCAGGGTTCACGGAAGACCGAGGCCGACCGGGCGCCGCGCAAGGTGGTCTGGGCGGCGTCCGGCACGCCGACGCTCGCGTACGAGACGGTCGTCGGCGGCCTCCAGAAGGACGGCACGCCCAACGAACTGCACGTCATCAGCGACGCGGCCACCGGCAAGAAGCTGTTCCAGTACCAGGGCGTCAAGAACGGCACCGGCAACAGCCAGTACAGCGGGCAGGTCGCCCTCGGCACCTCGGGCAGCGCGGGCTCGTACAACCTGACCGACGCCGGCCGCGGCGGCCACAAGACGTACAACCTGAACCGCGGCACCTCGGGCACCGGCACCCTGTTCACCGACGCCGACGACGTCTGGGGCAGCGGCAGCACCGCCGACGCCGCCACCGCCGGGGTCGACGCGCACTACGGCGCCGCCGAGACGTGGGACTACTACAAGAACGTGCACGGCCGCAGCGGCATCCGGGGCGACGGCGTGGGCGCGTACTCCCGGGTCCACTACAGCAGCGGCTACGTCAACGCCTTCTGGCAGGACGCCTGCTTCTGCATGACCTACGGCGACGGCTCCGGCAACGCCAAGCCGCTGACCTCGATCGACGTGGCGGCGCACGAGATGAGCCACGGCGTCACCGCGGCGACCGCGAAGCTGGTGTACAGCGGCGAGTCCGGCGGCCTCAACGAGGGCACGTCCGACATCTTCGCGGCGGCGGTCGAGTTCTACGCGGACAACGCGTCCGACGTGGGCGACTACCTCGTCGGCGAGAAGATCGACATCAACGGCGACGGCACCCCGCTGCGTTACATGGACAAACCGAGCAAGGACGGCGCGTCCAAGGACAGCTGGTACTCGGGCGTCGGCAACGTGGACGTGCACTACTCGTCCGGCGTCGCCAACCACTTCTTCTACCTGCTCTCCGAGGGCAGCGGCGCCAAGGTCATCAACGGCGTCAGCTACAACAGCCCGACCTCCGACGGGCTGCCGGTCACCGGCATCGGCCGGGACGCCGCCGAGCAGGTCTGGTTCAAGGCGCTCAGCCAGCGCATGACGTCCAACACCAACTACGCCGCAGCGCGCGAGGCGACGCTGTGGGCGGCGGGCGAGCTGTACGGCCAGGGCAGCCCCCAGTACAACGCGGTGGCGAACGCCTGGGCCGGGGTCAACGTCGGCACCCGCATCGCCGACGGCGTCACCGTCACCCCGCCCGGTGACCAGACCAGCATCGTCGGGCAGGCCACCAGCGTGCAGATCAAGGCCGTCAGCTCCAACCCGGGCGCGCTGAGCTACGCGGCCACCGGGCTGCCCGCGGGCCTCGCGATCGACTCGTCCACCGGCCTGATCTCCGGCACCC
This sequence comes from Streptomyces sp. NPDC021115, assembly GCF_044333065.1. NCBI lineage: Bacteria > Bacillati > Actinomycetota > Actinomycetes > Kitasatosporales > Streptomycetaceae > Streptomyces > Streptomyces sp. NPDC021115. Next base: position 322,708 of record NZ_JBIRQF010000001.1, read on the forward strand.
CGACCACCGAGGGCTCCAGCGCGGTGACCGTGACGGTGACGGACGCGGCGGGCAAGACCGGCACCGCGTCGTTCACCTGGACCGTCAACACCACCGGCGGCAACGTCTTCGAGAACACCACGGACTTCGCCATTCCGGACGGCGGAGACGCGGTCAACTCCCCGATCACCGTGAGCCGGGCAGGGAACGCCCCGTCCGCCCTCCAGGTGACCGTGGACATCACCCACAGCTACCGCGGCGACCTGGTGATCGACCTGATCGCCCCGGACGGCACGGCCTACCGGCTCAAGAACTCCAGCATCTTCGACTCGGCGGACGACGTGAAGGCCACGTACACCGTGGACGCCTCCTCCGAGACGGCGGTCGGCACCTGGAACCTCAAGGTCCAGGACGTCTACGCAAGCGACTCCGGCACCATCAACGGCTGGAAGCTGACCTTCTGATCCCCCGTCCGAACCCCCGTCCGTTGCGACGGTGAACACCATGAACCAGGCGCCGCCAGGGGTGACCCGACTCCTCCTGGCGGCGTCTCCATGAGCGCTTCCATGAACAATTTCTGCCAGACCCGCCAGGAAACCCGTGACATGTCCGCGGCTTGTGTGACAGTCTGCCCACGCATTACGCACCAGTACCTCTTGTTCAGTGCCGAGCGGCGGCTTGCCGTGGCCCGGCACTGACCCCCCACAGCAACGAGGGAGTTAGCGTGAGCAAGACCTTCAGCATGCCCATATCCGGGAGCGGAAGGCGCCGTTCGGCGATCGCCGCCGGTGCCGCGGTCGCCACCGCGGCGCTGCTGGCCACCGGACTGACCACCGGATCCGCCGGTGCCGCACCTGCCGACGCGGGTGCCAGGGCGGGCGCCCAGCCCGCCAAGCTCACCGCGTCCGCCCGCGCCGAGCTGCTGCGCGACGCGAACGCCACCAAGGCCGACACGGCGAAGACCCTCGGCCTCGGCGCGAAGGAGAAGCTGGTCGTCAAGGACGTCATCAAGGACGCCGACGGCACGACCCACACCCGCTACGACCGCACCTACGAAGGACTCCCCGTCCTCGGCGGCGACCTGGTGGTCCACCAGGCCAGAAACGGCAAGGTGAGCGGCGTCAGCAAGGGCACCGACGCCACCGTCAAGGTCGCCACCACCAAGGCCGAGGCCGCCCCCAGCGGCGCCGCGCGCACCGCCGTGAAGGCCGCCGAGGCGCAGAGCAGCAAGCAGGCGAAGGCGCAGACCCCGCACAAGGTGATCTGGGCCGCCACCGGGAAGCCGGTCCTGGCGTACGAGACGGTCGTCGGCGGCGTCCAGAAGGACGGCACCCCGAACGAGCTGCACGTCATCACCGACGCCGCCACCGGCAAGAAGCTGTACGAGCGCCAGGGCGTCGAAACCGGCAGCGGCCAGAGCGAGTACAGCGGCAAGGTGGAGCTGGGCACCTCCAAGGAGGGCAGCGGCTACACCCTGACCGACGCCGACCGCGGCGGCCACAAGACCCTCAACCTGGAGAACAAGGAGGACGGCGAGGGCAAGGCGTTCACGGACGAGGACGACGCCTGGGGCAACGGCAAGGGCGACGACCCGCAGACCGCCGCCGTGGACGCCCACTACGGCGCCGCCACCACCTGGGACTACTACAAGAAGGTGCACGGCCGCGACGGCATCGGCGGCGACGGCAAGGCCGCCACGTCCCGCGTCCACTACGGCGACAGCTACGTCAACGCGTTCTGGGAAGACTCCTGCTTCTGCATGACGTACGGCGACGGCGAGGGCAACAAGGCCCCGCTGACCGCCATCGACGTCGCCGCGCACGAGATGTCCCACGGCGTCACCTCCAAGACGGCGGGCCTGGAGTACACCGGCGAGTCCGGCGGCCTCAACGAGGCCACCTCCGACATCTTCGGCACCGCCGTCGAGTTCAGCGCCAAGAACACCGAGGACCCGGGCGACTACCTCATCGGCGAGAAGATCGACATCAACGGCGACGGCACCCCGCTGCGCTACATGGACAAGCCCAGCAAGGACGGGCAGTCCGCGGACGCGTGGTCCGACAAGGTCGGCGACCTCGACGTCCACTACTCCTCCGGCGTCGCCAACCACTTCTTCTACCTGCTGTCCGAGGGCAGCGGCGCCAAGGAGATCGACGGCGTCAAGTACGACAGCCCGACCTCCGACGGCAAGAAGGTCGAGGGCATCGGCCGGGACAAGGCCGAGAAGATCTGGTACAAGGCCCTGACCACGTACTTCACCTCCACCACGGATTATCACGCGGCGCGTGAGGCAACCCTGAAGGCCGCGAACGACCTCTATGGGAAGGACAGCGCCGAGTCCAAGGGCGTCGACGCCGCCTGGGCGGGGGTCAACGTCAAGTAGCACCAACGTCGGGGAGAACCTGCGGCGTTACCGATGCGTAACGCACAACATGTGGCCGGTGCCCGGGGATTGTCCCCGGGCACCGGTATGTTTTCTTCACAGCAAAGACACATCTTTGCCTGGTTGACCGATACGTCGGTCAACCTCCCATGACAACAGGAGATACGCGTGGATTCACGCTCGACGTCTGCCATATCCGGCATATCCCGTCACAGACGCTCGCGTACCGCCCTCGCCGCCGGAGCGGCCACCCTGGCCGCCTCCCTGCTCGCCGCCGGCGCCGCCGCGGTCCCCGCGAGCGCGGCCACTCCGACGCCCGACACCGCCAAGTCCCTCGGTCTCGGCGGCAAGGAGAAGCTGGTCGTCCGTGACGTCGTCAGGGACGCGGACGGCTCCGTCCACACCCGTTACGAGCGCACCTACGACGGGCTGCCCGTCCTCGGCGGCGACCTGATCGTCCACCAGACGCCGAGCGGCACCAAGGACGGCGTCACCAAGGCGACCGACGCCACCATCAAGGTCGCCGACACCCGCGCCTCGTTCGCCGCCTCCGGCGCCCAGCGCACCGCCCTGGCCGCCGCGAAGGCCGCCGACGTCACCGGCGCCACCACCGAGCGCGCCCCGCGCAAGGTGATCTGGGCCGCCACCGGCAAGCCCGTCCTCGCGTACGAGACCGTCATCGGCGGCCTCCAGAAGGACGGCACGCCGAACCGGCTGCACGTCATCACCGACGCCGACAGCGGCAAGAAGCTGTACGAGTACCAGGCCATCGAGAACGGCACCGGCACCGGCCAGCACAACGGCAAGGTGACCGTCGGGTCCGTCAAGAGCGGCAGCCAGTGGCTGCTGAAGGACACCGCGCGCGGCGGCCACCAGACGTACAACTCCAAGCACTCGTGGGACGACACCAAGAAGGGGTCGGCGTTCTACGACCCCGACAACGTCTGGGGCAACGGCAAGCCCACCATCGCGCAGACCGCCGCCGTGGACGCCCACTACGGCGCCGCCATGACCTGGGACTACTACAAGAAGGTCCTCGGCCGCAACGGCATCAAGGGCAACGGCAAGGCCGCGTACTCCCGCGTCCACTACGGCGACGCGTACCAGAACGCCTTCTGGGACGACGCCTGCTTCTGCATGACCTACGGCGACGGCGAGGGCAACAAGAAGCCGCTCACCTCCCTCGACGTCGCGGGCCACGAGATGAGCCACGGCCTCACCTCGGCCACGGCCAACCTGGAGTACAGCGGCGAGTCCGGCGGCCTCAACGAGGCCACCTCGGACATCTTCGGCACCGCCGTCGAGTTCTACTCCAAGAACGCCAAGGACCCGGGCGACTACCTCATCGGCGAGAAGATCGACATCAACGGCGACGGCACCCCGCTGCGCTACATGGACAAGCCCAGCAAGGACGGGCTGTCCTACGACTACTGGAAGAGCGGCGTCGGCGAGGACGACCCGCACTTCACGTCCGGCATCGCCAACCACTTCTTCTACCTGCTGGCCGAGGGCAGTGGCCGCAAGGTGATCGGCGGCGTCACGTACAACAGCCCGACCAAGGACGGCCGGGTCGTCAAGGGCATCGGCCGCGCCAAGGCCGAGAAGATCTGGTACAAGGCCCTGACCACGTACATGACCTCGACCACCAACTACGCCAAGGCCCGCACCGCGACGCTCAACGCCGCGAAGAAGCTGTACGGCGCGAACAGCACCGAGTACAAGACGGTCAACAACGCCTGGGGCGGCGTCAACGTCAAGTAGCCCCTTCGCCCTCGGCCGAGCGTGTCCGCCGGCCGAGGGCTCTCATGGCTTCCCCACCGCTGATTCCGACATGTCTCGGTCCGGTACCGGTGCGGTCCCGGGCCGGTTCTGTCCGCCGATCGGCGGTTCTCTTCCGCGAGGAATGGGATACAACTCTCTATTGAGGGTCAAGCGGGGATTTGGGGGGCCTGAGATGGCTGATGAATCCGCACTGGCGCATCTGCACTTCGGGCGGGAGGACGCCGAGCGGGACGTTACCGACGGACTTCTGCTGCGGGGCGGCTTCCTGCGGACCACCGCCTCCGATGCGGCGGTATCCGGGCGGAAGACCCTGATCATCGGGCGCAAGGGATCCGGCAAGAGCGCCATCTGCATGCACCTGATGTCGGACGGGGTACATCCCGGCGGGAAGGTCCTGATCACCCCGGACGACGCGGCCGGCGACGAGATCCGGCGGTTCGAGCTGCAGGGACTGCCCGCCGACTCGGCGAAGGCGCTGATCTGGCGGTACGTCTTCGCGATCCACGCCGCGCGCCATCTGCTCTCGCACGCCAAGGACGCACACGGCCGCAAACACCGCTCGCTGAAGGCCCTCCACCGCTTCCTGAAGCAGAACGACGAGTTGCCCGGCGACCGGTTGGGGAATCGGCTGGCGCGAGGGGCGAGGGGACTCCAGACAGCGCTGTCGCTGGAGGCGTTCGGTTTCAAGGCCGGTCTGGAGCTGGCCTCCTCTCCGTCGGAGGGCGCGCGTGCGACACGACAGCTGGAAGTGCTCGAGGAGGGAGTGGCACGGGCCTTCACCGCCCTGGGGTGCACCAGCACCCACAGCCCGTTACTGATCCTCGTCGACCAGCTGGAGCGGGTGTGGTCCGCCGAGCCGGACAGCAACTCGATGGTGATCGGGTTGCTGCTGGCGGCCAAGCACACGATGGGGCTGTACGGGCAGGCAGTGCGGTGTCTGCTCTTCCTCCGCTCGGACATCTACGACTCGCTGTCCTTCGGGGAAGGGGACAAGTTCCACGGGGACGAACTGCGGATCGCATGGACGGACCAGGCCCTGCGGGACCTCGCCCTCGCCCGCGCGCGGGCCACGGCCGGGGCCGGGCTCACCGAGGAGCGACTGTGGCGGGAGATCTTCCCGAGGACCGTCCGGGGAGAGGGAACCCCGGACTATCTCTTCGGCCGGTGTCTGCCACGGCCCCGGGATGTGATCCAGTTCCTCAACCTCTGCCAGGAGACCGCCTGGCTGACGTACGGCCGGAACCGGATCACGGAGGCCGACATCCACCAGGCGAGCCTGCAGTTCTCCGCGTGGAAGCTGAAGGACCTGGTCCTGGAGTACCTGGTCGCCCACCCCTTCCTGGAACGGCTCTTCCCACTGTTCCAGAACACCGGCTATGCGGTGGCCCGTGCCGCGCTCGGCGGCCGATTCGAGGAAGCCGCGGAGACATTGCACCGGTTGTTCCCCGCGTACGCCGAAGCCCTGACCCTCTCCGGCGTCATCGACGTCCTGTACGGGGTCGGCTTCCTCGGCGTGCGGCGCGGCAGCGATGTGGTGTTCGCGGGCGGCGGCGAACTGCCCGTACAGCCGCACGAAACCGAATTCCATGTCCACCCGTGCTTCCGGGCGGCCCTCGGCGCCACCAGCGCGATCGACCTGCACCGCTTCGCGCCCGGGGTGGCAGGCGCCCGCATCGCCTCGGGCAACATCGGCCACTTCGCACCGAGAGCGTCCCTGGTCAGCCACGACTACCGGCTGCTGGGCGAGCTGAGGCGCTCCTGCCACTCGATCCTGGCGCAGGTGGGCCGCGCGGTCGACCTGTCCCAGGACGCCCGGGACGAGATCACGCAGCGGATCTCCCGCGTCCTCGATCACCTCGGCGATCCCCCCGGCGATGACATCCTCTTGCAGGATCCGGAGCATCATCTCCTGGGCGCGGCACACTACTTCATCACCCTCGCCGCACAGCTGAACGCCAGCGGGCTGGACACCGCGAGGTCCGGAGGGGTCGCCCACCGCATCGAGGACGAGGCCCGTCGGCTGAGGCAGCTCGCAGGCGGCTCGTTCGGTAGCTCGGGAAACTCGGCGGGCTACGGCTACTGATCGTCGCTACCGACGAAACTGACGGGGGATCCAGGCGCGCTGTGAGCGTGACTGGTCAAGGGGGAGGAAAGAGTTGCAAGGAACATTGGTGGCCGGACGGTTCCGGATCACCCACCTGGTAGGCAGAGGCGCCATGGGCGAGGTGTGGGCCGCCCTGGACGAACGAATGCAGCGGAACGTGGCGGTCAAGCTCGTCCACACGCGTCCGGACATGAACGAGGTGGAGACCCGGCTCAGATTCCAGCGTGAAGTGCTGCTGTCGGGCCGGCTCTCCCACCGGAACATCGTCACCGTCCATGACTGGGGCGAGGAAACGGTGAGCGGTCGCGAGGCCCTCTACCTGGTGATGGAGCTGGTCTCCGGGGATTGTCTCCGCGCACGGCTCAACGAGTCCATCCCGCCTTGGACGCTCGCCGCCGGGTGGGCCGGGCAAATCGCCCAGGCGCTGCACGTCGCCCACCGAGCCGGGGTGGTGCACCGGGACATCAAGCCTTCCAACGTTCTGCTCACCCCCGAGGGCACCTTGAAGGTCCTCGACTTCGGTGTCGCCAAATTCCTGGGTGACACGCTCCGAGTCCACGAACTCACCGCCACCGGCACGCCCCTGGGCTCCCCGCCTTACATGTCCCCGGAGCAGGCTCTGGGTGATCGCGAGGTCGACCACCGCAGCGACCTTTACTCCCTCGGCTGCCTGCTCTACCACGCGGTCACCGGCGGCCAGCCCTTCACCGGGAGCAATACGTGGGCCGTTCTCCGTATGCACATCGAGGAGACCCCCTTGCCACCCAGCGCCCTCGCCCAGGATCTCCCCGAGGCCCTCAATGACCTCATCCTGCGCCTGCTGGCCAAGGCCCCCGACGATCGCCCGGCCGACGCTGAGGCCGTGTACGACGCATTGGGCGGGATCCTCCTCGACCACGCGGCGGCGCTACCCGCCGACGGCTGTCTGGACCTGACGCATTTCGGCTACACGGACACCCTGGCCGGGCGGATGCTGGACAGGGCGCGGCAGATCCTGCGACAGGCTGCCGAGGCGGCCACGGCCGCGAACGAGAAGGCCAAGTCCTCCGCCTCCTTGCAGGAGGTGGAGGCACTGGACAACAGCGTCCGGATCGTCGCAGAGGCCGAGAGCAAGGCCCGATCGCTGTGGTCCGAAGCGATGCGGGAAGCCGAGCAGAAACGCGCGGAGGCTGACGCCCTCTTCGAGGAGACCCGCGCCAA
>NZ_JBIRQF010000001.1:330254-822170 GCF_044333065.1 Streptomyces sp. NPDC021115
AGGCCGCCCAGGCCGCAGCCGACTTCGAAACCAACCTCGCCAAACGCCGCGAACAGTCCGAACGCGACCTTGTCTCCCGACAGGCCAAGGCAGAGGCAGACATCCTCTCGGCCGAGCAGGAGGCGCAGACCGTGCGCGAGGAGGCTGACGCCCTCTTCCAAGAGGCCCGCGCCAAGGCCGCCCAGGCCGCAGCCGACTTCGAAACCAACCTCGCCAAACGCCGCGAACAGTCCGAACGCGACCTTGTCTCCCGACAGGCCAAGGCAGAGAAGCGGCTGGCCCAGATCGAAGGACACGCTGCGCGAACGCAGCGGGAGGCCCAGGTCATGGCCGCCACCGCCGACACCGAAGCCAACAGGATCCGGGCCGAACTCACAGAGCTCTCCCACCGCCACGAAGCAGCCAGCGCCCAGCTCGCCAACGTCCACGAGCTGCTCGCCCTGCTCACCGGCACCGACAGCCCCTTGGAGCGCGCACTGCCGAAGCCCCATTTCGAGTCGGCTCGGAGGGGTTACGACCCCGCCGAGGTCGACACCTACCTGAGGCGGCTCCGGTCCGGAGCTGTTGCCCCGCCGCCCGGATTCACCGTTCTGCGCGGGGGCTACGACAGACAGCAGGTCGACGCCTACATCACGATGCTCCAGCACCTCATTCACCACGCGGGCGCCGCGTCGATGTAATGCTCCCGCACGATCGCCCTCTATCGCCGATCCCTTCCGCCGGGCTCAGCGGGGCCCCGGGACCCGCCCGGCCGGACTCAGCGGGGCTCGGCCGCCGCCTGGCAGGCCCGCTGGTTCTCGGGGACGGAACACGGCAGATGGCCGTGTTCCTCGATGACGTTCCGCCCGGTGTCGCCCGCCAGATAGTCGAGGAACTTCGAGGTCAGGGAGTTGGCGGGCGGTGCGGTGTAGGTACTCGTTGCCGCCCAGCACCCGCCCCTCGAACACGCCGCGCGTGCCCGACTTCGCGTCCCGGCTGATCAGCCGCACCGGCAGATCGGGCCCGCCGCTCGTTGTTCCGGATCCGGCCCTCCCGGATGCGCCCGCCCACATGCGGCGGCTTGTCGGTCCCGGCGCCCGTGAGCAGCACCAGCAGCTTGAAGTGGTCCCCCTTGTTGAGCGGCACGCGCGGAAGGGATATCTCATTGCCCGCGCAGACGAGTCCGGGGCTCTCCGGCGTTCCGCGCTGCGGCAGATGCCGCAGCAGATCGGGGTGGCTGGGCTCGGTGACCGCCACGTCCCGCACGGTGCGATTGGGAAAGGTGGCGGTGAGTCCGCGGTGGTTCGTCGCCGGCGCGGTGATGTAGTCGTCCGCGTCGATGCTGCGGAAGCCGTCGTTCTCGATCCGCAGCAGCACGAGTGAGGCCCCGGCCAGATCCGGGGTGTTCTCCAGCATCCCCAGCCGCTGATGGATCTGCCCGTCCTCGGCGCTGTCGTCGATCAGCGTGTCCATCTGCACGCGGTACCCGATGCGCTTCCGCCCCGGGATCAGCCGCTCGTACGACAGCCCACCGACCGTGACGGCGACGCCGAGGAGGGCCAGCAGATTCTCGGGAGCCATCAGTTGTTCCAGCCACTTCATGGCGTACCCCCCCCCGTACACGAATGGCTTCAGGGAGGCGAATGTACGTGCCCCTCTCGCGTACGAGAGCGAGGTGGCTCAGGTCTCACCAGATGTTCGTCCCGAGTTCAACGGCCTCAGCGCATCAGCACCCCCGCGCCCTCGGAGGTGGATTCCGACGGGAGGGCGGTGAGGCCGAGTTCGGTGGGGGTGGCCAGGAGGGGATGGGTGGGGAGGATGCGGACGGTGTAGCCGAAGGGGCCGGTGCGGTCGAGGGCGAGGGGGCCTTCGTAGAGGTGGCGGCCCTCGTCGTCGGGGCCCGCTGTGGGCTTGAGGGGGATGGCGGTGGTGTCGGTCAGATGGTCGGTCTCGTCCACCCGCCCCGCCACGGCCTGGACCTCGACGTCCACCGGGTCGAGGCCGCCGAGGCGGACCTGGACGCGGAGGGAGAGGGCGGAGCCGAGTTCCGCGGCACCGCCGGGGGCGGGCGGGGTGAGCTGGGTTTCGACATGGTCGACGGTGACCCGCGGCCAGGCCGCGCGGACCTGGGCCTTCCAGGCGGACAGCTCCCCGGCCGTGCCCGGGTCGAGGGCGCGGTGGGCATGGGCGGCCGGGGCGTAGAGCCGCTCGACGTACTCCCGCACCATGCGCCCCGCGAGCACCTTGGGGGCGAGGGTGGTGAGGGTCTGGCGCACCATGTCGATCCAGTGGCCGGGGAGGCCGTCGGGACCGCGGTCGTAGAACTGCGGTGCGATCCGGTTCTCCAGCAGCTCGTAGAGGGCGGTCGCCTCCAGGTCGTCGCGGCGGTCCTCGTCGACGGCCGAGCCGTCGGCGGTGGGGATGGCCCAGCCGAAGTCGGGTTCGTACCACTCGTCCCACCAGCCGTCGAGGACGGAGAGGTTGAGACAGCCGTTGAGGGCGGCCTTCATGCCGCTGGTGCCGCACGCCTCCAGCGGGCGCAGCGGGTTGTTGAGCCAGACGTCGCAGCCGGGGTAGAGCTTCTGCGCCATGCCCATGCCGTAGTCGGGCAGGAAGACGAGCCGGTGCCGCACCCCGGCGTCGTCGGCGAAGCGGACGAGCTCCTGGACGAGGCGCTTGCCGCCGTCGTCGGCCGGGTGGGCCTTGCCCGCGACGACGATCTGGACCGGCCGCTCGGGGTGCAGCAGCAGCTCGGTGAGCCGATCGCGGTCGCGCAGCATCAGGGTGAGCCGCTTGTACGAGGGGACGCGGCGGGCGAAGCCGATGGTGAGGACGTCGGGGTCGAGGACGGAGTCGATCCAACCCAGTTCGGCGGTGCCCGCGCCGCGCTGCCGCCATGACGCGTACAGCCGCTGGCGTACCTCGGCGACGAGCTGCTTGCGCAGGGTGCGGCGCAGTTCCCACAGCTCCCCGGCCGGGAGGTGGCCGAACTGGCGGGCGCCGAGCCGGGTCACCTCGGGGGCGCGCCAGGTGGGCGCGTGGACGCCGTTGGTGACGGAGGTGATCGGCACCTCGTCGGCGTCGAAGCCGGGCCAGAGCCCGGCGAACATCTCGCGGCTGACCTGGCCGTGGAGGGTGGAGACCCCATTGGCGCGCTGGGCCAGCCGCAGCCCCATGACGGCCATGTTGAAGACGCCGGGATCGCCGCCGGGGTAGGTCTCGGTGCCGAGGGCCAGGACGCGCTCGACGCCGATGCCGGGCAGTTCGCCGTCGTCCCCGAAGTGGCGGGCGACGAGGTCGCGGTCGAACCGGTCGATCCCGGCGGGGACGGGGGTGTGGGTGGTGAAGACGGTCCCGGCCCGCACGGTCTCGTGGGCGGCGTCGAAGTCCGCCCCGGTCGCCTCGCTGAGCTCGCGGATGCGCTCCAGGCCGAGGAACCCGGCGTGGCCCTCGTTGGTGTGGAACACCTCGGGCGCGGCGTGCCCGGTGATGCGGCAGTACGCGCGCACCGCGCGCACCCCGCCGATGCCGAGCAGCATCTCCTGGAGCAGCCGGTGTTCGCTGCCGCCGCCGTAGAGCCGGTCGGTGACGTCGCGCTCGCCGGGGCCGTTGCCCTCCACGTCGGAGTCGAGGAGCAGCAGCGGCACCCGGCCGACCTGGGCCTGCCAGATCTGCGCGTGCAGCGGACGGCCCCCGGGGAGGGTGAGGGTGACCCTGGCGGGACGGCCCGTGCCCGCCCCCGGCCGGTGCTCGTGCAGCAGGGTGAGCGGCAGCTCGTTGGGGTCGAGGACGGGGTACTGCTCCTGCTGCCAGCCCTCGCGGGAGAGCGACTGCCGGAAGTAGCCGTGCCGGTAGAGCAGCCCGACGCCGATGAGGGGCACGCCGAGGTCGCTGGCGGCCTTGAGGTGGTCCCCGGCGAGGATGCCGAGCCCGCCGGAGTACTGCGGCAGGGCGGCGGTGATGCCGAATTCCGGCGAGAAGTAGGCGACGGCGTCGGGGAGTCCGGTCCCCGCGGCGTCCGGTCCCGCCGAGGCGTCCGGGCGGTCCGGGGCGGCCGCGGTGCGGCCCTGGTACCAGCGGGGGCCGGTCAGATAGTCGTCCAGGTCCTCGGCGACCGCCGCGAGGCGCCGCAGAAAGGCGCGGTCCGCGGCGAGTTCCGCCAGGCGGGCCACGGGGACGGCGCTCAGCAGCCGCACCGGGTCGCCGCCGGACTCCCGCCAGCCCCCGGGGTCGAAGGACTCGAACAGATCGCGGGTCTCGGGATGCCACGACCAGCGCAGATTGCGCGCCAGCCGGTGGAGCGGTCGTAGGGGTTCCGGGAGCACGGGACGCACGCTGAAGCGACGGATGGCCTTCACACCTTCGACGGTAGCGGCCGACGCGCCCCCGTTTCGGCTGTTTCGTTCGAGCCCCGCGAAGTTCGGTCGGGAGGCGGCAACCTTTCCGGCCAGGGCGACGACTAGGGGGCGTTCACTTCCCCCCATGCCTTGGAGGCCCCGTGCCCATCTGGGACAGATCGCAGCCCCCACCCGGTCATCCGCCCGGACACGCCGCGCGCGAGCGGCTCGCCCGCCCCCGGACGCTGGTCGCCGCGGTCGTGGTGGGCGGCCTTGCCGTCACCGGTCTGGCGAGCGTCTCGGGTGCCGCCGAGACGGAGAACGCGACGGGGAAGGGGGCCGGGGCGAAGGCCGCGGCGGCGCAGCTGGAGAAGCTGGACCGGGGCCTGGTCAGCGTCCGCTCGGGCAACGACAACCTGGTCAGCTGGCGCTGGCTCGCCACCGATCCGTCCGATGTCGCCTTCAACGTCTACCGCGGCTCCACCAAGGTCAACGCGTCCCCGATCACGGGCTCGACCAACTACCTGGACAAGGGCGCGGCGGCCACCGAGACCTACACGGTGCGCGCCGTGGTGGGCGGCACCGAGCAGGCCGCGTCGCCCGCGGCCCTCGCGTTCCGCTCCGGCTACCTCGATGTCCCGATCTCGCCCCCGGCCGCCGGTTCCGACTACACGTACGAGGCGAACGACGCCTCCGTGGGCGACCTGGACGGCGACGGCGACCTGGACCTCGTCCTCAAGTGGCAGCCGACGAACGCGAAGGACAACTCGCAGTCCGGCGTCACCGGCAACACGATCGTGGACGGCTACACCCTCCAGGGCAAGCGGCTGTGGCGCATCGACCTGGGCCGCAACATCCGCTCCGGCGCGCACTACACCCAGTTCCAGGTGTACGACTACGACGGCGACGGCAAGGCCGAGGTCGCCATGAAGACCGCGGACGGCACGGTCGACGGCACCGGCAAGACGATCGGCAGCGCGTCCGCCGACTACCGCAACTCCAGCGGCTACGTGCTGAGCGGGCCCGAGTTCCTGACGATGTTCAGCGGGAGCACCGGCGCCGCGCTGGACACCGTGGACTACGTCCCGGCGCGCGGCACGGTGTCCTCGTGGGGCGATTCGTACGGCAACCGGGTGGACCGCTTCCTGGCCGGTACGGCGTATCTGAACGGCTCCACGCCCTCCCTGATCGCGGCGCGCGGCTACTACACCCGCAGCGTCATCGCCGCCTGGGACTTCAAGGGCGGCAAGCTGACCCGCAAGTGGACGTTCGACACGAACAGCTCCACCAACAGCGGCAAGGGCTACGACGGGCAGGGCAACCACGCGCTGGCGATCGGCGACGTGGACGGCGACAGCAAGGACGAGATCGTCTACGGCTCGATGGCCGTGGACGACAACGGCGCCGGGCTGTGGACGACGAAGAACGGCCACGGCGACGCGGCCCACCTCGGCGACCTCGATCCGTCCCGGCCGGGCCTGGAGTACTTCAAGGTGGACGAGGACTCCTCCAAGCCGTCCTCGTACCTGGCCGACGCGAAGACCGGCCAGGTGCTGTGGACGACCCCGGCCAGCGGCGACAACGGGCGCGGCGTGGCCGGTGACATCTGGGCGGGCAACGACGGCGCCGAGATGTGGTCCGCGAAGGACGACCAGATCCGCTCGGCCTCCGGCGCCGCCAAGGGCCGCAAGCCGTCGTCCATGAACTTCCTGTCCTGGTGGGACGGCGACCCGGTGCGCGAGCTGCTGGACGGTACGCGCATCGACAAGTACGGCACGTCCGGCGAGACCCGCCAGCTCACCGCCTCCGGGGTGCACTCCAACAACGGCACCAAGGCCACTCCGTCGCTGTCCGGCGACATCCTCGGCGACTGGCGCGAGGAGGTGATCTGGCCGACCAGCGACAACAAGGCGCTGCGGATCTACTCCACGCCCTACGAGACCGACCGGCGGATCACCACGCTGCTGCACGACCGGCAGTACCGGGAGGCGCTGGCCTGGCAGAACACCGGCTACAACCAGCCGCCGCACCCCAGCTTCTTCATCGGCAACAAGATGGCCACCCCTCCGCGGCCGTCCATCACCACCCCCTGACGCACCACCCCCGCACCACCCCGAAATCCCCCTTCCGCACAAGGAGCTGTGACATGGAGTTACGCATGAGACGGCGGGCGATCGGCGGCGCCATCGGCGCCATCGCCCTCACCGCGGGCGCGATCACCACCGGTCTTTCCCTGTCGGCCGCGTCGGCCGCCACCTGGCCCTCGCCCAGCGGCAGCCCGCAGGCGGTCACCAAGACGATCCCGGTCAGCGGGACCACCGACGGCGGCATGAAGCGCTACTACGGCTCCGGCGACCTCGGCTCGGACAACCAGGACGAGGACCAGGGCCCGCTGTTCGAGCTGGCCGACGGCGCGACGCTCAAGAACGTCATCATCGGCGCCCCGGCCGCCGACGGCGTCCACTGCAAGGGCAGCTGCACCCTCCAGAACGTCTGGTGGGAGGACGTCGGCGAGGACGCCGCCACCTTCCGCGGCACCGGCGAGACGTACAACGTCATCGGGGGCGGCGCCCGCAAGGCATCGGACAAGATCTTCCAGTTCAACGGCGGCGGCACGCTCAACATCTCCAACTTCGCCGGACAGGACTTCTCGACCTTCGTCCGCTCCTGCGGCAACTGCTCCAGCCAGTACAAGCGCACGATCAACGTGAGCAACACCGAGATCACCGCGCCGGGCAAGGTCATCGGCGGGATCAACACCAACTACGGGGACTCGCTGACCCTGCGCAAGGTCACGATCGTCGGGGACAGCAGCAAGAAGATCGTCCCGTGTCAGAAGTACATCGGGAACAACACCGGCAAGGAGCCGACCAAGAACGGCAGCGACGCCGACGGCACGTACTGCAAGTACAGCAGCTCCGACATCACCTACAAGTAGGCGCCACGCGCAGGTGAGGTCCCGCCGCCCGGTCCGTGATTTTTTCGCGGGCCGGGCGGCAACGTCTTCCGGTGCGGCGGCGACTTCAGGGCGTACATGATCCCCCCACTCCCCCCACGGAATGGATACACATGGCACCGCAGCACCACAGACCGCGTCCCACCCGCAAGCGCGCCCTGATCGGCGGCCTCGGCGCCGCCGCCCTCACGGTCGGCGCGATCACGGCGGGGACGCTGCTCTCCTCGGCCTCGGCGTCCGCCGAATGGCCCACCCCCGGTGACGACAAGCCGGTCAGCTCGACGCAGAAGGTCTCCGGCGTCGTCGACGGCAAGATGCGGCGCTTCATCGGCGAGGGCGAACTCGGCGACGGCGGCCAGGACGAGGGCCAGCCCGCGATGTTCGAGCTGGCCGACGGCGCCACGCTCAAGAACGTCGTCATCGGCTCCCCCGCCGCCGACGGCATCCACTGCAAGGGCAGCTGCACGCTCCAGAACGTCTGGTGGGAGGACGTCGGCGAGGACGCCGCCACCTTCCTGGGCGGCGCGAAAGCCACGTACACCGTCAAGGGCGGCGGCGCGCGCAAGGCCGACGACAAGGTCTTCCAGCACAACGGCGGCGGCACCCTCACCATCCGCGACTTCGCCGTGCAGGACTTCGGCAAGCTCTACCGCTCGTGCGGCAACTGCTCCAAGCAGCAGAAGCGCGCGGTCGTGGTGGACGGCGTGGAGGTGACCGCCCCGGGCAAGTCGCTGGTCGGCGTCAACGAGAACTTCGGCGACACCGCGAAGCTCAGCAACGTCACGATCATCGGGGACGCCAAGAAGAAGATCGACCCGTGCGTCCGCTTCCAGGGCAACGACACCGGTGAGGAGCCCGAGGAGACCGGCTCAGGGCCTGACAGCAAGACCTGCCTCTACAAGGAGTCCGACATCACCTACAAGTAGGCGCCGGAACGGCTCCACCGCGCGCCGCGCCCGCCCCCGCGTCAGGGGGCGGGCGCACAGCGCCGGTTCCGCCCCCTGATGCGCACTTGTCGGGGTCCGGTCCCCACGAGACCCTGACGCCGTTCGCACCGGGGAGGGGATCGGACCATGGCGCACAGAAGGAGCAGAGGCCGCCGCCGGACGGCCGGGGCGCTGGCCGCCGCCGCGGTGGTGCTGGGCGCGGGCGGGGCGCTGCCCGCCCAGGCCGCGGGCGCGGCGGCGCACCACACCTACATCGTGACGCTGCAACGGGGAACGGGGACGCCGTCGGCGTCGTCCGGGCAGGGCAGGGGCATCGTGGAGCGGTACGGGGCGACGGTGCGCCGTACGTACAGCAGGGCGCTGAACGGCTTCGCCGTACGGGCCGACGCGGCGCAGGCGAGACGGCTCGCGGCGGACCCGCGCGTCGCCTCGGTGACCCGGGACGCCGAGGTGTCGCTGCGCGGCACCACGACCCAGCCGTATCCGCCGTCCTGGGGCCTGGACCGGATCGATCAGCCCGCCGGGACCGCGCTGGACGGCGCGTACACGGCACCGGCGGACGGCGGGCGCGGGACGACGATCTACGTCCTCGACTCCGGAGTGCGCACCAGCCACCGGGACTTCGGCGGCCGGGCCCGCTCCGGCTGGGACTTCGTGGACGACGACCCGGTCGCCCAGGACGGCAACGGCCACGGCACGCATGTGGCCGCGACCGCCGCGGGCACGCAGTACGGCGTGGCGAAGAAGGCGGACGTCGTCGCCGTACGGGTGCTGGACGACCGCGGCGAGGGCACCAGCGCCGAGGTGCTGGCCGGTCTGGACTGGGTCCTGAAGCACGCCCGGAAGCCGGCGGTGGTCAATCTGAGCCTGGGGTCGCCGGTCGCGGGGCCGGTCCCGGAGTGGGACGCAGGCGTTCGCGCCGGAGTGCGCGCCGGTCTCACCTTCACGGTCGCGGCGGGCAACGCGGACCGGCCGGCCGGGGCGTACTCGCCGGGCCGGGTGCCGCAGGCGATCACGGTGGGCGCGACGGACCGGGCGGACCGTCGCGACCCGTTCTCCAACTGGGGCCCGGCGGTTGACCTGTTCGCGCCGGGCGACCGGATCGTCTCGGCCTCCCGTACGAGCGACACGGCGGCGGCGACGCTGTCCGGTACGTCGATGGCGGCGCCCCACGTCGCGGGCGCGGCGGCGCTCTACCTCGCCGCCCACCGCTCGGCGACCCCGGCCCAGGTGACCGCGGCGCTCACGGCCGAGGCGGTCAAGGGCGCGGTACGGAACGCGGGGCGCGGCTCGCCGAACCGGCTGCTGCGCGTGGCGGACTGACGCCCCGTAGAACTCCTGGGGCGAAAACGCACACTTAATAACGCACGATCGCGGTCATATCATCGGCCCCGCACGGATACGCGCGGGGCCGAACCATGCACCCCGCGTTACGAACCGGTAGTTAACGGGAACCCGGATTGTCTCCCGGTGTCCGGTGGGAAGGCTTCCCGAACGCGCCCCCCATGGCCGACCCCATCCGCCCACCAGAGTGAACGCGGACAGGAGCTGTCATGCCCGCAACCCATCGCCCGGCGGTAAAGCCTATACAAAGGACACAGGCCGCCGCCGACCATCAAGCGCCCTCCGCTCATCAGCCCGCAACGCCGTCAGGTGATCCTATGATCGGTCGTATTCCCCTTCTGGATATCCGTCCGCTGATCGACTGCGGCCGCCGCCCCGCCAAGGCGGTCGTGGGCGAGACCTTCGAGGTCAGTGCCACCGTGTTCCGGGAGGGCCACGACGCGGTCAACGCCAATGTCGTCCTCCGCGATCCGGCCGGACGGTCCGGCCCGTGGACTCCCTTGACCGAACTCGCCCCCGGCACGGACCGCTGGGGCGCCGAGGTCACCCCCACCGCGCCCGGCCGCTGGTCGTACACGGTCGAGGCGTGGAGCGACCCCGTCGCCACCTGGCGCCACCACGCCCGGATCAAGGTCCCGGCCGGGATCGACACCGATCTGGTGCTGGAGGAGGGCGCCCGGCTGCACGAGAGAGCCGCGGCCGGAGTGCCCAAGAACGACGGCCGGGAGGCGGTGCTGGCCGCCGTCGACGGGCTGCGCGACGAGCGCCGCCCGGTCGCCGACCGGCTCGCCGCCGCCCTCGCCCCCGACGTCACCGACGCCCTCGACCGCCATCCGCTGCGCGAACTCGTCACCGCCTCGCACCCGATGCCGCTCCAGGTCGAGCGGGAGCGCGCGCTGTTCGGCTCCTGGTACGAGCTGTTCCCGCGCTCCGAGGGCGCCAAGGTCACCGAGGGGCGGCGGCCGGTCAGCGGTACGCTGCGCACCGCCGCCGAGCGGCTGCCCGCCATCGCCGCCGCCGGGTTCGACGTCGTCTATCTGCCCCCCGTCCACCCCATCGGCACCGCGTACCGCAAGGGCCCCAACAACGCCCTCTCCGCAGGTCCCTTCGACGTCGGCTCCCCCTGGGCGATCGGCTCCCCCGACGGCGGCCACGACGCGATCCACCCCGACCTCGGCACCCTGGACGACTTCGACCACTTCGTGTCCCGGGCCCAGGAGCTGCGCCTGGAGGTGGCGCTCGACTTCGCGCTCCAGTGCTCGCCCGACCACCCCTGGGTCACCGAACACCCCGAGTGGTTCCACCGGCGCGCGGACGGGACGATCGCGTACGCCGAGAACCCGCCCAAGAAGTACCAGGACATCTACCCCATCGCCTTCGACGCCGACTTCCCCGGCCTCGTCCGCGAGACGGAGCGGCTGCTGCGGTTCTGGATGTCCCACGGCGTGCGGATCTTCCGGGTCGACAATCCCCACACCAAACCGGTCGTCTTCTGGGAGAAGGTGATCGGGGACATCAACCGCACCGACCCCGATGTCATCTTCCTCGCCGAGGCGTTCACCCGGCCCGCGATGATGAACACGCTCGGCGTTATCGGCTTCCAGCAGTCGTACACGTACTTCACCTGGCGCAACGGCAAGCAGGAGCTGACCGACTACCTCACCGAGCTGTCCGGGGACGCGGCCGCCTGGATGCGGCCCAACTTCTTCGTCAACACCCCCGACATCCTGCACGCCTACCTTCAGGACGGCGGCCGCCCGGCCTTCGCTGCCCGGGCCGTCCTCGCCGCCACCCTCTCCCCCACCTGGGGTGTCTACGCGGGCTACGAGCTGTGCGAGAACACCCCGCTGCGCGCCGGCAGCGAGGAGTACCTGGACTCGGAGAAGTACCAGCTGCGCCCGCGCGACTGGGCGGGCGCGGAGCGTACGGACCGGACGCTCACCCCGCTCCTCACCCGGCTCAACCGGCTGCGCCGGCGGCACCCCGCCCTGCGCCGGTTGCGCAACCTGCGATTCCACCACGCCGACAACGACTCCGTCATCGTCTACTCCAAGCGCACGGGCGACTCGTGCGTGCTCACCGTCGTCAACCTGGACCCCCACCACACCCAGGAGGCGACGGTCTCGTTGAACATGCCGGAACTCGGCCTCGACTGGCACGAGTCCGTCCCGGTGCGCGACGAGCTCACCGGCGAGACCTATCACTGGGGCAGGGACAACTACGTACGCCTGGAGCCGGGCCGTGACATGGCTCCCGCGCACGTGCTCTCCCTGCGACCGTCCTCACCGATCGGAGGGTCACCCACAACATGATCGTCAACGAGCCCGTACCCGACACCTTCGAGGACACGCCCGCCAAGGACCGTGACCCCGACTGGTTCAAGCGCGCCGTCTTCTACGAGGTGCTGGTCCGCTCCTTCCAGGACAGCAACGGCGACGGCGTCGGCGACCTCAAGGGCCTCACCGCCAAACTCGACTACCTCCAGTGGCTCGGCGTGGACTGCCTCTGGCTGCCGCCCTTCTTCGCCTCCCCGCTGCGCGACGGCGGCTACGACGTCTCGGACTACACGGCCGTGCTGCCGGAGTTCGGGGATCTCGCCGACTTCGTCGAGTTCGTGGACGCCGCGCACCAGCGCGGCATGCGCGTCATCATCGACTTTGTCATGAACCACACCAGCGATCAGCATCCGTGGTTCCAGGAGTCCCGCACCGATCCGGACGGACCGTACGGCGACTACTACGTCTGGGCCGACGACGACAAGCAGTACCAGGACGCCCGCATCATCTTCGTCGACACCGAGGCGTCCAACTGGACCTTTGATCCGGTACGCAAGCAGTACTACTGGCACCGCTTCTTCTCGCACCAGCCGGACCTCAACTTCGAGAACCCGGCCGTCCAGGAAGAAGTACTGGCCGCCCTGCGCTTCTGGCTGGACCTCGGCATCGACGGATTCCGGCTCGACGCCGTGCCGTATCTGTACGCGGAGGAGGGCACCAACTGCGAGAACCTCCCCCGCACCCATCAGCTCCTCAAGCGCGTCCGCGCCGAGATCGACGCCCACTACCCGGACACGGTGCTGCTGGCCGAGGCCAACCAGTGGCCCGAGGACGTCGTCGACTACTTCGGCGACTACGAAGCGGGCGGCGACGAATGCCACATGGCGTTCCACTTCCCCGTCATGCCGCGCATCTTCATGGCGGTGCGGCGTGAATCGCGCTACCCGGTCTCGGAGATCCTCTCCAAGACCCCGGCGATTCCGTCCGGCTGTCAGTGGGGCATCTTCCTGCGCAACCATGACGAGCTGACGCTGGAAATGGTCACCGACGAAGAGCGCGACTACATGTACGCGGAGTACGCCAAGGATCCGCGCATGCGCGCCAACATCGGCATCCGGCGCCGGCTCGCTCCGCTGCTGGACAACGACCGCAACCAGATCGAGCTGTTCACGGCCCTGCTGCTGTCCCTGCCCGGCTCGCCGATCCTGTACTACGGCGACGAGATCGGCATGGGCGACAACATCTGGCTCGGCGACCGCGACGCGGTGCGGACGCCCATGCAGTGGACCCCCGACCGCAACGCGGGCTTCTCCTCCTGCGATCCCGGGCGGCTCTTCCTGCCCACGATCATGGACCCGGTCTACGGGTATCAGGTGACGAACGTCGAGGCCGCCATGTCCTCGCCGTCCTCCCTGCTCCACTGGACGCGGCGGATGATCGAGATCCGCAAGCAGAACCCGGCCTTCGGGCTCGGCTCCTTCACCGAGCTGCCCTCCTCCAACCCCGCCGTCCTCGCCTTCCTCCGCGAGGCCCCGCGGACCCGGGACGGGGAGGACGACCTGGTGCTGTGCGTGCACAACTTCTCGCGCTTCGCCCAGCCCACGGAGCTGGACCTCCAGTCCTTCGCCGGCCGCCACCCGGTCGAGCTGATCGGCGGCGTCCGCTTCCCCGCCATCGGCGAGCTGCCCTACCTGCTCACCCTGGCGGGCCACGGCTTCTACTGGTTCCGCCTCCGCCCAGCAGACCCACCCCCACACCGCCCCAAGCTCTGACCGCAGGGGGCCGGGCCCCCAACCCGGCAGCGCTCCCCGGCCCGAGACGGGGCGGGCCGGGGCAGGTGCGTGGGGCCGCGCCTCGAACGTCGCCTGCGGGGCCCGGACACTGTCCCCCACCCCGCCCCTTCCCGAAACCGGGGCCAGCCCCGGCCCCCGGCGTCCCGGGCGAATCCGAGCCAAGGCCCCGCTCCGGTCTGGGGCTGCGCCCCGGACCCCGCCCCGAGGCTTCGCCTTGGCTCCCGGCTTGGGCTGCGCCAGAGGCCCGGCCCCGCCTCGGGGCTGTGCGTCGGGTCTCGCGGAGGCGGGGGCGCGGGGCTCGCTTCGCACTGGAGTTCGGCACCCAAAGGGCGGGGGTGGCGTGGTTGTTGCGGGGCGCCGGAGGGGCCGGGGTCCGGGGACGGGTCCCCGGGTTCGGGAAGGGGCGGGGTGGGGGAAAAGCGGCCTCTGCGCTCACCCCGGGCGTTTTCGTCAGGGCTTCATGGGCACTCTGACTACGTACCGCCACCGGCGGAGCCGATCGCGTACTCCGTACTCGCCGTACGGACGATCCTCGCCCGACACGTCCCGCACCGTCGCACAGTCAACGCCGCAATCCGGGACACTTTGCCCTGATCTGTCGTGTGCCCGGGGAAAGGACGCGACGCCATGCCGGAAGCTTCATTCTCCCGGGGGGCACACCACCCGCCGACCGCTACCGCATCAGCCGCCACGGACGGGCCGGGGGCCGGGCTGCTCGGCTCGCTCGGGCCGTTACTCGCCGAGTGGCTCCCCCGGCAGCGCTGGTTCGCGGGCAAGGGCCGCCCCGTCACCGGCTTCGCCCTCGTCTCCGCGACCGAGATACTGCCCTGCCCGCCGGGCGGCACGACCCCCGGGCTGCTCCATCTCCTCATCCGCGCCCAGCAGCCGGAACCGCCCGGCCATCGCCACGGCTTCGGCTGCGGCCACCGCCGTGGCGCGGCCGCCAGTGACTGCTACCAGATGCTGCTCGGCGTCCGCACGACCCTGCCGCCCTCCCTCGCCCCCGCGCTCATCGGCCACCCGAGCGGCGGTCCGCTGCACGGCCGTACCGTGTACGAGGCGCTGGCCGACCCCCGCCTCGCCTCGCTCCTCCTGGAGCGGCTCCGCGTACCCGGCCGCCTGGGCCCCCTCCGCTTCGTACGCGAACCGTCCAGCGCCATCCCGTCCGTGCTGCCGCCCCGGCTGATGACGGCCGAGCAGTCCAACTCCTCCGTGGTGTACGGCGATACGTTCATCCTGAAGCTCTTCCGGCGCGTCAGCCCCGGCACCAACCCGGACCTCGAACTCCCCCTCGCCCTCGCCCGCACCGGCTGCACCCGGGTGCCCGCGCCCGCCGCCTGGTTCGAGGCCGCGCCGCCGCCGGAGGGGCCAGGGCCGCGCCCGGAGCCGTTCACGCTCGGCGTCCTCCAGCCCTACCTCGCCGGGTCCACCGACGGCTGGCAGCTCGCCCTCGACGCCCTCGCCGTGCGCACCGACTTCGCCGACGCCGCGCACGCCCTCGGCCGCGCCACCGCCGAGGTGCACCTCGCGATGGCGCGCACGCTGCCCGTCTCCGTACTGCGCCGCCCGCAGATCGAACACCTCGCCGCCGCCATGAGCGAACGCCTCGACTCGGCCGCCGCCGCGGTGCCCGCGCTCCAGCCGTACCGGGGCGCGCTGCACGCCGCGTACGAGGACGTCGCCGCCCTCGGGCGCGACGGGCGCACCTGGGCGGCCCAGCGGATCCACGGCGATCTGCACCTGGGGCAGGCCCTGCTGACGGCGGAACGGCAGTGGTCGCTGATCGACTTCGAGGGCGAGCCGTCCCGTCCGCTCGCCGAACGCCGCCGCCCGCAGCCGCCGGTCCGCGACATCGCGGGCATGCTCCGCTCCTTCGACTACGCGGCGGCCGTGGGCGGCCACGACACCCCGCAGGACTGGGCCGGGCGCATGCGCGCCGCCTACTGCGCGGGGTACGCGGAGGCCGCCGGTACGGATCCGCGCGACGAGCCGGAGCTGCTGCGCGCCCACGAGACCGACAAGGCGGTGTACGAGGTCCTGTACGAGGCCCGCCACCGCCCCGACTGGCTGCCGGTCCCGATGACCGCCATCCGCCGACTGGCCGCCGCCGTCCACTGACCCCGCCCGCCCATACTTCCGGGAGGACCACCCCGTGACCGCACGACCGCCGTCCAGCCAGCACCCGTCCGACGAGGGCCCGGGCCCGGACCCGGCGGTCCCCCCCACGTTCCGGTCGGCCCGAGCCACGGCCCGGGGCCCGCAGCACGGCGCGGCCGACGCCCCGGGCGTCGGGGCCGGGCTGCGCGAGGGCGCATCGCCCCGCCAGGATCCCCACTCGCCCGAGTCCGCGGGCATCAAGCCCACCTCGCGGCCGTCGTACGGGGCGCCGCCCGAGCCCCGGGCGCCTCGGGTGGCGGCGGAGCCCGCGGCGGACGAAGCCGTCGCGCCGCGACCGACACCCCCGCCCGGGCCGGAGCCCGAGCCGTACGACGACCACGGGGTGCGGGCCGCGCCCGCGCTCGGGGGTGAGGAGCGGCGGCGGTTGCTCTGCGGGGGGCACCACGACCCGCATGGGCTGCTCGGCGCGCATCCGGTCCGCGGCGGGGTGCTGTTCCGGACGCTGCGGCCGTACGCCCGTGGCGTCACCGTCGTCGGCGCCGGGTTGCGGGCGCGGTTGCGGGCCGAGGGGGACGGGCTGTTCTCGGGCGTGCTGCCGCTGGCGTCCATCCCGGACTATCAGCTGCTCGTGGCGTACGACGACACCGAGGTGGAGGTCCACGACCCGTACCGGTTCCTGCCCGCGCTCGGCGACCTCGATCTGCACCTCATCGGCGAGGGCCGCCACGAGGAGCTGTGGCGGGCGCTCGGCGCGCAGCCGATGACGCATCACGGGGTGGCCGGGACGCGGTTCACCGTATGGGCGCCGAACGCGCGCGGGGTGCGGGTCACCGGGGACTTCTGCTACTGGGACGGCACCGGCTTCCCCATGCGTTCGCTCGGCTCCAGCGGCGTGTGGGAGCTGTTCGTGCCGGGCGTCGGCGAGGGCGCGCTGTACAAGTTCGAGATCACCCGCCCCGACGGCAGCCGCGCGCTGCGCGCGGACCCCATGGCGCGGCGCACCGAGTGCCCGCCAGCGACGGCGTCCGTGGTGCACGCCTCGCACCACCACTGGGGCGACGACGCGTGGATGGCGGGGCGGGACGGCGGGCGGGTGCACGAGCGGCCGTTCTCGGTGTACGAGGTGCATCTGCCGTCGTGGCGGCCCGGGCTGACCTATCGGCAGCTGGCCGAGCAGCTGCCCGCGTACGTCAAGGACCTCGGCTTCACCCATGTCGAGCTGATGCCGGTGGCCGAGCATCCGTTCGGCGGCTCGTGGGGCTACCAGGTGACCGGGTTCTACGCGCCGACGGCCCGCCTCGGCACGCCCGACGACTTCAAGTACCTCGTCGACGCCCTGCACCAGGCGGGCATCGGGGTGCTGGTGGACTGGGTGCCCGCGCACTTCCCACGGGACGCCTGGGCGCTGGCGGAGTTCGACGGCCGGCCGCTGTACGAGCCGTCCGACCCGCTGCGGGCCGCGCACCCCGACTGGGGAACCCTCGAATTCGACTACGGCCGCACGGAGGTGCGCAACTTCCTCGTCGCGAACGCGGTCTACTGGTGCGAGGAGTTCCACATCGACGGCCTCCGCGTGGACGCCGTCGCGTCGATGCTCTACCTCGACTACTCCCGCGAGCCCGGCCAGTGGACGCCCAACGCGCACGGCGGCCGGGAGAACCTGGACGCGGTGGCGTTCCTCCAGGAGATGAACGCGACGGTCTACCGCCGCTGCCCGGGCGTGGTGACCATCGCCGAGGAGTCCACCGCCTGGGACGGCGTCACCCGGGCCACCCACCACGTGGGGGCGAGCGGCTTCGGCGGGCTCGGCTTCGGGCTGAAGTGGAACATGGGCTGGATGCACGATTCGCTGGGCTACCTGGCCCATGAGCCGGTGCACCGGAAGTACCACCACCACGAGATGACGTTCTCGATGGTGTACGCGTACAGCGAGAACTACGTCCTCCCCATCTCGCACGACGAGGTGGTGCACGGCAAGCGGGCGCTGGTGAGCAAGATGCCGGGCGACTGGTGGCAGCAGCGCGCCGACCACCGGGCGTACCTCGGCTTCATGTGGGCGCATCCGGGCAAGCAACTGCTCTTCATGGGCCAGGAGTTCGCGCAGGGCGCGGAGTGGTCGGAGCGCCACGGCCCCGACTGGTGGCTGCTGGACCCCTCGTACGCGGCCGCCCCCGACCACCGGGGGGTGCGCGATCTGGTGCGCGACCTCAACCGGGTGTACGCGGCGACACCGCCGCTGTGGCAGCGGGACACGGTGCCGGAGGGCTTCGCATGGGTGGAGGGGGACGGGCACGAGGACAACGTGTTCGCGTTCCTCCGCTTCGACGCGGACGGCTCCCCGCTGCTGGCGGTCAGCAACTTCTCGCCGGTGGTACGGCACGCCTACCGGGTGGGCGTACCGGACGCGGTCCCGCTGTGGCGGGAGGTGCTGAACACCGACGACGAGCGGTACGGCGGCAGCGGCGTCCTCAATCCGGAGCCGCTGAAGGCCGAGCCGACGGCCGCCCACGGCCGCCCGGCCAGCCTGCTGCCGACACTGCCGCCGCTGGCGACGATCTGGCTGCGCCCGGCCTGAGCCCGCGCACCAGCCTGTGTTCAAAAGGTTGACGAGTGACGTGGACACGCCTAAAGAGGGTGTGAGAGCGCTCTCACACCCCCTTCAGGAGGTACGTCCATGCGCCCCCGCAGACACAGATCCGTGCTCAGAACGGCTTTAGCGGCCTTCGCCGCCACCGCCGTCGCCCTTCTCGGCGCCACGTCCTCACGGGCCGACGTGCCGCCCACGCCCACTGGCTGGAACCTCCAGTGGAGCGACGACTTCACCGGCTCCGCCAACACCCTCCCCTCCGCCACCAACTGGCAGATCGACACCGGCTACAGCTACCCCGGCGGCCCCGGCAACTGGGGCACCGGCGAGATCCAGCGCTACACCGACTCCACCAGCAACCTCGCCCTCGACGGCAGCGGCAACCTCCGCATCACCCCGCTCCGCGACGGCTCGGGCAACTGGACCTCGGCGCGCATCGAGACCAAGCGCGCCGACTTCAAGGCCCCGGCGGGTGGCGTGCTGCGCATGGAGGGCCGCATCCAGATGCCGAACGTCACGGGCGACGCCGCCCTCGGCTACTGGCCCGCGTTCTGGGCGCTCGGCAGTCCGTACCGGGGCAACTACCAGAACTGGCCGGGCATCGGCGAGTTCGACATCATGGAGAACGTCAACGGGATCAACTCCGTCTGGGGCGTGCTGCACTGCGGCGTCAATCCGGGCGGCGCCTGCAACGAGAGCACCGGCATCGGCGCCAACCGCGCCTGCCCGGGCTCGACCTGCCAGTCCGCCTTCCACACCTACCGCTTCGAATGGGACCGCTCGACCAGCCCGAACCAGCTCCGCTGGTACGTGGACGGCCAGCAGTTCCACAGCGTCAGCCAGAACCAGGTCGACGCCACCACCTGGTCGAACATGACCGACCACGCGGGCTACTTCCTGCTGCTCAACGTGGCGATGGGCGGTGCCTTCCCCAACGGCGTCCACGGCGCGGCCACGCCCACCGCGGCCACCGTCTCCGGCCGCCCCATGCTGGTGGACTACGTGGCGGTCTGGACCCGCGGCGGAGGCGGCGGCACCGACCCCGGCGGCTCCGCCACGCTCTACCCGGGCCCGGGCGGCGCCCTCGGCGCGGCCTCCTCGTCCGCGAGCGCCACGACCCTGGCCTCGGCGGGCGGCACCAACCACGACGGGACGCCGTACCAGCCGCAGACCTTCACCTCGTCCGGCATCACCCGGACGTACAACGGCGGCTCGACGGCCTTCGACCTGTTCGTGGACGCGGGCACGACCGTGGCCAACGGGCAGCAGGTGCGGATCTCCTACGACCTCACGGGCGACGGCAGCTGGGACCGCACCGAGACCTACCAGTACTTCGCCACCGATCCGGCTCCGGGCTACGAGCACTACACACAGGCCCGCGGCCTGAAATCCGCCACCGGCTCGCTCGGCAACATGAGCAATGGGAAGGTCCGGGTCGAGGTGTGGAACGCCATCGGCAACGGCTCCAGCACCCTCGGCACCGGCAACCAGTCCACCGTCCGCATCCCGTTCAACTAAGGCCGGAAACGGGACCGGAACCGGGGTCGGGGTCGGGACCGGGCTCGCCCAGCCGGGCGAGTTCGTCCCGTACCCGGTCCGCGTCCGGGTGGCCGAGGGCGTCGAAGCGGCTCAGCGCCGCGCACCAGCTCATCCGCGCCCCGGCCACGTCCCCCGCGGTGCGCTGGGCGTCGCCCAGCCGGTGCAGCGACTCGGCCTCCCGCACCCGCTCGTCCAGACCGCGCCGCAGCGCGACCGCGTGCCGGTAGCAGCTGATGGCCTGCTGGTGGTCGCCGAGGTGGTGATGCGCGTACCCGAGGCTGTCCCAGGCGGCCGACTCCCCGCGCCCGTCGCCCGCCTCCCTCAGGAGGGCGAGGGCCTTCCCGCAGTGCACCAGGGTCTGCTGGAAGTCGCCCAGCCTGGCGTACGCCCACCCCAGGTTGTTGAGGGCGTACGCCTCGCCCTTGCGGTGCCCGGCCACCTGGTACAGCTCCAGCGAGCGCCGGGCGTGGTACAGCAGCTCGTCGTCGCGGCCCTGGCGCTCGGCCGTCATGTTGAGCGCGACATGGATGCGGGCCTGGCCGATGTGGTTGGCGGTCTGGCCGTGCAGGTTGAACGCGCGCAGCAGATGGCTGCGGGCCCGGTCGTACAGGCCCATCCGCAGATCGGCGAGGCCGAGCCCGTGGCAGGCGTAGGCCTGTCCGGCCGGATCGGCGACGCGGTGGGCGGCGCCCAGGGCGATGCGGTGGACGGTGCGCTGGTCGTGCCAGTGGCCGAGCTGGTCCAGGAACTCCATGAGCGACCAGGCCAGTTGCCAGGCGTGGGTCTCGAACCCGGCGTCCGCGGCCCGCTGGAGGGCCGCGATCAGCACCGGGTGTTCCTCGCTGAACCAGGTGAGCGCCTGGGCGTGCTCGGTGAACGTCTCGACGGTGACCCCGGACCGCGCCGGGGCCAGCGGGATCGGCTCCCGGTGCGGGGTGAAGGCGCGCCCGGCGGCGAACGAGGAGTGCAGGGAGTGGTCGAGCACCCGGTGCAGCGCGGCCCGGCGCTCGTCGGCCGAGTCGTACTCCTGGGTCAGCTCCATGGCGTACGCGCGCAGCAGATCGTGGAACGCGTACCGGCCCGGGCTGCGCTCGGCGATCAGATGCGCCCGGGTGAGCCTGCCCAGCAGCCTGCGCGCCTGGGTCAGGTCCACCCCGGCGAGGGAGGCCGCGGCGGGGGCGGCGATGTACGGGCCGGGGTGGACGCCGAGCAGCCGGAACAGCCGGGCCGCGTCGTCGCCGAGGGTGTGGTACGACCACGAGAACACGGCCCGGACGTCGGTGGTGGCGTCCCCGCCCTCGAACGCGTCGAGGCTGCCGCGCGCGTCGTGCAGCTCGGCGGCGAGCGCGGCGATGGGGAAGCGGGGGTGGGTGGCGGCGCGGGCGGCGACGATGGCGAGCGCGAGGGGCAGCCCCGCGCACACCGTGACGACGTCCTCCACGGCCCGCGGTTCGGCGGCGGCGCGCTCGGCGCCGATGCGGCCCACGAGCAGGTCGCGCGCCTCGGCGCGGCCGAGCAGATCCAGCGGCAGCGGCCGGGCCTGTTCCGCGACGACCAGGCCGGTGAGTTCGTTACGGCTGGTCAGCACCACCAGGCAGCCGGGCGAGCCGGGCAGCAGCGGGCGTACCTGCTCGGCGTCGCGGGCGTTGTCGAGCAGGATCAGCACCCGGCGGTCGGCCAGCAGGCTGCGGTAGAGGGCGGTCTGCGCCTCCACGGTGGCGGGGATGCGGTGCGCGGGCACCTGGAAGGCGTCGAGGAAGCCACGGACGGCCTCGGCCACGGTCATCGCGGAGCCGGTGGGGCCGAAGCCCCGCAGGTTGACGTACAGCTGCCCGTCGGGGAAGCGGTCGCGGACCCGGTGCGCCCAGTGCACCGCGAGGGTGGTCTTGCCGAGGCCGCCGCTGCCCGCGATCACTCCGATCACGGCGGCGGTCGGCGCCCGGCCGGTGGCGGAGGCGTCGCCGGTGCGCAGCAGGGCGTCCAGACCGGCGAGTTCGCGCTCGCGGCCGGTGAAGTGGGCCACGTCGGGCGGCAGTTGCTGGGGCACGGCAGCGGCGGAGACCGGGGTGGCGGTGGTGTCGTCGGGGTCCCCGGGCACATCGGCGGCGTCGGGCGCCTCATGGGTGTCCGACGGGGTCTCGGGCCGGGTGTCGAGCGCTTGGCGGTGCAGCCGTTGCAGCTCCTCCCCCGGTTCGATGCCCAGCTCCTCGGCGTACCGCTGCCGGGTGGCGCGGAACAGCGCGAGGGCGTCGGCCCGCCGCCCTGACCTGCGGAGCGCCTCCATCAGCAGGGCCACCGAGCGCTCGCGCAGCGGGTGTTCGGCGACCAGCGCGGACAGCCGCACGACGGCCTCGTGGTGGCGCCCGGCCCGTACGTCGATCGCGGCGCACTCCTCGACGGCGGCCCGCCGCTCCTCTTCCAGTCCGGCGCCGACGGTGTCGGACAGCCAGCCGCCCGCCACGTCGGCGAGCGCGGGTCCGCGCCACAGCTGGAGCGCGGCGCGCAGCAGCTCCGCGGCCCGGTCGTCCTTCTCCGCGCGGGCCTCGCGCACCAGGTCCCGGAAGCGGTGCAGGTCGACGGCCGTGCGCGGGGCGGTGAGGCAGTAGCCCTTGGCGGAGGTGGTCAGTTCGGTGTCGGGCAGTGCGGCGAGGATGCGGCGCAGCTTGGAGATCTGGACCTGGACGGCGTTGCGCGCCGAACCCGGCGGGTCCTCGCCCCAGATGGCCATGACCAGCCGGTCGACGGAGACCACCCGGCCCGGCTCCAGCAGCAGCATCGCCAGCACCGAACGCTGCTGGGCGGCGGTCGGGCCCAGCAGCCGGTCGGCCCGCCATATGCCCACGGGCCCCAAGAGGCGTAACCCGGTCCCGTCCACGCGCTGCCCCCGTCGGTACCAGAGAATTCATGTGACCATCCCGCAGCCTACCCACAGGGCCAGGTCAGCGACGCATCAGCGGGATATCAGCGGCTCGTAGGACGCTGGGCGTCATGACCACGGCCGGACGCACCCGCGGCAGACCCCGGATAGGCGACCTCGTCTACGACATCGAGCGCGAAACCATCGGCCGCGTCGCCTATATCGACACCGGTGGCAACGTCGCGTGGGTCAAACCCCGGCACGGCGGCCCCGAATGGACCGCGCTCCCTGAACAGTTGCGTCCGGCGGCGGACGGAGAGGGCTGACCAGCCCTTCCCTGGACGGGTGTCCCGTGTTCTGCCACGGGGGGAGGACGCGGGGCACCGACGCGTCGTGGACATCCCGGACGGGAACACGACCGCGGCCCTGCCCCGATTCAGGAGGGCAGGGCCGCGTGGGCGTGGGGTGTCAGGCAGGCACGTGCTCCTTGGCCGTGTCACCGTCACGCTGCTCGGGGAGCGCCTTGGTGTCGGCGCCGTCGGAGTCGTCGGCGGCCGGACCGTGGCCGCCGCCGTTCGCCGCGAAGGCAGCCGTGTCGAACGGCAGCTCTCCGGCGAGGACCTGCTTCATCCGGTCCTTGTCGATCTCCTTGGTCCAGGTGCCGACCAGGACGGTCGCCACCGCGTTGCCCGCGAAGTTGGTGAGGGCGCGGGCCTCGCTCATGAAGCGGTCGACGCCGACGACCAGGCCGACACCGCCGACCAGGTCGGGCCGGTGCGACTGGAGACCGCCCGCGAGGGTCGCCATACCGGCGCCGGTGACACCGGCGGCACCCTTGGAGGCGACGATCATGAAGACCAGCAGGGATATCTGCTCGCCGATCGCGAGCGGCTTGCCCATGGCGTCGGCGATGAACAGCGACGTCATGGTCAGGTAGATCGCGGTGCCGTCCAGGTTGAAGGAGTAGCCGGTCGGCACGGTGATGCCGACGACGGGGCGGCTGACGCCCGCGTGCTCCATCTTGGCGATGAGCAGCGGCAGCGCGGACTCCGAGGAGGACGTCGACAGGATCAGCAGGAACTCCCGCGCCAGGTACTTCAGCAGCAGGAACAGGTTCACGCCGGCCACCAGGCGCAGGATCGTGCCGAGGACGACGATCACGAAGAGGAGGCAGGTGGTGTAGAAGCCGATCATGATGACGGCGAGCGCCTTGAGCGCGTCCAGACCCGTCTGGCCGACCACCGCGGCGATCGCGCCGAAGGCACCCACCGGGGCCAGCCACATGACCATCGACAGCAGCTTGAAGACGAGCTGCTGTATGTGGCCTATGCCGCGCAGCACCGGCTCACCGGACTTGCCCATGGCCTGGAGGCCGAAGCCCACGAGGAGGGCGACGAACAGGGTCTGCAGCACCTGCTCCGAGGTGAAGGCGGAGACCAGGGTGGTGGGGATGATGCTCAGCAGGAACCCGGACAGGCCCTCGCTGGTGCTGCTGTCGACCTGGTCCTGACCGGCCTTCGCCACTTCCTGGCTGAAGTGCAGCCCGCTGCCGGGCTCCAGGATGTTGCCGACGACCAGACCGATGCCGAGCGCGACGGTCGACATCACCATGAAGTAGCCGAGGGCGAGGCCGCCGACCTTGCCGACCTTGGCGGCCTTCCGCACCGATCCGACGCCGAGCACGATCGTGCAGAAGATGATCGGCGAGATCAGCATCTTGATCAGGTTCACGAAGCCGTCGCCGATGGGCTTCAGCTCGACCGCCGTGTCGGGGGCGACGAAGCCCACGAGGATCCCCAGCGCCACCGCGCCGATCACGGCGAGGTAGAGGTAGTGGATCTTTTCCTTCTTCTTCGCCTTCGGCCGCTCCGGCTCTGTACGTCCCGATGCGGGCGGCGTGATCTCCGCAGCCACGGTGCTGCCTCCTTCTCTTCGGCCGTCCAACTGTCCCGGCGCTGTACCGTGTGCGGCTCGCACACCGCCTTGAACGGTTCCGGCGACTATGCCCCACGGCTGTGACGGGGGTCACCCTTCCGTTCATTTCGTTCACACAAAGATTCGTGTGCAGACTGATGGACATGCGCATCCCCCACCCGCGGAGCCTGGCCGGGCAGCTCTTCGCGATGCAGGTCGTGCTGGTCGCCGCCCTCGTGGCGGGATGCGCCGTCTTCGCGTACATCACCGACCGCGACCAGGCCACGGTCGCCGCGCGCAGCCAGGCCACGGCCACGGCGGCCGCCATCGCCGACTCCCCCTCGGTGGCCGACGCCGTGCGGACCGACGACCCCAGCGCCCGGCTCCAGCCGTACGCGGAGAAGGTGCGCCGGGACACCGGCGTCACCTTCGTGACCATCATGAACCCGCGTGGCATCCGTTGGACACACCCCGATCCGGACAGGATCGGCGAGCGCTACCTCGGCCACATCGAGCCCGCGCTGCGCGGCCGCATCTTCCCCGAGACCTACACCGGCACCCTCGGCGCTTCGGTGCGGGTGATCGCCCCGGTGCGCGACCCGAGGGCCGGGGGCCGGATCACCGCGCTGGTCAGCGCCGGGATCACGGTCGAGACCATCAGCGCCCAGGTGCGGCGCCAGCTGCTGGCCCTGCTCGGCGTGGCCGCCGCCGCGCTCGCCGCCGGGGGCCTGTGCGCGTACGTCATCAACGCCCGGCTGCGCCGCCACACCCACGGCATGAACGCCACCGAGCTGAGCCGTATGCACGACTACCACGAGGCGGCGCTGCACGCGGTGCGCGAGGGGCTGCTGATGCTGGACGGCCAGCGGCGGATCGCGCTCATCAACGACGGCGGACGGGAACTGCTCGGGCTGTCCGGGGACGTGGTCGGGGCCTACGTGTCCGAGCTGGGCCTGCCCGCCCCGCTCACCGGCGCCCTGCTGGCCGCCGAGCCGCGCGTGGACGAACTGCATCTGACCGCGGAGCGGGTCGTCGTGGTCAACACCTCCCCGGTGAGCAGCGGCGAACGGCGTGGCACGGTCGTCACGCTGCGCGACCACACCGAGCTCCAGGCGCTCTCCGGCGAGCTGGACTCCGTACGCGGCTTCGCCGAGGCGCTGCGCTCCCAGGCCCATGA
Organism: Streptomyces sp. NPDC021115; assembly: GCF_044333065.1. Classification (NCBI taxonomy): domain Bacteria; kingdom Bacillati; phylum Actinomycetota; class Actinomycetes; order Kitasatosporales; family Streptomycetaceae; genus Streptomyces; species Streptomyces sp. NPDC021115. The sequence goes on from NZ_JBIRQF010000001.1 coordinate 356,079, forward strand.
GGCGGCCAACCGGCTGCACGCCGTGGTCTCGCTGATCGAGCTGGGCCGCGAGGACGAGGCGGTCGAGTTCGCCACGGCGGAGCTGGAGCTGGCCCAGGCCCTCACCGACCAGGTGGTGGCGGCCGTCGCCGAGCCCGTGCTGGCCGCGCTGCTGCTGGGCAAGGCGGCCCAGGCCAGCGAGCGCGGCGTCGAACTCGTCCTCACCCCCGACAGCCGCATCGACGACGGTCTGCTGCCGCCCGGGCTCGCCGCCCGCGACCTGGTGACCATCGTGGGCAACCTGATCGACAACGCGATCGACGCCGCCACCGAGGGCGTCGGCAGCGGCGCCGCCCGCAGCGCCCGCGTCACGGTCACCGTCCGCGCGGACGACGGCGAGCTGACGCTGTGCGTCGCGGACACCGGCGCCGGTCTCGACCCGGCGGCGGCCGAGGACGCGTTCCGGCGCGGCTGGTCCACCAAGGCGGCGGGCCGGGGCCTGGGGCTGGCCCTGGTCCAGCAGGCCGTACGGCGCAACGCGGGCACCGTGGACGTGGCCGGGGCGCCCGGCTCCGGCGCCGAGTTCACCGTCACCCTGCCGCTGGCCACCGCGGCCCACGTGCCGTGAGCGGCGGCCGGACGATGACCGGGTGCGGCGGATTCACAGGGCGGTAACCCTGGCCACTCTTCATTACGCTCCGTAAATTAGGGCCCCGAGCTTTCGCCCGTGCCCCTGATCTGCCCGACCGCCCCACCCCGGACGCCATGCCCCGAGAGGAAACCCGACCCATGAGCCCGCCGCAGGCGAACTCGGCGACCCCGACCCCGGAGCCGATCCGGGTGCTCGTCGTCGAGGACGACCCCGTCGCGGCGGACGCGCACCGGATGTACGTCGAGCGCGTCCCCGGATTCGCCGTCGTCGGCACCGCGCGGACCGGCGGTGACGCCCAGCGGCTGCTGGAGCGCACCCCCACCGACCTCATCCTCCTGGACCTCTACCTGCCCGACGGGCACGGCCTCCAGCTGGTGCGGGCGCTGCGGGCGGTCGGGCACGGGGCGGACGTCATCGCCGTCACCTCGGCCCGGGACCTCGCCGTGGTCCGGGACGGGGTCTCGCTCGGGGTCGTCCAGTACGTGCTGAAGCCGTTCACCTTCTCCACCCTCCGCGACCGGCTCCAGCGGTACGCCGAGTTCCGGTCGACCGCGGGCGAGGCCAGCGGGCAGGACGAGGTGGACCGGGCGCTGGCCGCGCTGCGCGCGCCGCAGCCCGCCTCGATGCCCAAGGGGCTCACCCAGGCCACCCTGCACGCGGTCACCGAGGTACTGCGCGGCGCCGAGGACGGCATCTCGGCGGCGGCGACGGCGGAGACGGTGGGGATCTCGCGGATCACCGCGCGCCGCTATCTGGAGCACCTGGTGGAGGCGGGCCGCGCCGACCGGGCACCGCATTACGGCCAGATCGGCCGCCCGGAGCTGGTCTACCGCTGGCTCAGCGAGCACTGAGCGAGCGCTGAGCAAGCACCGGGCGTCCCCGCGGGGGCACCATTAGGAAAGTTTCCTATCTGACATCTTGTCGCGAGCATGACGGCTCGCTAGGTTCAGCCGCACATCCCCCAGGAGGACGCCCGTCATGCAGCTCTCCCCGCGCCACCACAGACGCACGCTGGCCGCCGCCACCGGTCTGGTCGCCCTGCTCACCACGGGCGCGGCCACCGCCGCCCAGGCCACGCCGCCGCCACCTCGTACGGCTACCGCGGCCGCCGCCGTCGGCCAGACCGGTCCGTACCTCTATCTCGGCTGGGGCAATCCGCCCAAGGCCACGGACGTGATGTCGGCGACCGGCACGAAGCAGTTCACGATGGCGTTCATGCTCTCCGACGGCGGCTGCGCCCCCAAGTGGGACGGCTCCCGCGCGCTCACCGGCGGCACCGACCAGTCGACCATCAACGCCATACGCGCGGCCGGTGGCGAGGTCACCGTCTCCTTCGGCGGCTGGAGCGGCAACAAGCTCGGCGAGAAGTGCTCGTCCGCGTCCGCGCTCGCCGCCGCGTACCAGAAGGTCATCGACGCGTACCAGCTCAAGGCGATCGACATCGACATCGAATCGACCGAGTTCGAGAACGCGACGGTCCGGCAGCGGGTCATCGACGCGCTGAAGACCGTCAAGCAGAAGAACAGCGGCATCAAGGTCTACGTCACCTTCGGCACCACCACGACCGGCCCCGACGGCAACGGCACGGACCTGGTCAAGCGCGGCGCCAGGGCCGGGGTCGACGTGGACGGCTGGACGGTCATGCCGTTCGACTTCGGACAGGGCTCAGTCGACATGGCGGCGGCCACCAAATCGGCGGTCGACGGCCTCAAGAACACAGTCGCCAGCGCGTACGGCCTCTCCCCGGACGCCGCCTACCGCAAGGTCGGCTTCTCCTCGATGAACGGCAAGACGGACGTCGCGGGCGAGACGGTGAGCCTGGCCGACTTCAACTCCATGCTCTCGTACGCCAAGAGCCACCACCTTGCCCGCGCCAGCTTCTGGTCCCTCAACCGCGACCGCAAGTGCGGCTCCGGCACGGACGCTGACGCGTGCAGCGGCATCAACCAGGGGACGTACGACTTCACCAAGGCGCTCGCGGGCTACACGGGCTGAACTCCTCTTCTTGCGCCTGACGTTCGAGCGCCCGGCGGCCAACCACATCCCCGTGTACGGGGATTGACCCTGCGTTGACGGCGACCTTACGGTCGGCCCGCAGCCCACAGAGGCCAGCAAGGAGGTCGTGCCGTGCGCCCCACCACCGCCCCACTGATCCTCACCGCCGCCGCCCTCGTCGCCACCGCCGGGCTCACCGCCTGCGGTGGCGGCTCGGGCAGCGACCCGGACACCGTCAAGGTCGCGTACAACCGCTCCACCGACAACAAGATCCGCTTCAAGGACAACCACCTCGCCGAGGTGAAGAAGCAGTTCGAGAAGGCGAACCCCGGCAAGAAGGTCAAGCTGATCCCGATCCAGGCGCAGGACAACGACTACGCCACCAAGGTCCAGCAGATGATGCGGTCCCCGAAGACCGCGCCCGACCTGGTCTACGAGGACACCTTCCGGATCAACGCGGACATCAAGGCGGGCTATCTGCGGCCGCTGGACGACTACCTCGCCAAGTGGAAGACCTGGGACCAGTTCGTCGACACGGCGAAGACGGCGGCCAGGGCCGAGGACGGCAAGACGTACGGCGTCCCCGACGGCACCGACACCCGCGGGCTGTGGTTCAACAAGGAGATCTTCGCGAAGGCCGGGCTGCCCGCCGACTGGGCGCCCAAGAACTGGGACGACATCCTCAAGGCCGCGCGCACCATCAAGAAGAAGGTCTCCGGCGTCACCCCGCTCAACGTCTACACCGGCAAGGCCCCGGGCGAGACCTCCGTCATGCAGGGCTTCGAGATGCTGCTGTACGGGACGGGCGCGGCGGACGGCGAACCGCTCTACAACCCCGAGACCAAGAAGTGGGCCACCGGCGGCCAGGGCTTCCGGGACTCGCTCGCGTTCCTGAAGACCGTGTACGGCGAGAAGCTGGGCCCCGACCTCTCCGACGCCCTCGACCCCAACGTCGGCACCACCGTCTTCAGCGAATGGCTCCCCGAGGGCAAGCTCGCCATCGCCCTCGACGGCTCGTGGCTCGGCCAGAACTGGCTGAAGACCGGCGGCAAACCCTGGCCGGAGTGGTCCAAGACCCTGGGCCAGGCCCCGATGCCCACCCAGCATGGGCAGGCGCCCGGCAAGGTCAGCATGTCCGGCGGCTGGACCTGGGCGATCAGCGCCAAGTCCAAGAACCCCGACCTGGCGTGGAAGTTCATCGAGCAGTTCCAGACCAGGAAGAACGCGGTCCGGTGGACCATCGTCAACGCCCAGATCGCCGTCCGCAAGGACGTCGCCAAGGACCCCGAATACCTCTCCTCCATGCCCGGCATCCGCTTCTTCACCGGGCTGGTGCCGTACACCCACTATCGCCCGGCACTCCCCGTCTATCCGCAGGTCTCCTCGGCCATCGGCGAGGCCATGGAGGCGGCGACCACGGGTGACTCCTCGCCCAGCGGCGCGGCGAAGGGGTACGACGAGCAGCTGAAGTCCGTCACCGACGGCGCCGTGGGCTGATGGCCACCGCGACCGAGGCGGCTCCCCCGGCGGCGGTCACCCCCGTACGCCGCCGGGGCCGCCCCCTGCGCTGGCTCCCGCTCGCCCCCGCCACCGTCCTGCTGCTGCTCTTCCTGGGCGGGCCGATCGCGTACTGCTGCTACATCGCCTTCACGAACATGCAGCTCACCGGCACGTCCACCACGGACTTCATCGGCCTCGCCAACTTCCGCCGCGCCTCCGGGGACGACGACTTCCGCAACGCGGTCGTCCTCACCCTCGTCTTCACGGTCGTCTCGTCCCTCCTCGGCCAGAACACCCTGGGCCTGGCCCTGGCCACCCTGATGCGGCGCGCCTCCAAGCCGGTGCGCACGCTGATCGGGTCGGTCGTGATCGCGGCGTGGGTCGTCCCGGAGATCGTCGCGGGCTTCCTGCTGTACGCCTTCTTCCGCCGCGAGGGCACGCTCAACGCCGTCCTGGACGGGCTGGGCCTGCCGTCCCAGAACTGGCTGTACACCCTGCCCATCCTCGCCGTGTCGTTCGCCAACGTCTGGCGCGGTACGGCGTTCTCGATGCTCGTCTACTCCGCCGCCTTGTCGGAGGTCCCCCAGGAGATCACCGAAGCGGCGGAGGTGGACGGCGCGGGCGGCCTCCGCCGCTTCTGGCATGTGACGCTGCCGATGATCCGGCATTCCATCGGCACCAATCTGATGCTGAACACCTTGCAGACCCTGTCGGTGTTCGGCCTCATCTGGGCCATGACCCGCGGCGGCCCCGGCACCCGCAGCCAGACGCTGCCGGTGTTCATGTACGACCAGGCGTTCAACAAGTCCCTGATCGGCTACGGCACGGCGGTGGCGCTGTTGCTGTTGCTGGTGGGGGCGGCGTTCTCGGTGGTGTATCTGCGGTTGATGCGCGAAGAGGTCTGACCTCCGCCGGTGCGGTGACCGTGCCCGTCTTCCGTACGCCGAGGCCGGAGCCGGGGGCCGCGAGCGCGGCCCCCGTCAGCGCCGCCGAGACCAGCAGGGTGCACACCGCCGCCGTGGAAATCTTCGACGGCATCGCGTCAGCCCGCCTTCGTCGGGCTCTGCTTGTTGCCGTCGACGACCGCGCGCTGGGTGATGGCGCTGGTGAAGGTGACGGTGCCGACCTTGAACAGCCCGCTCTCGTCGGGCTTGACCTGGACGCTGCGCTCGCCGAGGAATCGCAGGGTCTTCCTGTCGAAGATCCACTCGGTGCGCTGGCCGTCCTGCTCGTTCAGCCGCGCCACCGCGACCCCGTGCCGGCCCGTGGCGTCGGCCGCGTCGTCCACCTTCACGACCCCGGGGATCTTGGCCGCGGCCCGGTAGATCGCGGCGGTGAGCTTCGCGGGCGGGTAGCTCTCGGTCAGCAGATCGCCGAGGGCGACGAAGGCCGCCTGGTCCTGGGGGACCTCCTTGTCCCGGTTCTCGGCGGCCTCCTGGTTGATCTTCTTCAGCAGCGCGTCGGGGTCGGTGGGCAGCGCGGCGAGGCGGTCGTACGCCGAACTCGCCGGGTACTTGCCGGCCAGTGTCATGCCCGTCTCGCTCGTCTCGCCCGCCTCGATCAGCCAGCCGTCCTTCCCGTCGGGGGACTGCCAGACCTGGCGGTCGTGCAGCTCCTGGCTGACCACCGTGGTCTTGTCGTCCACCGTCTTGGGGTAGGTGCTGGCCACCTTCGAGGCGATGTAGAGGAACTGGCCGTCGCGCACCGTGGGCCCGGAGGCGTCGGCGGCGGCCAGCGAGATGCGGTCCAGCAGTTGGGGGGCGCCCTTGGCGTCGGCGGTGCCGATCTGGGTCGTCAGCGCGGGCCCGGTGGCCAGGGGCGTCGTACCGTCCCCGCTGTCGCTTCCGTACAGGGCCACGCCACCCACGATCGCCCCGGCCAGGGCGCAGGCCGCGGCGGGCAGCAGGATCGTCCGGCGCAGGAACGGGTTGCGCTGCCGCGCGGGGGCGGCGGGCGCGGTGGTGTCGCGGATGTCGTCACGGATCTGGGCCATCAGATGCTCCTTGTGCAGCGCATGGCGGCCCGCCGGCAGACCCCGCTCCTCGGTGTCCCGGAACTCCCGGGTCTCCGGCCACTCAGCCGGGTGCGGCTGGGAGGGGCTGGCGTTCATCGGTTTCCTTCCTCTGCGGACCGGATCGCGTAGCCGCGATCGCCTCTTGTCTGCCGGCTGGGAGAGGCGAGTTCCCGTTTTTTCCTGACGAGTTCGGCATCGGCGAGTTTGCGCAGCTTCGTACGGGCCCGGGACAGCCTGGAGCGGACGGTTCCGAGGGGGATGCCGAGGGTGCGGGCGACGTCCGCGTACTCCATGCCCTCCCACAGACACAGCACCAGCACCTCGCGCTCGGCGCGCTTGAGCGAACCGAGCGCGGTCAGCGTGGCGTTGATCCGCCGCCGGTCGTCCACCCGGCCCGCCGTCTCCTCGGCGTGGTCCGGGATCCGCTGGGCCTCCGGACCCGCCGAGGCGGCAGCGGCGGCCGCGGCCCGGTACCGCCGGTTGCCGCGGCAGTGCGAGCGGGCGATGTTGGTCGCGATCCCCAGCAACCACGGCCGCAGCGAACCCCCTTCGGCCTCCACCGAGGCACGCCGCCGCCACGCCTCCATATACGTCGCCGACATCACGTCCTCGGCCACGGACCAGTCGGCCGTCAGCCGGAAGGCGTGGTTGTACACGGCGCGCGCGAAGTCGTCGAACAACTCCGCGAAGGCGTCGGGGTCCCCGGCCCGTACCCGGGTTCGCATATCTGTGGTCACACTCTCAACTGGCCTGCGGAGGCTGGCGAGTTCCGGTGACATGCGTCACAGCCGGGGCGCCCCGGGCGGGCAATCAGCGGGCCCGGTCGGCGATCCGGTCCAGCCACTCCCGCATGAGGGCGCTTTCGGACGCGGTCAGGGCGTCGGTCCGCGGCAGTACGGCACGAAGGGTGACGGCGGCCGCGGCGGGCCCGGGCTCAGGGGCGGGTGCGGCGGGCGCGTCGGTGGTGATCGCCGCGAGGACCGCCTCGCGAGCGGTGCGGGACAGCTCCGGGTCGCGCGCGTCCTCGGCCGTGGCGATGAGCGCGAGCGTCGTACCCGATCCGGCGGCGTGGACGAGGGCCGCGGCCCGGCCCTCGGGGATGCGCAACCGGCCCGCCTCGGCGATGCGCCGGATGTGCCCGGCGAGCACGTCGAAGGCGGCGAGCGCCGCCGGGGAGGACGCCCCGGAGCGCTGCTGGCCGTACATCAGCCGGTACAGCGCCGGGTTGGCCAGGCCGAGCCCTACGTGGAGATCCCAGCCGGCCCGGAGATCCTCGACCGGGTCGCCGGTGGGCTCAGCGGCGGTCTTGTCGGCCAGGTAGACCGCGAAGCCGTGCGCGACGACGGCGTCGAGCAGACCCTGTTTGTCGCCGAAGAGCCGATAGATGGTCGGCGGCTGCACCCCGGCCGCGGTGCTCACCGCCCGGGTCGACACCGCGTCGGACCCTCCTTCGGCGAGCAGCCGGGCGGCGGCAGCGACGATGCGCTCCCGGTGGCCGTCGGCGGCGGTGACGTCCTCGTTCTCCATGTTTCCAACGATAACAGAATCGCGTTATCACCTCTTCGTTTCCGGTGCTACGCTCCACGTGTTATCACCGGAAACATCTCGATGGGGAGTTCTTGATGATCATCGTCACCGGAGCCAATGGCACCCTCGGCCGGGCGGTCGCCGAGCGGCTGCTGGAACGCGTCCCCGCCGAGGAGATCGGCGCCAGCGTGCGCGCCCCGGAGAAGGCGCGCGACCTCGCCGACCGGGGCGTACGCGTCCGCCACGGCGACTTCACCGACCCGGCGGGCCTCGCCCACGCCTTCGAGGGCGCCGCGCGGGTCCTGATCGTCTCCACGGACACCACCGGCGAGGCGGCCCTGCGCGCGCACCGCGCGGCCATCGAGGCCGCGGCCGCGGCCGGGGCGAGCCGCATCCTCTACACGAGCCACATGGGCGCCGACCCGTCCTCGCCCTTCGCCCCGATGCCCGACCACGCCGCCACCGAGGCGGCGCTGCGGGAGTCCGGCGTCCCCTTCACCTCGCTGCGCAACGGGTTCTACGCCTCGACGACCCTGACGCTGCTCGGCGGCGCGCTCGACACGGGCGAACTGGTCGCGCCCGAGGACGGGCCGGTCGCCTGGACCGACCACGCCGACCTCGCCGAGGCGGCGGCGCTCGCCCTCACCACCGGCGGCGACGGCTTCGACGGCCCCACCGCCGCGCTCACCGGCCCCGGGGCGATCGACCTGGCCGGTGTCGCGGCCCTCGCCGCACGGCTGACGGGCCGCCCGGTCCGCCGGGTCGTCGTCCCCGACGCCGACTACCGCGCCCGCCTGCTGGACCACGGCCTGCCCGAGGCGCGGGCCGACCTGCTCGTCGGCCTGTTCGCGGCGAGCCGCCGTGGCGACTTCGCCCCGGCCGACCCCACGCTCGCCCGCCTGCTGGGACGGCCGGCCACGCCCCTGGAGGACGTCCTGAGCGTGGCCCTGAAAGAGGCGGCCACGCCGACCGGGTGAGCCGGCGGGTGGTCAGTCACCACTCACACGCGCGCGCTGCCGGTGGGCCTTCTGCCTGCATGCCGCCCCACAGAAGCGCGCGGGGCGACCCGCGCGGCCCGTACGGTCGCCGGGCAGTCGGCCGCCACACATCTCACACCGCCCGATTTCGTCACGCGGACCGTCGGCCTCCCTCTCCGCCTCCCCCATTACGTTACGGATTTTCGTTACGGCCCGCTCCGGCCGCAGGCCGTCGCACATCACCGCCGTCAGCACCCCGGGCCCGTGGCCCCGCCCCTGCTCCATGGCCGCACACCCCGCCACCAGCGCCCGCACGTCCGCCGCTTCGACGTCCGCCCTCACCGCCCCGGCCTCCTGGGAACGCCGGAGCAGCACGCCCAGCACCTCGCCGAACTCGCGCCTGGCAGCGACCGCCGCCTCATCATCGGGTGAACGGCCGGGCGCCTCCCGCGCGAAAGCCTCGCACAGCGCGCGGTTGAACGACGCCTCCCTGATCACCCGCCCCAGGAAGCCGAAGAACGCCGCCCCCGGATCCTCGGCCGCGGCCAGCGCCCGCCCCTCCGTGACGAAGCCCGCCACGCTTTCGGCGATCACCGCCGCGAAAAGGTCCTCCTTGGAGGGGAAGTGGCGGTACACCGTTCCGGCACCCACCCCGGCCCGCTCGGCGATGACACCGAGCGGCACCATGCGGCCCTCCGCCGCGAACGACGCCCTGGCCGCGGCCAGCACCCGCGCCCTGTTCCGCCGCGCGTCGGCCCGCGAGGGCAGCGCCCCCTCCCCCTCTGCCGCGTCCTTCACCATCACTCCTGATTGACAAACGGGTCGGCCATTCCGGTACGTTAACCGGGTCACTCGTTCCGATTCTATCCAGGAGCCGTGTCCATGACCCCCGTAACCTCCTCCCCGTCGAAACGCACCATCCTGGTGACCGGCGCGACCGGTCACCAGGGCGGCGCCACCGCGCGACGCCTGCTCGGCGACGGCTGGCACGTCCGCGCGCTCACCCGTGACACCGCCGGCCCCGCGGCCCGCGCCCTCGCCTCGGCGGGCGCCGAATTGGTCGCGGGCGACCTGGACGACCGCGCCTCGCTCGACGTGGCGGCCCGCGGAGCCCATGGCGTCTTCAGCGTCCAGCCCACTCCCGGCGTGTCGGGGGCGCCCGAGGAGTACGGACCGGAGGACGAGGTGCGGCGAGGCCGGAACGTCGCGGACGCCGCGCTGACCGCCGGAGCCCAACTCCTCGTCTACGCCTCCGCGTTCGGCGCCCACGATGACAGCGGACTGTCGACGCTGGAGAACAAGCGGCGCATCGAGGAGCACATCAGCGCGATCGGCATGCCCGCGACCGTCCTGCGCCCCACGTCCTTCATGGAAAACCTGCTCCACCCCACCTGGGGCCTCCAGGGCGGCGCCCTGGCCACCCCCTTCAACCCGGACACCCGCCAGCAGTTCATCGCGCTCACCGACATCGCGGCCTTCGCCGCCCTCGCCTTCGCCGACCCCGCCGGCTTCCGCTCCCGCGCCTTCGACCTGGCGGGCGACGTCCTCACCCCGCCGGAGACCGCCGCCGCCATCAGCCGGGCCACGGGCCAGGAAGTCCCGTACGTCCACATCCCCCTCGAAGCCGTACGCGCCCGGAGCGAGGAGGCGGCCCGCGGAATCCAGTCCCTCAACGACGGCCTCTACCCCTTGGTCGACATCGGCCCCCTCCGCGCCCTCCACCCCGACCTGCTCACCTTCGATGCCTGGCTGACGACGTCCGGCGCGACCCGCCTCAAGGCCCTGCTGAACGCGTGATCAACCGATCGTTTGCGCGCGATGTGACTCACCAGTTGGTCGTAAAGAGTTCGCCAAGAGGGGCCTGATCGGCCAGGTGAGGTGGCCCTAGGTTCTTCCCCGTGACCAGTCGGCGACGCCCAACTAGCCGTGTATTCGGCCTACTTGACGAAGGAGTAGCTGTGGAACGTCGCGTCTTCCTGCGCGGAGCAGTCATCGGAGCCTCCGCCGCCGCCTTCGGCGGCACGCTCACGCGCGGCGCCGCCTACGCGGCCCCTGCCCAGAACGGCCCCGGCCCGTACGGTGCTCTGCAAGCCGCCGACGCCAACGGCATCGCGCTGCCCAGCGGCTTCACCAGCCGGGTGATCGCCCGGTCCGGCCAGTCGGTGCCCGGCACCTCGTACACCTGGCACAACGCCCCCGACGGCGGCGCCTGCTTCGCCGACGGCACGGGGTGGATCTACGTCTCCAACTCGGAGATCAACCCCAGTGGCGGCGCGAGCGCCGTCACGTTCAACTCCTCGGGCACCGTCACCGGCGCCCGCCGCATCCTGTCCGGCACCCGGCAGAACTGCGCGGGCGGTGCCACCCCGTGGAACACCTGGCTGTCCTGCGAGGAGGTGTCCCTCGGCTATGTCTACGAGACCGACCCGTGGGGCGTGAACGCCGCCGTCCGCCGCGACGCCATGGGCAAGTTCAAGCACGAGGCGGCCGCCGCCGACCCGGCGCGCAAGGTGATCTACCTGACCGAGGACGAGACGGACGGCTGCTTCTACCGGTTCGTCCCGACCACCTGGGGCAACCTGTCCTCCGGCACGCTCCAGGTGCTGGTCGCGGGCACCGGCACCTCCGGGTCGTTCAGCTGGACGAACGTGCCCGACCCGGACGGCTCGCCCACCGCCACCCGCGACCAGGTCGCGTCCGCCAAGATCTTCAACGGCGGCGAGGGGTGCCACTACGCCAACGACACCGTCTGGTTCACCACCAAGGGCGACAACCGCGTCTGGCAGCTCGACCTGGCCAACAGCACCTACGAGCTGGCCTACGACGACAGCCTGGTCAACCCCGGCCCCGCCCCGCTGACCGGCGTCGACAACGTCACCGGCTCCTCCTCCGGCGACCTGTTCGTCGCCGAGGACGGCGGCAACATGGAGATCTGCGTCATCACCCCGGACGACATCGTCGCGCCGTTCCTGCGCATCAGCGGCCAGTCGGGCTCGGAGATCACCGGCCCGGCGTTCTCCCCTGACGGCAAGCGGCTGTACTTCTCCAGCCAGCGCGGTACGACGGGCAGCTCATCGGGCGGCATCACCTACGAGGTCACGGGGCCGTTCCGCGCCACGGCCTGATCGAGATCCGGTGGCCCGTGGTGTCCGGGGAGGCGGACGCCACGGGCTCCTCGCGTGCCGCCGTCTACGCTCATCCTCTCTATCGAAGCTATCGAGCCGACCGACGGGGAGCCGTGCTGTGCGCAACGCCGCTGTGACGACCGAGGGTGACCAGATCCGCTGGGTCGAGCTGCCGGGGCGGGAACCGTCCCGCGTCTACGTCCACGGCCTGGGCGCCACGTCGCCCGCGTACTTCGCAGAGATCGCGGTCCACCCGCTGCTGGCGGGCCACCGTTCCCTGCTGATCGACCTGCTCGGGCACGGCATCAGCGACCGCCCGACGAGCTTCGACTACACCCTGGAGGCACACGCCGACGCCCTCGCCGAGGCGCTGAACCACGCGGGGGTCACCGGCGCCGAGCTGATCGCCCACAGCATGGGCGGTTCGGTGGCCATCGTCCTGGCCGCCCGCCACCCCCGCCTCGTCTCCCGCCTGGTCCTGGTCGACGCCAACCTCGACCCGCTCCCCCGCGTACCCGCCTCCGGCGGCAGCAGCGGCATCGCCGCGTACTCCGAGCCGGAGTTCCTGGCCGGTGGCTGGGAAGAGGTCCGCGACCGGGTCGGCCCCCACTGGTGGTCCACCATGCGCCTGGCGGGCCGCGAGGCCCTGCACCGCAGCGCGGTCAACCTCATCCGCGGCACGGTCCCCACGATGCGCGAACTCCTGCTGGACCTCACGATCCCCCGCACCTGCCTGCTCCCCGAGGCCGACGGCCCCCTCCCCGGCGCCGACGCGCTCACCGAAGCGGGGGTGTCCGTCGTCCCGATCCCGGACTGCGGCCACAACATCATGCTCGACAACCCCGACGCCTTCGCCCGCGCCACGGCCGCCGCCTGTCTCTGACCCACGGTGATCACATGGCTGGGAAAATGATTGGACGGGGTGATGCCCGGGCTTATAGCTTCACGTTGACTGTGACACCGCCCGAGGAGGTGAGACCCATGAACGCTGTATCGACGTGGGTGCTCCCCCTTTCCCGTCACGGCCGGCGATTGACGTAGGTGTCGCCGGGAGCGCCTCCACCACAGGCACTCCCGAAAGGCCACACCTATGTACTCTCCACAGTTCACCGCCGAGCCGTCGTCGAACGATGCGGTTGAGCACGACTTCGACGTGATCATTTCCGGGTGCGGACCGACCGGAGCGATGCTGGCCGCCGAGCTGCGGCTGCACGATGTGCGGGTACTCGTTCTGGAGAAGGAAACCGAGCCCGTTTCGTTCGTCCGCATCGTCGGTCTGCACATTCGCAGTCTCGAGCTGATGGCCATGCGCGGCCTGCTGGATCGCATGCGCGAACACGGAAGGCAGCGTCCGGCCAGCGGATTCTTCGCCGCCATCAACAAGCCCGCGCCCCAGGACCTGGATTCCGCGCACGCCTATCTGCTGGGCATCCCGCAGCCGGTCATCGTTCGCCTGCTGGAAGAGCATGCGACCCAGCTGGGCGCACAGGTCCGGCGTGGTTGCGCGGTGGCCGGTTTCGAGCAGGACGACGAGGGTGTGACCGTCGAGCTGGCCGACGGCGAACGGCTGCGTTCGCGCTATCTCGTCGGCTGTGACGGCGGGCGCAGTACGGTGCGCAAACTGCTCGGCGTCGGCTTCCCCGGCGAGCCCTCACGGACCGAGACGCTGATGGGCGAGATGGAAGTGGGTGCGCCGCAGGAGGAGATCGCCGCCAAGGTGGCCGAAATCGGCGCGACCAATAAGCGGTTCTGGCTCAGGCCCTTCGGCGGAGGGGTCTACAGCGTCGTCGTCCCCGCCGCGGGAGTCAGCGACCGCACGGAGCCACCCACCCTCGACGATTTCACACAGCAGCTGCGCGCCATCGCCGGAACCGATTTCGGCGTGCACTCCCCGCGCTGGTTGTCCCGCTTCGGGGATGCCACCCGGCTGGCCGAACGCTATCGGGTCGGGCGGGTGCTGCTGGCCGGCGATGCGGCACACATCCACCCACCCACCGGCGGACAGGGCCTCAACCTGGGCGTCCAGGACGCGTTCAACCTCGGCTGGAAACTGGCCGCACACATCCGCGGCTGGGCGCCGGAAACGCTGCTGGACACCTACCAGGCCGAACGCCATCCGGTCGCCGAGGACGTGCTGGACAACACCCGCGCCCAGATGGAACTGCTCTCCACCGAACCGGGTCCGCGGGCCGTGCGCAGACTGCTCACCGAACTGATGGACTTCGACGAGGTGAACCGCCACCTCATCGAGAAGATCACCGCGATCGGCATCCGCTACGACTTCGGCGAAGGCCCCGACCTGCTCGGCCGCCGCCTGCCCGACATCGACGTGAAACACGGCCACCTCTACGGTCTGCTGCACCGCGGCCGCGGCCTGCTGCTGGACCGCACCGAACGCCTGACCGTCGGCGCCTGGTCGGACCGGGTCGACTACCTCCCGGACGCCACCGCGGCACTCGATGTCCCCTGCGTCCTGCTGCGCCCCGACGGCCACGTCGCCTGGATCGGCGACGATCAGCAGGACCTGGACGACCACCTCTCCCGCTGGTTCGGCGAGCCCGCCGGCTGATTCCGCGGGGCGGGACCGGTCCCGACACCCTCCCGGTTTACTCCTGTTTGTCGCTGGACGAGCGATTCGATCAACCGGAAGGACGCCAGTCATGCGTACGCGTAAAGCCCTCCTCGGGAACCTCGCCACCGCCGGTCTCACCGGAGCCCTGCTCACCGCCGTGGCCCCGGCTCCGGCGCAGGCCGCCGAGGGCTGCAACACCAACGGCGCCCGGACGGTCGCCACCGTCTCGACCCACTCCCGCGGCATCGAACTGCGCTACAACGGCACCTGCGCCTGGGGCCGCATCTTCGGCTCCCCGGGCGACGAGGTCTGGGTCGACCGCAGCTTCGACCGCGGCCGGACGTGGGAAAAGCTCAGCCCCACCAAAATCAACACCGGGGGCAGCAACCACACGGACGCGTTCAACAACAAGGGCAACCTGATGCGGGCCTGCGGCAAGGCGAGCAATTTCCCCGACGTCGTCTGCACCAGGTGGTGGTGACCTGAGGGAGTCCCTGGGGCCCGTGGCGTCCGCCGGAGCGGACACCACGGGCCTCCCTCTTGGCAGGGGCGGCGATCACGGAACGATGTGCCGCAGGTAGGCGTTCGGGTTGCTCATGTAGCGACGCCAGTGGTCGACCACCTCCAGGTCCTCCCAACGCACCCGGTGGAGGCCCTGTTCTCCCGAAGCTACGGCGAAGTGACAAGTAGCTCTCCGTATTCAGAGTGACGCTCGGCCAGGGAGGGCAAGGCGGGGCTGGGGAGTCCGCCGGCCTAGAGGGCGGCGAAGTCGGCGTGGGCCTGTTCGACGGCTTCGGGGTATGCCTCATGCTTGGCGTGCTCGGCGAGCGCCCGGTAGATGCTGGCGACGGACGGGCTCTGTCCCTTGCGCTTGCCGGTGGGGATGATCAGGTCGGGCTGGATCTGCTCGGCGGACTCGCCGTTCGCACGGCGCCGCAGCACGGTGTGCAGCATGTCGTCGGTGATGACCGGCGGCCGGCCGCCGTGCTTGCCTTTTCGGGCCGCGGTGTCGACCCCCTCCAGCGTCGACTCCCGGATGTTCTCCCGCTCGGTCTCCGCCATCGCCGCGAAGAACGCGAACAGCAGCTTGCCCGGCCCGGTGGGGTCGTAGATGCCGGGTAGGGGACCGGCGAGCATCTCCAGCACCAGGCCGTGCGCGGTGAGGCGGTCTGCCAGGACGGTGAGTTCGGCGGCGTCACGGCCGAGGCGCTTCATCTCGCACACGGTGAAGATGACGCGGCAGTGCGGTGCGTGCGCCTTGACCTCCCGCGCGATCCGCAGCGCTTCATCGAACCGGGGGCGGACCCGGACGCGGGTGCTGATCTTCTCGCTGAAGATCTTGTCCCTCGGGATGCCGTCGGGGCACCTGGGTGAAGCGGCGGGTGTGGTAGGCGGAGGCGACCGCGCCGCCGCGCGAGCGGCACGGCGAACCGGGCTGCGCGTCACACCTCGGACAGGCGCGCGCCTCGACGTCGTGGGCGTCCGACCGGTCGGTCGGGTAGGGCTGCTGAGGGCCCGTCATGGCCCCGGATTTTCGCACAACGCAAGTCTCAGAAGGGGGTTTGTTCCGCTTTTGAGTGAGAATGGGTTCTGAGAACGAATCCGAGTTCGGCGGGGGTTCGGCGGTTGCTGATTGATCTTGCTCGCGCAAAGGATCGTTTATGAGAATCGGGGCAGGGGGCCGGTTCGACTCAACCGGCTCGGGTCTCGTTTCCGTGGTGGCGCGGGTGATGAGCGGCATGGTGGTGACCGCGGCACCCGTGCCCCACACCAGCCAGTTCAGGTGGCCGTGGCCGCTGCGGCGCACCAGGCCGCCTCAGCTGTCATGCCGCCGCCGGCTGGAAGAAGTTCCCATGCCAAGATCCCCGCCTTGGGCGAGCAAGCGATGGCTACCCTCAAGACCTGGCGGCTGCTGCGCAAGCCCCGCTGCAGTACAACCCGCATCATGTCGTGGTTTTCAGGGGCGGCCTCAGACGAGTCCGCGCTCGGCGAGGCTGCGGCCGGTTTCCTCGATCGTGTCGGGGACCGAGTGGAGCGGGCGGGCCAGGAGCGCCTCGGCGGGGTCGTGGTCGAAGCGCTGCGCCGAGCCGATGAGCCACCGGTTGTCGCGCAGCTGAGGTTCGAACACGCTCGCGACCCAGGTGAGCCATGTCGGCATCGCCCGTGTGGGGATCTTCCCGCTCGCCTCGGGAAGCCTCTCGCGGAGCACCGCGGCGACGTCGATGAGCGAGGACGGGTCGGTCGCGACGATCGTGCGAGCCCCGCCCGCCGTTTCGGAGGTCATGGCCTCGATGTGCGCGTCGGCGACGTCTCGCACGTGTACCCACGGGAGCCGCAGGTCTGGGACCATCGGCAGCGCGCCGGCCATGATCTGCTGGATCGCCGAGACCGAGGTTCCGGGGTCGTCGGAGAGGAGGGGCCCGATGACCGCGCCCGGGTTGATGACGGCGAGCCGGTCGCGCACGCCGCGTCGGTCGGCGATGTCCCACGCCGCGCGCTCGGCCCGGACCTTCGAAACTGCGTAGGCGCCGAGGCCGCGGCGGTCGAGTGGGGTCCAGTCGGATGCCGTGAAGAGGTGATCTCTGCGCGCCGGGGCGTACTGCACCGCCGCGAGGGAGGAGGTGACGACCACGCGCTCCACGCCTGCATCGAGCGCCGCGTCGATTGCCCGCGTCGTGCCCTGTACGGCGGGGCGGATCAAGTCCTCCGGGTCCTTCGGCTTCGTCGTGACGAAGGGGGAAGCGACGTGCAGTACGAACCGGCAGCCCGCGGCCGCTGCCGCCCATCCCTCGTCCGACAGCAGATCGAGCTGCAGGATCTCCAACAACGTGTCGTCTGCGCCTGCCTCGGCCATCGCAGCGCGCACCTCGGCGGCGCGGGCCGGTGACCGCACCGACCCGCGGACCGCGTATCCGCGCCGCAGAAGCTCTGCCGCTGTGTGACCGCCGATGAACCCCGAGACACCCGTGACAAGGACCGTGCCTGTCATGCCTAACCCAATGATCGCCTTATCTTGACAGTGAGCAGTTTACGTGGGGTCTGCTCACTGTCAAGATATGGACTTGATGATGACCGAAGAGCCGAGGGCCGGCGATCGTTACCACCACGGCAATCTGCGCGCGGCGCTGCTCGACAGCGCGCTGGAAGTGCTGTCCGAGTGCGGTGTCGCCGGGTTCAGCATGCGCGAGGCCGCGCGGCGGGCGGGAGTGTCGCAGTCCGCTCCCAAGCACCACTTCGGCGACGCGCGCGGGCTGCTCGGCGCGCTCGCCACGCGCGCCTACCGCCAGCTCTGCGACCGGCTGGAGGCGGTGGAGGTCGTCGGGCGCGATGTGCGGGAGCGGGTCGCGGCGCTCTCTGCCGAATATGTTGCGTTCGCCCGGGACAACCGCGCGCTGTTCGACCTCATGTGGCGCATGACCCAGTTCGACTTCAACGATCCAGACCTGGTCGAGCAGAAGCACCGGGCGCTCCGCGCCCTGGACCGTGGCCTGCGCGGCCAGGATGCGCAGCTACCGGACAGTGCGGACCCCGCGCTGGTGCCGAGCTACGCAGTGTGGTCACTCGTGCACGGCTATACAAGCCTCGCGCTGGAGGGCGCGATCGACGAAGACACCTCAGATCCATTGACGAGCGACTTGCTCCCCGCGATGCTGCGGCTCCTCGATGTGTCCCCGACCGACCGTGACCCGTAGACCGTCGCGGCTAAGCCTTGATCCACCGGACAACTGCCGGTCCATGCCTTGGACAATGGCTCTCATGATGCCGACCCGGCAGGACGGGCGGCGTCGTCGGCCGCGCGACGCGGGCCGGGCAGGGTGGGCAGGGCGAGACCGAGCCGGTTGTTCATGTCCGGCTCGAACCGGCCGTAGGGGTTCACGTGGGTCCAGAACAGCGGGAACAGGGCCCGCCGGTCGGCGTCGGTGAGCTTCTCCGCCCACTTCGGCTCGGCCAGCACATCCTGGAGCAGCAGCGTGTTGACGTGGACCAGGGCCGCCTGGACCAGGTGGAGGGCCAGCATGGAGATCCCCTGGCTCTCCTTGTCGTCGCCGGTCAGGTCGCCGTCCTTGCCGTAGAACAGGTCGTGGTTGGCGGAGTTCCAGTTCTCCACGACTTGCAGGCCCTCGTGGATCTCGCGCCGCAGCTCGGCGTCGGCGAGATAGTCGCAGATGAACGCCGTCCTCACAGCACGCCCCAGCTCCTCGATCGCCTGGTAGGTCGGGTGTTTGGGCCCGCCGCGGGTGAAGCGCCGCAGCACCGCCTTCGGGACCGCCTCCCTGGTGGCGACCGAGGTGAACTCGCCGGTGAAGCCGGTGGCGAACTCGGCCTCCTTGAGGATGTCGATCAGGTCGATGGCGCCCCAGCGGCGTTCGATCTCCGCCTTCAGCACGACGAGGTTCTCCGGCTCCTCCTGCTTGCCCAGCGGCGAGACCTTGATCCACGGCTCGCCGTGCCGCTTGACGATGTCCACCCCGCCCGTGGTCCCCAGCTCCAGCGCCGTGTCGAAGCGGGTCAGCGCCTCCCTCAGCCGCTTCTGAAGGGCCCCGATAAACCTGGAGGCAGGAGGTGAAGGACAACGCGGCCTCCGGCTCGTCCATGACGTAGAAACCGGGCGCGGCGAACATGGTGAGGAAGCCCTCGCCGTGGCTCATGCGGCTGGTGTCCTCGGCCCAGTAGCCCGGCACGCCGCCGAGGTTCTCGGTCATGTCGTACGCGGTCTCGGCCCGGAGGAAGAAGCCCTTCTTGTTCTTGCGGGGCCCGGCGAGCATCCGCGCCCCGGCCCGGGTGGTGTCCGCCCGCAGCACCTCACCCAGCGGAGTCTTCGTCGCATCGGGCCGACCGGTGACCCGGGCCAGTCGCCCGCCGTAGGCGTCCAGCTTGAAGCTCTCCGCGACCGCCTCGACCAGAGTCGACTTGCCCGAACCGTTGTCCCCCACCAGGAACGTCACCGGCCGGGTGAACCACGGCAGGCACGGTGAACGGCCACCGCCCGCGCTCGGCAGGGCCGGGCGCCAGGCCATCCGGTACGTACACCCGGTCGACGAACACGCTGCTCCCGGTCCTAGTGCGGCTGACGGCGCCCCCACCTCACCGGCTCAACAGGTGTGTTGTCAGTCGCTGTTGGTAGAACGGCCGCACGCATCGCCCCCTGACGCGTCGCACGACAGGAGCAGCCCGGATGGGATTCCATGACCACCTCGAGGAGCTTCACGGCCTGCCCGCCTTCACGTTTCCCGGCCCCGGTGAGGCGATGGGGCTGCCCGTACCCGACGCCGTGGCCTGGCGGATCACCATGAGGTACGACCCCTCGGAAATGTGGGAGAGCGCCTTCGGCCGCTTCTGCGCCGAGGTCGACACCAGGCGAGTCCGTGCCCTGATCGTCGGCCTCTGGGACGACCCGGAAGACACCGATCCCTCCGACGGAGAAACCTTGAGGCTGGAGTTCCCCGCCCTGCGCCACGACGCGCTGCGCAGACTGACGGTGCAGAGCGGCGGGCTGCCGGTGAACGTCGTCCGCGGTGTGGGGGCGAGCGAACTGCCCGCGCTGGAGCACCTCGATCTGTGGCTGGGCACCTCGGAGTACGGAGCCGACTGCAAGGCCGCCGATCTGGAGCCGATCCTGACCGGCGCCCGATTGCCCCGGCTGCGGCACCTGGCCCTGCGCAACAGCGAGATGCAGGACGAGGTCGCCGCCGCCGTGGCGTCTGCTCCGGTGGTCGCCCGGCTCAAGGTGCTCGACCTGTCCATGGGCACCCTGAGCGACGTCGGCGCCGCCGCCCTCCTCAGCGGCCAGCCGCTGACCCACCTCACGAAGCTCGACCTGCACCACAACTACCTGAGCGAGCCCGTCCGGCAGCGCATACGCCAAGCGCTCGAACCCGCGGGCGTCGAGGTGGACCTCGCCCAGGACGACGCCGAGCGAGACGCCGATGACAACGGCCCCACGCAGCGCTACGTCAGTGCGGGTGAGTGAGGGGCCGACGCGATCCGCCCACCGACGAGGGCGACCCGGAAGTCCGCCCATGCGGCGGGGGCCAGGCGGAGTATCGGCCCGCCAGGCCGCTTGGAGTCGCGTATCGCGACGGTGCCGGGCACGTTCGTGGCCACCTCGACGCACTCACGATCAGCAGTGCTGAAGCTGGGCTTCCGGAACTCAAGAGCTGCCACTTCTCAGATCTCTCCTCGGAGCGCCTGGATGAATGACCTGCTCTCCGGCTCGGTGAGGGCGCGGCGGGCGATTCCCACGAACAGCTCCTGGTGCTGCGCGGCTTCGTCACCTCCCTCAACCCAGAGCTGGCCGAAGGCAGTCTCTGTATACACCACATCCATGGCGCCCGGCTCGGCGAACGAGATGACGTTGAAGGCGCCTCCCATGCCCAAGTGCTCACCGACCTCGAACGGCAAGATCTGGACGGTGATGTTCGCCTGGTGGGTCGCCGCCTCCAGGCCTTCCAACTGCTCGCGCATCACCTCCGGTCCACCGACGCGATGCCGCAGAGCGCTTTCATGGATCACCGCCCACAGATCCAGGGTGGGCGCCTCAGTGAGCCGCCGCTGCCGTTCGACCCTGCTGGCCACCAGCGCTTCGCCGTCATCGGGGTGGCCCTGCGTCGAACTGCCCATCGCCAGGGCACGTGCGTATCCGGGCGTTTGAAGCAGACCGGGAACAAGGCAGAGCTGCCACGTCCTCGTTGCCGTCGCCGCATTCTCCAGCGCGACGTACTCCTGCATGTCCCCGAGGTTCGGGAACTCGTTCCACCAGCCCTTGGCCTTGCGGCGCTCGCGGTCGACCCTCGCCAACTCCAGCAGTCCGCCGACGACCGCCGGGTCTTTCACGCCGTACAGCTCACACAGCGCACGGATGTCCGGATCACGCACCGGCACCCAACCGCGCTCCATCTTCGTGACCTTCGCGGTCGAAGCGCTGAGGGCCTTCGCAGCTTGGGGTTGGGTCATGCCCGCTGCGGTGCGGAGCTTGGTCAGCTCCCCGCCCAGCCTCCGCCCCAAGACACTGGATGTGCTGTTCCCCTGCTTGGCCGGACCCCCTGTCACCGATCGCTCCTTCTGCGTGATGTGCCGCCAGTTTGGTGCGCCCGTCGCCCCACCGCAACCATGATCGGTGGATATTTCACGGGCAGAGGTTGAATGAATCAAAGCCGTCGCACTACCTTCCGTAATGAACCGCTTGCACAGGGACGTCAGTTGGCGGATGCACTCCGCCCTGCCCGCACGGAGGTACGCGATGCCGATCGCACCCCAAGACCCCGTCATCAACGAGGACCGCGTCGACTACGTCCCGGCACCGATAAGCGTGACCCGCGCCCGCCAGCACGCCGCACGGATGGTCGCCGAGTGGGGGCACCCCGGCGTCGCCGACGACGCCGCGCTCATCGTTTCCGAGCTGGCCACCAACGCCGTGCGTTACGGCCGCATCCGTGGGCGGCTGTTCCGCGTCCACCTCACGCTGACGAAAACCACACTGCGCATCGCCGTCGCCGACCCCAAGGGCGAACGTCTCCCCCAGCCCCGCCAGCCGTCCCCCGACGACCGGCACGGCCGGGGGCTGCTCATCGTCCGTGCGGTTGCCGCCCGTTGGGGCGTACGCGAGCGCACGTCGGCAAGGAGATCTGGGCCGAACTCGACCTGGCCACGCCATGACCGCGGTGTCACACCCGGCTGCTTGAATCCCCCGCATGGAACCGAACGCCACGCTCACCGCCCTGCGCGACTTCTGCGCCGAACGTCTCGGCGCGGACCTCGCAGACCGCTTCGTCCGCCTCGCCCGTCCAGGCTTCGCACTCACCGAAGCCGAGCCGGGTGAGGCCGCGGGGCACAGCCGTTTCGGTGGGCGGGCCATGCTCGAACCCGGCACCCCTTGGCCGACCTGCGACGGTCTCCCGCTGAGCCTGCTCGCCGTCCTCGACACCGACGCCCTCGCGCCCTGGCTCGACGGCGTCCTCCCGGCCGGGACGGGCCTGCTCAACTTCTTCTCCCTCGACAGCGACTCCGACCGGTCCGACCCGGAAGCCATGGAGCTGTCGCTGAAGTACGGCTGCCTCGCCCCTGAGCTGGGGGCGGTGATCGCGGCGCGCTCGGCGCACGCCGTCGAAGCGGCCCCGCCCGCCCGGTCCAGCGTCTTCGATCCGGTCCCGTGGGCGGTGTCGCCCGGGTTCGCCTTCCCCGACAGCTGGGACCCCGCCTGGAACGCCCTCGACCTTGGGCCCGACGTTGACGACATGGCCCGGGCCATGCCCGCCATGCACCTGGAGGGCCTGTTGACCGAGTGGTCGCAACGGCCCGGCGCGCTCGACTCCGAGGACATCGCCTTCGGCCGCCCCGAATTCCCCACTGGCAGCTCGCCGATGCTGCCGAACCACGAGGACCCGAACCTCTACCACCACCTGCTCCAGCTGTCCGGCCAGGACGAGTGGTGGATCGGCGGCGACGGCGGCTGGATGCACTGGTCGATCCCCACCGAGGCCCTGCGGGCGGGCGACTTCACCCAGGCGATCCCGACCCCGGACATCTGGTGACAGCCCCTTCATAGGCCATCCACAGCCGACAGCGGAATGGCCTATACCTCCGTCACCGGCGGCCGAAATCGCACTTGTTGCACGTCACCGCCCGGTTAAGCATGGTGCTCCCTGATTCGCAGGGGGATTTCAAGACACAAGGGGGATATATGACTCGAAAGATCATTAAGGTTGGCGTTGCCGCTCTGCTCGCACTGGGCACCGTGGCGGCCACTCAGGCCACCGCCCAGGCGGACGACGGGAAGCCCAAGCTCACCTACGTCCTCAGATCGCAGGTGGCCCAGAGCCCGTACGTCGGGGTGGACATCTACGCCGACGGCGCCTACGCCGGGACGGGCATCTGGAGCCAGGACCCGGGCGGCGACATCAACGGGGACGGCGCCACCGACCCCGGTGACGCCCTCATCGCCTACGACGGCGCCGCCGACGGCCTGGGGATCGAGGCCCGCCTCGACACCGGTCGCGTGGCCTCGACGCGCGGTCACGGCTCGCCCTACTGGAGCGCCTGGAAGACCGGCAACCTCGCCGAGGGTGCCAGGCACACCATGAAGGTCTGCCTGGTCAAGGGCGACTGGGAGTCCTGCCTCTCGCCCGTCAGCGTCACCGCGTAACCCCGGCGCCGCCCGGCCCGCACGAACGCCCCTCCGCCTCCCCGACGACGGGAAGCGGAGGGGCGTCGTGGTGTCCGGGTCAGCGGCGGCGGGTGAACCACGTGACCGTCGGGCCGCCGTCGAAGGACTCGCGGTCGGTCGCCCGGAAGACGGTGGGGTCGAACGCGCCGTGGAACGCGGGGATTCCGGCACCCGCGACCACCGGGTAGCTCTTGACGATCAGCCGGTCGATCTCGGGCAGCAGCGTGGCCGCGAGGCGGCCGCCGCCGCACAGCCAGATGGCCTGGCCCTCCTCCCGCTTGAGGTCGCGGACCAGGGTGAGCGGGTCGCCGTCGACCACGGTCACGGCCGGGTCGCGGCTGGGGCCGAGGGTGGTGGAGACGACGTACTGGCGCAGATGGGCGTACGGGCTGGTGATGCCCGCGTCCAGCGCGGGGCGGTAGGCGCCGAGGCCCATCAGGACGGTGTCGAAGTGCCGGTTGGGCGCGTCGGTGAGGCCGTAGGCGGCGCGGGCGGCGGTGGGGACGGTCTCGGGGTAGCGCTGGTTCATCGAGTTCCGGTACGCGGCGGTCTGCGCCTCGTCGCCGGAGGGGTAGAAGTCGTACTCCCCGCCCGGCCCGGCGATGTAGCCGTCGATGCTGACGGCGACGTAGTAGACCAGTTCTCGCATGCACACCACTCCAGTCGTAGTACTCTTCTTGAGGCGGTGTGAACGTAGTACTACAGCTGGAGTGGTGTCAATGGTGCGCAGGAACGACGAGCGAAGGGCGGCCCTCGTCGACGCCGCCATCGAGGTGCTGGCGGCCGAGGGCGCGCGGGGCCTCACCTTCCGGGCGGTGGACACCGAGGCCGCCGTGCCCGCCGGGACGGCCTCCAACTACTTCGCCAACCGCGACGACCTGCTCACCCAGGCCGGGGCCCGGGTCTACGAACGGCTCCAGCCCGACGAGGAGACCATCGCCCGGCAGCAGGCGAGCACCCGGGACCGGGAGGGGTACGCGGCGCTGATGCGCGAGCTGGTCGGCCGGATCAGCGCCTTCCGCACCGGCTATCTGGCGCTCCTCGAACTCCGTCTGGAGGCCACCCGGCGGCCCGCCCTGCGCGCGGTGCTGACCGAGCGCGTCCGCGCCGACCTGGCGGCCAACGTGGCGTATCACGAGGAGTCCGGCCTGCCCGGTGACGCGACGGCGGTCCGGCTGCTGTATCTGGCGCTCAACTGGCTGATCGTCGAGCAGCTCACGCTGCCTGACGTGCTCTCGGAGGCCGAGCGGGACGCCCTCGTCGCGGCGGCCGTCGAACGCGTCGTCACGCCGTGAGACGCAGAAAGTCGTCGCCGCGGCGATGAGTTTCTCCGGGCCGGGCGGTCCAACCGTCGTCGACACCCACAGGAGGAGCCGCATGACGCAGCTGCTGAGAGTCCAGAACTTCACCGTCTCGCGGGACGGATTCGGCGCCGGTGAGCACCAGAGCCTGGAGAGACCGTTCGGCCACGCCGATCCCGGGCAGCTGATGGCCTGGGCCATGGCCACGGCGAGTTGGCCCGGGCGCACCGATCCCGGTGGGAGCCGCGGGCTGGACGACTACTTCACGCGGGACTTCGCCCGCAACATCGGCGCCGAGATCATGGGCCGCAACAAGTTCGGGCCGCAGCGCGGGCCCTGGCAGGACCACGAGTGGCGCGGCTGGTGGGGTGACGAGCCGCCGTTCCACACGCCGGTGTTCGTCATGACCCACCACCCGCGCCCCTCGTTCACGCTCTCCGACACCACGTTCCACTTCGTCGGCGGCGATCCGGCCTCGGTCCTCGCGCGGGCGCGGGACGCGGCACAGGGCAAGGACGTACGGCTCGGCGGCGGGGTCAGCACCGTCCGGGCGTTCCTCGACGCCGACCTCGTCGACACCCTGCACGTGGTGGTCGCGCCGGTGGAGCTGAAGGCCGGGGAACGGCTCTGGGAGTCGCCCGACGAGCTGCGCGACCGGTTCCACCTCGACGTCGTGCCCAGCCCGAGCGGGGTGATCCACCACCTGTTCTGGCGGAAGTGACGCGAAGGGCCCGGCCCGGGTCAGCTGAGCGCGGCGGCGAACATGCCGGGCTCGTACGAGCCGCCCCGCTGGTGCACGATCACGGCCATCCGGTTGGCCGCGTTGATCAGGGCGACCAGCGAGACCAGCGCGGCGATCTGGTCGTCGTCGTAGTGCTCGCGCACCCGGGCCCAGGTCTCGTCGGACACGCCGGGGTCGGCGTCGGCGAGCCGGGTGCCCTCTTCGGCGAGGGCCAGGGCGGCCTGCTCGGCCTCGGTGAAGACAGTGGACTCGCGCCAGACGGCGACCAGGCCCAGCCGGACCGCGGTCTCTCCGGCTGCCGCGGCCTCCTTGGTGTGCATGTCGACGCACCAGCCGCAGCCGTTGATCTGGCTGGCGCGCAGCGACACCAGCTCCTGCGTGGACCGTGGCAGCGACGACTGGTGGATCAGCAGAGCGGCGTTGGCGAACCGCTTGGAGAACTTGGCGCCGAGCTGGTTCTCGAAGAGGTTGAAGCGGGAGGAGGTCATGAGGTCGTCCTCTCATCTCGTGGCGTGGAACTGGATGCACACGAGATGTCTGCGCGCCGCTCCCTGTGACAGGGGCGGCCGTGTGACGTGCGCCACCGGCGACAGGTGTCACAAAGCCTCGGCGACCGGCGTCTCATGCGCGTGGCATCGTGGAGGACGAGCAGGCAGGAGCAGCCGGTGAAGCGCACAGAGGACACGGCCACCGAGGCGTTCGTCGCCCATCGCAATCTGCTGTTCACGGTGGCCTACGAAATGCTCGGCTCGGCCGCCGACGCGGAGGACGTCCTCCAGGAGACCTGGCTGCGGTGGGCGGGCGTCGATCTCGGCGTGGTGCGGGACCAGCGCGCGTATCTGGTCCGGATCACCACCCGCCAGGCGCTGAGCCGGTTGCGTACGCTCGGCCGCCGCAAGGAGTCGTACGTCGGACCCTGGCTGCCCGAGCCGCTGCTGACCGCCCCGGACGTGGCCGAGGACGTCGAGCTGGCCGAAAGCGTGTCGATGGCGATGCTGCTGGTGCTGGAGACGCTGGCGCCGACCGAGCGGGCGGTGTTCGTGCTGCGCGAGGTGTTCGACCTGGGGTACGACGAGATCGCGGAGGCCGTCGACAAGAGCCCGGCCGCGGTGCGCCAGATCGCGCACCGGGCGCGGACACATGTGGCGGCGCGGCGTCCGCGCGGGACCGTGTCCCCGGCGGAGGCGCGCGGCGCGCTCGACGCGTTCCAGCGGGCGGCCGACACGGGCGACATCCAGGGCCTGCTCGACATCCTCGCGCCGGACGTCGTCTTCCTGGGTGACGGCGGCGGCATCAAGCAGGCCGTCCCGCGGCCGATCGTGGGGGCGGACAAGGTGGGCCGTCTGCTGGCCGCCGGTCTGGGCAGGATGGCCACCGTGGGGTCGCTGACGCCCACGCAGGTCAACGGCCACCCGGCGCTGATCCTCCGGGAGGGCGGCCCGGACGGCGCGGTCGACACCGTCGTGGCGGTGCGCATCGACGACGGCCTGATCACCGGGCTGTACGCGGTACGCAACCCCGAGAAGCTGTCGCGCATGCGGGAAGCGAACGTCCTCCGACGCTGAAGGGGGCCCCGTACCGGCGGCGGCCGCGGAACCAGGGCGTCCCCGGTTCCGCGGCCCGTTCCGGTCAGCGCGCGTTGAGGTCGGTGTGGACCGCGCGGGCGACGCCCTCGATGGTGGCGACGCCTTCGTCCATCGTGGCGCTGCCCTGCGAGAGCACCGTGATCGTGTAGTCGTGGCCACCGCCGGTGAAGGCGCCGAGGCTGTGCACGCGCCAGGCGTTCGTGGCCCGCTCCAGCCAGCCGTTCTTCACATGCACCTGGGCGTCACTCGGCGCGCCGGCCGGGGTGCCCCAGCGTTGCGAGGGAATGACCTCGCCCATCAGCTTCAGGATGTAGGCGCGGGAATCGTCGTCGAGCACACGGTTCGCGTGGGTCACGAGCTGGAGGAGCTTCGCCTCGTCGCGGGCGGTGATCTGGGTGAGCCCCCAGTGGCCCTCGCCGTCGAGGGTGGTGTCGGTCATTCCGGCGGCCCGCAGGAATCCGTTGACCTCGTCAGGCCCGAGCTGGTCCCACAGCGCGGTGGTGGCGCTGTTGTCGGACTCTGTGATCATGGCGGTGGCCAGCTCCTTCTCCTTCTGCGTCAGGGCGCGGCCGTCCTTACGCGCGTCCCACAGCAGCGTGGCGAGCACGGTCACCTTGACGGTGCTCGCGGAGTCGAACTTCCGGTCCGCGTCCAGGGTGCAGGTGGTGTTCGTGGTGCTGTCGTGGAGGCTGATCGCCGTCGTGGCCTTGGAGTCGTCCAGTGCCGACGCGATGTCCTCGGAGAGCTGGTCGGCGAGGTCCGGCCTGTCCGAGGTGCAGTTCACCGGCTGCCGGGGAACTGCCTGAGCTGCCCCCGCCGAGGTCAGCGTCGGCACGAGCGCGCCAACGGCCAGCACGGCTCTTGACGCCAGGGTGGTACGGGTAAGCCGGGATATACGTCGGTGTCGCCTCATGGTGTGCTTGCCCATTCGTTCGTGGTGCGGTTCGCCACGCGGGTGCCTTCGCTCCGTGCGTCGGCCGACGGCACCCGGCGTTCTGGCTCGGTAAGACGCCATGGTCAAAGGCGGGGTTGGGTTCAATGACGCGTCCGAGTCTCACGGGATCACTCCACGATGGGCCCGGCACCCCGGGGCCGGTAAACGAAGCGGACAAGGCCGGGCCGCCGACCGACGATACGTGATCAGGCAGCCCACAGGGCGGCGTCGGCGGATTCTTATCCGTTGCCGCCGGTTCGGCAGGGGTGCTGAGCCGCCCTCACTACGGTGAGACCGTCCGAGCCGCGCCGGCGACGGCCCGCGCCGCGACGGCTCCTCCGACCATCGACCGAAGACGTGCCACGTTGGCCGTGGCTCATGCGACCCTGACCCCTGGGGGACGATCAAGCCGATGAGCCACCCGATCCGAGGAGGCCGACACAAGCGGTCCCGTGACCCGCGCGCGCACTGGCTGCTGCTCTCCCTGAGCCTTCCCCTCATGTTCGGCCTGCTGATGTTCCAGGGCTGGACCACCCATGAGGTCGACGCCGCGAAGTCGCGGCCCGCGTGCACCAGTCCGGTGCCCAAGAGCATCGTCGGCGGCGGTCCGGTGGTGCAGATCAACAACGGCCAGGTGAAGACGGTGAGCATGCCGCCCGGCACGGTGGCACTCACCTACGACGGCGGCCCCGACCCCGAGTGGACGCCGCGCATCCTCGATCTGCTGCGCCGCAACAAGGCCCGTGCGACGTTCTTCCTCAACGGCGCCAAGGCGGCCGAGCATCCGGAGCTGGTGCGGCGGATCAGAGCCGAGGGCCATGAGATCGGCTCGAACACCTACACCGGCGCCGACATGGGCACGGCGTCCTCCGTCCGCTCCTCGATGGAGCTGTCGCTGACCGAGTCGGCACTCGCGGGCACCGTGGGTGCCGAGCCGCGGCTGATGCGGATGCCGCTGACCACGGACGTGGAGACGCTGTGCGGCGTCGAGTGGCAGGCGGCGCGCAAGGTCGCCACGAAGGGGTACGCGCTGGTCGCCGCGGACAAGCCGACGCGGCGGCCGTCGCAGGGGCTGGTCCGGCAGCTCGCGCAGACGGACACCGCGTACCAGGAGACGGAAAGGCTGCTGAAGAACCCGCGGGTGCAGCGGTTCACGACGGTGACGGGCGGGCTCGGAGTGCCGCCGGTGGAGACCCGTTCGTCCACCATGGAGCGCTGGCAGGGCACCGCCCTGATCTCGCTGGCGGCCGTGGGCCGCGCCTTCGTGACCATCATGACGTGGGTGCTGGGCATCGCGGGCGCGCTGGGCGTGCTGCGGCTGGTGCTGCTGGTGGTGTTCGCCCGCGCCCATGTCCGGCGGATCACCCGCTACCGGCCCGACGACCCGCCGCCCATCGTCAACGACCCGGTGACGGTGCTGGTCCCCGCGTACAACGAGGAGGCGGGCATCGAGGGCACCATCCAGTCCCTGCTCGCCTCCACCCACCAGAAGCTCCAGGTCATCGTGATCGACGACGGGTCGACCGACCGGACCGCCGAGATCGCCGCCGCGAGCAACGACTCCCGGGTGCTGGTGATACGCCAGCCCAACTCGGGCAAGCCGACCGCGCTCAACACCGGGCTGGCGCACGCCAAGCACGACATCGTGGTCATGGTCGACGCCGACACCGTCTTCGAACCGGACGCCATCCGCCAGCTCATCCAGCCGCTCGCCCAGCCCGCCATCGGGGCGGTCAGCGGGAACACCAAGGTCGGCAACCGGCGCAGCCTGCTGGGGCGGTGGCAGCACCTGGAGTACGTCTTCGGGTTCAACCTCGACCGCCGCATGTTCGAGGTGCTGGAGTGCATGCCGACCGTCCCCGGCGCCATCGGCGCGTTCCGGCGGGAGGCGCTGATGGCGGTCGGCGGGGTCAGCGAGGACACCCTCGCCGAGGACACCGACCTCACGATGTCGCTGTGGCGGGCCGGCTGGAAGGTGGTGTACGAGGAGACCGCGGTCGCCTGGACCGAGGTCCCCACCTCGCTGCGCCAGCTGTGGCGGCAGCGCTACCGATGGGGCTACGGCACCCTCCAGGCCATGTGGAAGCACCGCCGCGCCATGATCTCGCTGGGCCCGATGGGCCGGTTCGGCCGCCGCGGGCTGACGTATCTCGCGCTCTTCCAGGTCGTGTTGCCGCTGCTGGCGCCCGTGATCGACCTCTTCGCGCTGTACGGCATCCTCTTCCAGGACCCCACGGAGTCGGCCGGGGTGTGGCTCGCGTACCTGGGCATCCAGACGGTGTGCGCCGGATACGCGCTGCGGCTGGACGGGGAGCGGATGCGGACCCTGTGGTCGCTGCCGTTCCAGCTGTTCGCCTACCGGCAGTTGATGTATCTGGTGGTCATCCAGTCCGTGGTCGCCCTGCTGCTCGGCGCCCGGCTGAAGTGGCACCGCATCCAGCGCTCCGGGACGGCCGGGGAGACGCTCCGCGACCCGGCCGCGTACCAGAGAGCCTGACTTTTCGCAGCGCCTGACATCACAGGGCCTCGCATCGAGATAACGGGCGGCCGCAGCCGTATCAGTAGTCAGCAGGCACAGGCATACGGACGTTTCCATCCGAAGGGAGGCTGCCCCCGTGAGTGACAGGCGGGAAGGGTGGGCAGACGCGAACCGGCAGGGAGAGCAGCGGCAGCAGGGGACGGCGGCCTACCTCCGGCAGCAGCCGACGCGGCAGTCGGAGGAGACGCCGGGAGCGGCCCGGGCCTACGAGACGGCCAACGCACCGACCGAGTCGTTCCCCGTCGTACCGCCCGCCCCCAACCCACCGCCGCCCCCGCCCCCGACTCCGGGCACCGCCGGGCCGGTCCCGGGCGGAGGCGGGATTCCGGGTGCCGCCGGGCCGGTCCCGGGCGGAGGCGGGATTCCGGGCGGGGGCGGGGTGGGTCCGGGCAGAACGGGGACGAGGCGCGCGGCCGGTGGTCCCGACCAGCGGCCCCTGTTCCGGGACGAGACCGACGCCGAGCCCCCCGTCGTACGGCGCCGCGCCCCCAAGGAACCGCTCAGCCGGCGCCGCCGCCTGACCCGGATCGCGCTCGTCGCGGTGTCGGCGCTGCTCGTCGCGACCGGCAGCGCCTACGTCTGGGCCGACACCCAGATGAACCGGCAGGTCGACCTCGACAAGGCCACCGGTCGCCCGCCGCTCGGCAAGGGCACCAACTACCTGATCGTGGGCTCCGACAGCCGTGCGGGTCTGTCCGCCTCGGCCAAGCAGAGCCTGAGCACCGGCTCGGCCGAGGGCGGCCGCACGGACTCGATGATGGTGCTGCACACCGGCGCCAACGGCACCACGATGATGAGCCTGCCGCGCGACTCCTGGGTGCGGGTGCCGTCGTACGTGCGCCCCGAGACCGGCAAGCGCTACGGCGAGGAGAACAACAAGCTCAACGCGGCCTATTCGCGCGGCGGCCCCGACCTCCTCGTCCAGACCATCGAGCGCAACACCGGGGTCCACATCAACCACTACGCGGAGATCGGCTTCGGCGGCTTCGTGGACATCGTGAACGCGGTCGGCGGCGTACGGATGTGCGTGGACCGCGACATCAAGGACCCGAAGTCCGGGCTGGACCTGAAGAAGGGCTGCCAGACCCTCGACGGCGGCAAGGCGCTGTCCTTCGTACGGCAGCGCAAGCAGGAGGCCAACGGCGACCTGGGGCGCACCCAGAACCAGCAGAAGTTCCTGGCCGCCCTGGCGAAGAAGGCCGCCACCCCGGGCGTGCTGGCCAACCCGTTCGCGGCGTTCCCGACCGTCAGCGCGGGTCTGGACACGCTCATCGTGGACAAGAAGATGAACCTCCAGACCCTGATGTCGCTGTTCGAGGCGATGAAGGGAGTCACCTCGGGCAAGGGCAAGCAGCTCAACGTCCCGGTGTCCAACACCAACCTCAAGACCTCCAAGGGCAGCGCCGTGCTGTGGGACACCGCGCAGGCGAAGCGGCTCTTCGGCCAGATCCAGAACGACCAGCCGGTGTCCGTGCCCTCATCGCTGCCCGGCCGCCCGGCAGCGGCGCCGCAGCCTTAGGGGGTGTCGCCGTCTTCCCTCCCGGCGGGGCGGACGGTTTCATGGACGGGACGCTGATCGGCGGTGCTGATCGACGGCGCTGATCGACTGCGCTCGCGAGCGCGCGAGGAGGTCCCAGGTGTCCGTGCACTCACGCCGTCGGCTGGCGGCGGACGCCGCGCTGCTGGTCGTCGCGGCGGCCTTCGTCCTCCCGCTGGCCTGGCTGGTGCTCGCCTCGGTCGACGGCGAGGCGACGTTACGGGTGTCGGTGCCCGGCAGCCCGACGCTGGACAACTTCTCGGCGGTGTGGACGGACGAGATCACGTTCACGCCGATGCTCAACAGCCTGGTGCTGTGCGGCAGCGCCACCGCGCTGACGGTCGCGTGCGCGGCGCTCGCCGCGTATCCGCTGTCGCGGTTCCGGTCGCGGCTGGTGCGGCCGTATCTGATGACCGTGCTGTTCACGACGTGTCTGCCGATCACCGCGATCATGGTCCCGGTCTACGGGCTCTTCGTCCAGGTCGACCTGATCGACACCATGTCCGGCACCGCGCTCTTCCTCGCCGCCTCGCAACTCCCCTTCGCCATCTGGCTGATGAAGAACTTCATGGACGGCGTGCCGGTGATCCTGGAGGAGGCGGCCTGGACGGACGGCGCGTCCTGGGCGCAGAGCCTGACGCGGGTCATCCTGCCGCTGATGGGCCCGGGCATGACGGTCGTGACGATCTACAGCTTCATCATGATGTGGGGCAACTTCTTCGTCCCCTTCATGCTGCTGCTCACGCCCGAACAACTCCCCGCGTCCGTCTCCATCTTCACCTTCTTCGGCAACCACGGGCAGATCGTCTACGGGCAACTCGCCGCGTTCTCCGTCCTCTTCTCCACCCCGGTGTTGCTGCTGTACGTGCTCATCGCCCGGCGACTGGGCGGCGGCTTCACGCTCGGCGGTGCCGTCAAGGGGTGAACGGCGCTTCACAACCATGCTCTTGGGCGGACCGGGCGGCGAACGCCTTCAGTGCCTCGCGTTCGTAGCCGAGGTCCGGGCGGACGCGGACATCGCCGTCCGCGTCGTCGGCGCGGATCAGATACAGGGCGCGCGGGGCGCCGTCCGGACAGTCCGCCCCGGCCCAGTACGCGCTCTGGCCGAGCCGCCCGGCGGGCTTCTCGGCGGGGGTGACGCCCTCGTCGCCGCCGTTCCGCGTGTACTGGGCGCGGGCGTCCTCCGCGTACGGCCCGTAGTACGCGTCCAGCCGGTAGCGGGACGAACCGTCGCGGTCGCCGAGGGCGCAGATCTCGCGCGGGGCGCGGGCCCGGGCGGTCTCGCGGGCCGTGGAGACGGCGGAGCGGGCGGCGGTGGGGACGGTCGCGCAGGTGCCGGTGGCGCCGAGCAGCGGTTGGTATTCGTCCTCGTTCACCGGCAGGTCCACACTGCGGACCGGCTTGCCCAGCCGGGCGCCGCAGCTCCAGTGGTCGTCGGCCCGTCGCGCGGTGGCGAGGGCGGTGCGGACGAAGGCGGGCCGGGTGGCGGGGTCGTCCAGGGTGGCGCCGTTCAGCGCGGTCTCGACGGTGATCAGCAGACTGCGGCCGCCCCCGGCGCAGTCGAGCAGCACGGCGGTGGTCGCCTTGCCGTCGCCGCGGTCGCCCTGGCGGGCGTTGTCGGTGGCGAAGAGGCCGGACCAGCCGTGGCCCAGGGGGACGGGCAGGGTGTCGCGGGCGGGTACGGCCGTGTACAGCTCGCCGGTGCCGTACTCGGCGCGGGGGCGCGGCGCCCCGGAGATGGTGACGTCGACGCGGCCCTTGTCCTCGGCGGTCACCTCGCAGCGCACCGCCAGGGAGGTGCCGCGGCGGCTGTCGAAGGCGCCCTCGGTGCGGCTGGTGACGTCCATGCCGCTGTCGCCGAGCACCGCGCGCACCTCGTCCGCGGCGAGAGCCCCGCCGCACGCCTGGTCCAGCGCCCGGTCGTCGCGGCCGGCGAACCAGACGATCACTCCGGCGAGGACGGCCAGTACGAGGGCGCTCGCCGCGAAGCCGCGCACCTGCCGCCGGGTGACCAGCGACCGCGGCCCGATCGTCAGTGCCATTCCTCCACCTCCCCGAGCACCTTGGTGTCGCGGCAGCCCGCCGTCTTCGGCCAGCCGTCCTCGGCGCCCAGATAGCGGGCCAGCAGGGTGTGCGCGGTCTCGGAGAGCGCGGCGCGCCGCTCGGGGCCGAGCGGGACCGTCTCGCCGTCGGGTATGCGCAGCCGGGGCAGGACGGAGACGCGGTGGTAGGTGACCCGGCCGCCGCACACCGACTGGGCCCACAGCGCGAGTTGGGGGTGGGTGAGGTAGGAGGGGACGCGGTCCACCCGGTCCCCCGCATCCTCGTTGCCCGGGGGTTCGGCCTGCGCCAGCCGGTTCTCCTCGTCCGCGCCCCAGCCGGGCACATGACCCTCGCGCTCGTACGAGTCGTAAGCGGACCGGCCCAGGACCCCCGTCCAGCTGGCCGCCTCGACCCCGGTGATCTGCCACTCCTGCGGCGTCTCGCCCTGGTTGGGCCGGGCGTCGGGGTCCCAGTCGCCGGTGCAGGCGCTCAAGGAGGTGGAGTCCTGGGCGTCGCCGCGCGTGGTCCACGCCCCGGGCCTGAGCCCCGGGACCGAGGACGGGCTGATCCAGTCGCAGCGCCGCGAGGCGGGTCCGGTCAGGCCGCCGCCCTGGTACCCGCCCCGGTCCGGAGCCGTGGCCACGACCTGGGACGGCGGGTTCAGCGGGGGCCCGCCGCAGCGCTGCGCCCGGGTGATGGTGTTGGCGACATGAACGGCGGTGCGGAAACCGGTGAGCGCGGTTCTGCGGTCGGCGTCGCCCGCGCCTCCGGCGCTTCCGTCGGTGATCCTGGCCGTGACGTACAGATCGGTCGTCGGCCGGACCCGGCCGTCAAGACCGTCCTGGCAGTCGGCGACCAGCCAGGCGCCGCGCGCGCCGTACCGGCCGGTGGTGCCGGGTGCCGTGAACGTGCCGCCGGGGCCCGGGTTCACGATCTGGCGGGTCTCCATGCCCTGCGGCACGTCCGAGACCAGCGCCTCGGCGTGGACGCGGACCGCGTTGCCGCCGCCCCAGGAGAGCGAGCAGTCGAGCAGGGAGCGGCTGTCCTGGCCGGGCGCGAGCATCGTGCCGTGCTGCCGCAGCTCACCGGGCCGGGCGTCGCGCACCAGCCCTTCGAGGTCGCCGTACGGCAGGGCGCCGTCGCAGGCCCTCCGTAACTGGTCGCGGTTGGCGGCGAGATGGCCGCCGCCGTTGCCGCCGATCGCGATGACGGCGCCGGTGACCAGCGCCGTTATCAGTGCGAAGAGGGTCGCGTAGCGCAGCCACGCCCGGTCCGTTAACCCGCCCATCCCGCCGGTGACTCCCTACCCCCCCTGATCGACTCCGTCCCCCCGGGTCAGGCGGGGACCGTACGAGGTGGTGGCTCAGAAGACGGATTCGGCCTCGTCCATGCGGTGGGCGGGGACGGTCTTCAGCTCGGTGACCGCCTCGGCGATCGGCACCATGGTGATGTCGGTGCCGCGCAGCGCCGTCATCATGCCGAAGTCGCCGCGGTGGGCGGCCTCGACGGCGTGCCAGCCGAAGCGGGTGGCCAGGACGCGGTCGTACGCGGTGGGCGTGCCGCCGCGCTGGACGTGGCCGAGGATGACCGGGCGGGCCTCCTTGCCGAGCCGCCGCTCCAGTTCGGCCGCGAGCCGGTTGCCGATCCCGGCGAACCGCTCGTGCCCGTACTGGTCGATCTCGCCCTTCTGGTAGTCCATCGCGCCCTCTGCGGGGTGCGCGCCCTCGGCGACGCAGATGACCGCGAACTTCTTGCCGCGCGCGAAGCGCTCCTCGACCATCTTGACCAGCCCGTCGACCTCGAAGGGCCGCTCCGGGAGGCAGATGCCGTGGGCGCCGCCCGCCATGCCGGACTCCAGGGCGATCCAGCCCGCGTGCCGCCCCATGACCTCGACGACCATGACCCGCTGGTGGGACTCGGCGGTGGTCTTGAGGCGGTCCATGGCCTCGGTGGCGACGCCGACGGCGGTGTCGAAGCCGAAGGTGCGGTCGGTGGAGGAGATGTCGTTGTCGATGGTCTTGGGGACGCCGACGATGGGCAGCCCCGCGTCCGACAGCATCCGGGCGGCGGTCAGGGTGCCCTCGCCGCCGATCGGGATCAGCACGTCTATGCCGTAGTCGCGGGCGTGGTCCTTGGAGGTCTCGCACGCCTCGCGCAGCCGGGCGCGCTCCAGCCGGGAGGAGCCGAGGATGGTGCCGCCGCGGGCCAGGATGCCGCTCACGTCGTCGAGGTCGAGCTTGCGGTGACGGCCGTCGAGGAGTCCCTTGAAGCCGTCCTCGAAGCCGATCACCTCGTCCCCGTGGCCGGCGACCGCACGGTGCACGACCGACCGGATCACAGCGTTGAGGCCGGGGCAGTCTCCGCCCGCGGTGAGAACTCCGATGCGCATCGTGCTGTGTCTCCTGCTCCCTACGGGTAGATGTGAGCCAGTCCGATTGTTTCATGAGCGGGGTAGTGCTGTGTCCCGCACGCTGCCGAGCGCCTTAACCACGGCCGAAGGTATTGTCAAGAGGACTGGGCCGCAGAAAGTGGCCAATTTGCGTCCGAAAGGATGCATGAAGGACGACGCCGAGGAAACGGAGAGCACGCGTGACGCGCAGCGTGTACGTGACCGGGATCGAACGGGGTGACGGCCGCCAGGTCGTCGAGCTGGGGGTCATGGAGCTGCTGACCCGCCATGTCGACCGGGTCGGCGTCTTCCGGCCCCTGGTGCACGACGACCCCGACCGCCTCTTCGATCTGCTGCGGGCCCGCTACCGGCTCAGCCAGCCGCCCGCCTCGGCGAGCGGCATGAGCTACGAGGAGGCGGCCGCCCTCCAGGCCGAGAAGGGCTCGGACGAGCTGGTCTCGCGGCTGGTCGACCGCTTCCACGAGATGGCCCGCGAGTACGAGTACGTCCTCGTGCTGGGCAGCGACTACGCGGACACCAGCCTCCCGGACGAACTGGGGCTGAACGCCCGGCTCGCCAACGAGTTCGGTGCCACCGTGATCACGGTCGTCGGCGGCCAGGACCAGAACACCGACGCCGTCGGCGCCGAGGCCCACAACGCCTACCGCGCGTACGAGGCGCAGGGCTGCGACGTCGTCGCCGTCGTCGTCAACCGGGCCGCCCCCGGCGACCGCGCGGAGATCGCCGAGCGGCTGGCCGCCCGGCTCCCGGTGCCCGGCTACGTCCTGCCCGAGGACGGGGAGCTGTCGGCGCCCACCGTCTCCCAGATCGTGCGCACCCTCGGCGCCGACGTCCTGCTCGGCGACCACGCCGGACTCTCCCGGAACGTCCGGGACTTCGTCTTCGGCGGCGCCATGCTGCCCAACTTCCTGCCCGCCCTCACCGAGGGCTGCCTGGTGGTGACGCCCGGCGACCGCGCGGACCTGATCGTCGGCGCGCTCGCCGCGCACAGTGCGGGCGCCCCCGCGATCGCCGGGGTGCTGCTCACCCTGGACGAGCGGCCGGGGCCCGACATCCTGGCGCTGGCGGGCCGGCTGGCCCCCGGCACCCCGGTGGCGGCGGTGGCCGGCGGCTCTTTCCCGACCGCGGCCGAGCTGTTCGCCATCGAGGGCAAGCTGAACGCGGGCGCGCCGCGCAAGGCCGAGACCGCCCTCGGCCTCTTCGAGCGCCATGTGGACACCACCGCGCTGACCGACCGCATCGCGGTGGCCCGCTCCGGCCGGGTCACGCCGATGATGTTCGAGCACGAGCTGATCGAGCGGTCCCGGTCAGGGCGTCGCCGGGTGGTGCTGCCCGAGGGCTCCGAGGAGCGGGTGCTGCGCGCCGCCGACGTGCTGCTGCGCCGCGATGTGTGCGACCTCACACTGCTGGGCGAGGAGGACGCGATCCGCAAGCGCGCCGCCGAGCTGGGCATCCAGCTCGCCGAGGCGCAGATCGTCGATCCGGTGACCTCGCCGCTGCGGGAACGCTTCGCGGAGAGCTACGCGAAGCTGCGCGCCCACAAGGGCGTCGCGTACGAGGAGGCGTACGACGTGGTCGCCGACGTCTCGTACTTCGGCACCCTGATGGTCCAGGAGGGCCTGGCCGACGGCATGGTCTCGGGCGCGGTGCACTCCACCGCCGCCACCATCCGGCCCGCCTTCGAGATCATCAAGACCGCGGAGGGCGCGCAGATCGTCTCGTCCGTCTTCTTCATGTGCCTGGCCGACCGGGTGCTGGTGTACGGCGACTGCGCGGTCAACCCGGACCCGGACGCCGAGCAGCTGGCCGACATCGCCATCCAGTCGGCGACCACGGCCGCCCGGTTCGGGGTGGAGCCGCGGATCGCGATGCTGTCGTACTCCACCGGCACCTCCGGCTCCGGCGCGGACGTCGACAAGGTGCGCAAGGCGACCGACCTGGTGCGCGAGCGCCGCCCGGATCTGCTGGTCGAGGGCCCGATCCAGTACGACGCCGCGGTGGACGCGGCGGTCGCGGCGACCAAGCTGCCCGACTCCGAGGTGGCGGGCAAGGCCACCGTGCTGATCTTCCCGGACCTCAACACCGGCAACAACACCTACAAGGCCGTGCAGCGCTCGGCGGGCGCCGTCGCCGTCGGCCCGGTGCTCCAGGGTCTGCGCAAGCCGGTGAACGACCTGTCCCGCGGGGCGATGGTCTCCGACATCGTGAACACTGTCGCCATCACCGCCGTGCAGGCCCAGTCCCAGACTCCCCCGACCACCCCCGCCGGTCCGGCGGGCCCGACACAGAAAGTGCAGTCCGCGTGAACGGTTCCCGCGTCCTCGTCCTCAACTCCGGCTCCTCGTCCGTCAAGTACCAGCTGCTGGACATGGCGGACGGCGCCCGGCTCTCCTCAGGCCTGGTGGAGCGGATCGGTGAGGGGCCCGTCGCCGACCACACGGCGGCGCTCAAGCAGGTCTCCGAGGAGCTGGCCGGGCAGGGCCTGGGCCTGGACTCTCCCGAGCTGGCCGCGATCGGCCACCGGGTGGTGCACGGCGGCACCCGGTTCACCGAACCCGCGCTGATCACCGACGAGGTGGTCGAGGAGATCGAGAAGCTGATCCCGCTGGCACCGCTGCACAACCCGGCGAACGTCACCGGCATCAAGGTGGCCCGGGCGCTGCGCCCGGACCTGCCGCAGGTCGCGGTCTTCGACACCGCGTTCCACTCCACGATGCCGGAGTCGGCGGCCCGGTACGCGATCGACACCGACACCGCCGACCGGTTCGGGGTGCGGCGGTACGGCTTCCACGGCACCTCGCACGCGTTCGTTACCCGGGCGACGGCGGAACTGCTGGGCAAGGACGTCGCCGAGCTGAACACGATCGTGCTGCACCTGGGCAACGGCGCCAGCGCCTCCGCCGTGCGCGGCGGGGTGTGCGTGGACACCTCGATGGGACTGACCCCCTTGGAGGGCCTGGTCATGGGTACCCGTTCAGGGGATCTGGATCCGGCGGCGATCTTCCATCTGTCCCGGGTGGGCGGGATGTCGACGGACGAGATCGACACCCTGCTCAACAAGCGCAGCGGACTGCTGGGCCTGTGCGGGGACAACGACATGCGTGAGATCGGACGCCGGATGGGCGAGGGTGATCCGGCGGCACAGCTCGCGTTCGACATCTACATCCACCGGCTGCGGAAGTACGTGGGCGCGTACACCGCGGTGCTGGGGCGGCTGGACGCGATCGCGTTCACGGCCGGTGTGGGGGAGAACTCGGCGGCGGTGCGGGAGGCCGCGCTGCGCGATCTTCCCGCGTTCGGCATCGAGGTGGACGCGGTGCGCAACGCGGTGCGCGGTTCGGCGGCGCGGCTGATCTCGGCCGGGACCAGCCGGGTCGCGGTCGCGGTGGTGCCGACCGACGAGGAGCTGGAGATCGCGAGCCAGACGTTCGATCTGGTCAGCGACTAACCTTCGGATCGGCTTCGACTCGCGCTCAAATATTCCGCTCCGAAACAAAACCGATAGGATCAGCCTCATGCGCCGTTCCAAAATCGTCTGCACGCTGGGCCCCGCCGTCGACTCCTACGACCAGCTCAAGTCGCTGATCGAGGCCGGGATGAACGTGGCCCGCTTCAACATGAGCCATGGAAGCCACCCGGAGCACGAGGAGCGCTACCACCGCGTTCGCAAGGCGTCCGAGGAGACGGGGCGCGCGGTCGGCGTCCTCGCCGACCTCCAGGGCCCCAAGATCCGGCTGGAGACCTTCGCGGACGGACCCGTCGAGCTGGTCCGCGGGGACGAGTTCATCATCACCACCGAGGACGTCGAGGGTGACCGGACGATCTGCGGCACCACCTACAAGGGGCTGCCGGGCGACGTCTCCAAGGGCGACCAGATCCTGATCAACGACGGCAACGTCGAGCTGCGGGTCACCGCGGTCGAGGGTCCCCGGGTGCGGACGATCGTCATCGAGGGCGGGGTGATCTCCGATCACAAGGGGATCAACCTGCCGGGCGCGGCGGTCAACGTGCCCGCGCTGTCCGAGAAGGACATCGACGACCTGCGGTTCGCCCTGACGATGGGCTGCGACATGGTCGCGCTGTCCTTCGTCCGGGACGCGGCCGACGTCCGCGATGTGCACCGGATCATGGACGAGGTCGGCCGCCGGGTGCCGGTGATCGCCAAGGTCGAGAAGCCGCAGGCGGTCGCCAACATGGCGGACGTCGTCGCGGCGTTCGACGGCGTCATGGTGGCCCGCGGCGACCTGGCGGTGGAATACCCGCTGGAGAAGGTCCCGATGGTGCAGAAGCGGCTCATCGAGCTGTGCCGCCGGAACGCCAAGCCGGTGATCGTGGCGACTCAGATGATGGAGTCGATGATCGACAACTCCCGGCCGACCCGCGCCGAGGCGTCCGACGTCGCCAACGCGATCCTGGACGGCGCGGACGCGGTCATGCTCTCCGCCGAGTCCTCGGTCGGCTCGTACCCGATCGAGACGGTCAAGGTGATGTCCCGCATCGTCCAGGCCGCCGAGGAGGAGCTGCTCTCGCGCGGTCTCCAGCCGCTGGTGCCCGGCAAGAAGCCGCGTACCCAGGGCGGTTCGGTGGCCCGTGCGGCGTGCGAGATCGCCGACTTCCTGGGCGCCAGGTCGCTGGTCGCCTTCACCCAGTCCGGCGACACCGCGCGGCGGCTCTCCCGCTACCGCGCCCAGCAGCCGATCGTGGCCTTCACCACCGAGCCCGACACCCGCAACCAGCTGACGCTGAGCTGGGGCGTGGAGTCCTTCGTGGTGCCGTATGTGGAGCACACCGACGCGATGGTGGACCTCGTGGACGCCGAGCTGTCGAAGCTCGGCCGCTACAGCGCGGGCGACATCATGATCATGACGGCGGGTTCGCCCCCCGGCGTCCCCGGCACCACCAACATGGTCCGGGTGCACCACCTGGGCGGCGAGAGCCGGTAACACCGCGCCTCAAGTGAGCTGAGCGGCCGGGTCCTTCGGGGCCCGGCCGCTCAGCTCATGGCCCAGATGGAGCGGTCGTCGACGAACGACTCGCTCCCGGCCCGGCCCGCGAACAGCTCCGCGATGTCCCCAGCGTCCACGATCCGTTCGGCCCCGTCGGTCATCCGCGCCCTGGCTCCCGCCTCGTCCAGGACCTCCACCGCCTTCCCCGGCAGCACGCGGTCGGTGATGTGCTCCGCGGAGAGCCGGACGGCGGCGTCGAGGGCGTCATCGGTGATGGTGACCTGGTGGTGGGCCTCGTACTCGCGGCGCAGCTGCCGCAGGATGCCGACGGCCTCCTGATGGCTGGGCTCACTGACCGGGACCGTCTGGAAGTACGCGCCGAGGTCCGGGAATTCCGCGCAGGTCTCCGGATCGGTGACGGCGATGACCCGCGGCTTCCCCCGCGCGAGCGCGCGCAGCGCGTCGACATTGCCCGCCCAGATGTCGTCCACGAACAGCACCGTGCGGTCCGGGTCGTCCACCGTCTCCTGGGCGGCCGTGGCGATGTCGGCGGCCCGCAGCCGCACATCGGCCAGGCTCTCCGGTACCTCGCCCCGGGCGATGCGCTGGGCCAGCCCGGAGACGATCGAGGTGCGCCCGGTGCCCGGCTCCCCCACCAGCAGGGCGTGATGACGGGACTTGCGCATCAGGATGTGCATGATGCGCTGGATCTCCTCCTCGCGCCCGACGACCACGGGCGGCGGCTCCGGGGCCGGTACGGTCAGGAGGCGGATGACCTCGTCCCGCACCTTCTTCTGCGTGGTGAACGAGCTCAGCAGCTTCGCCCCGTCCCCCTCGCCCTCGCGCATCAGCCCCAGCAGCAGATGCTCCGTACCGATGTAGTGGTGGCCCAGCGTCAGCGCGTCCCTGAGCGCCAGCTCCAGCGCCTTCTTGGCCCGGGGCGTGAACGGTATGTAGCCGGTCGGGGGCTTGGTGCCGAACCCGACGCTCCTGATCAACCGCTCCCGGACCGCGTCATGCGTGATGCCGAAGGTGTGCAGCGCGGTCGCGGCGATGCCCTCCGCCGCGAACAGGCCCAGCAGGATGTGCTCGGTCCCCAGGTGGTTGTGGTTGAGCCTCCGCGCCGCCTCCTGCCCCTCCACCAGGGCCCGGCGCGCCCGGTCGGTGAACCGCTCGAAGAACTCGCTCCCCGAGACGGCGGGCCTGCGGATCCGCTCCCGTACGGCCTCCGATCCGAGGCCGTACGCCCCCAGGACCCGGGTGGCGATGCCGTCCGGCTCCCGCAGCAGACCGAGCACCAGGTGCTCCGGGCCGATGTGGTTCATGCCGAGACCAGTGGATTCCGCGAGCGCGTCCGCCAGCGCCTGCTTGGCCGCGGAGGTGAAGGGGATATGGCCGATCGGGGTCGTCGTGCCCCGGGTGAAGGTGCGCTCCACCTGTTCGCGCACCCCGGCCGCGGGCGCCCCGAGCCCTTCCAGGAACTCGGCACCGGGGCTCTGGTCCCCGCGGATCAGGCCGAGCAGCATGTGCTCCGGGCCGATCCAGTCGTGGTTGTGGTCCCGGGCCTCTTCCTGGGCCATCCACACCGCCCGGCGCGCCCGGTCCGTGAAGCGCTCGAACATCCCTCACCCCACAGCCTGGAGTACGGACAGATCCCGCCGGGCCCGCAGCGTGTGCGGATGGTCCGGGCCCAGCACCCGCTCCCGGTCCGCGACCAGCTCGCGCAGCAGCGCCGCCGCCTCGTCGTACTCGCCCGTCCGGACCAGGTTGTGGGCCAGGACATGGCGGGTGCGCATCGTCGCGACGTCGTCATGACCCAGGAGACGTTGCCGGGCGAGCAGCAGCACCCGCAGTATCCGTATCGCCTCCGGCCGCCGCCCCGACTCGCCCAGATTGACGGCGAGGAACTGGCGGCTGCGCAGGGTGTCCGGGTGGTGATCGCCCAGCAGCCGGGTCTGCCGGGCGTGGATCTCCCGCAGCCGCTCCGCGGCCTCCGCGGGCGCACCGGCACCGCCGCGGGTGTGCGCGAGCCACTGACCGGTGCGCAGCGTGGCCGCGTGGTCGGCGCCCAGCAGGCGCTCCTGCTCCTCCAGCAGGGCGCCGAACGCCTCGGCCGCCTCCTCGTACTTCTCCGCCTCGCACAGTGCCACCGCGGCCTCATGCCGGGCGGGGTCGTCGGGGAGCCGGTGGGCGCGGTTGCGGGCGAGGGCCAGCAGGGCGGCGTTCCGCGAGCCGCGCTGGAGGGGCGCGGGCAGGCCCTCGGCGGTCATGGTGGTCTGGAGCCGCCGGTAGACCTCGTCGATGCTGAGCAGTTCGGGCCCGCCCGCCACACCGTCCCGCAGCAGCCGGATCAGCCGGCCGGTGAACGCCGTGTTCTTCTCGCCGTCCCGGATCAGGGAGGGCTCGTTGCCCTGGGATGACGCCATGACGTACGTGCCCGCCACGTCGACCTGCCCCATCACGGCGCCCTCCGGCCCGGCCATGGTGCCGCTCAGCGCGCGGCCGGAGAAGCAGCAGTCGAGGATGATGACCTTCGAGGTGGCGCGGC
This sequence comes from Streptomyces sp. NPDC021115, assembly GCF_044333065.1. Taxonomy (NCBI): domain Bacteria; kingdom Bacillati; phylum Actinomycetota; class Actinomycetes; order Kitasatosporales; family Streptomycetaceae; genus Streptomyces; species Streptomyces sp. NPDC021115. Next base: position 400,169 of record NZ_JBIRQF010000001.1, read on the forward strand.
TGTCGAGGACGACGTCGCGCAGCTTGCCGTATTCGAGGGAGCCGAACTCCGGGTTCCCGTATTCGCTGTCGACCAGCGACAGATACAGGTCGTGCCGCCGGGGCGCGATCAGGCCGTGGCCGACGTAATAGACCAGCAGCAGGTCCTCCGCCTCGGCCGCCGTCGCCCGTAAGGAACGGCCCACGCGCTGGATGTCGCCCTGGTCCAGCAGCACGGTGCAATGCCCGTCCGCGAGGCCCCCGTACGCCGGATCGGTGAGGGTCGCGGCCAGGTCCTCGATGGTGTCGCGCACCACCGGAAGGTCCGAAAGCTCCGGATCGGAATAGCGGCTCGTGCCGATCAGGACCGCCCGGGAACGCTGGGAATCGGGCAATCGCATGGCTATTCCTCTTCTGCGCGCAGCGCCTGCCGGAGAATCTCCTCGACGGACTCCTTGGTGACGTGCCGGGCGTCGATCTCCAGCCGCTGCCCGTCCTGGCGATGGACCGTGATCTTGATGCCGGAGCGGCGCGGCTGGGACAGCCAGGCCCGCAGCGAGCCCGCGAGGACGGAGAGGGCACCGCCCGCGCCCAGGGACACCACGAGCAGCTGCGCGGCCGACCCCATCTCGCCGTCGCGCGGCGGCGGCGCCTTCGGCTTCACCCGCCCGGCCAGTTCGGGCTCGCCGCGCAGCCAATCGGCAAGCTGCTCCAGGCTTTCGTCCGGCTCCGGGCCCCCGACCGAAATATGGCTCTCCACCGCTGCCCCCGTTTCCCCCCGGCGCGCGCCAAGCGGCATGGTGCGCGTCCACGCGAACACTCAAGGTAATGATAGAGCCCGGCGCGGACAAACGCGCCCGCGGGCACCGGGCGCTCGACCCGGTGCCCGCGGGCGGCGCCCTCCGAGGAGGGCCTGCGGCTCCCGAACAGGTATGTGGTTTTCCGGGGTTATCCCCCGGTGCCGTACACGTGCATTCCCGGGATGGTCAGTTCGCCGCCGAACTGACCGGCCTGGGTGACCGTCACATCGGTGAAGAACACCTCGGGGATGTTCACCGGCGGCGGGGTCTTCGGGCTGAAGGTGATCGGGATGATGCCCAGGAGGTTGCCCTTCAGCTCCTCCGTGTACATGGTCACCGTGCCGTTGCGGAACGTCGAGGTGGAACCCTCGCGCGCCGCCACGTTGGTGGTGGTCCCGCCCGGACCCTTGACCAGCTGGTGGAGATCCTTGATGTCCACGCCGTCGGCGGTGAACTTGAGGACCTTCTTCGTCTGGCCGTTGTGGGTCTTGACCTCGACGATGCCCTTGTAGTCCAGGCCGTGCAGCGAGAGCAGCGTGCTCCGGAGCGTCCAGGGGTCGTCGGGCAGCAGATTGGCGGTCGGCTCGGCGTCGGCGTTCTTGTACGCGTCGGCGTCGAACTCGGGGCAGGGGTAGCCCACCTTGCCGCCGTCCGTGGCGTCGTCACTGGCGGACGGCGAGGGCTTCGGCAGGGCCTTGTCGGCCTTGTCCTTGGCGTCCTCGGCGGCCTTCTTCGCCTTGTCAACGGTGTCCTCGGCGCCCTTGCCGACCTTGTCCACCGTGTCCTTGACCGGGTCCTTCTTCTCGGTGGACGCGGAGGGGCTCGGCGTGGCGGAGGACGCGGACGGGCTGGGCGTGGCCTTCGGCGAGGCCGAGGCGTCGCTCCCGTCCGCCTTGTCGGCGTCGTCCGGGGTGAAGATGTCGTGCAGCTTGTCCCCGATGCCCAGCGGGTCCAGCGGGTTCTTGGTCTCGGACTCCGACGGGCTCGGCGAGGCGCTGGGCTCCGCGGACTCCTTGTCGTCCCCGGAACCGGAGGTGCCGGACGGGGTCGGGCTCGGGGTCTGCGTCGGCTTCGACGGTGCGGCGTCGCCGCCCGTGTCACCGCCCGTGGCGGAGTCGGACGGGGTCGCGGAGCCGGACGTACCGCCCTGGTCCCCGGAGCCCTTGCCCTTGTCCTTCGAGCCCTCGGCGTCCTTGTCCTTGCTGTCGGACGCGTCCTGCTTGTCCTTGGCGTCCTTGTCGGCCTCGTCCGGCTGGGAGACGCACGGTCCGGCCTTGTACTTGTCCTCGGCCCGCGTGGTGGCCGACGCGAGCTGCGGGGTCAGCCCCATGCCCATGAGCACCGCCGTGGGCATGGCGGCCAGCGCTATCGCCTTCCCCGCGGGCATCTGAAGGCGAGTGAGCATCGACTTTCTCGGTGCCGCGTGCCGCGGTCCGGTTCTGGCCCGGCGCGGACTTCCGTCCGCCGCCTGCTCCTCTTCACCCCGCACGGTGCCTCCCATTCGTGGCTTCCTGGTCAGGCGCGGGTCCGGCCCCGGCCGGCTCCGGCACACCGCCATCGTCAGCGCCGTCCTCGGGCGCGGTTCCCGGCCCCTCGGCGGGCTGTGCCGTGGGGGTTTCACCCGGCGCCCAGGCGACGCCCATGCCGCCGCCGAAGAGGGCGAGCAGGAATCCGATCAGGAAGCCGCCGATGTTGGACACGGGCAGCGACACCAGGCCGAGCAGGATCGAGGCGACGCCCGCGAACACCCGCACCATGGGCTGGAACCACATGGTCAGACCCAGCATCACCAGCAGTACGCCGATGATGAGCGAGGCGGATCCGGCAGTGGTGGACAGGTTGATCGTGAACCCGCCCGCGTTGAGGCTGTTGTACGGGAAGTACATGATCGGCAGCCCGGCCAAGGTGGTGAGCAGCCCCGCCCAGAACGGGCGCTGCCAGCGCCATGCCCTGAAGGTCTTCCGCCAATGGCTGGTTCGGTCACGCGCCCCCGGCGACTCGGCACTCATTGAAAACAGCTCCCTGGGGCTGGCGATCTAGGCGATCGCAAGTCGTTCTACTGCGGTACTGAACTGCGCGGCGCGTCAGCGCTGCTGAGCGATGCCGGGTGAGGGGCAGCGCCGCGGCCCCCCACCCTTCCAGCTCAGCGCCTCAGAAGCACTCGCTCTTGCCCTTGCTGACCTTCATCGAAAGTCCGGAGAGCTTGAACGTGCCCGCACTGGTCGCCCAGGCGGTCTGCTTCACGCCGGTCAGCGTCGCCGAATCGGCCTGCTGCGCGAACGAGCCGGGAAGGGCCTTGTCACCCTTGTTGATCCCCGGACCCTTGTTCGCGTCACCCGCCGCCACACCGATGTCGATGCCGCGGAACGTCGCGTCGGCGTCCAGCTGATCGAGGTCGATGAAGAGGTTCTTCGCCTCGACGGTCTTGCTGCCGTTACCGGCCGTCAGCTTCAGCGACACATCGCCGAAGACCGGGACCGGGACGACCACCGACTGGCACAGGCCCTTGAGCTTGGCGCTCTTGAACGCCGACACCGCGACGGGGATGTTCTTCCCGCCGTGCTGGGTGTCTATCGCGCCGTACTGGGCGAAGCCCGTACCGTCGAGCCGGTCGACCGCGACCTTGAACTGCTGGCCTGACACGTTGAACGAGGCCGCGAGCGCACCCTGTGACAGGGCGACGCCGATCGCGGCGGTGGCAGCAACGCTCGGGACCATGACAACGGCGAACCGCTTCCATCTGGTCCCGCCACGAGCCAGGGACTCCATGACTTTCCTCCTTCTCGGACGTACATCTCCGGCCGGGGCCGCGGCCCCGAACTGGGATGGGAGAAGTGCTACGTCCTCGGGAAGGAGAGCGCCCACGTCTCACAGGCGCGCACTGCACCCGCCGAAACACCGGCGATCACCCCCGAGCGACAACCACTGGCCACGCTTCTCGCGCAACCTCCTGGACAGGCCCCGCCTGTTGGCGGGGACCCCCCTGTCCACGGCCGGCGCCACTGCCGCCGGCCTGCCCGGTGGGGACCCACCCGCAGCACCGCACCGACCGGTTGCCGGGCTTCGTTGAAGATGGACCGAGCTTGGCCGATCGTGGTCCATTCACGGCCGGGGCACAAGGGGTTCGTTACTAGCGAGTAACGGACCGATAACCGATCTGCGGCAGGTCGGTCGAGGCCGGGCACTCAGGGTCGTCACTCAACGCCCGAAAAGAGGGGGAGATTTGACATCAAGAATGGACATAGCCCCCGAGCGGCCTTACTAGCAGTAACAGCAGCCGCGTTTACCAAGTTTTGGTAAAGCGCGGCCGCTGTTCCGTTTGAGAGCCGCGAAGTCAGAACAGGACGCGCGCCAACGCGCTACGCGCCGTGACCACTCGGGGATCGTCGACGCCGATCACGTCGAAGAGGCCGAGCAGATGGAGCCGGGCCGCCTCGCGGTCCTCCCCCGCGGTGCGCCGCACCGTGTCGACCAAGCGCCCGAAGGCGTCCTCCACATGACCGCCCACCAGATCCAGGTCGGCCGCCGCGATCTGGGCCTTCGGGTCCGCCGGGCTGTCGGCGGCCTCCTTGCGCACCTGCTGCGCGTCCAGACCCTGCACCCGCTCCAGCAACTGCGCCTGGGCCAGGCCGAGCTTGGCCTCCGCGTTGGCCGGGTCGTCGTTCAGCACGTTCTGGTACGCGCGGACGGCACCGCCCAGGTCGCCCGCGTCCAGCGCCTGATGGGCCGCGGCCAGCGCGCTGTCGTACGGGCCCTCGGGCTCCGGGGCCTCCTCCTCGGCGCCCTCCGCGGCCGCCGCCTCGACCGGCGCGCCGACGATGCCGAACTGCTGCTCCGCGGCCTGCACCAGCTGGTCCAGCACCTGGCGGATCTGCGCCTCAGGGGCCGCGCCCTGGAACAGCGGCACCGGCTGCCCGGCGACCACCGCGAACACCGCGGGGATCCCCTGCACGCCGAACTGCTGGAAGAGCATCTGGTTGGCATCGACGTCGATCTTCGCGAGGACGAACTTCCCCGCGTACTCCCCGGCCAGCTTCTCCAGGATCGGTCCGAGCTGCTTGCACGGCTCGCACCACTCAGCCCAGAAGTCGATGACGACCGGTACTTCGGTGGAGCGCTGGAGGACCTCCTGCTGAAAACCCGCCTCGTCGACGTCGAAGACCAGGCGCGTGGGCGCGGGCGCGCCCGTGCGGGCGGCGTCGGCCCGCGCCTTCTCCGCCTTCTGCTTCGCTTCCCCGGCCGCCTTCACCGCGGCGAGGTCGACCACTCCACTCATGGACATGTTCCGTGGCTGCATGGTCCTATCCTCCCCTCTCGGCGCGGTGAATGGAAAAGCGCCTCGGCGGCCGCTCGGACAGGCCCGTCTTACGCTACGAGCCGTAGCGTAACCGGCCGGGACATCCGCGTCTACCTGCGAGTAGGGTCATGCGCCATGAGCCCGCCCAGCAGGCGCACCGGGCGCCCCCGCAGCGTCGAGGCCGACCGTGCCATCCTCGGGGCGACGCGTGCCGCCCTGGTCGAGCTGGGCTGGGGAAAACTCACGATGGGCGACGTCGCGGCCCGCGCCGGAGTCGCCAAGACCACCCTCTACCGCCGCTGGGCGGGCAAGAACGAGCTGGTCGTGGACGCGGTCGCGGCGGTCTTCGACGAGCATCTGCGATCGGCCGACTGCGGCAGCCTGCGGGCCGACATCGAGAACGTGGTGGTGCGCTTCGCCGAGCTGCTGGAGCTGCCCGAGACCAAGACGGCGCTGATGGCCGTGATCGCCGAGGCCACCCAGGACGAGGCGCTGGGCGCCCGGGTCCGGTCCGCCATCGTGGACCGGCAGAAGCGGCTGGTGCTGATCGGCCGGGAGCGCGCGCAGCTGCGCGGCGAACTGCCGCGCGAGGAGGATCCGGGCACGGCGGCCCGCAACGCGGACCTGATCTTCGATGTGATCGCGGGCTCGGTGGTGCACCGGCTGCTGGTCAGCGCGGAGCCGGTGGACACGGAGTGGGCGCAGGGCTTCGCGACGCTGCTGCTGCACGGGCTGACCGCGGCGGCGCTCCCCGGCTGTGATGCGTCACCGGAGAGCGGACCGGAAAGCGGCGAGGGCGGTCAGAACCCGGCGGGCTCGGTGTAGACCCCCCACTCCTCGCGCAGCGCGTCGCAGATCTCGCCGAGCGACGCCTCGGCGCGCACCGCCTCCAGCATCGGCTCGATCATGTTGGAGCCGTCCCGGGCGGCGGCCATCAGCGCCTTCAGCCGCTCGGCGACCACGCCCTCGTCCCGCCCTGCCTTACGGGAGCCCAGCACCCGCACCTGCTGGCGCTCGACCTCGTGGCTGACCCGCAGGATCTCCAGGTCGCCGGTGACCGAGCCGTGGTGGCAGTTGACGCCGACGACCTTCTTGTCCCCCTTCTCCAGCGCCCGCTGGTAGGTGAAGGCGGACTCGGCGATCTCCCCGGTGAACCAGCCGTCCTCGATGCCGCGCAGGATGCCGGAGGTGATCGGCCCGATGGGGTGCTGCCCGTCGGGGACGGCCCGGCGGCCGCGCTCCTTGATCTGCTCGAAGATCTTCTCGGCGTCGGCCTCGATCCGGTCGGTCAGCGCCTCGACGTACCAGGAACCGCCCAGCGGGTCCGCCACATTGAGGATGCCGGTCTCCTCCATCAGCACCTGCTGGGTGCGCAGGGCGATCTCGGCGGCCTGCTCGCTGGGCAGCGCCAGGGTCTCGTCCAGGGCGTTGGTGTGCAGCGAGTTGGTGCCGCCGAGCACGGCGGACAGCGCCTCCACGGCGGTCCGTACGACGTTGTTGTACGGCTGCTGGGCGGTGAGCGAGACCCCGGCGGTCTGGGTGTGGAAGCGCAGCCACTGCGCCTTCTCGGACGTCGCCCCGTAGACGTCGCGCATCCAGCGGGCCCAGATGCGGCGGGCCGCCCGGAACTTGGCGATCTCCTCGAAGAAGTCCACATGGGCGTCGAAGAAGAAGGACAGGCCGGGCGCGAAGGTGTTGACGTCCAGGCCCCGGGACAGGCCCAGCTCGACGTAGCCGAAGCCGTCGGCGAGGGTGTACGCCAGCTCCTGCGCGGCCGTCGCCCCCGCCTCGCGGATGTGGTAGCCGGAGACCGAGAGCGGCTTATACGCGGGGATGCCGCGCGCGCAGTGCTCCATCAGGTCGCCGATCAGCCGCAGATGGGGCTCGGGCGGGAACAGCCACTCCTTCTGCGCGATGTACTCCTTGAAGATGTCGGTCTGGAGCGTGCCGTTGAGCACCGCGGGGTCCACGCCCTGGCGCTCGGCGGCGACCAGGTACATGCAGAACACGGGGACGGCCGGGCCGCTGATCGTCATCGAGGTGGTGACGTCGCCGAGCGGGATGTCCTTGAAGAGGACCTCCATGTCGGCCGCGGAGTCGATGGCGACGCCGCAGTGGCCGACCTCGCCGAGCGAGCGCGGATCGTCGGAGTCGCGGCCCATGAGCGTCGGCATGTCGAAGGCGACCGAAAGACCGCCGCCGCCCGCCTTGAGGATCATCTTGTAGCGCTCGTTGGTCTGCTCGGCGTTGCCGAAGCCCGCGAACTGGCGGATCGTCCAGGCGCGGCCGCGGTAGCCGGTGGCGTAGAGGCCCCGGGTGTACGGGAACTCCCCGGGCCAGCCGATGCGCTCGAACCCCTCGACCGTGTCACCCGGCGCCGGGCCGTAGACCGGCTCGACCGGGTCCCCGGACAGGGTGGTGCGGGTCCAATCCCTTGGGGGCTTCGCCCCCAAACCCCCGGCGGCATCACGCTTGCGTGCCGCGTCGTACCGGGCCTGCCAGCGACGGCGGCCTGCCTCAATGCCTTCGACGTCCATGCTTCAAATTTACTAGGACGTCCTACTAATTGTCGATGGCTGACGGCCGCCGGGCGGGCCGACCGGGTGAGCGATCGGCCCGTTGCCGCAGGTCGGAGCGGAGGTCAGGCCTTCGCGGTCTGCGGTTCGGAGCCGCTGATCAGGGGCTCCAGCTCACGCGAGACCTTGCGCTCGACGAAGAAGGCCGCGGTCGGGATCGTGCCCGCGAGCAGCACCCAGGCCAGCTTGCCGAACGGCCACTTCGCCTTGGAGCCCATGTCGAAGGCGAAGACCAGGTAGAGGACGTACAGCCAGCCGTGCGCGATGCCGACGACGCTGGTGAAACCGGCCGCGCCGGACACGTCCAGCAGATACTTGGCGATCACGCCGAGGGTCAGCAGGACCAGCAGCACACCGGTGACGTAGGCCATCGTCCGATAGCGGGTCAGGACGCTCTTTTTCATGCGGCTGAGCGTAACCGTCCGTTCCGGGGCGATCTTCGCCGCCCCCGGCCGGTCACGCGGGCCCTTGCCCGCCCTCGTGCCCGGTGTCCTCCTTTTTGGGCTCGGTTCGCCTCCGGGGCGCCAAAGCCCCTGTCGACAGTCGACCGTGCTCGGCCACTCGTTCCTCGCGGCCTGCGCGCGCTCTCCTTTTCGACAGAGGCGCGCCCCTCCGGCTCACTCGCCTTCGAAGTCCTCCGCGGCGATCCGCAGCGGACGCAGGATGCGGAAGATCTCCCCGCACTCCTCGGCGTCGTACACCCCGAGCCCGAAGTCCATCGCCATCAGGTCGCGGGTGGCCGACTCGACCACCTCGCGGCCCCGGTCGGTGATGGTGGCGAGGGTGCCGCGGCCGTCGGCCGGATTGGGCCGCTTGTCGACCAGACCCGACTTGACCAGGCGGTCCACCGTGTTGGTGACCGAGGTCGGGTGCACCATCAGCCGCTCACCGATCTTGGACATGGGCAGCTCACCGGACTTGGAGAAGGTCAGCAGCACCAGCGCCTCGTAGCGCGCGAAGGTCAGTCCGTACGGCTTGACCACCGCGTCGACCTGGCCGAGCAGGATCTGGTGGGCCCGCATGATCGAGGTGATCGCGGCCATCGACGGCACGGACCCCCATCGCTGCTTCCAGCGCTCGTCGGCGCGGGCAATGGGGTCGAACGGAAGACTGAGCGGCTTCGGCACGGTACCGACCCTACCGGCCGGTCATATCGCGGTCAGCCCGGTCTCACCCTTCGAACCCGGCCCCGGCCCCGGCCCCGGCGCCCGCCCCCGCGCCGTACGCCGCACCTCCAGCGCCACCAGGAGCGAGCACAGCGCGCCGACGCCGCCCGCCAGGGCCGCCACGACGTGCACCGGCGCGAACTCCGCGACCGCCCCCGAGACGGCCATCCCCAGGCCCTGGGCGGTCATCAGCCCGGCCGTCAGCACGGTCATCGCCCGGCCCCGCAGCTCCTCCGGCACCGCCGCCAGGTACCACTGGTCGAGGCCGAGGGTGTACGCGATCCCGAAGCCGGTCACCACCTGGAGGGCCAGCGCCCAGCCGAACGAGGGATCTCCGGCGTACCCGACGGCGGGCAGCGCCGCGATCACCCCCACCGGCAGCGTCAGCCGGGCCCTCCCCCGCGGCCCCAGCAGGGAGCCCGTCAGCACCTCGCCCACCACCGCGCCGACCGGCGCCCCGCACATCAGCAGCCCGAGGCCGACCGAGTCGAGGCCCTGGGCATCCGCGTACGGCGTCAGCAGCGCCTCCGGCATCACCACGAACATCGGCGGCACCCAGGAGAGCAGCAGCAGCGCCCGCACGCGGCGGTCGGCGAACAGCCGCCGTACGCCCCGCAGCGAGTCCCCGAGCAGCGCCGCGCCGCCCGCCCCCTGCCCGGGCGTGCGGCGCGCGGGGCGGTGGCGGGTGCCGAAGCGGAGCAGCAGCGCCGAGCAGCACAGCGCCGCGGCCATGATCACCAGCACGGTGCGCGGTGACACGGCGGTCAGCAGCAGCCCGCCCACCGCGAACCCGGCCAGCTGGGCGCTCTGCGCGGTGATCCGGATGACCGAGCGGCCCAGCACGAACAGATCGCCCTCGCCGACGATGTCGTTGAGCGTGGCCGCCCGGGTACCGCTGAACACGGGCGAGATCGCGGCGGGCACGCAGCGCAGCGCGAGCAGCACGGCCACCGGCATCCCCGGCACCGCCATGGCGGTCACACAGCCCGCGTGCACCAGGTCGCACACGACGAGCACCCGGCGGGCCGGGTAGCGGTCGGCGACGGAGGACAGCAGCGTGCCGCCGATCACGTACGGCAGCAGCGCGGTCGCGAAGGTGAGGGCGCTGAGGAGGGGCGATCCGGTGAGCCGGTAGACGAGGACGGAGAGCGCGATCCCGCCCGCCATCTCGCACGGCATCGAGATCAGGTGCGCGGCGAAGACCGTGCGGAACTCGGGGAAGGCGAAGACCGCGCCGTACCCGGTGCGTAACGCGGACGGGTCTGCCGCCTCGGACTCCGAAGTCGTCGTCATGGGCACAGCCTGCCCGGACGGGCGGCCCGGTTCCAGAGGGCGTGCGCTACGCCGAGAGGTGGCGCTCCACCGTGTCGACCTTGGAGGTGAGGCCGTCCGTCACGCCCGGGCGGATGTCGGCCTTGAGGACGACGGAGACGCGCGGGGCGCGCGCCTCCACGGCCGCCACGGCGCGCTTGACGACGGCCATCACCTCGTCCCAGTCGCCCTCGATCGAGGTGAACATCGCGTCCGTATGGTTGGGCAGGCCCGACTCCCGCACCACGCGCACCGCGTCGGCGACGTACTCCCCCACGTCCTCGCCGACGCCCAGCGGGGTCACCGAGAAGGCGACGATCATACGTTGACCACGCCCTCGCGGCGGGCCCGCGCGGCGATCACACCGGCCTCGGCCTCGCGCTTGAGCTTGCGCTCGGCGAAGAAGCCGCCGGTGGGCAGGACGGAGAGGACGAAGTAGAGCGCGGCGGTCTGCCAGCCCCACTTGGTGCGGTTCCAGGCGTCCGCCCAGAAGACCACGTAGAGGATGAAGAGGACCCCGTGCACCATGCCCATGACCGGCACCGCGTTGAAGTCCGTGGTGCGCTTGAGCACCGAGCAGACGAGCAGCAGCAGGAAGGACACGGCCTCGGGCGCGGAGACCAGGCGGAGCCGGCGCAGCGCGGTGGCGGTCTTGAAGTCCACGAGAGCACCTTCGCATGAGGAGACACGGACAACGGATCAGAAAGGGGCGCTTGTGAAGCGATGCACAAGCGCCTCCTATTGTCGCAGCCCCGCCCGCGATCATTTCTCCAGGGTGGCGGGACCGATACCGTCGGCTCCGTGGCTCACTTTCGGCTCCAGGGATCCAGGGTGCTCGCCGTCGACCTGACCGGCGACTCCGTGAAGGCGAAGAACGGCGCGATGGTCGCGTACGAGGGGGACATGACCTTCAAGAAGAGGACGGGCGGCGGCGAGGGACTGCGCGGGATGGTGACCCGGCGGCTCACCGGCGAGCAGATGGAAGTCATGGAGGTGAAGGGGCACGGAACCTGCTACTTCGCCGACCGGGCGAGCGAGATCAACCTGGTGTCGCTGCACGGCGAGAAGCTGTACGTGGAGGCCGGGAACCTGCTGTGCACGGACGCGGCCCTGCGCACCGGCACCTCCTTCACCGGGCTGCGCGGCTCCGCACAGGGCAACGGGCTGTTCACCACGACCGTGGAGGGCACCGGCCAGGCCGCGATCGTCTCGGACGGCACGGCGATCGTGCTGCGCGTCACCCCGCAGACCCCGCTCCAGGTCGACCCGGGCGCGTACGTGGCGCACTCCGGCGACCTCAGGCAGCACTTCCAGTCGGGCGTGAACTTCCGCGCGCTGATAGGCGAGAGCGGGGGCGAGGCGTTCCAGATCCGCTTCGAGGGCGAGGGCCTTGTGTACGTGCAGCCCAGCGAGCGCAACACGATCGGGGGCGAGATCTGATGCCGTTCACCACACTCACCTCCCGCATGGTGGAGGCCCAGGTGATGCCGGGCCGGACGCTGTTCAGCCAGCGCGGCGCGATGCTGGCGTACCGCGGCCAGGTGCGGTTCACCCCGAGCATCACCGGCGGCCAGCGCGGGGTGATGGGCATGATCGGGCGGCGGGTCGCCAACGAGGCGACGCCGCTGATGACCATAGAGGGCCAGGGCACCGTGATGTTCGGCCACGGCGGACACCATGTGCACGTGATCGACCTGACCGGCGACACCCTGTACGTGGAGGCGGACCGGCTGCTGGCCTTCGACGGCTCGCTGCGCCAGGGCACGGTGTTCCTGGGGTCGCAGGGCGGGGTGATGGGCATGGTGCGCGGCCAGGTGACCGGACAGGGGCTGTTCACGACCACGCTGGAGGGGCAGGGCTCGGCGGCGGTGATGGCACACGGCGGCGTGATCGAGCTGCCGATCCAGCCGGGCCGTCCGGTCCACGTCGATCCGCAAGCCTATGTAGCCCACCGGGGTGATGTTCGCAATAAGCTCTCGACGGCCCTCGGCTGGCGCGACATGGTGGGCCGCGGCTCGGGGGAGGCCTTCCAGCTGGAGCTGTCCGGCACCGGCACGGTCTACGTCCAGGCATCGGAGGAGAAGCTTTGAACGGCCCCGTCATCCACGACGCTTACACTCTGCCGGCCGACGACAACGTCAATCCGTACGCCTTCAGCGTGGAGCTGGACGGACAGTGGTTCCTCCAGAAGGGGAAGATGGTCGCCTACTACGGGCAGATCGGCTTCCAGGGCATCGGGCTCGGCCGGCTCGACCGGCTCGTCGCGGGGAGCTTCCACTCGCCGCTGCACGCCGCCGAGTGGGTGGTGGCCGAGGGCAAGGGCAAGATGGTGCTCGCGCACCGCGCCTTCGACGTCAACTCCTTTGACCTGGACGAGGGGAACCTGACCATCCGGTCGGGGAATCTGCTCGCGTTCCAGCCGTCGCTGGCGCTCAAGCAGTCGATCGTGCCGGGCTTTCTGACGCTCATCGGCACGGGGAAGTTCGTCGCGGCGTCCAATGGGCCCGTGGTCTTCATGGAGCCGCCGATACGGGTCGATCCGCAGGCGCTGGTCGGCTGGGCGGACTGCCCGACCCCCAACCACCACTACGACCACGAGTATCTGCGCGGGGTCATGGGCGGCATCCGGGCGCACACCGGGCTCGGGGGGACGTCGGGCGAGGAGCACCAGTTCGAGTTCGTGGGGGCGGGGACCGTGCTGCTCCAGTCCACGGAGGAGCTGATGGAGGAGATAGCCGTCGGCGCGACCGGCCCTGTGAACAGGTAGGGATCGACGGCGCATGAGTGTGTTCTGGTGCGTATGAATGAGTTTCCGGGCAAGGACAGGTCCGCCCCGTGGATGGGAACGGAAGTTCTTGCATCGAACTGCGTGACCTTTCCCGATTGTGGTCGTTGATGATGGTGACGGTTTCTGCTGCATCCGGTGGGGGTGACGGGCGTGGGTGGGTTGCGGGAGATGGCGGCGTCGTTCGTGGTACCCGGCCCCTCGGGGGTCGCGATCCGTACCCGGCTCAAGGGCCTGACCGCCGCAGAGGAGAGGGTCCTGCGGGTCCTGCGTCTGGTCGGTGACCATCTGGGCTCGCTGGCATCCCGGGACCTGAAGGCGCGGTGCGCGACCGGGCTGGGGCACGACAGTGAGCAGTGGGCGCGGCGCAAGCGTGTCCTGACCGAGGAGTCCTCCTCCCGCTGGGCGGGGTCGATCACGAAGGCCACCCACGACCAGTGGGCGCTGGCCCGGCGTGGCCAACTCGCCCACATCCAGAGCCTGGAAGCCGGTGTCAGGACGATCGCGCACCGGCTGTCCCTGCCGGTCGGGGAGAAGGGCGAGAAGAAGGCTCCCGGTGGCTATGGCACCCCGAGCGAGTGGTTCGCCAAGTCCCGCCGTCTGCACCTGCTCCAAGACCGGCTCCGGGCGGCGCGGGCCGACCGGGAGGCCGGGGTGGTGCGTGTGGTGCGGGGCGGCAGACGACTGCTGAACACCCGCCACCACCTGCGGCAGGCGCAGCTCACCGAAGAGCGGTGGCGTGCGCGGTGGGAGGCCCGGCGCCGGTTTCTGCAGGCGGACGGGGAGTCGGGCAAACGGTCCGGCAACGAGACCATCCGCGTCAGCCCCGACGGTGAGATCTCGCTCAAGCTCCCCGCACCGCTGGTGCACCTGGCGAACGCCCCGAATGGCCGGTACGTCCTCACCGCACGCGTGGCGTTCGCGCACCGGGGTCGGCAGTGGGCCGACCGCGTTACCGCCAACCGGGCTGTGGCCTACCGCGTCCACGAGGACGTGCAGCGTGGGCGCTGGTACCTGACAGCGTCCTGGACGATCCCACCGACCCAGACCGTGCCGCTGGCAGCGGCACGTGCGGGCGGCCTGGTCGGGGTCGACACCAACGCCGATCACCTGGCCGCCTGGCGCCTGGACCGGCACGGCAACCCCGTCGGTGAACCACTCCGTTTCGGCTACGACCTGTCCGGCACCGCCTCCCACCGGGACGCCCAGGTCCGGCATGCCCTGATCCACCTGCTGCACTGGGCCCAGCGGCACGGCCTTGCGATCGCGGTCGAGGATCTCGACTTCCAAGCGGAGAAGACCCGCGAGAAGCACGGCCGCAACAAGCGGTTCCGCAAGCTGATCTCCGGCCTGCCCGTCGCCGGACTGCGGGCCCGGCTGGTCAGCATGGCCGCCGAACTGGGTATAACTGTCGTCGCCGTGGACCCGGCCTACACCTCCCGGTGGGGTGCCCAGCACTGGCAGAAACCCCTCACCAGCACCACCAGGAAGACCACTCGCCACCACGCGGCAGCCGTGGCGATCGGAAGACGCGCCCTGGGACACCCGATCCGGCGACGGACGGCACCGCCCCGCACCCACCAGAGCGATGGGTGCGGGCATCGGACCGTCCAGGCCGGACCAGCCACCCCGTGGCGTGAGGAAACCCGCCCCCGTATTCCCGGACGACGGACACGATCCGCGCGGACCGGATACGGAGCGAATGCGGGCGACCAGAACGCTCAACACCGTGCGGGGCGTTCGGCTGAGCATGAGTCCTGGCAACAGGATTCACTCCCGCTCCGCCTCTAGGAACGGTACCGGTTCGTGAGTGCGAAGACGCGGAGTGTAACGTCGAACAGGTGACCTCTAGCCCGATACATCCATTGGTTCGGAATTCAACTTCTATAGGTAGAATACATCCCATGGAGACCGAGAACGGCACGCGCTGGCTCAGCGACGACGAACAGCGCGCCTGGCGCACCCACCTGGATGTCAGCAGGCTGCTGACCTACCAGCTCGAACGGGACCTCCAGCCGTTCGGCCTGACCATGAACGACTACGAGATCCTGGTCAACCTCTCGGAGTCGGAAGAGCACCGGATGCGGATGAGCGACCTCGCGTCCGCGACGCTCCAGTCCAAGAGCCGGCTGTCCCATCAGATCACCCGGATGGAGAACGCCGGGCTGGTCCGCCGTGAGAACTGCGAGTCCGACCGGCGCGGGCTGTACGCGGTCCTCACCGAGCAGGGCTGGGACACCATGCGCAAGGTCGCGCCCCACCATGTCGATTCGGTGCGCAAGCACTTCATCGACCTGCTCGCCCCGGCCGACCTGGAGGCGCTGTACGGGTCGCTGGTGCCCGTCGCCGACCATCTGCGCACCCAGCGCGGCCGGGTCTAGAGCACGTCAGCCCGCCAGCGGCAGCCGCACCTCGAACAGGGCGCCGCCGCCCGGCGCCTCACCGACGGTCAGCGTGCCGCCGTGCCGCAGCACCACGTCCCGCGCGATGGCGAGGCCGAGCCCGGCCCCGCCGTCGTCGCGGCTGCGGGCGTCGTCGAGCCGTACGAACCGCTCGAAGATCCGCTCCCGTTCGGCCTCCGGCACCCCCGCGCCGTCGTCGGCGACCGCGACCACGCCCTCGGCGCCGTCCGCCCGCAGCGACACCCGCACCTCACCGCGCGCATGCCGCTGCGCGTTGTCGACCAGGTTGCCCAGCACCTGCGTCAGCTGCCCGCGCGAGCCCGTGGCGGCCACCGCCGCCAGGTCGGTGCGCACCGGCACCCGGTCCCCGGTCCGCTGCTCCACCGCCTCCCGCACCAGCGCGTCCAGCTCCACCCTGGTGTCCGCGCGGGGCCGCTCCCCCGCGTCCAGCCGGGCCAGCAGCAGCAGATCGGCCGCCAGCCGCTGGAGCCGCACCACGTCCTCGACCGCGCCCGGCAGGTCCAGCAGTTCGGGGTGGGCGACGCCCACCTCCAGCTGGGTACGGAGCGAGGCCACCGGGGAGCGCAGCTCGTGCGAGGCGTCGGCCACGAACGCCCGCTGCCGCTCCACCGCCGCCTCCAGCGCGGTCAGCGTCTCGTTGGTGGTCCGGGCCAGCCGCGCCACCTCGTCGTGCGAGTCCGGCTCCGGCACCCGCCGGGACAGGTCCGTGCTCGCCGTGATCGCGGACATCTCCCGCCGGATGCCCTCCACCGGCCGCAGCGCGCGCCGCGTCACCAGCCAGGTCACGGCGGCCACCACGAGCAGCAGCAGCGGCAGCCCGATCAGCATCGCCTGCCGTACCGTGCCGACCGCGTCGCGCTCGGTGGCCAGCGGCGCGCCCGCGTAGACGGTGACGTCCTCGCCGTGCGGGTCGGTGGCCTCCACGGCCGCCCAGCGGTAGTCGGCGGTCGTGCCGTCGATCCGGGCCGAGCCGTCGGCGTACCGCACGTCGCCGTCGACCTCGCCCTCCTCGCGCTCGTCGTCCGGCGCCACGGACACCGGGCGCACCGACGGGGTCGCCGTCCCCGTCACGGCCTGGAGTTCCTCGCTGACGGCCCGCACCCGGCGCTTGTCGTCCACGACCTGCACGGGGGTGTCGTCGTCCAGGTCCAGATCGCGGTAGCCGGTCCCGGCGGCTATCTTCGACGCCACCTCGCGTGCCTCCACCTGGGCGTGCAGCCCGGCCTGGTCCGCCAGGTTGCCCTGGAGCACCTTCAGCACCGCGAGCCCCGCGGCCACCAGCGCCACGGCCACCACCACGGTCGCGCCCAGCGCGGCCCGCGACCGTACCGAACCGAACGCCCTACCCACGGAGCCGGTACCCCGCTCCCCGCACGGTCTCGATGAACCCGGGCCCCAGCTTGCGGCGCAGCGTGCTGACGTACACCTCGACGATGTTGGGGTCGCCGTCGTACGCGAAGTCCCACACGTGCTCCAGGATGTCCGCCTTGGAGCAGACGTCCCCGCCGTTCGTCGCCAGGTGCTCCAGCACCGAGAACTCCTTGGCGGTCAGGGACACCTCGTCCCCGTCCCGTTCCACCCGGCGCGCGCCCCGGTCCACCGCGAGCGCCCCCACCCGCACCACGGGCGAGGCCCCGGCGCCGCGCCGCCGCAGCAGCGCCCTTACCCGGGCGACCAGCACGACGTACGAGAACGGCTTGGTCAGATAGTCGTCGGCGCCGGTGTCCAGACCTTCCGCCTCGTCGTACTCGCCGTCCTTCGCCGTGAGCATCAGGATCGGCACCTCGCTCCCGGCGGCCCGCAGGGCGCCGCAGACGCGGTAGCCGTTGAGCCCGGGCAGCATGATGTCGAGGACGATCAGGTCGTACGCGCCCTCCTGGGCCCGGTGCAGCCCTTCCCGCCCGTCGTGCACCACATCCACCGCGAACCCCTCGGCCCGCAGCCCCTTGGCGAGCGACAGGGCGAGCCGGCGCTCGTCCTCCACGATCAGCAAACGCATGGGGTCAGCGTCGCAGAGCCCACCTGAAGAAAACTTCAGGTGGGCCCTGGAACGCCGATTCCGCTACGAGCCCTCGGTGACCCCCGCCACCAGCTCGTCCGCCGCCGCGTACGGGTCGAGCTCGCCCGCCACGACCCGCTCCGCCAGCGCGCCCAGGCGGCGGTCGCCGTGCAGATCGCCGATGCGGGCGCGCAGCGCGGTCACCGCGATCGTCTCGACCTCGCCCGCCGCCCGCCGCATCCGGCGCTCGGCCAGCACGCCGTGCTCCTCCATCCACGCCCGGTGCTTCTCCAGGGCCTGGACGACCTCGTCGATGCCCTCGCCGCGGGCCGCCACGGTCTTCACGATCGGCGGCCGCCAGTCCCCGGGCGCCCGGGCCTCGCCGAGGCCCAGCATGTGGTTCAGCTCGCGCGCGGTGGCCTCGGCGCCCTCCCGGTCGGCCTTGTTGACCACGTACACGTCGCCGATCTCCAGGATTCCGGCCTTGGCCGCCTGGATGCCGTCGCCCATGCCCGGGGCGAGCAGCACCATGGTGGTATCGGCCTGCGCGGCGATCTCCACCTCGGACTGGCCGACGCCGACCGTCTCCACGATCACCACGTCGCATCCGGCCACGTCCAGCACCCGGATGGCCTGCGGGGCGGCCCAGGCGAGCCCGCCCAGATGGCCGCGGGTGGCCATGGAGCGGATGTAGACGCCGGGGTCCGAGGCGTGCTCGGACATCCGGATCCGGTCACCGAGGAGCGCGCCGCCGGAGAACGGCGAGGAGGGGTCGACGGCGAGCACCCCGACCCGCTTCCCCGCCCTCCGGTACGCCGAGACGAGCGCGGAGGTCGACGTGGACTTGCCGACCCCCGGCGAACCGGTCACCCCTACCACGTACGCGCCCTGCGCCAGCGGCGCCAGCGCGGCCATCACCTCGCGCAGCCGCGGGGAGTCGCCCTCGATCAGCGAGATGAGCCGGGCGACGGCGCGCGGCCGCCCCTGCCGGGCCTGCTCCACCAGCGTGGGCACATCAGCGTCAGCCATGGGTGCCGCGCTCCTCATCACTCGTACGGACGGACTGCACAGGCGTGGTCATGCCCTGGCTAGGCGCCCGGCACGCGGACGATCAGCGCGTCGCCCTGGCCGCCCCCACCGCACAGCGCCGCCGCCCCGACACCGCCGCCGCGCCGCTGGAGCTCCAGCGCCAGGTGCAGCACGATGCGGGCGCCTGACATGCCGATGGGGTGGCCGAGGGCGATCGCGCCGCCGTTCACGTTCACCTTTTCGGCGGAAAGCCCCAGGTCCTTCATTGACTGCACGGCGACCGCGGCGAACGCCTCGTTGATCTCGATCAGGTCGAGATCGTCCACCGTCAGCCCCTCCTTGCCCAGCGCGTGCGCGATCGCGTTGGACGGCTGGGAGTGGAGCGAGTTGTCGGGTCCGGCCACATTGCCGTGGGCGCCGATCTCGGCGATCCACTCCAGGCCCAGCTCCTCGGCCTTGGCCCGGCTCATGACGACGACGGCGGCGGCCCCGTCCGAGATCTGTGAGGACGACCCGGCCGTGATCGTCCCGTCGCCCGCGAAGGCCGGGCGCAGCTTGGCCAGGGACTCCACGGTGGTCTCGCCGCGGATGCCCTCGTCCTTGGCGAAGACGACCGGGTCGCCCTTGCGCTGCGGGATCTCGACCGGTGTGATCTCGGCGTCGAACAGCCCGTTCTTCTGGGCGGCGGCGGCGCGCTGGTGGGAGCGGGCGGCGATCTCGTCCTGTTCGGGGCGGCCGATGCCGAGCCGGGTGTTGTGGGCTTCGGTGGACTCGCCCATGGCGACGTTCTCGAAGGCGTCGGTCAGCCCGTCGTGGGCCATGGCGTCGAGCATCTGGATCGCGCCGTACTTGTGGCCGTCGCGGGAGCCGGGGAGCAGATGGGGCGCGTTGGTCATGGACTCCTGGCCGCCGGCCACCACGATGTCGAACTCCCCGGCCCGGATGAGCTGGTCGGCGAGCGCGATCGCGTCCAGTCCGGACAGGCACACCTTGTTGACGGTGAGGGCGGGGACGCTCATCGGGATACCGCCCTTGACGGCCGCCTGACGTGCGGGGATCTGCCCGGCCCCGGCCTGGAGCACCTGCCCCATGATCACGTACTGCACCTGGTCACCGGTGACCCCGGCCCGCTCCAGCGCGGCCTTGATCGCGAATCCGCCGAGGTCGGTACCGGAGAACGAGCGCAGGCTGCCGAGCAGGCGGCCCATGGGAGTACGGGCTCCCGCCACAATCACGGATGTCGTACGAGTCATGGTGCGTCCCTCCACGGGGAGAAGGAAGTTAACGAGGGTTATCGTCAATGTACTGACGAGTACCCGCCCGGTCACCGCCCCATCGGTGTGATCGCGCGCACGTTGCGTAACCGGCCGTGTAGCGGTGCACTAAGCCCATGCTGACGAGAATCGACCACATCGGGATCGCCTGCTTCGACCTGGACAAGACCGTCGAGTTCTACCGTGCCACGTACGGCTTCGAGGTGTTCCACACCGAGGTCAACGAGGAACAGGGCGTCCGCGAGGCCATGCTCAAGATCAACGAGACCTCGGACGGCGGGGCCTCGTACCTCCAGCTGCTGGAGCCGACCCGGGAGGACTCCGCGGTCGGCAAGTGGCTGGCGAAGAACGGCGAGGGCGTCCATCACATCGCGTTCGGCACCGCCGACGTCGACGCCGACTCCGAGGCCATCCGCGACAAGGGGGTCCGGGTCCTGTACGAACAGCCCCGACGTGGGTCGATGGACTCGCGCATCACCTTCCTCCACCCCAAGGACTGCCACGGTGTCCTGACCGAACTCGTGACCGCGGCGACACCCGGTGAAGGTGACCACTGAAGCGGACCACTGACCTACCCCTTCCCCGGCCGGTAGAGTGCAGGCTCGGCCGGGGTACGGAATCGAAAGGGATCGGGGTCCGGCCCGGGCTGAGCCGATGATCTGACACCATTTCTTCGGAAGGGCCAGCTCCGGTCCGCCCGGCACGCATCATGCCGGGTCGGGGCCGCGAGGGACCGCAAGGGACTGCCAGGAACCGCGCGGTACGGAGCCGGCTGCCACCGCGACCAGGGGACGGATGGGACCGCGCAGTGCGGGGCTACGACCGCTACGAGCCTGACGATCACCTCTCGAAGTTCGAGGCCGAGATGGAGCGGCTGAAGAACGAGCGGGAGAAGGCCGTCCAGCACGCCGACGACCTCGGCTACCAGGTCGAAGTGCTGCGCGCCAAGCTGCACGAGGTGCGGCGCGCGCTGGCGAGCCGTCCTGCCTACGACAGCGGCAACATCGGCTACCAGGCAGAGCAGTTGCTGCGGGACGCCCAGCTCCAGGCGGAGCAGGTGCGCGCCGACGCCGAGCGCGAGCTGCGGCAGACCCGGGCCCAGACCCAGCGCCTGCTCCAGGAGCAGGCCGAACAGCAGGCCCGGCTCGAATCCGAGCTGCACGCCGAGGCGGTGGCCCGCCGTCAGCGCCTGGACCAGGAGCTGGCCGAGCGCCGCGCCACCGTCGAGTCGCACGTCAACGAGAACGTCGCGTGGGCCGAGCAGCTGCGCAACCGCACCGAGGCGCAGGCCCGGCGGCTGCTGGAGGAGTCCCGGGCCGAGGCCGAGCAGGCGCTGGCCGCCGCCCGCGCCGAGGCGCAGCGCCTCGCCGACCAGGCCAGGGACCGGCTGGGCTCGGAGGCGGAGTCGGCCCGTACCGAGGCCGAGGCGATCCTGCGCCGGGCCCGCGCCGACGCCGAGCGGCTGCTGAACAAGGCGGGGGCACAGGCCCAGGAGGCCACCGAGCGCGCCGAACAGCTGCGCACCTCCACCACCCAGGAGTCGGACCAGGCCCGCCGCCACGCCCTGGAGCAGACCCGCGCCGCCGAGGCGCGGATGCTGGAGGCCGAGACGGCGCTGCGCGAGGCGCGCGCCGAGGCCGAGAAGGTGCTCAGCGAGGCGAAGGACGCGGCGGCCAAGCGGGTTTCGGCCACCGATTCGGACAATGAGCAGCGCGCCCGGACCGCCAAGGCGGAGGTCGCCCGGCTGGTCGGCGAGGCCACCAAGGAAGCCGAGGTCATCCGCGCCGAGGCCGAGCAGCTGCGGGACGACGCCCGCGCCGAGGCCGAGCGGCTGCTCTCCGAGGCCGGTGACGACGCCCGCGCCAGGGTCGCCGAGGACTCGGCCGCGCAGCTGGCCAAGGCGGCGCGCAGCGCCGAGGAGGTGCTGTCCCGCGCCTCGGAGAAGGCGCAGGCCACCACCAAGGCGGCGGCCGAGGAGGCGGAGCGCATCCGGCGCGAGGCCGAGACGGAGGCCGACCGGCTGCGCTCGGAGGCGCACGACACCGCCAACCAGCTCAAGGGCGCGGCCAAGGACGACACCAAGGAGTACCGCGCCAAGACCGCCGAGCTCCAGGAGGAGGCGCGCCGCCTGCGCGGCGAGGCCGAGCAGCAGCGGTCGGAGGCGGTCGCCGAGGGCGAGCGGATCAGGGCCGAGGCGCGCCGCGAGGCGGTCGAGCAGATCGAGGAGGCGGCCAGCACCGCCGAGGACCTGCTGACGAAGGCCAAGCAGGACGCGGAGGAGACGCGTTCGGGCGCGACCACCGAGAGCGAGCGGGTCCGCACCGAGGCGATCGAGCGGGCGAACGCGCTGCGCCGGCAGGCCGACGAGCTGCTGAAGCGGGCCCGCGGCGAGGCCGAGGAACTGGTCACCTCCGCCGAGGAGCAGGCCACGCGGGTCAAGGAGGAGGCGGCCCGTACCGCCGATGAGCTGCGCGAGGAGGCCGAGCAGGCCGCCGAGGCGCGGCGCAGCGAGGCCGAGGCCGAGCTGACCCGGCGGCACGAGGAGGCGGAGGCCCGGTTCGGCTCCGCCGAGCAGGAGCTGAACGACGCGCGGACCGAGGCCGAGCGGCTGCGCCGGGAGGCCGGCGAGGACATCGAGCGCCAGCGCGCCGAGTCCGCCGAGCGGCTGGAGGCCCTGCGGCAGCAGGCCGAGGAGGAGGCCGACCGGCTGCGCGACGAGGCCGCAGCTGACGCGTCCAACGCGCGCGCCGAGGGCGAGTCGGTGGCGGTACGGCTGCGCAGCGAGGCCGCCGCGGAGGCCGAGCGGCTGCGCGGCGAGGCGCAGGAGACCGCGGACCGGGTGCGGGCGGAGGCGGCGAGCGCCGCCGAGCGGCTCGGCACCGAGGCCGCCGAGGCCCTGGCCGCCTCCCAGGAGGAGGCGGCGCGCCGCCGCCGCGAGGCCGAGGAGCTGCTGGGCGACGCCCGCGAGGAGGCCCAGCGGGAGCGTACGGCGGCGCGCGAGCAGAGCGAGGAGCTGCTGGCGGCGGCCCGGACCCGGGTGAGCGAGGCGCAGGCCGAGGCGCAGCGGCTGGTCGAGGAGGCCGAGCAGCACGCGCAGGACCTGGTGTCGGCCGCCGAGCAGCACGCCCAGTCCGTACGGGACTCGGTCGCGGGGCTGCACGAGCAGGCCGAGGCGGAGATCACGGGGCTGCGGCAGGCCGCCGAGCACGCGGCGGAGCGCACCCGCACCGACGCGCAGGAGGAGGCCGACCGGGTCCGCTCGGACGCGTACGCGGAGCGGGAGCGCGCCTCGGTCGACGCCTCACGGGTGCGGCGGGCCGCGCACGAGGAGTCGGAGGCCGCCAAGGCGCTCGCGGAGCGCACGGTCGCGGAGGCGATCGCCGAGGCGGAGCAGCTGGGCGCCCGTTCCCGCGACGAGGCCAACCGGCGCCGTTCGGACGCCGCGGAGCAGGCGGACCGGCTGCTCGGCGAGGCCAACCACGAGGCCGAGCGGCTGCGCGCGGAGGCCGACGAGACGCTGGACGAGGCCCGCCGGAGCGCCAACAAGACCCGCGCGGAGGCCGCCGAGCAGGCCGACACGCTGGTCAGCGGCGCGACGGAGGAGGCCCAGCGGATCGTCGCCGAGGCCACCGCGCGGTCGCAGGCGCTGCGTACGGAGGCGGCGGACGCGCGGGCGACCGCCGAGCAGGACGCGGCACGCACCCGGGCGCAGGCCCGCGGCGACGCCAACAACATCCGCTCGGAGGCGGCGGCCCAGGCCGACCGGCTGGTCACCGAGGCGTCGCACGAGGCGGACCGGCTGCGCGCCGAGGCCGGTGCCGAGGCCGAGCGGCTGCGCACCGAGGCCGCGGAGACGGTCGGTTCGGCACAGCAGCACGCGCAGCGCACCCGCGCCGAGTCGGAGCGGATCGCGGCCGACGCGGCGGCCGAGGCGGAGCGCATCCGCACCGAGGCGCAGAACGAGGCCGACCGGCTGGTCGACCAGGCGCGCACCGACGCCAACAAGCGCCGCTCCGACGCGGCCGAGCAGGCGGACCGGCTGGTCACCGAGTCCGCGGCGGAGGCCGAGCGGCTCACCACGGAGGCCCAGGAGTCCGCGCTCCAGGCGACCGCGGCGGCCGAGGAGCAGGCGGACGTCATGGTGGGCGCGGCCCGCCAGGAGGCCGAGCGGCTGGTCTCCGAGGCCACCGCGCAGGCCAATGCCCAGGTGGAGAAGGCCCGTACGGATTCCGACACCATGCTGGCCGAGGCCCGCGGCGACGCGACGGCCATCCGGGAGCGCGCCGAGGAGCTGCGGGCGACGACCGCGGCCGAGGTGGAGGAGCTGCACGAGCGGGCCCGCCGGGAGTCGGCGGAGCAGATGAAGGCGACCGGCGAGCGGGTCGACAAGCTCGTCGCGGCGGCGACCGCGCAGCTGATGAAGGCCGAGGAGAAGGCGAAGTCGCTGGTCTCGGAGGCCGAGTCGGAGGCCAGCCGGGTGCGGATCCAGGCCGTGAAGAAGGCCGAGGGGCTGCTGAAGGAGGCCGAGCAGAAGCGGGTCGAGGCCGACAAGGACGCCGAGCGCACCAAGTCCGAGGCCACGGCGGAGGCCAAGGAGATCGTCGACGAGGGCAAGCGCGAGCTGGAACTGCTCAAGCGGCGCCGCGAGGACATCAACGCGGAAATCACCCGTGTCCAGGACGTCCTGGAAGCGTTGGAATCTTTCGAGACCCCCGCGTCGGGCGGCGCGGGCGGCAAGGAGAACGGCGCGGTGAAGACGGGGGCGGGTGCCGGGGCGACGCGGTCGAGTGGAAAGCGGTCCGATGGGTAGGGGAACACGGTCCGACGGCTAGCTGCACGCGGCGTGTCGTGTCCGTATCATCCCGACGAGTGACAAGGTCTCCGTCTTACGTCCACTCAAAAGGCTGGACATTCTCCAGATCAAACGGACGTTGACTCGATGACACGCCGTCCGGCCCCCTAGGATTTGCTCTATCACCTCACCGGTCTCTTTCGACAGGAACCCCATGAGCGACACTTCCTCCCCCTTCGGCTTCGAGCTCGTGCGGCGTGGGTACGACCGCGGTCAGGTGGACGACCGCATTACCAAGCTCATCGCCGACCGTGACAGCGCGCTGTCCCGCATCACCTCGCTCGAGAAGCGCATCGAGGAGCTGCACCTCGAAACGCAGAACGCGCAGGCCCAGATCAACGACGCGGAGCCGTCCTACGCGGGGCTCGGCGCCCGGGTCGAGAAGATCCTCCGCCTCGCCGAGGAAGAGGCGAAGGACCTGCGCGAGGAGGCCCGCCGGGCCGCCGAACAGCACCGCGAGCTGGCCGAGTCCTCCGCCCAGCAGGTCCGCAACGACGCCGAGGCGTTCGCCGCCGACCGCAAGGCCAAGGCCGAGGACGAGGGCGCGCGGATCGTCGAGAAGGCGAAGGGCGAAGCCGCCACGCTGCGTCAGGAGGCGCAGAAGGACGCCCAGTCCAAGCGCGAGGAGGCGGACTCCCTCTTCGAGGAGACCCGTGCCAAGGCCGCGCAGGCCGCCGCCGACTTCGAGACGAACCTGGCCAAGCGCCGCGAGCAGTCCGAGCGCGACCTGGCCTCCCGTCAGGCCAAGGCCGAGAAGCGGCTCGCCGAGATCGAGCACCGCGCCGAGCAGCTGCGGCTGGAGGCCGAGAAGCTGCGCACCGACGCCGAGCGCCGGGCCCGCCAGACGGTGGAGACCGCCCAGCGCCAGGCCGAGGACATCGTGGCCGACGCCAACGCCAAGGCCGACCGCATCCGCAGCGAGTCCGAGCGCGAGCTGGCGGCGCTCACCAACCGCCGCGACAGCATCAACGCCCAGCTGACCAACGTCCGCGAGATGCTGGCCACGCTGACCGGTGCGGCGGTGGCCGCGGCCGGGAACCCGGGCGAGGAAGAGGCCGCCACCCGCGGCGTCCCGGCCCAGCAGACCCGGTGACCCTCGGTCACGACTTAGCGCTCCGTGCCCCGTGCCGCCAGCAAGAGCGGCGCGGGGCACCCGCACGTCCGGGTCCCCGCCGTTGGGCCGGGGCGGTCGCGTAGGGTCGGCAGCGTGGACGACCTCAGCCTTGCCGCGCTCGGGTTCGGTGATGTGCCCGCGAAGGCGCCGCTGTGCTATCCCGGGCGGCCCGTCACCACGCCCTCGCTGCTGACCGGCGGTGAGCTGCACCCGCTGGATCCGGGGCTGCTGGAGCGGTACCGGGACCGGCACCCCGTCATCGCGGTCGGGTCCAACGCCTCCCCCGCCCAGCTGCACCACAAGCTCAGCCGCCCCGGGCGGCCCGCCACCGTGCCCATGGTGCCGGTCCGGGTGCACGGCGTCGCGGTGGGCTGCTCGGCACACATCGGGCGGTACGGGTACGTCGCCTCCGCGCCGTACGGCGACCCCGCCGCCCGCACGCCGCTGGTCGTCAGCTGGTTCGACGACGCGCAGCTCGACGCCGTCGACCGCACCGAGGTGCCCAACTACCGCCGGGTCCGGCTGCCCGGGACGGACTTCCCGATGGTGATGCCGTCCGGGGAGCGGCTGGACGCGGCGTACCTCTACGTCAGCACCCACGGCGTGCTCACCGCGCCCGGTGACGGCGGGCTGCCGCTGCCCGGCGGCGGGGACCAGAGCGCGCTGCTGGCCCGGCTGCTCGCCTCGTCCGCGCGGCTGCGGGACCTCCTCGGGCCCGATCCCGCCGCCTGGGTCGGCCGGGCGGGCTCGGACGCGGCGGTGCGGACGGCGGGCACCCGGCTGTTCCACGAGGAGGGCTGGGCCCGGCCGCGGAGTCACGATCCGCTCTCAACCCTGCTTTCACGGGAACCGTAACCCGGCCGTTAAGCTCCTAAGTCTCACGGGGGCGAGGCGCCCCGACCCATTCGCACGAGGGGCGGAGCATGATCGAGGCAGTCGGCCTGACGAAACGCTATGGCGACAAGACGGCCGTGTACAACCTGTCGTTCCAGGTGCGGCCCGGCACGGTCACCGGCTTCCTTGGGCCGAACGGCTCCGGCAAGTCGACGACGATGCGCATGATCCTCGGACTCGACGAGCCCACCGCCGGACACGTCACGGTCGGCGGCTACCCCTTCCGCAAGCTGCCCAACGCCCCGCGCCAGGTCGGCGCGCTCCTCGACGCCAAGGCCGTGCACGGCGGCCGCAGCGCCCGCCAGCACCTGCTGTGCCTCGCCCAGCTGTCCGGCATCCCGGCCCGCCGGGTGGACGAGGTGCTGGGTGTGGTCGGCCTCCAGAACGTCGCCCGCAAGCGCTCCAAGGGCTTCTCGCTCGGCATGGGCCAGCGCCTGGGCATCGCGGCCGCGCTGCTCGGCGACCCGCAGGTGCTGCTCTTCGACGAGCCGGTCAACGGCCTGGACCCCGAGGGCATCCTGTGGGTCCGCAACCTCATGAAGCAGCTGGCCTCCGAGGGCCGCACGGTCTTCGTCTCCAGCCACCTCATGAGCGAGATGGCGCTCACCGCCGACCAGCTGATCGTGATCGGCCGCGGGCAGCTGATGGCTGACATGAGCGTCAAGGACTTCATCTCGTACAACTCCGCGGACTTCGCCCGGGTCCGCACCCCCGACAGCGAGCCGCAGCAGCGCGAGAAGCTGACCGCCGCGCTGAGCGAGGCCGGGGGCCAGGTGCTGCCGGAGCAGGACGGCGCCCTGCGGGTGACCGGGCTGCCGCTGCCGCGCATCAGCGACCTGGCGCATTCGGCGAACGTCCGGCTGTGGGAGCTGTCCCCGCACCAGGCGTCGCTGGAGGAGGCGTACATGCGGATGACGCAGGGCGCCGTGGACTACCGCTCGACGGCCGACCAGCGCACCGGGCTCCAGCAGCCGCCCGCCGGGTACGGGCCGCAGGGTGGGGCGTACGGCTACGCGCAGGGCGCGCCCGGTGCACCGGGACAGCCGGGCGTACCGGGGCAGCAGCCCGGTCCTTACCCGCCCGGGACCGTGATGCCGGGGTACGCCGAGCCGCCCGCGCCGCCGCAGGGCGCCGCCCCGGCGCAGCCGCCCGTCGCCGCGCCCGCGCAGCCCCCGGCCGCTCCCCCGGTCCAGCCGCCCGCCGCCCCGGCGCGGCCGCCCGCCTCCGCACCCGCCGACCTGACCAAGCGCGACAACGAGGACGCCTGATGACGACGCCGTACCAGCAGCAGGGCCAGGCACCCGTCCCGCCGCAGACTCCGCCCCAGGCGCCCCAGGCACCGCCCCCGCCGCCGCACGCGCAGCAGCCCCACGCACAGCAGGCGCCCCACGCGCAGCAGCCGCCGCCGCAGCACCAGGCACCGCACATCCCGCCGGGGTACGTCTCGCCGCCGCCCGGCGCCCCCGCGCAGCCGTACGCCGCCGTGGGCACCTACACCTCGCCGATCCCGATCCAGCGCACCCACCTCGGGAACGCCATCGCCTCCGAGTGGACCAAGATCAAGTCGGTGCGCTCGACGATCTGGACGCTGAGCGTCATGGCCGCGCTCGTCGTCGGGATCGGCTTCCTGACGTCGGCGAGCACCAACGACAGCGACTACTCCAGCGCCCCCACCACCCTCCCCGGGTTCTTCGGCGCCCTGCTCGGTCAGCTGTGCATCGTCACCCTCGGTGTGCTGGTGGTCTCGTCCGAGTACGGCACCGGCATGATCCGCACCACCTTCACCGCCTCCCCGGCCCGCTCCCGGGTGCTGACCGCCAAGGCGCTGGTCTTCTTCACGCTCTCGTTCGTCACCACGACCCTCTCGCTCGCCCTCGTGGCCTTCATCAGCTCCGGGATGCACAGCGGCCCGGGGGTCACGCAGCCGAACAACGACCAGCTGATCGGCGCGACCCTCGGCGTCGGGCTTTATGTGTCCCTGCTCGGGCTGCTCTCGCTCGCGGTCGGCAGCATGCTGCGGCACTCGGCCGGTGCGATCACCACGATGCTGGGTGTGGTGCTGCTCCCGTCGATCCTCCCGGCGTTCCTGATGATGTCGCCGAGCCTGGCGGATCTGGGGACGCAGATGCAGAAGTACTCCTCGCCCTTCGCGCTGGCCGCGCTCTTCCAGATCGACGACTCGGTGGGCTCCGGCTGGTCGCAGCTGGGCGTGCTGGGCGGCATCACCGCGGCGGCGTTCGTCGGGGCGTTCGTGCTGCTGGAGAAGCGGGACGTGTAACGGCAGCGCTCGACAGGACCCGCGGGCTCAGTACCGCGGTGCGTTACGGGACCGCTGGAGCCTGGCGCTCCGGCGGTCCCTCGCGTTCCAGCACGCCTTGTGCCAGTGGCGCCGGTCGTCCACGCCCATGTGCTGCTGCCAGGCCACCACATGCGGCACCCCGGGCGGGATCTCCTGGTCGCATCCGGGGCACCGGTAGTGCTTGGCGGCGGCCCCGCCGCCCACCAGCCGCACCACCCACTCCTCGCCCTGCCAGGTCTCGGTGCGCTCCAGCCCGTAACGGTCCGTGCCCGGGCGGTCGACTGGCTTCTCGCCACCTCGCGGGCGGTTTCGGCGTGGAGACACGGGGCACCTCGACAGGGCTGGGAGCTACTGACTGTGACCAGCGTACGCGCTACGGTCACGCACTCGGTAAGTCGTCGTCCACAACCACTCTCAGATCATCATGAAAAATACTTGCCAGGCCGTGCCCTTGGCACGTGTCAGACGTTATTGCCAGTGAGGGGGATGCCCATGTCGGCGATGGAGCCGCGACAAGGAGGCAGATGGCAATGCGTGTGGGGGCTTTCATTCTGGCCGCTCAATTTCCGGGCCAAGGACAGGAGGAGGCGCTGCACCGGGCGGTCCGCTCGGCCGAACTGTCCGAGCACGCCGGGCTGGACGCGGTCTGGCTCGCCGAGCACCACTTCGTGCCGTACGGCGTATGCCCGTCCGCCGTCACCCTGGCCGCCCTGCTGCTGGGGCGCACCCGGCGCATAGGCGTCGGTACTGCGGTGAGCGTACTTCCAACGGTCCACCCCGTCGCGCTGGGTGAGCAGGCGGCACTGCTGCATCTCAGCTCCGGTGGCCGGTTCACCCTCGGCGTCGGCCGCGGCGGGCCCTGGGTGGACCTGGAGGTCTTCGGCACCGGTCTCGGGGCGTACGAACACGGCTATCCCGAAGCACTCGACCTGCTGCTGCGCTGGCTGCGGGAGTCCCGGGTGGGGGCGGACGGCGAGCGCTTCGCCTTCCGTGAGGTCCCGGTCGTACCGCGCCCGGACGACCCCGCCGCGACCGGCACCCCGCCCATGGTCATGGCGTGCATCTCGCCCCACAGCGTGCGGATGGCCGCCGAGCGCGGACTGCCCATGCTGCTCGGCATGCACTGCGGGGACGAGGAGAAGGCCGAGGCGGTCGCGCTGTGGAAGAAGTCCGCGCTGGCCACGGGCCGTTCCCCGGACGAGGTCGCGGCGTTGGCGGCGGAGCACGTCTCCGCCGGGGTGGTGCAGATCGAGGACGCGCGCCCCGCGGCGACGGAGACCCTGACCAAGGCGATGCCGGGATGGTTGCGCCAGGGCCTCGGCGCCCATGTCACCGTCGACGGCCGGGAGCGCCGGATGCGCGACCCGCTCGACTACGCGGAGTTGCTGTGCTCACTGCATCCGGTCGGCCCGCCCCGGCTGTGCGCCGACCGGCTGGCGGCCACCGCGGAGCGCACCGGCATCACGCGCTTCGCGCTGATGGTGGAGGGCTCGGGCGATCTGGCGGCCACGGAGCAGAACGTGCGGCGGCTCGGTGGTGAAGTGCTGCCGCTCCTGCTCTGACACACCTCCCCCTGGTGGAG
Source organism: Streptomyces sp. NPDC021115 (assembly GCF_044333065.1). Classification (NCBI taxonomy): domain Bacteria; kingdom Bacillati; phylum Actinomycetota; class Actinomycetes; order Kitasatosporales; family Streptomycetaceae; genus Streptomyces; species Streptomyces sp. NPDC021115. The sequence goes on from NZ_JBIRQF010000001.1 coordinate 430,548, forward strand.
CGGCAGCGGACATCGCGTCAGCAGTCGCGCAGCGTGGGCGACTGGTTCAGCAGCTGTCCCCGGACCGAGGTGAAGCGGGCCAGGCGGTCGTCGGCCGAAGCGTCGAGCGGGAAGACCGCCACCCGATGGCAGTTCTGGAAGGCCAGCCGCACCCCGAAGTGGCGCTGGAGCGCGCCCCGTATCGCGTCACTCGCCAGCGCGCGGAGCAGCTGCCCGCGGGCCTGCTCGTCCGGCGGCGGCGTCTGGTTGTCGGCGAACTCCCCGCCGTCGACCTTCAGCTGGGCCACCAGAGAGCTGATCATCTCCCATGCGTACGGTAGGGAGTTCCGGACGCAGTCGACGAACTCGGCTTCGTCGACCTCGCCTCGCTCGGCCTGTTCGAGAAGGGCCGGTGAGACGTCGAGCGACATGGGTTCTCCTCTCGCGACCCCGTGTGCGGGGTCTCAGGGATGGGATGGGCGGACGGCGACGCAGCGTACGCGCCCGGCGACCGCCCGCTTCAAAGGTATTCCGGCCACTGTGCCCGCACCACCGATACGGGCACACAACCAGCCAATGCTGAACGGGTCCATCGCCGGACGAATCGCGTGGAGCCTCCGTGGTCGAGTAGCGTTGCGGACCATGCGTCTCGTCATCGCCCGGTGCTCCGTGGACTACGCCGGCCGCCTCACCGCCCACCTTCCCTCGGCACCCCGCCTGATCCTCGTCAAGGCCGACGGCAGTGTGTCCATCCACGCGGACGACAGGGCCTACAAACCCCTCAACTGGATGTCTCCGCCGTGCACGCTGAAGGAAGGCGATGACAATGTGTGGACGGTCGTGAACAAAGCGGGCGAGAAGCTCATCATCACCATGGAGGACGTTCTCCATGATTCCTCGCATGAGCTCGGCGTCGACCCCGGGTTGATCAAGGACGGCGTCGAGGCCCACCTCCAAGAGCTGCTCGCCGATCGTATCGAGACACTGGGCGATGGCTGGACGCTTATTCGGCGTGAATACCCCACTGCCATTGGCCCCGTGGACATTCTCTGCCGGGACGCGGACGGCACGACGGTCGCGGTCGAGATCAAGCGGCGTGGTGAGATCGACGGCGTCGAGCAGCTCACGCGCTATCTCGAACTGCTCAACCGGGATCCGCACCTGGCCCCGGTGAAGGGCGTCTTCGCGGCCCAGGAGATCAAGCCGCAGGCCCGGGTTCTCGCCACCGACCGTGGCATCGGGTGTGCGGTCCTCGACTACGACGCGCTGCGCGGTATCGAGGACGACAAGCTCCGCCTCTTCTGACACCCCGGACCCACCCATTCCGGCCACGGTGCCCATGAGCCCCTGGCCGGTTTCCGGCGCCTGTCCCCCACCCCGCCCCTTCCCGATACGCGGGGCTCCGCCCCCGACCCCCGCCGGGGCTCCGCCCCGGACCCCGGTCCTCAAACTCCCCCAGCTACCGCTGGGAGGTGCCCCCTGGACCGGCTGGAAATTCCAGCCCGTCCGGCGTTTGAGGACACGCCCGGAGGGCGTACGGGGCCGCGGCGCGGCCCGGGGGGCCGGGGGCAAGCCCCCGGTTTCGGGAAGGGCGGGGTGGGGAAAGGTGCCCGGCTACGTGGAGACGGTCGACGACGCCGAGTTGCCCGCCGACGGCGTGCCGCTGGCCGTGGTGGAGGTGGACGTTGCCGTCGTGGGCGGGGTGGTGGGCCTGGTCTGCGTGGGAGACGGAGGCGGTGTCGTCGGGCCGCCGGTCGTCGGACCACCCGTCGGCGGGGTCGTCGGCTGGTGCGTGGGGCCATCGGTGGTCGGCGGCGACGACGGGGCCGACGGGCTCTGCGGCTGCGACGTTCCACCGCTCGTGGACGGATGATCCGCCGGACCACTCGGGGTCCCACCGTTCGTCGGCACCGAGGACGGCGACGACAGCGGCACATTGCTCAGCCCCGGCTGCGGCGCCCCGTTACTCGGGGCCTCCGACGGCTCGTCCGCCGTCAGATCCTTGTTGTCGTCCTGCCGCGAGGACGACTCGCGCGGCTTGACCCGGTCGGGCTTGTCCTTGCCGTCGTCACCGCCCAGCGCGCCCAGCGTGACCACGACGCCGAGCACCGCCACCAGCAGCGCCCCCGCCCCCGCGGCGACCAGGTTGCGGCGGGCGCCGGTCAGCGCGAGAGCGCGCAGCCCCTTCCGCTTGGCGGGCGAGTCGGCGGGCGGCACGGCGAACGACTTGACCTGCGGCTCGGCCTCCGCCGCGGGCACGGCCGGGAGCGCCGTCGTGACGGCGACCGGGGGTATCTTCGTCGTCTCGGGCTCGTCCACGGCCGGCGTGACGACCGTGGTCGCGTGCTCGGTCTCGGCAGCGGCCGGACGCGTCCGTACGACGCCGGGGCCGAACGCGTCGGTCATCGCCGCGCCCGTACGGTCGCTCACCAGCGCCAGCGCCCTGCGCCCCGCGACCGTGCCGCGCTTGTCGGCGAGGGCGCCGCGCAGCCCGATGGACGCCTCCAGTTCGGCGCGGGCCCGGTCGAGGTTGCCGGTGCACAGGGCGAGGACGCCCAGCTCGTGGTGGAAGTACGCCTCGTCGGCGACCTGTCCGGCCAGCCGCGCGGCCTCCTGGCCGTGCCGGACGGCGCGTTCCCAGGCGCCCCAGTGCAGCGCGGCGGCGAAGGCGGGGGCGGCGGCCCGGGCCAGCGCCACGGCGGCGTCGGCGTGCCCGGCCTCCCGGTCGGAGACCAGGGCGGCCATCGCGGCGAGTACCGCGTCCGCCTCGACGGCGACCCGCTCGGGGGCCACCGAGGGGTGACCGGCCCACCAGGTGTAGTGCGTCGCCACGGTGTGGGCGCGCCCGGCGGACTCGGCCGCATCGCCCGCGTACCCGTCCGCCGCGAGCTGCGCAGCCACCCCGGCCGCCAGCCGGTAGTGCGGACCGACGGTGGTGACCAGGCCGTGGGCGAGCAGTTCGCCGAGGGCGGCGTCGGCGTGCGGATCGTCGGTGAGGGCGGGCAGATGGGCCGGGTGCGGGCATTCACCGCCGAGGGCGACCGCGAACCGCAGGGCGTCGCGGGCCGCTTCGCCCAGCCCCGCGGCGAGCAGCGCGGCCGGAGCCGCGGCCTCGGGGATCGAGGGCAGGGGGGTCACGTCATGCGGTTCGGCGTCGCGCGGCCCGGCATCCTCGGCATCGGCGCCGTCAGACCCCGCGGCGGCCGCCTCGCGCGCCCTCAGCAGCGCCCCCGCCTGGACGAACCGCAACGGCAGCCCCTCCGACTCGAACCACAGATCCGCCGCCCAGCTCGCCTCGTCCTCCGCCAACGGGCGCCGCAGGGCCCGCTCCAGGAGATCCAGACCGGCGGTGCGGCTCAGCCCCGGCAGGAAGACCTCTTCGAGGTGCGAATCGGCGGACGGGGCCGCGACGTCCGGCGTGGCGGAGATCAGGAAGGCGCATTCGGGCGTCGCGTCGAGGAACTCGTCGAGCGCGGTGCCGCCGAACTCGATGTCGTCGAGGACGACGACCGCGCCGATCTCCCGCACCGCCTCCAGCAGTTCCGCCCGCTCGGGCCGGTACAGCGGGGCGCGGTGGACGGCGGCGTAGAGGTCGTACAGCAGGTCGGTGGGGGTGCGGTGGTAGCCGGAGAGGCGTACGACGCCGTCGGGCGCCAGGCTTTCGCAGTCGGCGGCGACGGCCTCCAGCAGCACGCTGCGCCCGGCGCCGGAGGGCCCGGTGACCCGTACGGAGCGGCCGCGGGCCAGCAGCCGGGCCAGCCGCTCGCGCTCCTCGTCCCGCTCCAGCATCGGCAGGTCGGGCACCACCGTGCCGGACGGCCGGGGCGCGGCCGCGGCGCGGCGCAGTTCGGCGCGCTGGTCGGGGGTGTGCCGCTCGGGCCTGGCGGGGCGCTCACGGGGCGGGCAGGGCTCTATCTCGCTGCCGTCGACCGGGTTGACGGTCAGCAGATGGTCGCCGGTGACGATGCGTACGGTACGGACGGGCCCGGGCTCCGCGGTGTCCTCCGCCCCCTCCGGCGCGGCCGAACCGCCGCCCCGGACGGGCAGGGCGGGCCGGGGCGCGGGCACGGCGGGCAGCGCCGCGGGCCCGTCCGCGTCCCGCGGCGGCTGCGGCGCGGCGGCGGCGTCCGCGGAACGCGGGCCCGGGTCGTCGTGACCGTGCTCGTGCGGTGCGCGGTTGTGCTGCTCCATGGCCCTGTGCCCCCCAGATGCGTGGCGCGCCCGTGTGTGCCGCCGTAGGGATGATGTCCGGCGAGTGCCGGACAAGACCTCGTCACAGTATCCACCGGCCCCGGAACGGCCCGCGCCACCCCGGGGATTCAGGGCATGCATTCAGACGCGCGGCAGTGTCTCCGCCTCGAGCCCGCCCTCGATCGCCAGGATGCGGTGCAGCCGGGTGGCCACCAGCAGCCGCTGCATCTGGGGCGGCACCCCGCGCAGGACGAGCCGCCTGCCCGCCCGGCCCGCTCTCCGGTGCGCCTCCATGATCACGCCGAGTCCGGTGGCGTCCCAGGAGTCCAGCTCGCTCAGGTCGAGTACGAGGTCTCCGCCGCCGGAATCAACGGCGGTGTGCAGGGCCGTACGGGCGTCCGCCGCGCTCCGGACGTCCAGTCGGCCCCCGACGACCAGCTCGGCGTGGTCGCCCCTGATGTGCATATGCGCTCCCCTGGATGGTGCGTCGTCATGTCGTCAATGCGCCATTTCTCTCTACAGAACTGACTGCCTCGCACCCGAGGAAGTTGCCGTCTGTAAGCGAACCGATACCGAATTCACCCGTCAGGGTGAGTTACGGGCCTGGCGCCGCACCAGGGCCCTCAGTAGCGGTAAAAGCCCCCACCGCTCTTGCGGCCGATGTCACCCGCGTCGACCATCCGGCGCATGATCTCCGGTGGCGCGAACTTCTCGTCCTGGGACTCGGTGTAAATGTTGTCGGTGGCGTGCAGCAGGATGTCCACGCCGGTGAGGTCGGCCGTCGCGAGGGGTCCCATCGCGTGGCCGAAGCCCAGCTTGCAGGCGATGTCGATGTCCTCGGCCGTGGCGACCCCGGACTCGTAGAGCTTGGCGGCCTCGACCACGAGTGCCGAGATCAGGCGCGTGGTGACGAAGCCCGCGACATCACGGTTGACGACAATACAGGTCTTGCCCACGCCCTCCGCGAACTCCCGTGCCGCGGCGAGCGTTTCACCGCTCGTCTTGTAGCCGCGCACCAATTCGCACAGCTGCATCATCGGCACCGGCGAGAAGAAATGGGTGCCGACGACCCGCTCCGGGCGCTCCGTGGCCGAGGCGATCTTGGTGATCGGGATGGCGGAGGTGTTGGACGCGAGGATGGTGTCGTCCTTGACCAGTCCGTCGAGGGTGCGGAAGATCTCCCGCTTGACCTCGATCTTCTCGAAGACGGCCTCCACCACGACGTCCGCGTCGGCGGCGGCGTCGAGGTCGGTCGTGGTGGTGATGCGGGCCAGCGCCTGCTCGGCGTCGCCCGCGTCCAGCTTGCCCTTGGAGACGAACTTGTCGTAGGAGGCGCGGATGCCGTCGGTGCCGCGGCGCAACGCCTCATCGGTCACATCGCGCAGCACGACGTCCCAGCCCGCCTGGGCCGAGACCTGCGCGATGCCGGACCCCATGAGTCCGGCTCCGATGACCGCGAGCTTCTTGGCCACGACACACACCCTTTCGTCGGCATTCGGTATTCGGTGTGCGTGGACCTTAACGCCCGTTCACCCCTTGGGGCAGCCCTTAGTAAGGCGCGTCACGGTGTGTTCTTCACCGCATAGTTGAGCACCGTGTCGCTGAGAAGCGACTCCATGACGTCGACGGCCCGCAGGGCGTCCTCGGCGACCTCGTCGGTCCCGCCGCCTTCCGCGAGGGCGCGGATGATGGAGCGCTGAACGGCGTTCTGGAGTCCGACGAGTTGGTGGGCGATGAACTCGGGGGTCGGGTCCTGCGGCGCGGCGGCCGCCTCCTCGCGCAGGGTCACTCCGAGATGGCCGACCGTCTTCCCCTGCATGGTGAAGAGCCTGGCCATGAGCGTCGGCGAGTCCACCATGACCTGACGGAACCGCTCGTAGCCCTCGCTCAGCCCGACATAGGGCTGGCGCTCGCGGATGTCCTGGCGCAGCTGCTCCAGCAGCGCCCGCGCCGCCGACTGGCCGACCGCGCGCTCCCGTACGAGGCGGGAGGGGCGGTCGACGACCTCGTCCTCGCGGTCGACGAAGAGGTCTTCCTTGGTCGGGAAATAGTTGTAGACCGTGTTGACCGAGACCTCGGCCGCCTCGGCGATCTCCGCGATCGTGACCGCGTCGAAGCCGCGCTCCATGAACAGCCCGGTCGCCACGTCCGAGATGTACTGCCTGGTCTGCCGTTTCTTCCGCTCCCTGAGCCCTTCCGCCATGCCCTCATCCTAGCTTCGCTGGGCTGACTTTATTTTTGGAGTCATTGCAAACTTTAAGCGACCCTGCTTTTCTTGGTGGCATGCCACTCATCACCACGAGCGGGCTCGCCCGCACCTTCCGGACCAAACGCGGCCCCGTGGAGGCCGTCCGCGGCATCGACCTGACCGTCGAGGCCGGGGAGATCCTGGGCTTCCTCGGCCCCAACGGCGCGGGCAAGACCACCACGCTCCGCATGCTCACCACGCTGCTCCCGCCCACCGGCGGCAGCGCCACCGTCGCCGGTCACGACCTCGCCGCCGACCCGGCCGGGGTGCGCCGCCGCATCGGGTACGTCGCCCAGTCCGGCGGAGTCGACCCCACCGTCTCCGTACGGGAGGAACTGGTCACCCAGGGCCGCCTCTACCGGCTCCCCAAGGACGAAGCCCGGGCCCGCGCCGACGAACTCGCCCACGACCTGGACCTGACCGAGCTGCTGGACCGGCCGTGCGCCGCCCTCTCCGGAGGGCAGCGGCGGCGCCTGGACATCGCGCTCGGCCTCGTCCACCGGCCCGGCATCCTCTTCCTCGACGAGCCGACGACCGGGCTCGACCCGGCCGGGCGCGCCGACCTGTGGGACCTGATCCGGCGGCTGCGCGCCGAACACGGCACGACCGTCTTCCTGACCACCCACTACCTCGACGAGGCGGACGCCCTCGCCGACCGGCTCGTCGTCGTCGACCAGGGCCGGGTGGCCGCCGAGGGCACCGCGGCGCAGCTCAAGACCGAGTACGGCGGCTCGCCCGACGCCACGCTCCAGGACACCTTCATCGCCATCACCGGCCGCCGCACCGCACCGCGCGACCCCGCCCCGCTCGCCGTCTGACCCCGGGACCCCTCATGCCTCACGTCATCTCCGACACGGCCCTGATCTTCGGCCGTCACGTCCGCGCGACCCTGCGCTCCAGACCCGCCATGCTCTTCGGCCTCGTCCAGCCGCTGCTGTTCCTCGTCTTCTTCGGCCCGCTGCTCACCGACATACCGCTGGGCGGCGAGGGCAACTCCTGGCAGACCATCGTCCCCGGCATCCTCATCCAGCTCGGCATGTTCAGCGCCTCGTTCGCCGGGGTCGGCATCATCTTCGAAAAGCGCCTGGGCGTCGTCGAGCGGATGCGGGTCACGCCGGTCAGCCGACTGGCCCTGCTCATGGGCCGGGTGCTCAAGGACGTCGTCCAGCTCCTGCTCCAGTCCGTGGTGGTCGTCCTCGTCGCCGTCGCCATGGGGCTGCGCGCGCCGGTGCCGGGCATCCTGATCGGCTTCGCCTTCGTCGCCGCGCTCACCGTCTCGCTCGCGTCGCTCTCGTACGCGCTGGCCATGCGGGTGGAGTCGCCGCAGGGGTTCGGGCCCGTCATCAACTCCGTCACCATGCCCGCGATGCTGCTCTCCGGCATCCTGCTGCCGATGTCGCTCGGCCCGCGCTGGCTCGACATCGCCTCGCACTTCGTGCCGTTCCGCTACCTCGTGGACGGCGTACGGGCCGCCTTCGCCGGGGACTACGGCGACGGCAAGATCGGCCTCGCCTGCCTGGTCGCCACCGGGCTCGCCGCCGTCGCCGTCACGCTCGGCACGCGCCTGTTCCGGCAGGCCGGGGCGTAGGGGCTGCGCGTAGGCTCGGACCCATGGTCAATCTCACCCGCATCTACACGCGCACCGGGGACAAGGGCACCACCTCCCTCGGCGACATGAGCCGCACCGACAAGACCGACCTGCGGATCGCCGCGTACGCCGACGCGAACGAGGCGAACGCCGCGCTCGGGGTGGCCATCGCGCTGGGCTCGCTGCCGGACGAGATCACCGAGGTGCTGACCCGGGTCCAGAACGACCTGTTCGACGTGGGCGCCGACCTGTCGACCCCGGTGGTCGAGAACCCCGAGCATCCGCCGCTTCGGGTCGAGCAGAGCTACATCGACAAGCTGGAGGCGGACTGCGACCGCTTCCTGGCGGACCTGGAGAAGCTGCGCAGCTTCATCCTCCCCGGCGGCACGCCCGGCGCGGCGCTGCTGCACCAGGCGTGCACGGTCGTGCGGCGCGCCGAGCGCGCGACGTGGGCGGCGTTCGCCGGACACGGCGACACGATGAACCCGCTCACCGCGACCTATCTCAACCGCCTGTCCGACCTGCTCTTCATCCTGGCCCGCACGGCCAACAAGTCCGTCGGCGACGTCCTGTGGGTCCCCGGCGAAAACCGCTGACACCCCCGCCAAGCCCCGCTGCGCGGAGCCTCCCCCACCCCGCCCCTTCCCGAACCCGGGGCAAGCCCCGGACCCCACGCAGCCCAGGCTGCGGCGGCTGAGTTGCCAGGCCAGAAGCCCAACGAGGAGCCCGGGGACCACCCCAGCCGGAGCGAGAACACTGCCCCAGGCGGACCGGGGACTCCGAACGGGGCACACCGCAGCCCGCCGGGTCCGGGGCGGAGCCCCGGGCTGGGTCCGGGCGCCCCCGCCGAGTTCGGGAGCGCAACCCTGAGCCGGACACCGGGGACGCGACCGCCGAATCGGGGCGCGGGAGGCAACCCCACGAGGCCCCTGGCGCCTGCGGGGGCCGGGGGTGCGTGCCCCCAACCGGGGTTCGGGGCGCGCGGTCCCGTGGGGGGCCGGGGGTGTCCCCCGGTTCGGGTAGGGGCGGGGTGGGGAAATTCCGCCGGAGGCTACGACCGCACGTCTGACGCGGCGGGGTCGCGCTTCGGCCAGAGGGTGTACGTCAGGGCGATGATCACGTTGATGCCCATCACGAACAGCATCTTCCCCTGCCAGTCGCGCAGCGAACCGATGTCACCGTCGTCGCCGACGTACCAGATCGCACCCTGGAGCAGGGCCATCGCGATGGCCGCGGCCAGAATCCAGCGGGCGGCGGTCTTCCACTCGTGGGCCGCGCGCGCCATGCCGTACTTCGGCGGCTTCACCGGCGGCGGGCCGTCGAAGAAGCGGTGGGCGACCCGCTCGTCGACCCAGCGGATCGTCTGGTGGCCGAGGGCGATCGAGAAGCCGATGTAGGCCGCGGCGATGCCGTGCTTGAAGTCCGGTTCGGCGCCGTTCTTGAGGTCGATCGCGGTGGCCACGAACAGGACCAGTTCCAGCAGCGGTTCGCACAGCAGCACCGCCACGCTCGCCCGCGGCATCTTCGCCACGTACCGCAGTGCCAGCCCCACGGCCAGCAGTACCCAGAAGCCGACCTCACAGGCGATGATCAGCGCGACAATCACGGTCTCTCCTCTCGCTCCCCCTCACCGTCCCGTGCGATCCGGGCGTTCGCCTCGTCGTCCGTGACGAGACCCGGGTGCATCGTTCGATGTACGACGGGGGCGAGGAGGACCGGTCCGGAGGGGGAGGGCCCAGGGCGCGGGGCGTGCTGTGATGGGGGCATGCCGCACCGCCTGCCGCGCCCCCACCGCGACGACATGCTCATCGGCCTCGCCGGGGTGCTCGGCGGGGGGCTGTTGTGGGCGCTGGGGCTGCACAACAACCCGCCGTTCTTCGGTACGCCCCAGTGGCTCGGCCTCGTGGCCATGGTCGTCGTCTCGGGGGCCGAACTGCTGCGGCGTACGGCACCGGTCACGGGGCTCTGCGCCGGAACCGCGGCCGTGGCCGCCGACCTGTGCAGCGGGGGGCTCGCGTCGACGCTGCTGATGTACACGGACCTGATCTACGCGTGCGTCATGTACGGCAGCCCCGCCACCGCCCGTCGTCTGCCCCGGCTGTGCGTGCTGGCCACGGCGGTGGCGACGGTCGTACCGCTGGCGGTGGTCCGCGAAGCCTGGGCGCTGCTGATCGGCATGCTCGTCGCGGTGTTCACCATCAGCCCCGCCTGGACCGGGGTGTTGGTGCGCAACCATCGGGAGGAAGCCGAGGCCGCCCGCTTGGAGGCGGAACGCGTCGCGCTGCTGGCCGAGCTGGACCGCCGGGAGGCGGTCACCGCGGAGCGGGCCCGGATGGCCCGCGAGCTGCACGACATGGTGGCGGGTCACCTCTCCGCGATCGCCATCCACTCCACCGCCGCCCAGTCCCTGAAGGACCCGGCCGCGACGGAGGAGGCACTCGGCGTCATCCGGGAGAACAGCGTGCGCGGGCTGGCCGAGATGCGGCGGCTGATCGGCCTGCTGCGTGACGATGAGGACCAGCCGGCGCCCGCGCCCACCCTCGGTGCGCTGGATGCCCTGCTGGAGCGGGCCAGGGGCACCAGCCCCCGGACCGGTGGGCAGGACTTCGTGCTGTACGACGAGCGCCCGGCGGGCTCCGCCCCGCTGCCCGCACCGGTCGAGCTGGCCGCGTACCGCATCGTCCAGGAGTCCCTGACCAACGCCCTCAAGCACGCCGCACCCGGCAGGGTTGACGTGACGCTGACCCACCCCGCAGACGGTGCGGACGGCGCGCTGGAGGTCAGCGTGACCAGTCCGTACGGCGACGACCGCCCCACGCCACGGGTGCCCGGGACGGGCACCGGGCTGATCGGGATGCGGGAGCGGGTGACGCTGCTCGGCGGCACCCTCGACGCGGGCCCCGTCCCCGGCCCCTCCGGCACGGTGTGGCGGGTACGGGCCGCGCTGCCGCTGGGGGACCACCAGCCATGACCGACACAGCACACAGCACACAGGAGCCGCGGTGAACCAGGTAGAGCACACGCCCGAGGAGCCCGTCCGGGTGCTCGTCGCCGAGGATCAGGCCGCGGTGCGCTCGGGGCTGGTGCTCATCCTGCGGTCGGCGCCCGGCATCGAGGTGGTCGGCGAGGCCGTCGACGGGGAGCAGGCCGTGGCGCTGGCCCGGGAGCTGCGGCCCGACGTGGTGCTGATGGACGTCCAGATGCCGCGGCTCGACGGGGTCTCCGCGACCCGGCAGGTGGTCGCCGAGGGCCTGGCGGACGTGCTGGTGCTGACCACCTTCGACCTGGACGAGTACGTGTTCGGGGCGCTGCGCGCCGGGGCGGCCGGGTTTCTGCTCAAGGACAGCGACGCGGCACGGCTGGTCGAGGCGGTGCGTACGGTCGCGGGCGGCGAGGGGCTGATCGCGCCCGCGGTGACCCGCCGCCTGATCGCGGAGTTCGCCCGGACGGAAGGCCCGGCGACGGCCGATCCGGCGGTGCTCGCCGCGCTCACCCCGCGCGAGCGGGAGGTGCTGGGCTGCCTGGGCCGGGGGATGTCGAACGCGCAGATCGCCACGCACCTCACCATGGCGGAGGCAACCGTGAAGACCCACGTCAGCAGGGTGCTCGGCAAGCTGGAGCTGCGCAGCCGGGTGCAGGCGGCCGTGCTGGCGCAGGAGTTGGGTGTGTGAACGAAACCCTCAGGCCACGTTGACGCGCTGGCCGGGCGGGGCGGCCTCCAGCCAGGCCAGGAACCCGGTCAGGGCGTCCTCGCTCATCGCCAGCTCCAGCCGCGTACCGCTGTGCCGGCAGGCCAGGATGACCGCGTCGGAGAGCAGGGCCAGCTCCTCCTCGCCCTTGGGCGTACGCCGCTCCAGCACCTCGATCGAGGCGCGCTCAAGCGTCCGCCGGGGGCGGAACGCGTACGAGAAGACCCGGAACCACTCGATCCGGTCACCGTTGTAGCGGGCGATCCCGTACACCCACCCCTTGCCGCTGGGCTCCGCCTCGGATCCGGGCGCGCCCCAGCGCATCGAACAGTCGAAGGTGCCGCCGGACCGCTGGATCAGCCGCCGCCGCAGTCCGAAGACGAAGAGTCCCGCCACCACCAGCGCGACGACCACGCCGCTCACGAGCAGAGCGAGGACCATCTTCACCGACCTCCTCGCCTCATCCGGAAAAACCGCACCTGCATCGCCTCAGCCGCGGACCGCTGAAGGGGAACTCCAGCGAGGTCCGCGGCTGAGGCTTTACGACCGTAACGTGACAGGCTCAGCGCACTCCCGTCACCGCACGCAGCCGGACGTCGGCGCGCCGCTCGGCGGCGGCGTCCGCCGCCGACTTGGCGCGCTCCAGCGCCCGCTCCGCGCGCTTGACATCGATTTCGTCGGACAGCTCAGCGACCTCGGCCAGCACCGAGAGCTTGTCGTCCGAGAAGGAGATGAACCCGCCGTGCACCGCGGCGACGACCGTCCCGCCGTCGCTCGTACGGATGGTCACCGGGCCGGACTCCAGCACACCGAGCAGCGGCTGGTGGCCGGGCATGACGCCGATGTCACCCGATGTGGTGCGCGCGATGACCAAGGTGGCCGTGCCGGACCAGACACTACGGTCCGCCGCGACCATCTCGACGTGCAGCTCAGCAGCCAACGTGGCTCCTCGGGTCTGAAACCTGCCGGGAACGACAGGGCTTTCGTCAAAGAATAACGGGCGTGCGGAGAGGGGCGGGACCGGGCCCACCCCTCTCCCATGAGCACAGGGCTCAGGAGACGCCCAGCTCCTTGGCCTTGGCCTTCAGGTCGTCCAGGCCACCGCACATGAAGAACGCCTGCTCCGGGAAGTGGTCGAACTCACCGTCGGCGATCGCGTTGAACGCGGCGATCGACTCGTCCAGCGGCACGTCCGATCCGTCGAGACCGGTGAACTGCTTCGCCGCGTGGGTGTTCTGCGACAGGAAGCGCTCGATGCGGCGGGCGCGGAAGACGGTGAGCTTGTCCTCCTCGCCGAGCTCGTCGATGCCCAGGATGTTGATGATGTCCTGGAGGTCCTTGTACTTCTGGAGGATCGACTTCACGCGCGAGGCGCAGTCGTAGTGGTCCTGCGAGATGTAGCGCGGGTCCAGGATCCGGGACGTCGAGTCCAGCGGGTCCACCGCCGGGTAGATGCCCTTCTCCGAGATCGGCCGGGAGAGCACCGTGGTCGCGTCGAGGTGCGCGAAGGTGGTCGCCGGGGCCGGGTCGGTGAGGTCGTCCGCGGGGACGTAGATCGCCTGCATCGAGGTGATCGAGTGACCGCGGGTCGAGGTGATGCGCTCCTGGAGGATGCCCATCTCGTCGGCCAGGTTCGGCTGGTAGCCCACCGCGGAGGGCATGCGGCCGAGCAGCGTCGAGACCTCGGAACCGGCCTGGGTGAAGCGGAAGATGTTGTCGATGAAGAACAGCACGTCCTGCTTCTGCACATCGCGGAAGTACTCCGCCATGGTCAGACCCGCCAGGGCGACGCGCAGACGGGTGCCCGGGGGCTCGTCCATCTGGCCGAAGACCAGCGCGGTCTGCGGGAGCACGCCGGACTCGGCCATCTCCTCGATCAGGTCGTTGCCCTCACGGGTGCGCTCGCCGACACCGGCGAACACGGAAACGCCCTCGTGCAGCTTGGCCACACGCATGATCATTTCCTGGATGAGGACGGTCTTGCCGACGCCCGCGCCGCCGAACAGACCGATCTTGCCGCCCTTGACGTACGGGGTCAGCAGGTCGACGACCTTCAGGCCGGTCTCGAACATCTCGGTCTTGGACTCGAGCTGGTCGAACGCCGGGGCCTTGCGGTGGATGGCCCAGCGCTCGGTGACCTCGGACTCGGCCTCGGGCTCGTTGAGGATCTGGCCGAGGGTGTTGAACACCCGGCCCTTGGTGACGTCGCCGACGGGCACGGTGATGCCCGCGCCGGTGTCGGTCACCGGGGCCTGGCGGACCAGACCGTCGGTGGGCTGCATGGAGATGGAGCGCACCAGGCCCTCGCCGAGGTGCTGCGCGACCTCGAGGGTCAGGGTCTTCTTCGCCCCGTCCTGGGCCGGGTCGGCGACCTCGACGGTCAGCGCGTTGTAGATCTCCGGCATCGCGTCGACGGGGAACTCCACGTCGACGACCGGGCCGATGACCCGCGCGACGCGGCCCGTCGCCGTGGCCGTCTCAACAGTGGTGGTCATAGTTGTCAGTCACTCCCCGCAGAGGCGTCGGCCAGAGCGCTCGCGCCACCGACGATCTCGCTGATTTCCTGGGTGATGTCGGCCTGGCGGGCCGCGTTGGCAAGCCGCGTGAGCGACTTGATGAGCTCATCGGCATTGTCGGTCGCCGACTTCATCGCCCGCCGGGTGGCCGCGTGCTTGGAGGCGGCGGCCTGGAGCAGGGCGTTGTAGATGCGCGCCTCGACGTACCGCGGCAGCAGCGCGTCGAGGACGTCCTCGGCCGACGGCTCGAACTCGAAGAGCGGCAGCAGCTCGCCCTTCTTCTCCTGCTCCTCCGCCTTCTCCTCGAGGCTGAGCGGCAGCAGCCGGTCCTGGACCGGGGTCTGCGTCAGCATCGAGACGAACTCGGTGAACACGATGTGCAGCTCGTCCACGCCGCCGTCGGCCGTCTCCTGGAGCACGGCCTCGATCAGCGGTCCGGCGATCTTCTTGGCGTCGGCGTAGGTCGGGTTGTCGGTGAAACCCGTCCACGACTCCGTGACCTTGCGCTCACGGAAGGCGTAGTAGGCGACGCCCTTGCGGCCGACGATGTAGGTGTCGACCTCCTTGCCCTCGCCGGTGAGCCGCTGGGTCAGCTGCTCGGCCGCCTTGATGACGTTGGAGGAGTAGCCGCCCGCGAGCCCGCGGTCGCTCGTGACGAGCAGCACCGCGGCGCGGGTCGGGTTCTCGGCCTCCGAGGTCAGCGCGTGCTGGGTGGTGGAGCCCTTGGCCACGGCGCCGACCGCGCGGGTCAGCTCGGTGGCGTACGGGGTCGACGCGGCCACCTGACGCTGCGCCTTGACGACCCGCGAGGCGGCGATCATCTCCATCGCCTTGGTGATCTTCTTGGTCGCGGAGACGGACTTGATCCGCCTCTTGTAGACCTTGACCTGGGCACCCATACTCAGCCCTCGCCCAGCAGCTTGCCGTCCGAGGTCTCGAACTGCTTCTTGAAGCTGTCGACGGCCTCGCCCAGCGCCGCGATCGTGTCGGCGGACATCTTGCCGCCCTCGACGATGCTGGTCAGCAGACCCTTGTGCTCACGGTGGAGGTAGTCCAGCAGCTCACGCTCGAAGCGGCGGACGTCCTCGACCGGCACGTCGTCCATCTTGCCGTTGGTGCCGGCCCAGATGGAGACGATCTCGTCCTCGGTGGAGTACGGGGCGTACTGGCCCTGCTTCAGCAACTCGACCATGCGCGCACCGCGCTCCAGCGACGCCTTCGAGGCCGCGTCCAGGTCGGAACCGAAGGCGGCGAACGCCTCCAGCTCGCGGTACTGGGCGAGGTCCACGCGGAGGCGGCCGGAGACCTGGCGCATCGCCTTGTGCTGCGCGGAACCACCGACTCGGGAGACCGAGATACCGACGTTGAGGGCCGGCCGCTGGTTGGCGTTGAACAGGTCGGACTCGAGGAAGCACTGACCGTCGGTGATGGAGATGACGTTGGTCGGAATGAACGCCGACACGTCGTTCGCCTTGGTCTCGACGATCGGCAGACCGGTCATCGAGCCGGAGCCCATCTCGTCGGAGAGCTTGGCGCAGCGCTCCAGCAGCCGGGAGTGCAGGTAGAAGACGTCACCCGGGTAGGCCTCACGGCCCGGCGGGCGGCGCAGCAGCAGCGACACGGCACGGTAGGCGTCGGCCTGCTTGGACAGGTCGTCGAAGACGATCAGGACGTGCTTGCCCTCGTACATCCAGTGCTGGCCGATGGCCGAGCCGGTGTAGGGGGCGAGGTACTTGAAGCCCGCCGGGTCGGACGCCGGGGCGGCGACGATCGTCGTGTACTCCAGGGCACCGGCCTCCTCCAGCGCGCCGCGCACGGACGCGATGGTGGAGCCCTTCTGGCCGACGGCGACGTAGATGCAGCGGACCTGCTTCTTCGGGTCGCCGGAGCGCCAGTTGTCACGCTGGTTGATGATCGTGTCGACGCACAGCGCGGTCTTGCCGGTCTGCCGGTCGCCGATGACCAGCTGACGCTGGCCACGGCCGATCGGGGTCATGGCGTCGACGGCCTTGTAGCCGGTCTCCATCGGCTCGTGCACCGACTTGCGCTGCATGACCGTGGGGGCCTGAAGTTCGAGGGCGCGGCGGCCCTCGGTCTCGATCTCGCCGAGGCCGTCGATCGGGTTGCCCAGCGGGTCGACGACACGGCCGAGGTAGCCCTCGCCGACGGCTACCGAAAGGACCTCGCCGGTGCGGTGCACCTGCTGGCCCTCCTCGATGCCGCTGAACTCGCCGAGGACAACGGCACCGATCTCGCGCTCCTCGAGGTTGAGGGCGAGGCCGAGGGTGCCGTCCTCGAACTTCAGCAGTTCGTTCGCCATGGCCGAGGGAAGACCCTCGACCCTCGCGATGCCGTCGCCGGCAACGCTGACCGTACCGACCTCCTCGCGCGAGGCCGCGTCCGGCTTGTACGCCTGGACAAAGTTCTCCAGCGCGTCCCGGATCTCCTCCGGCCGGATCGTGAGCTCCGCCATCTGGGTTCCCTGCTCTCCTTGTTGGGCCCGAAGTAAGTGACTACGGCCCAACTCGGGCCGCTTACATGCTTGTTGAGTTGGTGGCTTGAGTCAGCCGGCCATCCGTCGGCTCGCCTCTTCGAGGCGGTCCGCGATGGTCCCGTTGATGACCTCGTCGCCGATGCGCACCACGATCCCGCCGAGGACCTCGGGGTCCACGTCGAGGTTGAGGTGCACCTGGTGTCCGTACAGCCCCGCCAGGGCGGCGCCGAGGCGCTCCTTCTGCCGGTCGCTGAGCGGCACCGCCGAGGTGACGACCGCGACCATCCGGTCCCGACGCGCCGCGGCGAGCTTGGACAGCTCGTCGAGACCCGCCTCCAGGCTACGTCCGCGCGGCTGGGTCACAAGACGCACGACAAGCCGCTCGGTGACCCGGTCGGCCCGGCCGCCCAGCAGCTCGCTGACCAGTCCGGCCTTGGCCGTACCGTTCGCGCGCCGGTCGGCCAGCGCCGACCGCAGCTCGGACGAGGAGGAGATGATCCGGGCGAACCGGAACAGCTCGTCCTCTACGTTGTCCAGGGTGCCGGCCCGCTGGGCCGCCACCAGGTCGGCGCTGCTCGCCAGCTCCTCGACCGCGTCCGCGAGGTCGCGCGAGCGCGACCAGCGGGAGCGGACCATGCCGGAGACCAGGTCCAGGACCTCGCCGCCGACCTGCCCGCTCAGCAGGCGCCGGGCCAGCTCGGCCTTGGCCTCGCCGGGCTGCGCCGGGTCGGTGAGGACCCGGCGCAGCGAGACCTCACGGTCGAGCAGCGCGGTGACGGCGGCCAGCTCGTCGGCGGCGACAGCCGCGTCGACGGACGTGTTGTCCGTCAGCGCGTCGAAGCGCTCGCGCGCGGCAGCCAGTGCCTCCCTGCTCGCTCCGTTCATCGTCCGGCCTCGGCCTTCGAGCCGTCGGCCGCCTTGGCCTCGAGGTCGTCGAGGAAGCGGTCGATGGTGCGGCTCTGCCGGGCGACGTCCTCGAGGGACTCGCCGACGATCTTGCCGGCCAGGTCGGTGGCGAGCTTGCCCACGTCCTGGCGCAGCGCCGTACCGGCCTGCTTGCGCTCTGCCTCGATCTGGGCGTGACCGGCGGCGACGATCTCCTCGCGCTGCCGCTGACCCTCCGCACGCATCTCCGCGATGAGCGCGGCACCCTGCTCCTGCGCCTCCTGGCGCAGCCGGGCGGCCTCGTGACGGGCGTCGGCGAGCTGGGCGCGGTAGTCCTCGAGGACCTGCTGCGCCTCGGCCTGGGTTGCCTCGGCCTTCTCCATTCCGCCCTCGATCGCCGCGCGGCGCTCGTCCAGAACACGGTTGATGTTCGGGAGGAGCTTCTTGGCGAAGAAGATGAAAACGATGGCGAAGGCGATCAGGCCGATGACAAGCTCTGGGATCGGCGGGATGAGCGGATTCTCCGCCTCACCCTCCGCCAGGTGTACCAGGGCGTTCACATCATTGCCTTTCGTCGGATGTGGCTCGGCTCACGCCGGGGCGTCAGCTGGGGTAGACGAACGGCATAACCAGACCGATCAGGGCCAGCGCCTCACAGAGCACGAAGCCGAGGATCTGGTTGGCGCGGATCAGACCGGCAGCCTCGGGCTGACGGGCCAGTGCCTGGGTGCCGTTACCGAAGATGATGCCGACGCCGACACCGGGGCCGATCGCGGCGAGACCGTAACCGATCGAGCCGAGGTTGCCCTGGATGCTGGTCGCGGCGAGGGTCTGGAGAGCGGACATGCCGTTTCTTCCTTCTCTTTCACGGACCGGTGGGGATTGGCCACCGGACGCCCTTAAGGACGGGAGCTGACGTGGTACTCAGTGGTGCTCGGCGAGAGCACCCTGGATGTAGCTGCACGCCAGCAGGACGAAGACGTACGCCTGGAGAGCCTGGATGAACAGCTCGAAGGCGGTCAGCAGGATGGTCATGACGAACGAGACGCTCGCATAGGCGATCCCGATGCCGTTCAGCAGGTACCAGCTGGCGATCGTGAAGATCAGCAGCAGCACGTGGCCCGCGAACATGTTGGCGAAGAGCCGGACGGCGTGGGTGAACGGCCGGATGATCAGGTTGGAGAGCAGCTCCAGCGCCATGACCACCGGCAGGACCCCGCCGAGCGACTTGTCGTAGCCGGAGATGTTCTTCCAGCCACCGACGAAGCCGTGCTTCTTGAAGGTGAGGCTGACCCACAGGATGTAGACGATCGCCGCGAGTCCCGCCGGGAAGGCGATGATCGACGTCACCGGGAACTGGGCCAGCGGGATCACGGACCAGAGGTTCATGATCCAGATGAAGAAGAACAGGGAGACCATGAGGGGGACGTACTTGTCGCCCTCCTTCTTCCCCAGGGCCTCGTAGACGACGCCGCGGCGTACGAAGTCGTAGCCCGCCTCGCCGATCATCTGGAGCTTGCCGGGGACGACCTTGGCCTTCCCGAACGCGGCCCAGAAGAACGCCACGACGACGACGGTCCCCAGCAGGGCCAGCAGTATCGGCTTGTTGAACTCGAAGCCGCCGATCGTCGCAATCGGCTCGAACGTGAACGAGTGAAGCCCTGGGGCCGGGAAGCCGCACCCGTTGAAGATGTGGCAATCGGTCTCGAAGGCGAGCGTCTGGTCAGGACTCACCGCGAGCTCCTTCAGCGTGGCGCATGGGTACGGCAACCTCGATGTGTCGGCGCGGCGCATGGCCACGGAACGGCACTGGACTGGTTCTTACGAATGTGGGGGCGGCTTGTGTGCACAAGACCGATGGGCTCACGGGCAGCAGCTGCATGAGCGGCCGATTCCGTCCCCTGGAATCCGGGGGTTCAGCCGCGTGCGCCCGCTGTGCCTCAGATGAAACCGGACGATAGCAGGTGAGCGCAGGCGCCCTTATACCGGCCCTACAGATCACGACGCGGACCCGGCGGGGGAGGCTTCCTTCTCCCCCGCCGGCTTCCGTTCGTCCTCGGCTTCCGGTTGCACGTAGAGGATCTTGGCCTTCATGTGGGCACGGGTCTGCGCCGCGATCCACGTCAGTGTCGCGGCGAGCAGGGAGAACGCGAACGCCCGGGTGCTGAAGAGGGTGGTGTCCTTGAAGACGGCCAGCAGCACGGCGATGAGCAGGAACTGCACCATGTAGAGGGCGAGGCCCATCATCTGGAACAGCTGCGGAAGATACTTCGCGGTGCGCACGAGCACGATCAGGTCGATCGTCATGACCGCGGCCACGAGAACCGTCCCGAAGGCGGCACCGATCGCGCCCTTTCCACCGGCGAGCACAGAACTGGCACCAACGGCGACCACCCCGACCACGGCGGTGGGCACGGCGCAACTGAGCAGCGTTCTGGCGTCGTTGGACTGCATGAAGGGTTTCTCCGGCAAGAGTCGGAAGCAACGATTCGTCGTGGACGAGCGTATCCCCGGGGAAGGGAAGAACCTCACGGCGAAGGACCGTCGCACTACGGTCCCTGGGCTCTAGCACCGGGTTTAGTGAACGGTATCACAAACTATTTGATGAGGTCTTTACCCGTCCTATGTGCTGCACATCACACACGAGAGTGACGCACCGCGCACACGTTGACGCGATGCGTCACCGTCACTGCGGGGTTCCGATCTTCCTGCGATGGGTGAAACGGGACCGGTCACCGATCGCGGTGGCGCCGTTGATTCCGGCCGGCAGCGGCTCGGGGGTGGCCGCCTCCGGCTGCCCCGCCGCGGGTGCGACGGGCTCCTCCGCGCGGGCCGCCTGCGTGGCCCCGGCGGGCTGAGCGGTCGTGGCCCGGCGCCGGTAGCGGGGCGGTACGAACGCCTCCGCCCACGTCGGCACGCGCGGGGTGAACCGCGGCAGCAGCAACAGCACCAGGCCGACCGCGCTCAGCACCACGATCGCGAGCACGAACCACACACCGGCCGAGTTCACCGAGTACGCGACCGCGCCGAAGGCGATCAGCGCCGACCAGAAGTACATGATCAGCACGGCCCGGCTGTGCGAGTGGCCGATCTCCAGCAGCCGGTGGTGCAGATGGCCGCGGTCCGCCGCGAACGGCGACTGGCCCCGCCAGGTGCGCCGGACGATGGCGAGCACCAGGTCGGCGAAGGGCACCGCGATGACGGTCAGCGGCAGCAGCAGCGGGATGTAGACCGGCACGGTGGCGTGCACCGCCGCCGTCTCGGACCCGGCGAACAGCTTCATCGCGTCCGGGTCGACCTGGCCCGTGATGGAGATGGCGCCCGCCGCGAGCACCAGCCCGATGAGCATCGAGCCCGAGTCACCCATGAAGATCCGCGCGGGGTGGGCGTTGTGCGGCAGGAAGCCCAGGCACATGCCCATGAGGACGGCGGCGAACAGGGTCGCGGGGGCGGCGGCCTCCAGGCCGTAGCCGAACCAGATGCGGTAGGCGTACATGAAGAACGCGGCGGCGGCGATGCACACCATGCCGGACGCCAAACCGTCCAGCCCGTCAACGAAGTTGACCGCGTTGATGGTGATGACGACCAGAGCCACCGTCAGCAGCGTGCCCTGCCAGGGCGTCAGGGAGACGGGCCCCACACCGGGCACCGGGAGCCACAGGATGGTCAGACCCTGGAGCACCATCACACCGGCGGCGATCATCTGGCCGCCCAGCTTGATGAGCGCGTCCACGCCCCACTTGTCGTCCAGCACCCCGAGCAGCCAGATGAGCCCGGCGCCGGAGAGCAGCGCGCGCGGCTCGTTGGACGCCTCGAAGACGTCCTTGAGGTTGGTGAGGTGAGCGGCCACCAGCAACCCCGCGCAGAGGCCGCCGAACATGGCGATGCCTCCGAGCCGCGGAGTGGGCTCACGGTGCACATCGCGCGCCCGGATCTCCGGCATCGCACCAGCGGCGATGGCGAACTTCCGCACCGGCCCGGTGAGCAGATACGTCACCGCGGCCACGATGCACAGAGTCAGCAGGTATTCACGCACCTATTCCCCAGACGTCGCGGGAGGCAGATCAGGGTCACACCCTAGGAGACCTCACCCTAGCCTGCTCCGGTTCCCGGTGTGCCGCGGACCGGCAGGGGCGCGTGGTGCTCCACGGCCGCCTCGGCGAACCTTCTGCGCATGTACGACAGATCCTCCAGCAGCCCGGTGGAGGTGACCGGACGGGACCGCTGGGACCCGGTGATCCGCCCGATCGGCAGCGCCCCGGTCCGGTCCCACAGCAGCCGTCCGTCGTCGCCGACGCGGCTGCGGGTCCGGTCCCGGTTGTCCGGGTGCAGACAGTGCGGAATGTCCAGATAGCCCGCGCGGAAGGCGCGCAGCAGGGCCTCCCCGACGTCCGGGTGAAGGTTCAGTACGGCTTCGGTGAGGGCGGCGGCCTCCCGGTAGGTCTGGGTGTCGGTCCCGGGGTCGGGAGCCGGGCCGGTGCGGGCCGCCGCCCGGTCCCCGTACTCCAGCGCCGCCACGTTCTCCTCGATGGTCGGGATGCGCCGGGGTTTGGGCACCGTCCGCACAGCCTGCGCAGCGCCGCCACCGCCTCGCGGTCCCCACGCTCGCGCAGCCCCGCGAACACCTCGCAGCTCTCCCGCCAGTTCCGTACGGACTCCGCCAGCGGGGTGCACCCGTAGGGCAGGCAGTACGAGACCGGGCCGCCCTCGCCGGCGCCCAGGCCCAGCCGGGGGTGATGGTGCCCACGGTGAGGGCGTCGGCGGCGCGGGCGGGCGGGCCCGCGTGGAGGGTACGGACGAAACCGCTCAGGGCGGCGACGGGGTCGGCGCCGTCGGCGAAGACCGCGTCGAAGTCCGCGGCCATCAGTTCGGCGACCCGTTCGCCGTCCTCGTCCCCGGTGACGCCCAGCTTCCCGCCGATCACAACCAGGACGTCGTCGGGACGCAGGGGCCGAGGTTGACCACGCCGTATCCCAGTTCCTCGATCAGCAGTTGCAGGAACACCAGGTTCCAGGTGTGGGCGTCCGAGGCCAGCGCTGCTCGGCCGTCGCGGCGTTCCCGATGACCAGCTTCGGCTCCGCGTCGCGCACCACCGAGCGCCGATGGAACGGCTTCACCGCCGGGTTCGGCGGGACCAAGCCCGCGCCGCGCCGCGCGGTGCCGTGGTCCAGCAGCGGGCCCGGTTCAGGGGTCTCGCCGGTGTACGCGGCCAAGAGCCTGGACTCCCCTCAAGGGCCCGGTACGGCGGCCACGACAAGGCCATACGAATTACCGCACCCGCGCATTACCGGGGATACGGCGGAAATGCCGCGGCCAGTTCCCTGACCTCCTCGCGCACCGCGCGCTCGCGCAGGGCGGCCGTCAGCAGCGCGCCGATCCGCCGCATCTCCCCCTCCCCCATGCCCTGCGTCGTCACCGCCGCGCTGCCCAGCCGCAACCCCCGTACGCAGCCGCCGGGTTCGGTGGCGGAGGCCAGCGCGCAGGTGTCCAGGATGATCCCGGCAGCCGCGCAACGGGCCTTCGCCATACGTCCGTCGAGCCCCAGCGGGGACGTGTCGACGGTGATCATGTGGGTGTCGGTGCCACCGGTGGCCACCGTCAGGCCCTCCGCCGCCAGCACCTCGGCGAGGGTGCGCGCGTTGGCGACGACCTGCTGGGCGTACGCGGCGAACGCGGGCGTGGCGGCCTCGCCGAACGCCACCGCCTTGGCCGCCACGGTGTGCATCTGGGCGCCGCCCTGGGTGAAGGGGAACACGGCGCGGTCGACCCGCTCGGCCAGCTCCGCACCGCACAGCAGCATGCCGCCGCGCGGCCCGCGCAGCACCTTGTGCGTGGTGGCGCACACCACGTCCGCGTGCGGCACCGGGCTGGGCGCCGCCTTCCCGGCCACCAGGCCGATGGGGTGGGCGGCGTCGGCGACGAGATACGCGTCCACCTCGTCGGCGACGGCCCGGAAGGCGGCGTAGTCGAGATGGCGCGGGTACGAGATCGAGCCGCACACGATCGCCTTCGGGCGATGGGCGAGCGCCAGCTCGCGCAGCCGGTCGTAGTCGATCAGCCCGGTGGCCGGGTCGACGCCGTAGCCGATGAAGCGGAACCAGCGGCCGGAGAAGTTCGCCGGGGAACCATGGGTGAGGTGGCCGCCGTGCGGCAGCGCCATCGCCAGCACCGTGTCGCCCGGCCGCAGCAGCGCGGCGTACGCGGCGAGCACCGCGGAGGAGCCCGAATGCGGCTGCACATTGGCGTGGCTCGCGCCGAACAGCGCCGTCGCCCGGTCCTGGGCCACCCGCTCGGCGACGTCGACCTGCTCGCAGCCGCCGTGGTGACGGGCCCCGGGATAACCCTCGGCGTACTTGTTGGCCAGCGGCGACGCCAGGGCGGCCAGCACCGCCCGCGACGTGTGGTTCTCCGCGGCGATCAGCTGGAGACCGCCCCTGACCCGCTCCAGCTCGCCCAGGATGATCCCGGCCAGCTCGGGGTCCTGCCGGGCCAGCTCGCCGAAGTCCGGCCCCCACGGAACCGCGCTGACGGCCATCGCGTGCTCACATTCGTCGGGCGTCACCCCCAATGTAGGCCCGCCCCGGTGGCAGCGCGCGCCGGAACTAGGCGGGCGCCGGGACTCCCGTGAGGGCGGTCACGACCGGGTCCAGCGCCTGGTTGATCTCGTCGCCGATGGAGCGGAAGAAGGTGATGGGCGCCCCGTACGGGTCGTGCACCTCGTCCGCCTCCTCGTTCGGCGCGAGCAGCCAGCCGCGCAGCGCGGCCGCCGCCTGGACCAGGGAGCGGGCGCGCTCGACCACGCCGCCCACCTCCTCCGGATCGGGCAGCGTCGCGGGGTCTATGGCCCGTACCAGCCGGGTGAACTCCTTGAGCGTGAACGTGCGCAGCCCCGCGGAGTGGCCCATCGAGATGACCTGCGCCCGGTGGTCGCGGGTCGCGGTCAGCACGAGGTCGGCGCGGATGACGTGCTCGTCCAGCAGCTCCCGCCCGAGGAAGCCGTCCGGATCGGCGCCGAAGTCGGTCAGGACGGTGGCGGCGTGCGCCTCCATCGGCGCGCCCTCATGGCCCCAGGTGCCGGCGCTCTCCACGATCAGCCCGCTGGTGCGGGCGGTGCCGAGCCGGTGGGTGAGGGCATGCCGGGTCAGCCGCTCGGTGATCGGCGAGCGGCAGACGTTGCCGGTGCTGACGTGGAGGATGCGGAACGAGGTCTCCGCGTGCTTCGCACGCTGTTCCGCTATGCCACGGCCCGTCTCAGGGGCTGTCAATTCGCCACCTCGAGGTCGGGTACGACCTCACGGAGCTGCTCGGCGGTCAGCGCGCCCGCCCGCAGCAGCACCGGGACCTTACCGGTGACGTCGACGATGGAGGAGGGCACCGCGGCCGGGGTCGGACCGCCGTCGAGGTAGACCGAGACGGAGTCGCCCAGCATGTCCTGGGCGGCGTCGCAGTCCTGCGGGGACGGGTGGCCCGTGAGGTTGGCGCTGGAGACCGCCATCGGGCCGAAGTCGTTCAGCAGCTCGATCGCGACCGGGTGCAGCGGCATCCGTACCGCGACGGTGCCCCGGGTCTCGCCCAGGTCCCAGGTCAGCGACGGCTGGTGCCGGGCCACGAGGGTGAGGGCGCCGGGCCAGAAGGCGTCGACCAGCTCCCAGGCCATCTCGGAGAAGTCGGTGACCAGGCCGTGGAGGGTGTTCGGGGAGCCGACCAGGACGGGGGTCGGCATGTTGCGGCCCCGGCCCTTGGCCTCCAGCAGATCGCCGACCGCCTCCGCGCTGAAGGCGTCCGCACCGATGCCGTAGACGGTGTCGGTGGGCAGCACGACCAGTTCGCCGCGGCGGACGGCGGACGCGGCCTCGCGCAGGCCGGTCTTGCGGTCGGTCGCGTCCCCGCAGTCGTATCGCCGTGCCATTTAACGGTCCTCCTCGTACGTGGCCAGTGTGTGGTGCGGTGCCGCGGTCACGGCATGGCCTTCCGCGCGGTGGCGAAGCGGGGCCGCTTGTTCAGGTCGGGGTGGTCGGCGGCGTCCGCCCAGCCACGCTCCTCCGTGAAGATCCACGGCACCTGCCCGCCCTGGGTGTCTGCGTGCTCGATGACGACCACACCGCCCGGCCGCAGCAGCCGGTGGGCCGTGCGCTCCAGGCCGCGGATCACATCGAGGCCGTCCTCACCGGAGAAGAGCGCGAGCTGGGGGTCGTGATCGCGCGCCTCCGGCGCCACGTACTCCCACTCGGTCAGCGGGATGTACGGGGGGTTGCTGATGACGAGGTCCACCTGTCCGTCCAGCTCGGGCAGCGCCGTCAACGCGTCTCCTCGCTGGAGAACGACGCGGGACCCCTCGACGTTCTTGCGGGCCCACTGGAGGGCGCCCTCGTCCAGCTCGACGGCGTGCACCCGGGACCGGGGCACCTCCTGGGCGAGGGCCAGGGCGATGGCCCCGGAGCCGGTGCACAGGTCGACGATGAGGGGTTCGACGACGTCCATGGCCCGGACCGCGTCTATGGCCCAGCCGACGACCGACTCGGTCTCCGGGCGGGGCACGAAGACGCCCGGGCCCACCTGGAGCTCCAGGTAGCGGAAGAAGACGCGGCCGGTGATGTGCTGCAAGGGTTCGCGGGCCTCACGCCGGGCGACCGCCTCCCAGTAACGGGCGTCGAAGTCGGCGTCGGGCACGCCGTGCAGCTCCCCCCGCTTGACGCCGTGCACGAAGGCGGCCAGCTCCTCCGCGTCGAAGCGCGGGGAGGGCACGCCCGCGTCGGCCAGCCGCTGGGTGGCCTGGGCCACCTCGGCGAGCAGCACATTCACTGAATTCCTCCAGCCGGTTCGTAGGTGCGAAGAGGAAGGTCCTACTGGGCCGCCGCGAGCTTCGCCGCCGCGTCGGCGTCGACGCACGCCTGGATGACGGGCGCCAGCTCCCCGTCGAGTACCTGGTCCAGGTTGTACGCCTTGAAGCCGACCCGGTGGTCCGAAATGCGGTTCTCCGGGAAGTTGTACGTACGGATGCGCTCGGAGCGGTCGACGGTGCGGACCTGGCTGCGGCGCGCGTCCGACGCCTCGCGCTCGGCCTCCTCCTGGGCCGCGGCCAGCAGCCGCGAGCGCAGGATGCGCAGCGCCTGCTCCTTGTTCTGGAGCTGGCTCTTCTCGTTCTGGCAGGAGACGACGATGCCGGTGGGCAGGTGGGTGATGCGCACCGCGGAGTCGGTGGTGTTCACCGACTGGCCGCCGGGGCCCGAGGAGCGGTAGACGTCGATCCGCAGGTCGTTGGGGCCGATCTCGACCTCGACCTCCTCGGCCTCCGGTGTGACCAGCACACCGGCCGCCGAGGTGTGGATGCGGCCCTGCGACTCGGTCGCGGGCACCCGCTGCACGCGGTGCACCCCGCCCTCGTACTTCAGCCGGGCCCATACGCCCTGGCCGGGCTCGATGGTGCCCTTGGCCTTCACGGCCACCTGGACGTCCTTGTAGCCGCCGAGGTCGGACTCGTTGGCGTCGATGATCTCGGCCTTCCAGCCGATCCGCTCGGCGTACCGCAGATACATCCGCAGCAGGTCGCCCGCGAACAGCGCGGACTCCTCGCCGCCCTCGCCCGCCTTGACCTCCAGGATCACGTCCTTGTCGTCGCTCGGGTCGCGCGGGACCAGCAGCAGCCGCAGCTTGTCGGTCAGCTCCGCGCGGCGCAGCTCGAGATCCTTGACCTCGTCGGCGAAGTCGGGGTCGTCCTGGGCCAGCTCCCGGGCCGTCTCGATGTCGTCCCCGGCCCGCTTCCAGTCACGGTACGTGTCGATGATCGGGGTCAGCTCGGCGTAGCGCTTGTTCAGCCGCTTCGCCTCGCGCTGGTCGGCGTGGACCGCGGGGTCGGCGAGCCGCTTTTCGAGGTCGGCGTGCTCGCCGATCAGTTCCTCGACCGCCTCGAACATGAGGGCTCCCTGGGGGGTCTGCGGGGACGCGGGTGATACGTACGGGTGAAGGGTCGGCCGACGCAAAACGCCGGTCCGGTCGCCCCTGCGGAGGGGCGACCGAGGACCGGCGCCGTGCGGGTCGCTACTTCTTGGCGGACCCGGCGTTCTTGCCGAAGCGGGCCTCGAACCGCGCCACACGGCCACCGGTGTCGAGGATCTTCTGCTTGCCCGTGTAGAACGGGTGGCACTCGGAGCAGATGTCGGCACGGACGGTGCCGCCGCTCATGGTGCTGCGGGTGGTGAAGGACGCGCCACAGGTGCAGCTGACCTGGGTCTCGACGTACTCGGGGTGGATGTCGCGCTTCAAGGGATTCTCCTGGGTTCTCGGGAGGGCTCCGGGTCGACGGGCGGGTTTGCACGTCGTGAACCGGGGCCGACGAACCAGTTTGCCAGCACTGGCCGCATCACCCAAAACCGGGGGTGGGGCCGGGATATTCCCGGCCCCGTCCGACATCCGCCGACCGGTCCTACTTGACCACGTCGCCGGCGTTGTTCGCGTCGCCCGCGGACCCCTTGGAGGCGGCCGCCGGAATCGGCTTGTCCGCGCGCAGCGCCTTCCAGATCAGCTTGGTCTTCGACTCCATCGGCAGCACCCGGGACGGGTTCTGCGGGTCGTACTGGACGGGCAGCGTGGTCATCTTCATGTTGCCCGAGCCGATGCCCTGGAGGCTCTTGGCGAAGCCCGACAGCTTGTTGACCGAGGCCAGCTCGGAGTCGGTGGTGAGCGCCTTGGTGGAGGTGTTCGCCAGGTCGTACAGCTTCTTCGGGTTGCCGAAGAGGTCGACGTGCTTGATCTGGTCCAGCAGCGCCTTGACGAACGCCTGCTGGAGCTTGATCCGGCCGAGGTCACTGCCGTCGCCGACGCCGTGCCGGGTCCGCACCAGGCCCAGCGACTGTTCGCCGTTGAGGGTGTGCGGACCGGCTTCGAGGTCGAGGTGGCTCTTCGGGTCGTGGATCGCCTGGGTGGTGGTGATGTCGACGCCGCCGAGGTCGTCGATCAGCTGCTGGAAGCCGGCGAAGTCGACCTCCAGGAAGTGGTCCATGCGTATGCCGCTCATGGCCTCGACGGTCTTGATGGTGCAGGCCGGGCCGCCGGTCTCGTAGGCGCTGTTGAACATCGCCTCCTGGACGGCGGGGCTCTGCTCGCCGTCCTTCTCGCACGAGGGGCGCTGGACGAGCGTGTCGCGCGGGATGCTCACCACGCTGGCCTTCTTACGGCCCTTGTAGACGTGGACGATCATCGCGGTGTCGGAGCGCTGGCCGCCCTCGTCCTTGCCGTACTTGGCGTTCTTGCCCGCCCGGGAGTCGGAGCCGAGGACGAGGATGTCCATCGAGCCGTTGTCGACGTTCTTGGGGCGGTTCGAGCCCAGGGCCGCGTTGACGTCGACGCCGGTGAGGTTGCCGTTGAGCTTGTAGTAGAGGTACCCGGCCCCGGCGCCGCCGAGGATCAGGACCGAGGCGACCGACCAGATGGTGATGTGGGTGGCCCTGCGGCGCGTGCTGGGGCGCTTGCGGCGGCGGCCTGAGGGGCGGGCGGAGGAAGCACCTCCGCGGGCTCGGTGGCGGCCCGGGTTCACCGGCGTGCTCTGCTGGTCGTCAGCCATGTGCTCCTCAGTCCTCGTATCCCGGGTACCCCCTGCCGTCACGGTCAGGCGTGGCGTCGCGGATTCGACCTGACAGATGACAGGCCGAGCGCCAGGGTTGCATACGGAGTTCGGCTTGTTTTCATCTGGGGCAGCCCCGGCGCCGTTCGTCCCGTTCGTCCGCCTTACCGCTCCCACCTGCGCTTTCGGAGGCGATAAGGGCATCGAGACCGTTCCGTGACTGTCCCTTTTGATGTGGTTCACCTCTCACAAAAAACGAGGCCTCCCCGCGCTGCGGGGAGGCCTCGGGTTACTGAGTGTGATCAGTGCATGGGTGCTCAGTCGCCGTTGTTGCCCGGGGTGGGCGTGGTCTTGGCGATCTGCATCAGGAACTCGGCGTTCGACTTCGTCTGCTTCATCTTGTCGAGCAGCAGCTCGATCGCCTGCTGCGAGTCGAGCGCGTGCAGCACCCGGCGCAGCTTCCAGACGATGTTCAGCTCCTCCGGCGCCAGCAGGATCTCTTCCTTACGGGTGCTCGACGGGTCGACGTCGACCGCCGGGAAGATGCGCTTGTCGGCGAGCTTCCGGTCGAGCTTGAGCTCCATGTTGCCGGTGCCCTTGAACTCCTCGAAGATCACCTCGTCCATCCGCGAGCCGGTCTCGACCAGCGCGGTGGCCAGGATGGTCAGCGAGCCGCCGTCCTCGATGTTCCGCGCGGCACCGAAGAACTTCTTCGGCGGGTACAGCGCGGTCGAGTCGACACCACCGGACAGGATGCGGCCGGAGGCGGGAGCCGCCAGGTTGTACGCACGGCCCAGACGCGTGATCGAGTCCAGCAGCACGACCACGTCGTGGCCCAGCTCCACCAGCCGCTTGGCCCGCTCGATCGCCAGCTCGGCGACGGTGGTGTGGTCCTCGGCGGGACGGTCGAAGGTCGAGGAGATGACCTCGCCCTTGACCGAGCGCTGCATGTCGGTGACCTCTTCAGGGCGCTCGTCGACGAGGACGACCATCAGATGGCACTCGGGGCTGTTGCGGGTGATCGCGTTGGCGATCGCCTGCATGATCATGGTCTTACCGGTCTTCGGCGGGGCCACGATCAGACCGCGCTGGCCCTTGCCGATCGGCGCGACCAGGTCGATGATCCGGGTCGTCAGGCCGCCTGCCTCGCTCTCCAGACGGAGCCGGTCCTGCGGGTAAAGCGGCGTCAGCTTCCCGAACTCGGGCCGCCCACGGCCGGTTTCGGGCGCCATGCCGTTGACCGAGTCGAGCCGCACCAGCGCGTTGAACTTCTCGCGGCGCTCACCCTCGCGCGGCTGACGGACCGCACCGGTGACGTGATCGCCCTTGCGCAGACCGTTCTTGCGGACCTGGGCGAGCGAGACGTACACGTCGTTCGGGCCCGGCAGGTAGCCGGAGGTCCGGATGAACGCGTAGTTGTCGAGGATGTCGAGGATGCCCGCGACCGGGATCAGGACGTCGTCCTCGGACACCTGCGGCTCGTTGCCGAAGTCGTCGCGGCCACGGCGGCCACGGCGGTCGCGGTAGCGGCCGCGGCGCCCACGGCGCCCGCCCTCGAAGTCGTCGTCGTCCTGCTGACCCTGCTGGCCCTGCTGGCCGCGCCCGTCGCGCTGCTGACGGCCGCCGCCGCCCTGCTGGCCGTCGTCGCCCTTGCCGCCGCGGCCCCGGTCGCCCCGGTCGCGCTGGCCGCCACGCTCGCGGCGGTCGCCCTTCTGGCCCCGCTCCTGGCGGTCGCCGCCCTTGGCGCCCTTGCCCTCGGCGGTGTCCGCCGCAGCCTCGCCCTTGCTCTCGGAGCGGGCCGAGGCGTCGGTGCGGGCCTCCGTACGGGTCTCGACGGCGGTGGCCGTGCCGCCGGACTCGGCGGTGGCGGTGGCCGGCGCGGTCGCCCGGCGGCGACGGCGCTCACCGGCCGGCTGCTCGTCGGCGGCCGGCTCCCCGGACTGACCCGGGATGTCGATCTGCGCTTGCGAAGCGGCCTTGTCCGCCTTGCCGCCCTTGGCGGCCTTGCCGGACTTCTCGGCATCCGCGGCCTGGTCGGCCTTCTCGGCCTTGTCCTGCTTCCCCGCGTCCGCGCCGTCCTCGCCCGTACGGGCCTTGGAGGTCGTACGGCGCTTCGGCTTGGTCACCCCCTCGGCGGTGGACGGGGCGGCCTCGGAGCCCTGGGCTCCGCCGCCGGATGCGGCCTGCTTCTCCTTGATGACCTCGATCAGCTGGCTCTTGCGCATCCGCGCGGTGCCCTTGATGCCCAGGCTCGAGGCGAGCTGCTGGAGCTCCGCCAAGACCATGGCGTCAAGGCCGGTGCCCGAGCGGCGTCGCCGCGGGGCAGTGCCAGTGGCAGCACCGGTGGCAGGCGCGGAAGCGTCCGTAGCGGGCGCGGCGGCATTGCCGACACCGCTGTCGGAGGTGCCGGAGGCGTTCACGCCCATCAGATCGGTGGTGTCGCTCACGAAGGGTCCTTCCCTGGAGCGGGCGTCGGCCTGTCTGGCTCGGCGACCGGTTGTGCTGTCCGGCTGTGGTCCTTCCGTTACGGACCGGGCCGGGGCGGTGGTCCGCCGGTACGGCGGAGAGAACATTCATGGTTCCGACGCGACGGAATGGTTCACTCGAATCCGCCACGCCGATTCCGGTGCGTGCACGACACTGCTCAGGCAGGCTGCTCAGGCAGTGTGGGAGGCTCCCGGAAGAAGGGTGGTCCCGGATGGGGACACTGAGCACCGTGCCTCCGAATACATCCAAGAGGCTTCAAGTGCAGACTTGAGGTTAACACTACCGGATCCAACAAACATTCCCCCTCTCCAACCGGCAATCGAGTTGTGCGGGGCCCGGGAGACACCCCCGGGCGGCTGGGTCAGCTGAGCGGCAGGACGCTCGCCCCCCCGGCGTCGAGAGCCAGCCGGTTGGCCGCCCATCCCTCCCCCGCGAGCTGTGCGACCTTGTCGGCCGCACCGTCCTCGACCAGCGCGAGCACCGTGGGGCCCGCGCCGGAGACGACCGCGGGGACGCCGTCCGCACGCAGTCGGTGCACCAGGCTCACGCTCTCGGGCATCGCCGGAGCGCGGTATTCCTGGTGGAGCCGGTCCTCCGTCGCCGCGAGCAGCAGCTCGGGACGCCTGGTCAGGGCCTCCACGAGCAGGGCCGCCCGCCCCGCGTTGACGGCCGCGTCCACATGCGGGACGGTGCGCGGCAGCAGTCCGCGGGCGGTCTCCGTGAGCACCGGCTTCCCGGGCACGAAGACCACCGGAACGATGGAACCGGCAGGGTCCATCCTGATCGCCCGGGCGGCTCCCGCGTCCGTCCAGGCGAGGGTGAAGCCGCCGAGCAGACAGGCGGCGACGTTGTCGGGGTGGCCCTCGATCTCGGTGGCCAGCTCCACCAGCGCCGCGTCGTCGAGCTTCTCGGCGCCGCCTATCGTCACGGCGCGCGCGGCGGTGATCCCGGCGCAGATGGCGGCGGAGGAGGAGCCGAGGCCGCGGCCGTGCGGAATGCGGTTGGCGCACACCACCTCGAGGCCGCGCGGCTGCCCGCCCAGCAGGTCGAAGGCGGTACGGAGGGACCGTACGAGCAGATGGCTCTCGTCGCGCGGCAGGCCCTCGGCGCCCTCGCCCGCGATGTCGACGTGCAGACCGGAGTCGGCGACCCGGACCACCACGTCGTCGTAGAGCCCCAGGGCGAGACCGAAGGCGTCATAGCCGGGACCGAGATTGGCGCTCGAGGCAGGGACGCGCACTCGGACGGCGGCGGCGCGGAACGCTGGACCGGCCATCGCTCGATGACTCTCCTTGTGTGACGTGAGATTGCTCGAAGAGGTACGGAACACCGCGGGGGCCACCGTGACAGGACGGCGGCGCCATGAACGCTCTGCGTCGGGGCGGATTCAGTACAGCCTATCGAAGGAAGGTTCTGTGGCGACATAGGGCGCACGGGAGGCGCACGATGCGTGTCGCACTCCCTGTCGTCGACCGGGACCACTCTACTGGAGGGTCCCCCTGCCCTCATCGTTCCTGCGCATCTCGTCCACGGCTTGAGTGGATCTTGAGATCGCGGCACGGGAGGGTGTGGCCGGAGCGGGCGCACGCCCCCGCACACGGCCCCGACGGCCCCTCACGTGGGCCCGCACGGACTTCGCGCGCGGGCCAAATCCAGCCCGTCCGGCGATTGAGGACCGGGGTCCGGGGGCGGAGCC
Source organism: Streptomyces sp. NPDC021115 (assembly GCF_044333065.1). NCBI lineage: Bacteria > Bacillati > Actinomycetota > Actinomycetes > Kitasatosporales > Streptomycetaceae > Streptomyces > Streptomyces sp. NPDC021115. The sequence continues at coordinate 463,881 of NZ_JBIRQF010000001.1, forward strand.
CCCGGTTCGGGAAGGGGCGGGCTGGGGGAAAACCCCCGCCCGGCCCTCCAACGCAGGACCACACGCCCCTCGCAGGGGACCGCACGGCTTCGCACGCAGGGCTGCACGCTCCTGACACGGGCCCCGCACGCCCACCTCGCGAAGGAGCCGCACACCCGCCTCGTACGGGCTGCACACGCCCTGACACGGAGCCGCACCACCCCTGGCGCGGGCCCCGCACACCCGCCTCGCGCGGGGGCCGCATACGCCCTGACGCGGACCCCGCAACGCTGCCCGACGGCGGGCCGCACGGCCCCTGACGTGGGGTTCCGCGGGTGCCACGGGCCGCCGGGCCAGGGAGTCCGAAGACAGCGCCCCGGCCACCGCGCGGCCCGCCGCACGCATGACGCCGAGCCGCGCGGACGACGCGCGCCCGAGCCATACGGCCACGGGGCCGCGGACTACGCCAGCCCGAGCCGTACCGCCGCCGCGTCGGCATCCACCGGCACGATGACCGGCTGCGGGGCACCCGCAACCGCCCAGTCGGGGTCCTTCAGGCCGTTGCCGGTCACCGTGCACACGATGCGCTGGCCCGGGTCGACCTTGCCCTGCTCGGCAGCCTTCAGCAGACCGGCCACGCTCGCCGCGGAGGCGGGCTCGACGAAGACGCCCTCCTGGGAGGCGAGCAGCCGGTAGGCGGCGAGGATTTGGCGGTCGGTCACCTCGTCGATGAAGCCGCCCGACTCGTCCCGCGCCCGCTCGGCCTGGGCCCAGGACGCCGGGTTGCCGATCCGGATCGCGGTGGCGATGGTGGCGGGCTCCTTGACCGGCTCGCCGCGCACGATGGGCGCCGAGCCGGCTGCCTGGAAGCCCCACATCCGCGGGGTACGGGAGGCCGGGCCGCCCTCGGCCGCGTACTCCTGGTAGCCCTTCCAGTAGGCCGTGATGTTGCCCGCGTTCCCGACCGGCAGGACGTGGATGTCGGGCGCGTCGCCGAGCATGTCGACGATCTCGAAGGACGCCGTCTTCTGCCCCTCGATACGCGCCGGGTTGACCGAATTGACCAGCGCCACCGGGTACTTCTCGGACAGGCCGCGCGCGAGCGTCAGGCAGTCGTCGAAGTTTCCGTCGACCTGGAGGATCTTCGCGCCGTGCACCAGCGCCTGGCCCATCTTGCCCAGCGCGATCTTGCCCTGGGGGACCAGCACCGCGCAGACCATCCCGGCCCGCACGGCGTACGCCGCCGCCGAGGCCGAGGTGTTTCCGGTGGAGGCGCAGATGACGGCCTTCGCACCGGCCTCCTTGGCCGCGCTGATGGCCATCGTCATGCCGCGGTCCTTGAAGGACCCGGTGGGGTTGGCGCCCTCGACCTTGAGGTGCACCTCGCAACCGGTGCGCTCGGAGAGCACCTGCGCGGGCACGAGGGGCGTCCCGCCCTCGCGGAGGGTGACGACGGGGCTCGTCTCGCCGACCGGGAGGCGGTCGCGGTACTCCTCGATGATGCCCCGCCAGCCGTGCCATTGGCGGGTGCCGGACATGCGAGTCCCGGCGTCAGCAATTGCGTTCATGATTTCCCTTTTTCTCCGCTCGCCCTCTACTCGGCCTCTGCTCCGCCTCTACCGGCCTGCGGTCGGCCTGCTGCTCGCCCGCTCGACTACTCGCCCTCGACGCGCATGATGCTCGCGACATCGCGGACGGTGTCGAGCCGACGCAGCGTCTCGACGGTCTCCGAGAGCGCGGCATCGCTCGCGCGGTGGGTCACGACGACGAGGGACGCCTCGCCGTCCTTACCCTGCTGCCGGACCGTATCGATCGACACGCCGTGCTCGGCGAAGACTGTCGCGACCTGAGCGAGAACACCCGGTTTGTCCGCGACGTCGAGGCTGATGTGGTACCGCGTGACGACCTGGCCCATGGGGCTCACGGGCAGTCGGCTGTACGCGGACTCGCCCGGCCCCGGGGTGCCCGCCAGCTTGTTGCGGCACGCCGCGACCAGGTCCCCGAGGACGGCCGACGCGGTCGGCGACCCGCCCGCGCCCGGCCCGTAGAACATGAGCTGACCGGCCGCGTCGGCCTCCACGAAGACCGCGTTGTACGCCTCGCGTACCGAGGCCAGCGGATGGGTCAGCGGGATCATCGCCGGGTGCACCCGCGCGGTCACCGAGCGGCCGTCGGCGGCGCGCTCGCAGATCGCGAGCAGCTTGACCGTGCACCCCATGCGCTTGGCGGAGGCGATGTCGGCCCCGGTCACCTCGGTGATGCCCTCGCGGTGCACATCGTCGAGGGTGACCCGGGTGTGGAAGGCGATCCCGGCGAGGATCGCGGCCTTGGCGGCGGCGTCGAAGCCCTCGACGTCGGCGGTCGGGTCGGCCTCGGCGTACCCGAGCGCGGTGGCCTCGTCCAGCGCCTCGGAATACCCGGCGCCGCTGGTGTCCATCCGGTCGAGGATGAAGTTCGTCGTGCCGTTGACGATGCCGAGGACGCGGTTGATGTTGTCGCCGGCCAGGGACTCGCGCAGCGGCCGCACCAGCGGAATCGCGCCCGCGACGGCCGCCTCGTAGTACAGGTCCGCACCGCGCTCCTGGGCGGCGGCGTGCAGCGCCGCACCGTCCTTGGCGACGAGCGCCTTGTTGGCCGACACCACGCTCGCGCCGTGCTCGAAGGCGGTGGTGATCAGCGAGCGGGCGGGCTCGATCCCGCCGATGACCTCGACCACCACGTCGATGTCCCCGCGCTTGACCAGCGCGGTGGCGTCGGTGGTCACCAGCTCGGCCGGTACGCCGTCCCGGACCAGCCCCGGGCGGCGCACCGCGATCCCGGCCAGCTCGACCGGTGCGCCGATGCGCGCCGCGAGGTCGTCCGCGTGCGTCGTCATGATGCGCGTCACCTCTGAGCCGACGACTCCACAGCCCAGCAGCGCCACTTTCAGCGGACGCGTACGCATCATCCGACCTCGCTTCTCATCCATCTAGGTGGTGCACCAGTCTCGTGCACTGGATGGGGTTTCCTGCCCCCGGGTCCAGTATCCGAGATTTCTTTCTCGCTGATCGATCCAGCCAACGGATCTTGCTGGCTACTGGTCGATCTCACTACCCGACATCGAGCCGCAGCAGATCCTCCTCCGTCTCCCGCCGGACGATCTCCCGCGCCTCACCATCCCGGACGGCGACGACCGGCGGACGCAGCGCGTGGTTGTAGTTGCTGGCCATCGACCGGCAGTACGCGCCGGTGGCCGGGACGGCGATCAGGTCGCCGGGCGCCAGGTCGGCGGGCAGGAAGGCGTCCCGTACGACGATGTCGCCCGACTCGCAGTGCTTGCCGACGACCCGGGACACCATCGGCTCGGCCGTGGACGAACGGGAGACCAGCGCGACCGAGTACTCCGCATCGTAGAGCGCCGTACGGATGTTGTCGGACATGCCCCCATCGACACTGACGTACGTCCGCAGCCCCGGCAGTTCCTTGACCGTACCCACCTCGTACAGCGTGAACGCCGTCGGCCCGACGATCGCCCGCCCGGGCTCGACCGACAACCGAGGCACCGAGAGCCCCGCTGCGTCGCATTCGCGGTGGACGATCTCCCGCAACGCCTTGGCGATGTCCCCCGGCTCACTCGGGTCGTCATCCGGCGTGTACGCGATGCCGAGCCCACCCCCGAGGTCGATCTCGGGCAGCTCGACCCCGTGCTCGTCGCGGACCTCCTTGAGCAGTCCGACGACGCGGTGGGCGGCCACCTCGAAGCCGGAGGTGTCGAAGATCTGCGACCCGATGTGCGAGTGCACGCCGATCAGCTCCAGCCCGTCGAGCTTCAGCGCCCGCCGCACCGCCTCGGCCGCCTGCCCGCCCGCGAGCGGAATGCCGAACTTCTGGTCCTCGTGGGCGGTCGCGATGAACTCGTGGGTATGCGCCTCGACGCCGACCGTGACCCGGATCTGCACCTTCTGCCGCTTGCCGAGGCCCTGGGCGATGTGCGCGACGCGGACGATCTCCTGAAAGGAGTCGAGCACGATGCGCCCGACCCCCGCGCTCACGGCCCTTTCGATCTCCCGACTGCTCTTGTTGTTCCCATGCAGGGCGATCCGCTCGGCGGGCATCCCGGCAGCGAGGGCGGTGGCCAGCTCCCCCTCGGAGCAGACGTCGAGGTTCAGCCCCTCCTCGTGCAGCCAGCGCACGACGGCGCGGGAGAGGAACGCCTTCCCGGCGTAGAACACGTCCGCGTCGTCCCCGAACGCCTCCCGCCAGGCCCGGCAGCGGGCGCGGAAGTCGTCCTCGTCGAGGAAGTAGGCAGGCGTCCCGAACCGCTCGGCGAGCGTGGCGACATCGATCCCGCCGACGCTCACCACGCCTTCGTCATTCCTGGTCACGGTGCGGGACCAGACCCGAGCATCGAGCTGATTGAGGTCGGCGGGCGGCGCGGCGTAATGCCCCTCGGGCAGAACATCGGCGTGACGGGGCCCGGCGGGGTGGGCGGAACGGCTCATGCTGTCTCTCTCAATAGATCAAAGGCGTATCGGGGCGCTGATGCCGAGCAGGCGGAGGCCATTGGCGAGCACGACGCCGGTGGCCTCGGCGAGACGTTTTCGCCGCGTACCGGGAAGGAACGCATCAGCTGTGGCAACAAGATGCCGCGCGAGCCGATCAGGCGCACGGTGCCGGGCGGCGGCCTCGACGACACGAGGAAAGTCCCCGATCAACCCAAGCAGCGCGATGTCGTCGCTCTCATCGCTGCACGACTCCCGATGAGCCAACGCATGCGCATACCGCACCCGGAAGAGCGGATTCCCCTCCCGCTGCGACAGCAGACGACCGGGATCGAGATCTGGAAGATCATGTGCGGCAGCCCGCAACAGGGCCCACCGAGCAGCGTCGCCCCCCAGCCGAGTCAGCAGCTCAGGCCCGTCGACCCCGGCACCCCGCACAGAAATAACCTCCCCGCCGACCCCTACGTCGACGGACCCCCCACACCCCTCAACAAGCCCCGTGACCACATGGAGCACCAGCGCGGCCCGCACCTCACCGGCAGGCGCAAACCGCGAGTGCACCCCCGCAAGCGAGTCCCCAAGCCCATACCCATCCCCCTGCTCAAGAACGCCCCCGAGCAGCTGGTCGTGCGCGCGCCCATCAAGGGTGATGTTCAAGAAACCAGGCCCAGCGATATCAACAGCGGCGATCCCAGGCGTACCGACAAGCCGCCGCCGCAAAACCTCAGCAATGCCCGCAGCAGCCCCTGGCCCCCGCCCCCGAGCGAGCTGCAAGGCAACATTCGTGGCGTAATCCCCGCACCCGGGCCGCGGCGGGGTCTGCACCTTCACCCGCTCCGGCACATCGACACACAGCTCGTCGGCCTCGACGGCACGACGCACGGTGTGCAGCACAGTGCGGGAGAGCTGGGCGGGTGTCACGGCACCAGCGTATGGGAGGAGGGGGGTGCCCCCGCGAACCGGTTTCGCCCTTCGGACGTGCGCACCCCTTCACTCAGGGCGCGACGGGCACGTCCCCGTCCAGACCGACGCCCACCGACCAACCCAAGACCTCGGCTAGCCGGTGGGCCCCACAGCCGGCTCAGCATCACCGGGCGCCGCCGCCCCAGCAGCCCCTCGCCTCATCAGCTGCCCCACGAGCTTCACCAGCTCAGCGGGCTCGAAGGGTTTCGCCAGAAAGGCATCCACCCCCAGCGCCCGCCCCCGGTCCACTTCCACCTGCGTACACGCACTGATCATCGCGACCGGCAACCGCCGGGTCCGCGCATCAGCACGCAACCTGGACGCCGTCTGCAGCCCATCCAGTCTGGGCATCACGACGTCGAGAGTGATCACATCGGGTGCCACCTGGTGAACGATCTCCAGGCACTCGGCACCATCGGCCGCGGTCACGACCTCGAAGCCCTCCAGCTCGAGGTTGACCCTGATCAGCTGCCGGATGACCTTGTTGTCGTCGACGACAAGGACCCGGCCGGACAAGCCAGGCACACCCTGAAGAGTAGGCGCGCCCCCACCCCCGCGTCCGCGTTTTGCCCACTTCCACCACGTCCGAGGGACCTTCCCCCCACTCCCCTGCGCCCGCCCCTCCACATGCGGTATACCCCCCTCCGCTCCCACCCGCCGCCTCTCCCCAAAAGCGTTCATGACCACCCTCAGCGAGCTGGTAGTGTTCTACCCGTCGCCGCGAGAGAGCAGCGACAGGCAAGCCCCCGTAGCTCAGGGGATAGAGCAACGGCCTCCGGAGCCGTGTGCGCAGGTTCGAATCCTGCCGGGGGCACCTCGCAAAAGGTGCCAGCAGACCCCGCCATCAGCCCAGCCGCTGAGTGCGGGGTCTTCGCGTATGTGCAGGCGTATACAGCGCTGAGCGGCCCTAGGGCGGGGTCTATGGACCATTCATGGACAGGAACGTGGGACATTCGCCCTGGTCAGGCCCCACGTTTCCCAAGTGTCCGTCAGTTGGCGTCCGGCCACCACTCCAGGGGGCGGAGGCGGCTCCGGCTCATCCCGTTCCGCCTGCCCCGCGTTCTCCCCTCTCAGGGCTGTCAGCCACGGCCATAGATGAGTGGCTGTGCCGGGCAGCTCCACCCCCGACCGCTTGATCGCCGCGGCGCCGAGTCTAGGCCGCCAAGGTAGTGGGCCTGGCTGTCCGCTCCAGTTTGTTGAAAATAACCTTGAGGTGTTCGAGTTCGTCACCTGTGAACAGGTCGTCCGGACCACCGGGAGCGAGGTCGGCGAACGAATCCTCGTAGAGGTCCCCCAGGCTCAGGATTCCGCGCCTGACGACCGTGTCGATGATCAGCGTCAGAAAGTCGAGCTGGCGGGAGCTGAGCTGCTTGCCGGTGCAGAATGCCTCAAACGCCTTTTGCGCCGCCTGCCGGTCCAGCCCGCACAACCCGCGGACAAACAGGCCGAGGCCGCCGGAGGACCGCACCTCGTCGAGATCCTCCGGGGAGGCGATGGACTCTATGAGGAAGATCTCCTCCAGGTCCGAGAGATCGAGCTCGGTGATCTGCTCGTTGAGACGCAGTTTGCGCACCACCGGCTGGTCCTCATGACGGAGTAGGTAGGCCCGGGCCTTCTGCTTGAAGCGCTGCTCGTCCGTGCCCTGGGGCATCCCCTGTATCTGGGCCTCGGTCATGTCGCCGAGCGTGTCGGCAAAGTCGGTGTAGACAACGTTCCGCTTGACCTTGGGGTCGGTGAGACGGGCCAGTCGGCGCATACGGCGCCGCATGTCCTCCAGCAGCGGGAGCGTGACGCCGTCCCACCATTCGTCGCCCTCCACCGCTTCCAGCAGCTCGGCCTGTTCGCCGACTGCCGGGATGTTGGTCTTGGTGAGCAGGTTGGAAGCGATGTCCTGGATCTTCGCGCGCAGCTTTGCGAACTCCTTGCCGCCTTCCAGCGCGGCAAGTTGGAGACCGTACGCCATCAGGTCGAATCGCTTGGCCTCCTCGCCCGTCTCCTCGTCGTCCGGGCGGAACTCGCTGGGCAGTCCGAGCAGGTGCTCACGGATCGCGGTGTCCGCGTCGTCGTCCACCCGGTGCCAATTGCCGAAGTCGCTGAAGACCTCGATCTCCCGGCGATGCGGGCGGACCAGGAAGTTGTCCAGATTCATGCCGATGACGGTGTGGTGCAGCCGGTGGGCCAGCGACCAGCGGATCTCCGCCTCGGTGCCGATCGCGTCGGGGCCGGCGTCCCGTGCCGGATCGGGCTGTCGCCGCTTGTCCAGTACCCGTACGAGGTCGAGCTGGCGCTGGAGGAGCTTTTCAGTGAGGGTGACGGCCCTGCGCCCCTCCGACCGATCGAGCTGGCTGTTGAAGAAGTCGATGTTGCCGCAGAAGTCGAAGACGTAGAAGTTCTGCTTGCTGTGCTCGGGATTGTCGGGGTCGGGGCCGTAAAGGGCGGGACGCAGACGGGTACCGCGGCCGATCATCTGCCAGAACTTGGTCTTGGAGAAGACGGGCTTGGCGAAGACCAGGTTCACCACCTCGGGCACGTCGATGCCGGTGTCGAGCATGTCGACGGAGATGGCGATGTCGGGGGCGTTCGGCGGGTTCTTCGGGTTGGAGAAGTCGTCAATGAGGGACTGGGCGTACGTTTCCTTGTACGTGATCACGCGCGCCGCGTGGCCAGCACCCTGCGGGTAATTCGCGTTGTAGCGCTCCTCGATGTACCGGGCGTGGTCGTTGTTCTTCGCGAAGATGATCGTCTTGCCGAGCCGGTCGCCGCCCTCGACGCGGTGGCCGCGCGTCAGCAGCGTCTCCAGCATCTTGTCCACGGTGTCCTCGTTGAAGAGGAACTTGTTCATCTCGTGTCGGCCCACCGCATCCGGAATGTCACCATCCTCGGTCCACTCCTTGGCGTCCCACTCGGCCTTCTCCTCCTCCGAGAGGTCGTCGTACCGAATGCCCTGCTCCATGAACTTCAGCGGTACCTTCACCGCCTTGGGAAGGACGAGGTAACCCTCGGCGGCCGCTTCCTGGAGGTCGTAGGAGTCGGTCGGCACCCCGTCCTCCATGGCGAACAGCTTGTACGTGTTGTGGTCGATCTCGTCCTTGGGTGTAGCGGTCAGACCGAGCAGCAGCGAGTCGAAGTAGCGGAACAGCTCACCGTACTTCGCGTACACGGAGCGATGCGCCTCGTCGATGACGATCAGATCGAAGTAGCCGGGTCCGAAGCGCCGACGGCCCGCACCGTCGGTGACGTCGATCTGCTTCATCATCGTCTGGTAGGTGGAGAGGTAGACGCGGGCTGAGGCGGCCTTGTCGTCGAGGAGGTTGGCCGCGGGAGTGTTCGGCAGGTTCTGCTTGAACGCCTTCATCGCCTGAGTGACCAGCGCCTGCCGGTCAGCGAGGAACAGCACCCGTTGCGCCCAGCCCGCCTTCATCAACTGGTCCACGAGGGCCACAGTGGTACGGGTCTTCCCGGTGCCGGTAGCCATGACGAGCAGCGCCTGACGGCCCCGGTCCCGTTCGAAGGTCTCGCCCACCCGCTTGATAGCGCGGAGCTGGTAGGGGCGGCCAGCAATCTTCTCGTTCACCGGAGTGGCCGTGAGGGAGAGGCGTCCGGCGCGCTGGCGGATGTGCCAGTGCAGCTCGTCCTTGGTGAAGAAGCCCTGCACCTGACGGGGCGGGTAGCCGAGACCGTCGTCCCAGAGGTAGGTCTCGTACCCGTTGGTGTAGAAGATCACCGGGCGGCGGTTGAACTGTTCCTGAAGCGCGTCGGCGTACAGCTTCGCCTGCTGCTGCCCGTCCCGGGCGTCCCGCTGGGTCCGTTTAGCCTCGACGACGGCCAGGGGCTTGCCGTCGTCGCCCCAGAGCACGTAGTCGATGAACCCCTGGCCCGTCTTGGTGGGCATCCCGGTCGCTATTGGGTATTCGGTGTCCTTGCCTCGGATGAGGAGGTCCCAGCCGGCTTCCTTGAGGAGCAGGTCGATGAAGGTGTCCCGGGTCGCCTGCTCGTCGTAGTCGTGGGTGTCCCGCACAGACTGGTTGGCGGCCTTCGCGGCGGCGATCTGCGTCTTGAGTTCTTCGAGCTGTCGGGCGAGATCCGCGTTCTGGGCTCGCTCAGCGGCCAGCTGCTCGGCCTGCTCCTTGAACCGTGCAGCGTCCTCTGCCTCCTTGGCCTTGAGCTCGGCCTGCTTCAGCATGCGAGCCTGGGGAGAAAGGGGGCGCGGTACGACGCTGGTGTCGAACTCCAGACCGGCAGGCGGCAGCGCGGCGGGCTGGCGAGTGTAGGTCCGGGCAAACCAGTAGAGGGAGTGGAACAACTCCTTGACACTGGCCTCGGCGACGGTCTTCGGGACCGGGGCGGCCTTGTGTACGGCGTTGTTGCCGTGCCGGCGGATGACGTCCATCTTGGCGTTGACCGTCGGCCCGACGAGCTGCCGGAAGCTCGGCTCGTGGAGCATCGCCGCGAGGTCCTTCTTGTACGGCTCGCTGAGGCTGTCGTCCTTGTCGTACATCCAGCGGGCCGTGGTCTCGATGGCGCGGCGGGCGTAGAAGCAGGCGGTGCGCGGGTCGTGATGGATCAGCCGCTCAGCGCGGGTCGCCTCGTCGTAGAGGGCGGGCCACTCTGCACGCAAGAAGGCGAAGTTGCCGTTCGCGGCACGGCCGTCGTTGCCAGCGGCGACGTGGTTGTGGTGGCTGGTCTGGCCCTGCCTGTTGCTGTTCTGGCCGCTCAGCCCGTTCATTTCGCTAGCCATGCCGGTGCGGTGTCCCTCTCCCCTGTGGCGCGGCCTCGTACGGCCCGGGGCCTCCCGGCCCGTACGAGGCCGACAACTCTGTCCGTCTCCTACGGCAAGACCACCCGAGGGCCAGGCTCCCCTGCCCGGCCCGACGGGCGGCGTGTGGTGCGGTCGGCGCTGGGCACCGAGTGCGAGAGCGGCTTACACCGCGTCGCCAGTGGCTTCATGATCCCAGAGAGTGCCAGAGAAGGCACGGTGTTGGAGGGAAGTAAAGAGTTCGTCGAGGGAGGCTAGTTGGGTTCGGTACTGAGCCTTGGATCTCTCGACACTTTCGGTTGCCGTGCGGAACATCGACTGGGACGCAAGTGGAGGGAAGGGAACCTCCAGATCCCTCAGACGCCCCATACTGATACGAAGCCTAGTTTGTCCAACCGTCATGGATTGAGCCAATTTTTCAGTACCCGGCTGATTAAGAAGAGCGCACATAAAGACCGAATCTGCAACACCCTGATCCACGCGCATCTGCACACAGTCAGCCTTATTCAGGGCAAGCTCCAGCCACTCCGGCTGGATGCACGCCCTCAAGTTAGGCTCCCCCAAAGTCCCAATCAAAATATCACCAGGCAGGCACGAGTGCCTTTTCAATGATTGGAAATGATCAACAGAGACATAAGCCTGATCCCTGTCGACAAATTCACCTACTCCGATGTTCTGAAGGCGCACCACGCGAATGCCTGACTCTTGATAGTGCGCACTCTTCAGATTTGACCCGAAGGGGCCATCTGAAAATACGCTCGAGACGCTTCGCAGTGACCTAAGTGGCCACTTCATCGGGTTTCCCGCAGGATCGCCGAACATTTCAAGAAAGATGGACTGAGCGAGGTCGTCGAGGAGCGCAATGGCCTCGCGGCACTTAGCACGGAGGGTGTCCACATGGTCAAGAACCGCAGCGATGCGCTTCTGCTCGACTACGGTAGGTGCCGCAATATGCAATCGGGTCCGGAATCGATCTAGACTAACTTTTTTCTGTGCCGCCCCCGTGGTAATCGCTTCGATCTGTTTGCGGGCGCTCGGCGTCCGCAAGGAGTGGACCAGATATTTTCGATCAAATCCGGATGTCGGCCTCAATCGGATACAGTCAGCTGTAATGACTCCGGGAACATCGCTGTCATACAAAGCTACGTCCCCAGGCGGTTCTCCCATCTTCGTGATCAAGATATCACCTGGTAGAACCTGATGAGCCCTAAGCTCGACAGCTTTAGTGGTCGAGACATAAGCTCGCGGACGAGAGAAATCCTCGGCGCGGATGTCCTTGACGAAGACAAGAGGAACGCCTTCGTCGCGATAATCACTTGTCTTGAGGTTACTGCCGAAGGGGCCGATAACCAAGGCGTCCTTCGCGAGACCAGCAATATCATGCGGTGTGTACAGCGTCCACTCATCCGGCACCACGGTCACGCCAACATCCCCTTCAGTTCATCCGTACCCTTGGCGATATCCTCGTTCAGTTGCTCCAGATCTACCAGGATTTCCTTCGGCGTCCGCGTCATGACTTCCTCGTGGACGATCTCCTTGTAACGGTTCAGGGAGAGGTCATAGGAATGAGTCGCAATGGCCGCCTTGGGCACGCAGAAGCTCTGCTCGGTCCTCGCCCGGTCCCTCTCCGTGCCGTCCCGCTCCTGCCAGCGGGCCAGAACGTCCGGGAGGTTGTTCTTCAGGAGTTCGTCCGGCGTCAGCGGGGCGCCTTGCGGGCGGACACCCAGGCGTTCCTCCGGAAGCAGCGGGTTGCGCTTGTCGTCCAGGCTCAGGCCGTCCGCCTGCACGTCGTAGAACCAGACGTGGTCCGTGCCGCCCGAGTCTGTCTTCGTGAAGAACAGGATCGCCGTCGAGACGCCGGCGTACGGCTTGAAGACCCCGCTCGGAAGCTTGACCACTGCCTGGAGCTGTTGTTCCTCCACCAGGATGCGGCGCAGTTCCTTGTGGGCCTTCGTCGAGCCGAACAGCACCCCGTCCGGCACGATGACGGCGGCCCGGCCACCGGGCCTCAGGAGCCTCAGGAACAGGGCCAGGAACAGCAGTTCCGTCTTCTTCGTCTTGACGATGCGCTGGAGGTCCACCGCCGTGGACTCGTAGTCCAGGTTCCCCGCGAACGGCGGGTTCGCAAGAATCAGGGAGTAGCGCTCGGCCTCGCCGGCCGCGTTCTCTGCGAGCGAGTCGCGGTAACGGATGTCCGGGTTCTCGATGCCGTGCAGCAGCATGTTCATCGAGCCGATGCGAAGCATCGTGTTGTCAAAGTCGAAGCCGTGGAACATCGACTCGTTGAAGTGCTTGCGCTGCTCCACTCCGAGCAGCGCGTCACTGTGCACCCGCTGCACGTACGACGCCGCCTGCACCAGGAAGCCGGCCGTGCCACACGCCGGGTCGCAGATCTCGTCGCGGGGCCCTGGCTGGGTCATCTCGACCATCAGGTCGATGATGTGGCGCGGCGTGCGGAACTGGCCGTTCTGGCCGGCAGTGGCGATCTTCGCGAGCAGGTACTCGTAGATGTCGCCCTTGGTGTCGCTGCTGTCCATCGAGATGTCGTCGAGCAGGTCGACGACCTTCGCCAGCAGGTTGGGCCCCGGGATTGTGAACCGGGCGTCCTTCATGTGGTGGGAGTACGTCGATTCGTTCCCGCCCATGCGGCGCAGGTACGGGAAGACGCCGTCAGCGACGAGCCCATACATGATCTCGGGGGCCTTGACCTTGAAGGTCTGCCAGCGCAAATCCTGCTGGTCGTCCGAGAAGAAGGGGTCCGGGTCGGGCTTGCCCGTTGCGGCGCCCTTGCGGTCCCTCCGGGTTTGGATCTCATCCAGCCGCTTGATGAAGAGCAGGTACGTGATCTGCTCCATCACCTCCAGCGGATTGGAGATGCCGCCCGACCAGAACGCGTCCCAGACGCGCCCCACCTTGCTCTTCAGCTCGCCCGTAATCACACGGTGAATCCTACGTCTCCCAAGCCCCAGGGCAGACCGGCTTGCGGTTTCGGCGACAGCCCGAACTTACCCCTCAGACGTCGGCCTCCGCACGGACGCCTTGCCCTGCTCCCTTCGTAGCGGTACCACCGCCCAACGGCACGCCAAGGCCGAGACAATGTACAAGCCACGGCCCGGCTCCGCGTTCGCCTCGGACTGCAGCGAGCTGGCGGCATGCGGTCGTCCCGAGAACAGTCGCTGCGAGGCGGGGTAGCCCTCACTCCCTCCGCCCATGCACGTCCGGCCCTCAAAGGTCACCGGGCTGTGGGGCATTGCCGTCACGCCACCCGCCTGGTCGAGTTTCCTCGACCCGGCCCGCCGTAGCTGACCGAAACTAACTTGTCAGTCAACCATGTGTGATGCCTCCCTTGACCGTCCGTAGCCGCCTTGGCAAGATCGGGCCCAGCAAGCAAAACACCGCGCATATGGCTGCGCAGACCCTGTGGCCGTCCCTTCGGGGGCGGCCACAGACGTGTTTCCGGGAGGTTCGGTGCATTTGTGCTATATCGACGAGGCGGGCAACGGGCAGACACTCGACCCTGAGAGACCCGACGCTCCTCCAGTACTCGTTGTCGGCGGATTCACGGTGCCCCGAACCCAGGTTAGGTCCCTCACCTGGGCTTTCCTCGACGTCAAGAAGCACTACCGGCCGCAGTTACGGAACGCGGAACAACTCTCTGAGGTGATCCAGCACGAGATCAAGGGCTCGGACGTCCGCAAAAACCTCCGGGCCGGCAACCATAACTGGCGGCGCGCCGCCATGGAGCTGGCGGCTTCTCTGCTCGACATACTGGAGGCCCACGGGACCCGCGTCCTTGCCCGTATATGGATCAAGGAGGAGGGGCTGGCGTTCGACGAGTCCGGGGTCTACCCCGCCTCCGTCGCCGCACTGAACGAGACCTTCCAGGCTCAGCTTGCCCACGAGCACTCACGCGGCATGATGGTTCTCGACAGCCGTACGAAGGTGAAGAACGCGCCCAATGTTCACTGTGTGACAACACGTAAGTACCGTACGGGCGGCGACAGCCTGCGCGGGATCATCGAGTCACCGGTTTTCGGTCACAGCGACACGCACACTCTTCTCCAGCTTGCGGACCTCTTGGTCTCGTCACTGCTGTTCCCCATCGCCTGTCACGCCTACCTCAACGACGTCAGGTGGAACGTGCACTGCGACGATGCTTACGAGCCGCTGCGAGAGGAGTTCGGCGCACGGCTCAGGAAGTTGCAGTTCCGGTACCAGGACCCCGTAGGCAAGTGGCGCGGCGGGATCGTCGTGTCGGATCGGAGGACCCAACAGTCGTCCAGCCTGATGTTCGGGCCTAAGAGGACGGTCACCGTGCCGACTACTGCGATCCCGGGACAGCCGGGATCGCCAGCCTCGCAGCGGCCCGACGCCGAGCCGGACGCCGGTCTGCCCCTCCTCCCGCACTGGGACGAAATATGACAGAGGCGGCAGCTTTCGCAGCTGCCGCCCCTGTAGTCCGGTGGCCGTTACGTCGCCGCGAGCCCCGCCAGCGCCGCGTCGATGCACGCCAGCTGGCCGCCCCTCTCGGCGAACACAACTCCCGCGTGTTCCGCCCTGATGGCCCGGGGGTGTTGCTCTGATCAGAGCAACGCTCATACGCATGCTGCGAGCTGTGGACTATGCACGGACCCTACTCGCCTAACAGCCGCCTATAGGGCTGTGGCCTGCGACGATGCCTGGAAGGCAGTCCCCCTCCGGAGCAGCGTGCGCAAGTTCGAATCCTGCCAGAAAAGTTGCCAGCAGACCCCGCCCTCAGCCCAGCCGCTGACAGTGAGGGCTTCGCGTGTGCCAACAGCTCCCTTCTGCGGATCTTCCTGAACGGTGCCCGCCGAGCCTCTCGCTGGCATGACGGGAAAACGTCCAGAATTGCGCGCGACCTTCATCCGGGGGCTGTCGCCCATGGAGCAGCTGATTCTCCTCCCGGACGCAGGGGAGCATGCTTCTTTGTTGCCCTTCGCTCTTCAAGCAAGGAGGTTGAGCGCTGTTCGAGCCACATGGCTCAAAATGGAGGTGGTCGAGGCGGGGGCACGTCCGCTTGGGCGTATCCCGACCTCGGGCATCAGGGGCGCGTCGCGAAGGTTACGAACGTTGCCCAGGTCTGCTGGGCGAAGGCGAGTTGTGGCCCCGTTGGCTCCTTGGAGTCCCGCACGTGCACAGCGTCGGATGTGGTGGCGACCTCCAGGCATTCGCCGCCCTCGTTGCCGCTGTAGCTGCTCTTGAACCAGGCGAGTGGTGCGGAATCCGCAGTGCTCATCGTTGTGTCTGCATCCTCTCGATCAGATCCAGGGACTCACCTGGCGTGAGTGCCTGAGCCCTGATGGTGCCGTAGCGTGCGGCCAGGATACGGACCTCTTCGGCATCCGTCGCCAGTCGTGCATGGTTCTGGGTCTCCATATATCCGACCTGCGGTTTGCCTTTGGGAGTCAGCAGGACGAAGGGCCCTCCCATGCCGGCGTGCTCGGTTCTCTCCGTCGGCATCACTTGCAGTTCGACGTTGCGCAGCCGCCCCAGGCGGAGGAGTTGGTCGAGCTGCTCCTTGTGCACCTCCCAGCCACCGAGTGGCCGCCGGAGCACGGCCTCCTCCACCACTGCGGTCACCATGGGCGGCGGCCAGCGGGTGAGGATCTTCTGTCGGTCGATTCGGGAGGCCACTCGCTGCTCGATCGTCTCCTCGTCCAGCAGCGGCTTCCGCATCCCATACAGGGCCCATGCTCGTCGTTCGGTCTGGAGCAGGCCCGGGATGTCGTGGTTGTTGTAGAAGTTGATCTCGACAGCCTGGGCTTCCAAGCGTGCGTAGTCCTTGAACCATGCCGGGTGACGAACCCGCGCCTTCGCTTTCGCCTGGGCGATGTCCTCCTTCGTGACGCTCAACAAGCCCTCCGCGCCGAGAAGGTCGTCCGCGGCGTCCAGGAACTCCGGCTGTGGCGTTCGGCGACCGCGCTCCAGGGACGCGATCTGGTCCTCGCTGTAGCCGAGCCGGTTGCCGAGTTCGCGCTGAGTCCAGCCCGACCGCTCGCGGAGGAGTTTGACCTGCTTGCCCACGGCCCGGTTGAGGTCCGCCGCGCTGTCCGTGCCCCCCTGCGGTTCAGGCCGCTGTTCCCCGTTCGGGCCGCTGCCGGTATCCGTCACCCGAGTCACCACCCCATGTCGTACGCCCGGGTCACGCCCGCCGCCCCTGACAATCAGCCGAACGTGCCGGTACCAGCACGCTGTGTACTGGCTGTCTTGCTGGTCAGCGTAGGAGCCTCCGGCCACGCTCTGTGACATGTCGCAGGAAATTCACTCTCACCAACTCGTACAGGGCTCCCACCGCTTCAGTCAGCGCCTCAGCCCCACCCGGCGCGGTGCGCGCCTCGCCCGGCTTCTCGCCGTGCAACAACTCTCCGACTGGGGCTGGACCCACGACGACGAGTCGACGCACACCGCTGCGCTTCTCGTTGCCGAACTTGCCGCGAATGCCGTGCAACACGGTCGTGTACCCGGCCGGGACTTCCTGCTGGCGCTCGTCCTGGCGAGGCCTGTGTCAGGGGCCGCGACCTTGCGTATCGAGGTCGCGGATTGCCGGGACGAGCGGCTTCCCCGGCCGGTCTCCGTCATGCCCCTGTGCGCCGACGATGAGCATGGGCGAGGGTTGGTCCTCGTCGATTCCTTGGCCACGCGGTGGGGTGTCGAGCCCCGGCACCCGTGCGGCAAGATCGTGTGGGCCGAGGTCCAGCTCAGCGCCGGTTCGCCGTCCGAGTGTTGATTCAGCTTGTTTCGGTCAGCCTGCGTTCGATGGCCTCTCGCGCCGCTACCGCTCGTGGGTCGCTGAAGTCGGCGAGGAGGCTTAGCGCATGGGCCCAGTGGCGGTGGGCTTCTTCCGGGCGTTCGCCGAGTACCGCCGAGGCCAGGCCGTCGAGGGCCAGGGCTTGGTGCCAGGCTTCGCCCAGGTCGTGGTGCGCCGAGGCAGCCTGGCGGTGGAAGTCGGCTGCCTCGTCATGACGTCCGAGGCGGCGGTACACCTCGCCGACGCCCTGCCAGGCCAGCGCCTCTCGACTGCGGTCGGCGAGGCGCCGGTGCAGTGTGGCGGACCGTTGGTAGGAGGTCAGGGCCTCGGCGAACTGGCCGTTTGCCTGCTGGGCGTCGCCGAGCGTGAGCAGCCAGAAGCCTTCCAGGCGGAGGTTGCGGAGGCTGAGGGCGATGTCCAGGGCGGCCTGGGCCGAGATCAGGGATGCGTCAGTGTCGCCCTGCTCGCGTTGTACGTCGCTCAGCACGCGCAGGATGTTGCCCTCGCCGCGTTGATCGCCGAGGGCTCGGTGCGCTGCCAGGGCCTGGTCGATGACGGTGGCCGCCTCCGGGAGGCGTCCGGCGCGGTAGTGGGTGGTCGCGAGGTTGGACAGCGCGGTGGCGGCCCAGTGGGCGGCTTGCTGTTCCTGGAAGGCGGAGATGGCCTGCTCGAAGTGGTCGGCAGCGCTGTCGAGTCGTCTGGTACGGAGGTGGGTCAGTCCGATCAGGTTGAGTGAGCGTGCTTCGCCCAGGCGGTCGCCCAGGTCGCGCCGGATCGTCAGCGCGTTTTCGTGGCGTTGGAGGCTGTCGGCCGTGCGGTTGAGGCGGGTGTAGGCCATACCTAGGTAGGTGTGGAGTGCGCCTTGTGCGGCGCGTTCCCCCAGCCGTTCGGCGGCCTCCAGCCCGATGCGGCCCACGGTCGGCCAGCTTGCGCCCGAGGCGGAGGGGAACTGGGCGTTCCACAGGACGGTGGCCAACTGCCACGCCAGGCGGTCGTGCCTGGCGTCGGCCGCCGTACGTACGGCTTGGAGGAGGTTGTCGTGTTCCCGCTCGGCCCAGTCCACGGCTGCGTCGTAGTCGGAGAAGGTCAACGGGCTGATGTCGTCCGGGACGGGCGTGAGGGGCACGCGGTCCTCGGCGGGGTTGATCCAGCTCTGCGCGGCATCGGCGGTGTGCAGGTACCACTCCAGCACGCGGCGCAGGGCTGCGTCTCGTTCGGCCGACGGTTCCTCGTGCTGGGCTTGGTCGATGGCGTAGGCACGCAGCAGGTCGTGGAACTGGTATCGGTCCGGGGCTGTCTGCTCCAGCAGGTGAGCGCCGACCAACGAGTCCAGCAGTTGCCGGGAGCGGCTGGTACTGGTCGTACCGACCAGGGCCGTGGCGGCCGGTAGTCCGAACTCGGGGCCGGGGTGCAGGCCGAGCAGGCGGAACAGGCGGGCGGCCTGTTCGGACAGGGCGCGATAGGACCAGGCGAAGACGGTGCGGATGGCTTCGGCTTCCTCGTCGTCGCCCGTGCTCAGGGCGTCCCAGAGGGCGGATTCGTCGCGCAGGTCGGCGATCAGGTCGTCCAGTCGTAGGTGGGGGTGGCTGGCGGCGCGTTCCGCGGCTATGCGCAAGGCGAGGGGAAGGCGTGCACACAGGCGGGCCAGTTCGGCGAGCTGCTGTTCGTCGTCGGCCGGTCGGTATCCCGCGGTGACGGCGCGCAGCAGGGCAACCGCCTCCGGTTCCGGCAGCACCCCGAGGGTGAGCCGACGGGCCCCGTCGCGGACGGCGAGGCCGGACAGGCGGCTGCGGCTGGTGACCAGGACCAGGCTGTGTGCGCTCGCGGGCAGCAATGGCCTGACCTGGCTGACGGACGCCGCGTTGTCCAGGACAACCAGGACCCGGCGGTCGGCCAGCAACGAGCGGTACAACGCGGCGGCCGCGTCGAGGTCCTGCGGTACGGCCCCGGTGGGGACGCCGAGCGAGGTCAGCAGGCGGTGCAGGGCCTCGCGTGCCGCGACCGGCTCTCCGGGGTCGTAGCCGCGCAGATTGGCGTACAGCTGCCCGTCCGGGAAACGGTCCCGGACCTGGTGGGCCCAACGCAGGGCCAGCGATGTCTTTCCGGCGCCAGCGGTGCCGGCGATCACGTATACCGAGACGACGAGCGGACTTCCGTCTTCGCTGGTGAGGACGGCGTTCATCTGGGCCAGTTCATCGGTCCGGTTGACGAATCCACCTACGTCGGCCGGTAACTGGCGTGGGACGGGGGTGGAGGCACTACCCGTGTCCGGCGTGCCCTGTGTGTGGAAGTGGATGCCTCCGTGGACATCTCTGGCCTGGACGACGTCACGTGAGGACCCCGAAAGCTCGGAGTGGGTGCTGCCAAGGTGCTCGTCTCGTCCGTCTGGCGCTGCGATCGGCCTACTCCCCTTCTGCGCTCAGCGTCGGTGGATCGAGGTGCGCCACCTCGCGGTCGAAGTAGGAGATCACGTCTTCACCGAGGGCGTAGAGCGCCTTGATGTAGTTCTCCCAGCGCTCGACGAGGTCAGGGCCGGTGTAACGGATTGCGCCGTTCGCTACGCCCGTCTCGGTGTAGAGGACCTGGAAGAGGGTGTGGCCGCCGAGCACCACCAGTTCCGGGAGGGGGCCGATTTTCTCCGATGCGGCCACCTGCTCGGCGGGGACGATCCTGATCCGCTGCCCGTGCTCGGCGCGCTGCCGCTGGGAGTGGAGTTCCCACTGCACATACGGTGTCAGCGGCTTCTCGACCACCCGTACGCGGTGAAACGCGTACCCCCTGCGCTTCTCCTCCTGAGCGGCTGCGGCCAGGTTGTCGTTCCGGTCGGCGAGGAGTCGCAGCGCCTCCTCCCAGTCACCTCGGCGCAGGGCGTCCCGGCTCGGGCTGCCCTGCTCCTCGAAGTGCTGTCGGCGCTCCAGTTTCCAGGAACTGCCGTTTTGGATGGCGTCCTCTCGTTGCCGGAAGTCCTGCTTGTAGGCGGGCCGGGTAAGCCAGTCGCCCTGCTCGGGATCGAGAGCGGGGGCGAGGAGATCAGGCATGGGGATGTCCTTCTTCGCAGCGCTGAGCATGTTCCCTGGGATGACGACCAGTCGCTCGTCCGGAGCGAGGTTCACGCCCTGCGGCAGGCGGGTGCCGTAGACGGCTGTCAGATCCCTGCCGATCACGGCCACGTCACCGTTGTCGAGCTGCCAGATGTCCGGGCACTCGTCATTGCCGTCGGAATTTCCCAGCTCTGCGGCCGTCTTCCCCAGTCGACGAGCGAATAACGCGGATGGGTCGGCCTCCCAGGCGCGGGCCATGTCTGCCTCCGGTCGAGGGGATCGAGCGCACTGTGGCTACCCACTGTATCCAGGCCCGTACCCGAAGGTGAGGGGTCGCACGGTCGTCCCTCTGCTCCTGCTTGGCCTATGCGCGCCCTGTCCATGACATCGGTTTCTTGCTCTCCTGGAAGAGCGACCGTGCCGCTGGTCGGAGGGGGCAGGTGAGGCATGGGTACATCGTCGCGGTGGCCGGGGCCTGGTGGCCGTACGGGCGTGGCGGGTGAGTGGAGTCGCGTGAGCAGGCGGGTCTCGGCCTGGCGGCCGGGGCCTGATGGGGCGGCAGGGCTGGACGACATCGCCGCGGAGCACCTGGCCGTGCTCCACCGCACCCTCCGAGAGGAGCCGACGGCCTTCGGCCTGTACGAGGCGGCCTGCGCGGCCGGGGAACGGCTGACCACCGCCGTGGACGCCTGGGCGGGGAGCCGGGACGGCGACGAATTCGCCGCCCGCTTCACCTCCGCCGTGGGAGGCGAAGGCGGCACCGTGGCGGACGCCGCCGTACGACGAGCCGCCGCAGCGTCCGTCCGGCGTCTTCTGGAACGGCATCCGGAGGTTGGTGCTCCGGGCGGCAGCGGCTTGTCCGGGGAGGGGTTCTGTCTTCTGTATCAGGGGTTCTTCGCCGGTGTCGTGGCCGAGTTCCTGCGTTCCGCGGTCGCCGAGAAGGTCAAGCTCGTGGTCCCGCTGCTGCCCGCGCTCGATCCCGAGGACCACATCGCCAACTGGGTCGCCGAGCACGTTCTGGGCCTGTTGCCTGATCCGTGTGAGGCAGTCGGACAGGGCATGGAGACGGAGGTCGCGTCGGCGGTCGGAGATCCGATCGGTCCCCTGCGGCTCGTCGCGCAGGGACTCGTTCCCCGAGCGGCCGGCCGGGCGCTGGGCCTGCTCTCCGAAGAACCGAGCGAGGACAGGGACGGCACACCGTACGAGGGGGAACCTGTCTCATGACCGAAGCGCCCACCCGACTCTTCTGGCTCTCCCGGCCGGACGCCGAGGCCCCGCCACCGCACTGGCAGCCCCTCCACGACGGTGTGTACTGGGAACGCCTGTCACGCGGCCCCGACCGACGGCAGTTGTTCGCCCCGGCCCCGGACTGGGCGGATGATCTCCAGCGGGTGGGGCGCGCCGCCTTCGCGGCGGACCGGTACGCCCGCCGCGCCGAAAGCTTCGACCACTGGACCCGCCGCATCACCCTCTCCGTACCGGTCGCCCACCCCGAACGGTGGGACCGCGCCCTGCCCGCCCTGACGGCTGTACTGGGGACCGTCACGGGCGACTTGTGGGAAGTCGTCTTCCGGCCCTTGCACGAGAGGTCGGTCCGGGAAGCACCGCTGACCTTCCTCGCCGAGGAGTACGCGCACGAGGTCGCCCTGTTCTCCGGCGGCCTGGACTCCCTCGGCTGGGCAGCCCAGCGGGCTGGGCAGCCCAGCGGGCTGCCCAGCCCGCTCCCGGCGCCCTACTGCTCGTCAGCTTCGAGGAGCGGAACTTCGAGGCACTTCAGGATCACGTGTACGAGGCGGTGCGCGGTCTGAGGCGACGCCCGGTGCGGCGCCTCAGCCAAAGCCAGACGGTACGCAGACCGCGTGGCAGCGACGTCGAGCTGGAACTCACCACCCGCTCACGCGGCCTGCTGTACGCGGCGACCGCCGTGCACGCGGCCGCGGCGGAGCACATTCCCGTGGTCCATCTGCCGGAGAACGGTCAACTCGCCCTCAACCCACCGTTGTCCGCCGCCCGGGCCGGAGCCTGCTCGACCCGCTCGGTGCACCCCTGGACGCTTCACCACCTCAACCGGGTGATCTCCGAGGTCGCGGAGCCCGGAGCCGCGATACGCGTCGAGAATCCCTTCGCGACGCTCACCAAAGGGGACGTCTGCGCGGCGGCGCGTGACGCGGGCCTGCCGCAGCGGGTGTTGGAGGCGACCCTGAGCTGCGGCGCTCCCCCGGACCGCCGACCCGCTGGGCCCGCGCTCGCCCACTGCGGGCTTTGCTACCCGTGTCTGGTTCGTCGCTCGGGTCTGCTGTACACCTTCGGGGAGGACCACACGCCGTACGCGGCTGATCCCTGGGACCCTGCGCTGAACGCAGACCGTACCCGTAACTGGCATGCCCTGCGGCGTTGGCTGGACACCGAGTGGAGCATGCTCGATCTGGTGGCCGACGCCCCGCTACCGCACGATGCGCAGCCGGACCAGCTCTTGGAGGTGGTCGAGCGGGGCAGGGAGGAGCTGCGCGCGCTGGTCGCGTGGGCGGGCAGAAGGGCGCCACGGAAAGCGTCGTGAACCGTACCCGTTCCGTGCTCGGCCCGGGCCAAACTTGTCCGGCTCTGGTAGCCCCCTGTCCCGACTTCTTGGCGCGGGCGACGTCCCGTGGGCGGTTTCCGGGTGGTCCGGCTTGCTCACAGCAGCGGGTAGAGCGCGAGAGTCAGCTAAGACTCTCGGGGCGATCTTACGTAGATTGAATCTTACGTAGATGCTGGCTTACCTCTGGCGGATCCTGAGGACGAGCTAGAGGTCAGCGCCATGCCGTGACCGTCGGCGGCGCCGAGTGCGCGTACGCGGGTCAGCCCGGCCCCGTACGGGCACCGAGCAGGTGCCGCATCGACTCCGCGGCGCGGACGGCCGCGTCGGCGCAGCAGTTGTTGAACAGGGCGTGGACCTCGTCGGCCTGGTCGGCCATCCTGCGGAGGCGTGGGGCCCATTCCTCCAGTTCGTCGGTGGTGTAGGTGTGGCGGAACCGCTCCTCCTTGGTACCGGTGCCCCATGCCTTGTTGCGGCCGTGGAAGCGGGCCACCGCAAGGCGGGGTGAGGTGACGGGGGTGACCGGGGGTATGGAGGTGGGGAGCGTCTGGGTCATGTCCACGGCTACGGCGCGCATGCCCCAGTCCTTGAGCATCGCCTCGGTCTGGGCTCTCTCGCCGTCCTGCCACCAGCCGGGGTGCCGGAACTCCACGGCGACGGGCCACCCGGCCGTACGGCGCGCGCATTGGTCGAGGAACGCCTGCGAGCGTGGGTCGTTGGGGGCGAACCACGGTGGGAATTGGAAGAGGAGGGTGCCGAGGCGCCCTGCCCTCTTCAGTGGTTCGAGGGCTCCGGTGAAGCGTTGCCAGACTTCGTCCAACAGTGCTGGATCGTGCCCTGACCGGCTGCGCCCGGGCAGGGCGGATCGTAGGTCGGCGGGCAGGGCGTTCGGGGTCGTCGGGTGGCCGGTGAGCAGGGAGAACGCCTTGATGTCGAAGCGGAAACCGTCCGGGGTCCGCTCGGCCCAGAGGGCGCTGTTGCGGGTGCTGGGGAGGGAGTAGTACGTGGCGTCGACCTCCACCACGGGGAACTGGGCAGCGTAGTGCCGGAGTCGCCCCTCCGCGTCGCGGCACCCCGGTGGGTACCAGCCGCTGGACAGGAGTGCGCGGTCCGTCCATGAACAGGTGCCGACCAGAATTTCGCCCATGCCCCGCCGACTACCCCGGGCGAGGGTCGGCGGCGCCGTCGTAGGAGTTTTCTCTGCTGCGACGTATGGTCAAACCGTGTTTCCGCCTACCGTGATCATTGGCTTGTACGGGATTCTCAAGAAGAATCCGTGGTTCGACCAGGTTGTGGAGCAGGACGAGGAAGGTTCCCTCGAGGAGGATCTTCTCGGGCTTGCGATTGATCGCGCTGGTTCTTACGGCTGGCGGTCCCTGACCAGTTGGCTGCACGAGAACGGGAAGGTCACGGCTCGCCATGAGCCCACTGCCTGGGCCCATGAGGAGGTCGGCGGTGATTGGGCCCAGGATGGGCGAGTTCACCAGCTGGCCTGGTTGCAGGCCGGGGTTCTCACCGATCCTCCGCGACCGGGGCTGCCGGTCCGGCCGATCTCTTTGGTGTTGGCCGAGGCGTTGGCTCGCGTGGGTACGGTGACGTTCACTGGTCTGCACGTCCTGCTGCCGCTGGAGGCGGCCGAACGCAACACGGCTTTTCATCAGACCGAGTTGGCGCCGTGGTTCGGCCTGGCGAATCCGGAGGCCCGGTACGACGTGGTGGTCACCGTCGCCTGCCATCCCCAGCAGGGCGGGATGGGCGAGCGGGATGCGGTGGCCGTCTGTGAGTCGGTGCGGGAGATGGCGCAGGAGGCGGTGGAGGTCTCCGTCTCCGTGGCGGAAGGCGATCTGCCAGGGTTGGAGCTTGATCTCGACCGCGTGCTGCACACCGAGGGGATGCGCGAGGTGATGCGGCTGAGCTGCCGTACGCGGGAGTGGTCACCGGACATCGCGGTGTGGCTGGTGGAGATGGTCGCCGACGGTTTGCGTGGGGCAGGGCGGTTGGCGCCGGTGGTGGTGACGGCCTCGTTGGCGTCCCCTCCGGGGTGACGCGCGGCGGCTGCGGCACGTTTCGCACTCGTACCGTCGGGCAAGCTGCGACATTGGGAGCGCTCCCACATCTGTACCACTCCCCCACGGACGATGGAGGAAGATCACCTCATGGCTTGTCATGAACGCGGCATCTCCTTACGCTGGGCCTCTCGCGCCCTCGGGCTGGTGGCCGCATTGCTGCTCGGGCTGATCCCCTGGTCCGGCACCGCCAGCGCGCATGGATCGGTCATCGACCCCGCCTCCCGCAACTACGGCTGCTGGCTGCGCTGGGCGAGCGACTTCCAGAACCCGGAGATGGCCACCAAGGACCCCATGTGCTGGCAGGCCTGGCAGGCCAACCCGAACGCCATGTGGAACTGGAACGGCCTCTACCGCAACGGCTCCGCCGGTAACTTCCCGGCCGCGGTTCCCGATGGGCAGCTGTGCAGCGGCGGCCACACCGAGGGCGGGCGCTACGACTCCCTGGACACCCCGGGCGCCTGGAAGACCACGACCATCGGCAAGAACTTCACCGTGAAGCTCTACGACCAGGCGAGCCACGGGGCGGACTACTTCAAGGTCTATGTGACCAGGCAGGGTTACGACCCCACCACCCAGCCGCTGAAGTGGAGTGACCTGCAATTGGTCACCACGACCGGCAAGTACGGACCGAGCCAGAACTACTCGATCGACGTCAGCACCTCCGGCTACACCGGCCGCCACGTCGTCTACACGATCTGGCAGGCCTCCCACATGGACCAGACGTACTTCCTGTGCAGTGACGTCAACTTCTCCTGAGCCGTCCCCGCCCCCGCCGTGCACGTCGCGTTCGGCGGGGGCGGTTATTCGGCGGTCTCGTTCGGCGCATCCGGGGCACTCGGTGGGCATGACTCACTTAGCCAGCGGGATACGGGCGGGCGCGATCGGCGCCGTGGGGCTTCTCGCGTGCGGGGTACTGACCGCGTGCGGGAACGACGGTGACTCCGAGGGCAAGGGCGGAAGCAGCTCGTCGGCGGCGAGCGGCGGGGCAGGGGGTACGGCTGCGGTTCGTACCGCGTATGCCAAGACCGCCGAGGAGGAGACGGCGCGGATGACCCTCCGGACGGAGACGTCGGCGGCGGGGAAGTCGGCCGTCGCGGACGGCAAGGGCGTCATCGACCTTGAGGATGGCGACAGTGCCATGTCCATCAGGGCCGGAGGGCAGAAGGTAGAGCAGCGCGTCGTCGACCAGGTGGTCTACCAGAAGCTTCCCGCCAAGCAGCGCGCGCAGGTGCCCGGTGACAAGCCGTGGATCAAGATCGATCTGAAGAAGGCGGCCGCCGAGCAGAACAGCGGCAGCAGCAACCAGATCAACGACCCCGCGCAGTCCGCGTCGTTCGCCAAGGGCATCACCGACCGGAACACCGAGAAGGTCGGCACGGCCACGGTCGACGGTGCGAAGACCACGCGCTACCGGGTCTCCGTCGACGTCGACAAGCTCTCCGACTCCGCCGCGTTGAAGCGCCAGGTCGGTCCCACCGTCCCGATGGATGTCTGGCTGGACGACCAGGGCCGCATCCGTCGTCAGCAGATCACTATGAACATCAAGCCCACCGATCAGCCGAAGGGGACAGCCGTCCCGGAGAAGATGACGGTGCGCACGCTGATCGAGTTCTCCGACTTCGGCACCGAGGTCGACGCGAAGGCCCCACCGGCGGGGCAGACCACCGACATGACGGGCAAGCTCGGCAAGCAGTAGAGCCGCGTCACGAAGCCTGGGGGCACGGGAGGTCCGGGGACCAGGGGTTCGGGGAGCACTGGACTACGGCCAGGGAGAGGAA
Source organism: Streptomyces sp. NPDC021115 (assembly GCF_044333065.1). Classification (NCBI taxonomy): domain Bacteria; kingdom Bacillati; phylum Actinomycetota; class Actinomycetes; order Kitasatosporales; family Streptomycetaceae; genus Streptomyces; species Streptomyces sp. NPDC021115. The sequence goes on from NZ_JBIRQF010000001.1 coordinate 490,292, forward strand.
GGACGTGCGGCCTGCGTAGAAGCCCAGGGAGACGTCGCCGCCCTGGGCCAGGCGGTTAGCGGCTGTGGCTACCAGGTGGGACAGGCGGGCGGTGTCGGCTTCCTGGCGGGAGAGGAAGCCGGGGGCGTGTTCGGTGAGCTGTTGGCCGAGCCAGGTGGCGGCGTCCTTCGGCTCGTGGAAGGTGGCGCGGATGAGGGTGGGGGTTTTGAGGAGCCAGTACGCCGTCTCCATGGGCGGCAGCTCGGAGCGGCGGAAGGTGTCGAGGGCGGTGCGGTAGTGCTCCTCGTCCTCCGCCGTCACCGGGGGCAGGGGGCGGTCCGGGAGGCGGCGGAGGATCTCGTGGTCGAACAGCTCCTTCTCGCCCAGCCAGGAGTACGCGTGGAGGTGCACGCGTCAGCCGTTCCCCCTGGAGGGTCAGGGGAAGGCCACCGATGGGGTGATCGCTAGGAGACCTCGATCTTGGCTGTCGTGTCGTAGAAGCAGAGGTGGTTCTTGATCTCGGCTACGGCGTCGATCGGCTGGGGGTACGCCCAGACGATGTCGGGGCGCAGTTCGGCGCCGCTGTCCGGGCCGATGTACGTCCAGTACGCCGCCTCGCCCTTGAACGGGCAGGTGGTCCGGGTGTCGGTCGGCTCGAACAGGGTCAGGTCCACGTCCTCCGGCGGGAGGTAGTAGCGCACGGGCAGGCCGGTCTCGTGGAGCAGGAGGGGGCGGTCGGTCTCGGCGACGACCTGGCCGTCGATGGTGACCTTGATGTGCTGCGTGCCGCGGGTCACGTCCACGCGGTGGCCGGTTCCGGAGCCGGTGTGGGGGTGAGTGGGCATCGTCGCGTCCTCCTCGGGTGGGTCCGTGTTCAGGTCAACGCTTGCTCTCGGCCGGGGATTCCGTTTCCTCGCGGGGCCACGGGCGGCCGTCCTGGGCCTCGACCTCGCGGTTGAAGCGGGTCAGGACCTCGCCGAAGCGGGACAGGTCCTCCGGGGTCCAGTCCTCCAGGAGCCGGGCCAGGCTGGTGCGGCGGCGGTCGCGTTCGGCGGTGAGGCGGTCGGTGCCCAGGGCGGTGACGCGGAGCTTGCGGGCCAGGCCGCCGTCGGGGTCGGGGATGCGCTCGACCAGGCCGCCGCGGAGCAGGGTGCTGGTCTGGCGGTTGACGGTCGAGACGTCGAGCTGGAACGCGTCGGCGAGCTGGCCGATCGACATCGCGCCCTCCGCGTCCAGGCGGGAGAGGACCAGATAGGCGGAGCGGTCGAGGCGGTCGGGGCCGCAGGGCTCGGCGTCGGGCGTCTTGCGGTCCCTCGGTGTCAGGACGTGGCACCTGGCTACCAGCATCAGCTCGCGTTCCAGCAGTTCCAGCCGCTCCAGCACGCTTCCTCCTCGTCGCCCCCGCTCCATGGAACAGAAGTGTGCACGATACACAGCATGTGTAGGATGCACATCTCTTACTCATCCCTGTTGTACCGCTTGGAGGCCGCATCCGCATGGCCCAGTCAGCCCCAGCCCGCGTCGAGGAGTCCTTGAGCGACGCGCCGCCCGGCCCGTCGCTTCCGCAGCGCGAGGTCGGTGGCGGTTTCGTGGCGGTGCTCGCGTTCTGCGGCATCGCCGTTTCGGTGATGCAGACGCTGGTCGTCCCGCTCGTGAGCGAGCTGCCGCAGCTGCTGCACACCACCAGCTCGAACGCGTCCTGGGTGGTCACCGCGACGCTGCTCGCCGGGGCCGTGTCGACGCCCGTCATGGGGCGGCTCGGGGACATGTTCGGCAAGCGCCGGATGCTGCTGGTCGCGCTGACGTTGCTCGTCATCGGCTCGCTGACCTGCGCCGTAACCTCCGACCTCGTCGTGATGGTGGTCGGCCGGGCCATCCAGGGCGGGGCGATGGGCGCCATTCCGCTCGGCATCAGCATCATGCGGGACGAGCTGCCGCCGCAGAAGCTGGGCTCGGCGATGGCCCTGATGTCCTCCTCGCTCGGCATCGGCGGTGCGCTGGGGCTGCCCGCCGCCGCGTTCGTCGCGCAGCACACCAGCTGGCACGTGCTGTTCTACGGGGCCGCCGGTCTTGGCGCGATAGCGATGGCGCTGGTGCTGGCCGTCGTACCGGAGTCGTCCGTGCGCACCCCCAGCCGCTTCGACCTGGTCGGCGCGGTCGGGCTGACGGCCGGGCTGGTCTGTCTGCTGCTGCCCATCACCAAGGGCGGCGACTGGGGCTGGGCGAGCGGTACGACGCTCGGGCTGTTCGGCGCGGCCGTGGTGATCCTGCTCCTGTGGGGCCTGTTCGAGCTGCGCACCGCCGAGCCGCTGGTCGACCTGCGGACGACCGCACGGCGTCAGGTGCTGCTGACCAACCTCGCCTCGATCATGGTCGGCTTCTCGTTCTACGCGATGTCGCTGATCCTGCCGCAGCTGCTCCAGCTGCCGGAGGCCACCGGCTACGGCCTCGGCCAGTCGATGGTCATGGCGGGGCTGTACTTCGCTCCGATGGGCGTCGCGATGATGCTGGTCTCGCCGCTGTCCGCGCGCATCAACGCCGCCCGCGGCCCCAAGGTCTCGCTGGTCAGCGGCATCATCGTGATCGGCGCGACGTACGGCGCGGGCCTGGTGATGATCGACCACATCTGGCAGATCGTGGTGCTGTCCACCGCGCTCGGCATCGGCATCGGCATCGCGTACTCGGCCATGCCGACCCTGATCGTCAGCGCCGTCCCCGCCCGTGAGACGGGCGCGGCGAACGGGCTGAACACCCTGATGCGGTCCATCGGCATGTCCACCTCCAGCGCGGTGGTGGGGGTGATCCTCGCCCACCAGACGACGGACTTCGGCGGGGTCGCGCTGCCCAGCAAGGACGGCTTCCAGATGTCGTTCATGGTGGCGTGCGCGGCCTCGGTCGTGGGTTTGTTCATCGCCTTCTGTCTGCCTGCGCGGCGCCGGGCCGCAGCCCCCGTTTCGTCCGCGCCCGCGAGCGTTCCCGTGGCGGAGGAGACCGTCGTCGAGACGGAGGTCCCCGCGCATGAGACGGGCAGCGTCATCCGCGGTCGGGTCCTCGGCGCGGACGGCACGCCGCTGGCCGACGCCGCCGTCACCCTGATCGACACCGGCGGCCGCCAGCTCGGCCGTACGGTCAGCGGGCGCGACGGCCGCTACAGCGTGACCGCGCCCGGCAGCGGGAGCGTCGTGCTCATCGGCTCGGCCCCCGGCCATCGGCCGCAGGCCGCCACGCTGCTTGTGGCCGACGACCCGGTCGCCTGCGATCTGCGGCTGGCCGGGGGCGGCGGGCTGACCGGGGCCGTACGGGCCGAGGGCGGCGGGCCGCTGGCCGGGGCCACCGCGACGGCCACCGGCGCGGACGGCGAGGTGGCGGCGTCGGCGACGGCCGACGAGAAGGGTGAGTTCGCGCTTCCGGAGCTGGCCTCCGGCGCGTACACGCTGACGCTCAGCGCCGACGGACACCGTCCGCACGCCAGCCAGGTCGAGCTGACCGCCGGTGAGCCGATGCGGGTCGAGGTGTCGCTACAGCCCGCGGCCCGGGTCCGGGGCACCGTACGTGACCAGGGCGGACGGCCGCTGGAGGACGCCCGCGTGGCGCTGCTGGACGCTTCCGGCGATGTCGTCGGGCAGTCCCTCACGGGCGCGGACGGGACCTTCGGGTTCGAGGGGCTGACCGGTGAGCACTACACGGTGGTCGCCAGCGGTTACGCACCGGCCACCCGGCCGGTGACGGTCGGCGGCGCTGCCGCGGACGCCCGGGACGTGGACTTTCTGCTCAGCCACGGTTGAGACACCCGCCCATCCGGCCGGGACCGGCCGGATGGGCGCAGCATAAAAAGCACAACGGGTACCCGCCCCCGGCGGTGGCTGCTTCCGCCTCATTCCTCGGGCAGGCTCTCCCACGCCTCGCCCTTGCGGAACAGCTCGTATCCCTCCGTGTCCGCGATCGACTCCGCCTCCGCGCGGCTGCGGACCGAGATCTCATAGGTGTGGCTGTCGACCGTCGCGTGGACGCCCTTGCCGTCGGTGATCGTTTCGATCGAGTGCGTCTCGTAGATGACGCGCCCCGGCTCAGATTTGCTCCAGACCACGTGCATGCTCACTGCCATCGGACCACTCCCGAAGACGAGCCCCCTGAATTCAGGGTCTCACGGCACGCGGCTACCGCCTTCCGAAGATCGCCACATGCGCCAGGGCCAGGGTCGCGAGCGCCCCGCCGAACCACATCACACCGCTGAGCGCGATCCCGTCCGCCGCCCGGCCGCCGAGCAGGGCGCCCAGCGATATCGCGGTGTTGAAGACGGTGACGAACAGCGCCGAGGCGGCCTCCCTCGTCTCCGGCGCCGCGTGCAGCACCCAGGTCTGCGAGGTCACCGAGACCCCGCCGTACGCAAGCCCCCACAGCACCAGCAGCGTGATCGCCCCGCCGAGGGTGCCGCCCGCGACGGGGACGAGCAGGACGGCGGTGGCCAGCACGGTGAAGATGACCATGAGGGTGCGGCGCGGGTCGCGGTGGGCGGTGGCGCCCGCCAGGAAGTTCCCGGCGATGCCCGCGACGCCGTACGCCAGCAGCAGGGTGCTGATCAGCCCCGGCCGTACGCCCGAGACGTCCTCCAGGACCGGGCGTACGTAGGTGTACGCGCCGAAGTGGCCGGTGACCAGCAGCAGCGTGGTGATCAGCACGCCCCGCAGCCGGGCGTTACGGAGAAGCCCCGGCACCTCGCGCAGCCGGATGGTCTCGGTGGCGGGCAGCGGCGGCAGGGTGACGGCGAGGGCCGCGGCGGTGGCCAGCGCCAGCGCGCCCATCCCCGCGAACGCGGCGCGCCAGTGGATCAGGTCGCCGACGAGGGTCCCGACCGGTACGCCCAGGACGGAGGCGACGGCGATCCCGCTGAAGACCAGCGAGGTGGCGGGCCCCGCTGACTTCTCCGGCACCAGCCGTACGGCGAGCCCCGCGGCCAGGGACCACACCCCGCCGATGCACACCCCGACCAGCACCCGGGCCAGCAGCAGCACGGCGAAGCCGGGGGCAAGGGCGGAGGCCAGGTTGGCCGCCGCGAGGAGCCCCATCAGGCCACACAGCACCAGCCGCCGGTCGAGGCGGCCGACAGTGACCGTCAGGAGCGGCGCGGCGACGGCCGCGACCAGCCCCGGCACGGTCATGGCCAGGCCCGCCGTACCGGGCGAGACCCGCAACTCGGAGCCGACGGAGGTGAGCAGGCCGACCGGGAGCATCTCGGTGGTGACGACGGAGAAGGTGCCGAACGCCACGGCGACGACGGCGAGCCAGGCTCTGAGCGGCGAGTGCGCGGGCGCGGCTGACCCGGATGCGCCTGCCGGAGCGGTGAGTTCCGTGGTAGTGGGCGTGGAATTCGACATGTCTCAAATGAACCGCCCGGTTCGGCCGGGAACAACGCCGAAGTCTTCAGTCTTGTATGAGCGGGACTCATGGATCAGTGGAGGAAGGCCGATGTCCGGGCTGGAGATCCGGGAGCTGGAGTGCTTTCTCGCGCTCAGCGAGGAGTTGCACTTCGGCCGCGCGGCGGAGCGGCTGTACGTGTCGCAGAGCAGGGTCAGCCAGTTGCTGCGCGCGCTGGAGGGCCGGATCGGCGCCCGGCTGCTGGACCGCACCAGCAGGCGCGTGCGGCTGACCCCGGCGCGCCGACCGCCGCGTACCACGGCCGCCGCGACGTCACGCCGCTACCGGTGGAGGGGCTGCCGGACTCGATGCAGGGCCTGGTGTGGCGGCGCGGCCCTCGTCAGGTGATCCGGGGCCTCCTCGTCCGGCCCAGGGCCGCTTCAGGTGGCCCAGAGGCGCTGAAGCGTTCGGTAGTCGACCACGGCGATGCCCTCCTCGCGGAGGATGTCGCGCGCCCTCGGTGAGGTCAGGAAGGCGTGGTCGGTGCTGCGCACCGGCCAGCCGCCGGGGTCGGCCGCCCGGGCGCCCGGGTCGTCGAGCCCCGGGTGCACGGCCCATTCGCTGAGACCGGGCGGCAGTGCGCGCAGCAGCCGGGCGTAGTGGTCCGCCTTGCCGTCGAGGCCGAGGGCGAAGCTGTCCAGGAACGGGTGGTCGAGGGCGGGCAGCCCTCGTCGCCGCAGCGCCTGCCGCCCGGGGTCGAGCCACATCCGTACCGCCAGGCCGTACTCCGCGGCCAGCGCGAGCGTCAGATCGCGGAGGTCCTCGCGGCCGCCGTCGGCCAGGCAGTGCCAGTCCAGATGGGCGGGGGCGAGCTCGGCGTCGAGTACGGCGTCGATCTGGGCGCGGAACTCGCGCTCGACCTCCTCGGGGCGGGCCCGGGCCAGCAGGTCCGGGATTCCGGCGGGGTCGTACAGCTCCCCCGCCTCGTTCAGCAGCGAGGGCACCCGCTCCTTCGGCGACAGCGGCCCCCAGGGGACGTGGGGCAGGTCGCGGACGAGGGTGAGGTGGACGCCGAACGGGAGGTGCGGCCGCTCGCGCAGCAGTTCCATGGCGTGCGGCGCCGCCGGGCACGGCACCATCAGGCTGCACGACGCCACGATGCCGTGCTCGATGGACTCGAGGACGGCGGTGTTGACGGCCGGGTACATCCCGAAGTCGTCGGCGTTGAGGAGCAGCGCGCGGGCGTCGGCGGGCAGGCCCAGCAGCTCGGTGGAGGTGGTGGGCGCCATCAGAGGGTGTCCCTGCGCATGCACACCCGGGGCCACCGGTCCAGTCCGTGTCCGGCCTCGCTGCGGCGGATCTCCCGCAGCCCGGGGGTGAGTTCGGCCTCGGCCAGCGGCCGGAAGCCGCAGCGGGCCGCATAATAGGGGGCGTTCCACGCCACGTCCACGAAGGTGGTCAGGGTCAGCGCGGGTACGCCGTCGGCGGTGGCGCGGGACGCCACGTGCTCGATCAGGGCCCGGCCCACCCCGCGGCGGGCGCTGTCGGGGTGCACCGAGAGCTGCTCGATGTGGGTGTTCCCGTCGACGGGGTCGGTGATCACGTAGGCCATGGCCCGGTCCGCGTCGTCCGCCGCGACCCAGGCCCGCCCGGCGCGCTGGTAGCGCCCCAGCTCGGCCAGGCTCAGCGGCTCGTCATCGGCGATCTCGTCCATGCCGATGTCCCGGAAGCACCGTCCCGCGGCGCGCTCTATGTCCTGGAGACGGTGAAGTTCCTCGATGGTGCTCGTTCGAATCCGCACCCCACCATCATCCTCCGGACGGGCACAACAAAGGGGTGCCCCCCACCGCCGTGGAGAGCACCCTTTTGGCCGTTCCTTCATACGACCGCCCCCGGCCCGGGTCATCCCCACATGACTCGGCGCGTTCCGGAAGGCGGTGATCAAAAACTTAGCAAGCCATCGGTAACGACTCGGTGGGGAAACGGTGATCATTGTGCTCCGACTCAACTTCCCTGCGTACGCGGGGCGTTTGGGCGCCGGTAAGGCTTCCGGAGCAGCAGCGTGCATACCTCAGCCGAGGCCGAGACCGCCGCGGGCGAACAGCTCGTTCAGCTCGCCCTGCGCGATCTGGCGCTCGGCGAACGTCAGCGTGCCCCGCTCCAGCAACTCCCGGGCGCTGTCCCGTACGAAGCCCAGCGCGGCGCGCGCGATGCTGCCGCCGAGGCTGAGCCGGGCGACCCCGGCGGAGCGCAGGGCGTCGGCGGTGAGGCTGGTGGCGCCGAGGCCCATCACCACGTTGAGCGGTCCTTCGATCTCGGCCACCAGGGTGGTGATGCTCGCCAGGTCGTTGACGCCCGGCACGTAGAGGCAGTCCGCGCCCGCCTCCCGGTACCGGTTGGCGCGCCGGATCGCGTCGGCGAGCGGGGCCGGGGAGGGCAGCATCAGGCCGTCGGTGCGGGCGGTGAGCACGAAGCCGCCGCCGCTCGCGTCGGCGGCCTCGCGGGCGGCGGCGATCCGGGCGACGGCCAGCTCCTCGTCGTACAGCCGCCCGTCCGCGAAGTCCTCGATGTTGCCACCGGCGAGGCCCGCGTCGACGGCCAGCCGGATGGTCTCGGCGACGGCCTCGGGCTCCGCCCCGTACCCGTCCTCCAGATCGCCGTTGACGGGCAGGTCCACGGCCGCGGTGATCTGGCGGACGCGGTCGAACATGACGTCCCGGGAGACCGCCTTGCCGCCCTCCGGGATGGTGTGGTCGGGCCTGCCCAGCGAGAACGCGATCCCGGCGCTGGTCGTCGCCAGCGCCTCGAACCCGGCCTCCGCCAGCACGATCGCGCTCCCGGCGTCCCAGGCGTTCGGCATCAGGAAGCCGGTGCGGCCGTCGTGGAGACGGCGGAAGGCGGCGGCGTGGCGGATGGCCATGGGGTGGTTCCTCTCCGGCAGGACGATTCACGCTCGTCCACCGAGGGAACCACACCGCACCGACAACGCGTCGCAGCGATCATGAACGAGCTGCAGGATCTGATCGACGACTACGAGTGCGTCTACCAGGGCTACTACCTGGGCGACGACGACGAGATCGACGCGGTGGTGACGGGTTGCGTGGACCGGCTCGAGGCGGCCAGGGCCACCCACGGCACCGGCTCCGCCGAGGTGGCGTTCCCGGCCCTCGGCCTGGTGCTGATGTACGGCCACGTCGAGTGGCACTCGGCCGCCGAGGTGGCGGACCGGACCGCCGCCGCGCTGCGCGCCGTCGCGGCGGACGGGGCCGAAGCGCCCTGCGACCATCCGGGCCATCCGAGCGACGCGGGCCTCGACATCGGGCAGCTGGAGGGCTTCCCCACCGCCCTGGAGCTGATCGGCGACCCCGCGGCCGAGGACGTGTCCTGGGACGAGCTCGCCGGGCGGTCCGGCGCGGACGACTCCGGAGAACTCTCCCCCGCCGAGGTGGAGTCCCGGTGGCGCTGCCCGCGCGCCCTCGCCGGATTCGCGTCGGCGGCCGCCGAGGCCATCCGCCCGGCCCGCCCGGCGGACGCCTGACGCGATCAGACGTGCTCAGTCGTCCGCCGCGCCCTGCGCGATGGCCTCCTCGACCTCGCCGGTCCTGGCGGCCTCCTCGGTGGCGAAGCGCTGGGCGTCCAGGCGCTGGGCCACCTCCTCGTCCTGGTTCATCAGCAGATCCAGGTTGCTGTCGCCGAGTTCCAGGACGCCCATGTCGACGTAGGCGCGCTGGAGGCGTTCGCCCCACAGGCCGATATCCTTCACGCACGGCACGATGCGGCTGAACAGCAGCTTGCGGAACATGTGCAGATACGGGGAGCGCTCGGCGTACTCCTCGGCCTCGGCCTTCGGGATGCCCAGGTTCTCCAGGATCTCGACGCCGCGGATCCGGTCGCGCATCAGGTAGCAGCCCTCGATGACGAACTCCTCGCGCTCGCGCAGCTCCGCGTCGGTCAGATCGCGGTAGTAGTCGCGCAGCGCCATCCGGCCGAAGGCCACGTGGCGGGCCTCGTCCTGCATGACGTAGGCGAGCAGCTGCTGCGGCAGGGGCTTGTCGGTGGTGTCGCGGATGAGGCCGAACGCGGCGAGCGCCAGGCCCTCGATGAGGACCTGCATGCCCAGGTACGCCATGTCCCAGCGGGAGTCGCCGAGGGTGTCGCCGAGCAGCGCCTGGAGGTTGTCGTTGATCGGGTAGACCATGCCGATCTTCTCGTGCAGGAAGCGGCCGTACAGCTCGGCGTGGCGGGCCTCGTCCATGGTCTGGGTGGCGGAGTAGAACTTGGCGTCGAGGTCGGGCGCCGATTCGACGATGCGGGCGGCGCACACCATGGCGCCCTGCTCACCGTGGAGGAACTGGCTGAACTGCCAGGAGGCGGCGTGGCGGCGCACATCGGCGCGCTCCCGGTCGTTCATCCGGTCCCAGTGGCGCGTGCCGTAGAGGGCGAGGGCCTCGTCGGGGGTGCCGAGCGGATCGTACGGGTCGACCTCCAGGTCCCAGTCGATCCGCTTCGTCGCGTCCCACTGCTTGTCCTTGCCCTTCTGGTAGAGGGCGAGCAGCCGGGCCCGGTGGTCGTCGTACTCCCAGGAGAACCGGGCGGCGCCCGCGGCGGGCACCTGCCACTTCGGGTCGCCGGGGTCCATGGCGTAGAGGTCCTGTGTCGACACGGCGGCTCCTTCGCCTCGCTGCGCCCGAGGGATTGACGGGCTTGCTGACACAGAGTCTCATAAGGGTTGTCCAGCCGCGACCACTCCTCCGAGGTGTCTCCAGCGATGACGACCGCGACCGAATCAGCCGCGCCCCGGGACGCGCTCGGGCTCCTCAAGGACCGGGAACAGGTGGCGGAACGGCTGCTGCGGGCCTCCGCCCGGCACTCGTTCGACCCCGACACCGAGCTGGACTGGGACGCTCCGCACCTGCCGGACAAGTGGTTCTGGCCGCCGGAGCTGGTCTCCCTCTACGACACCCCGATGTGGCGGCGGATGTCCGAGGAGCAGCGGATACTGCTGTCGCGGCACGAGGCGGCGGCGCTGGCCTCGCTGGGCATCTGGTTCGAGATCATCCTGATCCAGCTGCTCACCCGGCACATCTACGACAAGTCCCCGACCAGCGCCCACGTCCGCTACGCGCTCACCGAAATCGCCGACGAGTGCCGCCACTCCCAGATGTTCGCGCGGCTGATCGCCAAGGGCGGCACGCCCGCGTATCCGGTGTCCCGGCTCCACCAGAACCTGGGCCGGTTCTTCAAGACGTTCTCCACCACGCCCGGTTCGTTCACCGCCACCCTGCTCGGCGAGGAGGTGCTGGACTGGATGCAGCGGCTGACGTTCCCCGATGAGCGCGTCCAGCCGCTGGTGCGCGGTGTGACCCGCATCCATGTGGTGGAGGAGGCGCGCCATGTGCGGTACGCGCGGGAGGAGCTGCGCCGCCAGATGGTGCGGGCGCCGCGCTGGGAGAAGGAGGTGACCCGGATCGGCTCGGGCGAGTTCGCCCGGCTGTTCTCGCTCGCCTTCGTCAACCCTCAGGTGTACACGGACGTCGGCCTCGACCGGCGCGCGGCCGTCGCCCAGGTGCGGGCGAGTGGCCACCGCCGCGAGGTGATGCGCAGCGGGGCCCGGCGGCTGACCGAATTCCTCGACGACGTCGGGGTGTTGCGCGGTGCGGGCCGCAGGCTGTGGCAGAGCAGCGGCCTCCTCTAGGGCCCCTGTCCGGCACCGTCGCCACCGGGCCGCCACTCGCCACCTGCCGGAGTGCGGTTACCCTGCCAGGCATGACGACGAGCAGTGGCACCGCCCCGGCGGACACGGACGCGGACCGGACACCCCCGGCCACCGTGCGCCGCGGTGCGTACCGCAGGCTCAGCGTCGAGGCGCGGCGCGCCGAACTGATCACCGCCGCGCTCGGCCTGTTCGCCCACCACGCGCCGGAGGACGTGTCGCTGGACGACGTCGCCTCGGCAGCGGACGCCTCCCGCCCGCTCGTCTACCGCTACTTCCCCGGCGGCAAGCAGCAGTTGTACGAGGCCGCGCTGCGCAGCGCGGCCGATGAGCTGGAGGGGTGCTTCGAGGAGCCGCGGACCGGCCCGCTCAGCGCCCGTCTGGGCGGCGTACTGGACCGCTATCTCACCTGGGTGGACGAGCACGACGCGGGGTTCAGCGCGCTGCTGCACGGCGGCAGCGTGGCCGAGACCTCGCGCACCAGCGCCATCGTGGACGAGGTGCGGCGGGCCGCGGCCGAGCAGATCCTGCTGCACCTGACGGCCGACGCACCGGTCGAGGAGCCCGGTGCCCGGCTGCGGATGATGGTGCGCACCTGGATCACGGCGGTCGAGGCGGCTTCGCTGATCTGGCTGGACGAGAACAAGCAGCCGTCGGCCGGGGAGCTGCGGGACTGGCTGGTGGACCACTTCGTGGCGCTGCTGACCGCCACCGCGGCGACCGATCCGCAGGCGGCCCGGGTGATCCGGGCGGCGCTCGCCGCGGAGCCCGCGCACGGCCCGGTGGGCACGCTGGCGCGGCGCGTGGCGCCGGTGTTCGGCGCGGCGCGGCACCTGCTGTGAGGCCCTGGACGCGGCCGGAGGGGCCGCGGTGAGAAGCGAGGAGACACCGTTCGTCGGCGGGCCGCTGGACGGCCGGGTGCTGTCGGTGCTGGTCGGCGCCACGGGCCAGCCGCCGAAGACGTACGAGGTCCCGGTCCCGGACGAGGACGGCGGGCCGCCGACCGTGCACGTATACCGCCGCGTCCCGGCGGGCACGACGCGGCGCCTGGGGCTGATCCGGGGCTGGGCTTACGAGTACGACCCGGAGGGCAGGCCGGGCGGCGGCCCGAAGTGGCCGTGGTCCAAGCCGCGCTGAGGCGTGCCGATACGACCGCCCTTGGCGAGCCGCGCCGAAGGCCCGGGCCGAGGCGCCTCCGAAGGCCCCTCCCGCACCCGCGAACACCCTCCGGACGGGTGACCGTATTGGGCCGACTCGCCCATCAATCCCCAGAAGATACGACTGTCACGCCGCGTTCCTGCTGAGGTGGTCGTCGGACCCCGTTCCCGCAGCCGGAGGTGTGAGACCGTGTCAGGACGGATCGTAGGCTCGGTCTGCGCGGCGGCGATCACCGCGGCCGCCGCGCTCGTCCCGCCCGTACCGGCGGCGACGGCCGCCCCTGCCAAGCCCTCCACCCGCCCCGCCGACCAGTCGGTCGCCGGGCTGCTCACCCAGCTCAAGACGCTGTACCGGAAGGCGGAGGAGGCGACCGAGGCGTACAACGCCACCGAGGAGAAGCTGCGCAAGCAGCGGTCGAAGACCCGGAGGCTGACCGACGACCTCGCCCGCAGCCGCACCGACCTGGCCGCCAGCCGGGACGACGCGGGGCGGCTGGCCCGCCAGCAGTACCAGGGTCACACCCCGCTCTCCACGTACACCTTCCTGCTGACGCTGCTCACCCCGCATCCGGAGGAGGCCGCCGACCAGGCGCGCGAGCTGGGCCGGGCGGCGGACCGGGAGGCCGCCGTGGTGGAGCGGCTGACCAAGGGCGAGCGGCACGCCGACGCCCTCGCGACCCGGGCCAGGAGCGCCCTGGACAAGCAGCTGTCGCTGAGCGCGAAGAAGAAGAAGCAGCGCGACAAGGTCAAGAAGCGGCTCACGAAGATCGAGAAAAAGCTCGCCTCGCTGACCGCCCGCCAGATCACCCAGGTGGCGGAGAAGGAGCGCGAGGAGACCGAGAAGCGGCAGCGCAAGCTGATCGCCTCCGGCGCGCTGGGCAACGCCACCCGCCGTCCCCAGAGCGCCGCCCCGCCGCCGCCCGACCCGGACCCCGGCGCCGCGGCCCAGGGCACGGGTACGGGCTCGGACCAGGGAGGCGGCGGCGATCAGGGCGCCGGGCAGGCCCCGAACAACCCGGCCGGGGGCACGGGGAGCAACCCGGCCGGGGGCACAGGCGGCGGCACGGCCACCACTCCCGCGGTGCCGAAGACCCCCGGGCGGCTCCCGACGGCCACGGCTGGGGCCGGGCAGCGGGCGCTGCGGTGGGCGCTCAACCAGATCGGCAAGCCGTACGTGTGGGGCGCCGAGGGGCCGAACTCCTTCGACTGTTCGGGGCTGACCTCCCAGGCGTGGGCGCACGCCGGACGGACCATTCCGCGCACCAGCCAGGAGCAGTGGCGCCGCCTGCCGCGCATCTCGCTCAGCCAGATCCGCCCCGGTGACCTGGTGATCTACAACAAGGGCGCGAGCCATGTGGCGATCTACGCGGGCGGCGGCCAGGTGGTGCAGGCGCCCCGGCCGGGCACCACGGTGCGGCTCTCCCCGCTCGCGTCCAATCCGGTGCAGGGCGTGGTCCGTCCGGGCGCGCGCTAGGAATCCACAGAAGCTACGAATCCACGGAAGCCAGATACGCCGCCGCCTTCTCGGGCTCGTAGAAGAAGTGCTCGAAGTCGGACGGATCGTCGAAGCCGTTGGCGATCCGGTCGGCCACCGGCGGCAGGCCGCCCGCCGCGCCGAGCAGTTCCACGATGTGCCCGGGCGGCGGGGCGAGCATCGCGTTCGTCCACTTGGTGACGTGCCGGGCGGTCGCCCAGTAGCGCTCGAAGGTGTCCCGCATCCACGCGGCGTCGAACGGCCGGTCGCCATGGGCGACGATGCTCTCCAGGTAGGAGGCGGCGCATTTGGCCGCCGAGTTGGAACCCTGGCCGGTGATCGGGTCGTTGGCGACCACGACGTCGGCGACGCCGAGCACCAGGCCGCCGCCGGGCAGTTCGCCGATCGGGTTGCGTACGGTCGGGGCGTACCGCCCGGCGAGCGTGCCGCCCGCGTCGGTCAGCTCGACCTTGGTGGCCCGCGCGTACTCCCAGGGGGTGAACCGCTCCATCAGCTCCAACGTGGTGGCCAGGTGGTCGGACGGGTCGGTGACGCCCTGGAAGGCATCGGCCGGGCCGCCGGGGACGCCCTCCCAGAAGAGGATGTCGGCGCGCCCGCTGGTGGTGAGGGTCGGCATGACGAACAGCTCGCCGACCCCGGGGACGAGGTTGCAGCGCACCGCGTCGAACTCGGGGTGCTCGGGGCGCGGGCCGAGGCCGTGCACATAGGAGACGGCCAGGGCGCGCTGCGGGGTGTCGTACGGGGAGCGGGCGGCGTCGCGGCCGAAGAGCGAGACCAGTTCGCCCTTGCCGGCGGCCACCAGCACCAGATCGTGGCTCTGGGTGAAGAATTCCAGGTCGGAGACGGACACGCCGTGGATGACGAGTCGGCCGCCACGCTGTTCGAACAGCTCCACCCAGCCCGCCATCTTGATGCGCTGGTCGACGGACTGGGCGTGCCCGTCGAGCCGCCCGACCCAGTCGACGGCGCGGGAGTGCGGCCCCTCGGGCGTCGGCGGTCCGGCGATGGACACGCCGAGGCCCTCGATGCGCGGCGTCTGCTCCTCCCAGAAGTTGAGCGACAGGTCGCGCTCGTGCTGGAGCGCGGTGCCGAACATGACTTGCGTGGACATGACGCGCCCGGAGCGGATCTCGTCAGCCGTGCGGTTGGAGATCAGGGTGACCTCGTAGCCCTCCGCCTGGAGACCGAGGGCGAGTTGGAGGCCGGACTGGCCGGCTCCGACGATGAGTATTTTCCGCATGACCGTGGCTCTCTCTCAGGCTCAGGACAGGAAGAGGAACGGGGCATTCCATTCCGCGAGCGGAGCCGAGGTTAGTTCACTCGGGTGACACGTCAACGGCGTGGCCCACCAAGGCCAGCAGCGCCTCCACCACCGTGACCCGCTGCCGCGCGTCCATGGTCACCACCGGTACCTCGGGCTTCACGGAGAGCGCGTCCCGGACGTCGTCCGGCCCGTAGAGCGGGGTCCCCTCGAAGTGGTTGACCGCCACCACGTACGGCAGGCCGAGGCTTTCGAAGTAGTCCAGCGCCGGGAAGCTTTCCTCCAGCCGCCGGGTGTCGACCATCACGACCGCCCCGATCGCCCCGCGCATCAGGTCGTCCCACATGAACCAGAACCGCTGCTGGCCCGGGGTGCCGAAGAGATAGAGCACCAGATCGGATGCGAGCGTGATCCGCCCGAAGTCCATCGCGACGGTCGTGGTCAGCTTCTCGGGCGTCGCGCCGAGGTCGTCCACTTCCTCGCTGGCCTGCGTCATCAGGGCCTCGGTCTGGAGCGGGGTGATCTCCGAGACCGAACCCACGAACGTCGTCTTCCCGACGCCGAAACCCCCCGCTATCACTATCTTGGTGGCGATGGGCGCCCGTGAGCGGTCCGTCTGCCAGCTCTGAAGCCGTTCTTCGGCGCCAGGTATACCGGCACCGGGTATCTCCGACACATGCGGCGGCGTCACCGTCATCGTCTCAGAGTCTGTGAAGTCCAACGAGCACCCTTTCGAGCAACGCGCGATCCGGCTGTCCGGGGCCCCGCCCGGTGCCGTACACACGGATCTTTCCCTGATCGGCGAGGTCGCTGAGCAGGACGCGCACCACGCCCAGCGGAATCTTGAGCATCGCGGAGACCTCCGCGACCGAGCGCATCCTGCGGCACAGCTCGATGATGGCCCGTATCTCCGGCAGCATCCGCGCGCCCGGAGTACCGCTCGGCACCGGGTCCGCGAGCCCGTCCAGCGGTCCGTCCACCGGCCCTTCCGCGGGCTCCAGCGACGCCACGAACGTCTCCACCAGCAGCACGTGTCCCGAGCGGGTGCGGCCGCCGGTGAGCGAGTACGGACGCACCCGGGCCGGTCTGCGCGCGGCCCGGCCGGACCCTGCCGTCACTGCGCCGACTCCAGCGACCTCCGTAGTTCGGAGCGCAGTTCGGGGGTGAGCACATGCCCGGCCCGGCCCACGAACAGCGCCATGTGGTACGCGACGACGGCCATGTCGCAGTCCGGGGTGGCGTGCACCCCCAGCAGCGAACCGTCGCTGATCGACATGACGAAGAGCGTGCCCTCGTCCATCGCCACCATGGTCTGCTTGACGCCGCCGCCGTCCATCAGCTTCGCCGCGCCGAGCGTCAGACTGCCGAGACCCGACACGATCGTCGCGAGGTCCGCGGTGGAGCCCTTCGGGCCGTCCTGGGTGGCCGGGCCCGCGGGGGCGGCGGCGTGCCGCCCGTCGGAGGACAGCAGCATCAGCCCGTCGGACGAGACGACGGCCACCGAGCGGACGCCCGGCACCTCCTCGACCAGGCTCGACAGCAGCCAGTGCAGATTACGGGCCTCGGAACTCAACCCGTAGGTACTACTCGGCGCATTCACCCGCGTGCCTCCTCAACCGTGCCGCCCCCGTCCTGCGCCCCCGTTTGCGCCGTGCCACGCTGCCCGGCCGTGCCCGGCTGCCCAGCCGTGCCCTGCTGTCCGTCCGTGCCGCGCTGTCCGGCTGTGCCCTGCTGTGCGTCCGTGCCCTGCTGTGCGTCCGTGCCGCGTGCGGCGAACTCGGCCTCCGCGTCCCGGCGGCCGTCCCGCGCACCGCGCTGAAACCCGCCCAGCCTACGCCGCAATTCCTCCGCGTTCACCGACCCCGTGCGCTCCTGCGGGTCGAGGTCGCGGCGGGCCACGTTCCGCGGGGTCCGCTTGGGAAGTCCCTTGTCGGTGCGGTGCAGTTCGCCGGTCGACTCCGCGGCGTGGGAGTGCTCGTCGGGGCCGATCGCGTACGGATCGGCCGGACCCGCGGGGCCCCACGCGTCCGCCCCGGCGGGCCGTACGGCGCGGCTGTCGAACGGCGGCTCGGCGCCGGGCACGGTCAGCTCCATCGTGCGCTCGGCGGGAGGCACGGTGGGCTCGTCGGACACCGCGTGATCGGCGGGCTGGTCGGGACCGTCGGCGGCCGGAGTCGTCGTCTTCGGGGTGCGCTTCGGAAGGACCGGCAGCTCCTCCCCCGAGCCGGGGGCCGGATGCCCGCGCGGCGGCGTGGGCTCCATCGGATACGGGTCCTCGTCCGCGGCGCCCGCCCATGCCTCGCCGGAGGCGGGGGTCGCCCACGACACCGTCTCGGGTCCCGCCTCGGGCGCCGGGTCCGGCTCGTCGGGGAGTTCCGGCGCCGCGGCCGCCGGACGGCGCTGGCCCGGTACGCCTGCGCCGGAGCCGACGGACCCCGGGCGGTCCTGGGACGGGAGGGCGTTGCCGTTGGCCTCGGCGGCGGCGCCGGGGAAGGCGGGCAGGCCGGTCGCGGCGGCCGGTGGGGCGGGCGGGAGCCCGGCCCCCGGCGGGCCCGCCGGGAGGATCTTGGTGGGCAGGACGACGACGGCGGCGATCCCGCCCGGCGGCTGCTCGCGCAGCGACACCCGTACGCCGTGCCGCGCGGCCAGCCGGGTCACCACGTACAGGCCGAGCCCCAGCGGATCGTCCGGCTGCGGGCCCTGGCAGTACTCGGGGACCGGGTCGGCCAGCCGCTCGTTCAGCTCCGTCATGCGCTCGGGCGTCATGCCGATGCCCTCGTCCTGGACGGAGAGCATGACCTCGCCGCTCTCCAGCAGCCAGCCGGACACCTGCACCGCGGCGTCCGGCGGCGAGAACGCCGTGGCGTTCTCCAGCAGTTCGGCGATCAGATGGCTGACGCTGTCGGCCGCGAACCCGGCGACCTGGGCGTGCGGCGGCAGCGACTGGAGGTGCACCCGGTCGTACCGCTCGACCTCGCTGATCGAGGCGCGCAGCACGTCCAGCAGCGGCACCGGGCCCGGGTGGTTCGCCTGGTGCTCGGAGCCCGCGACGATCAGCAGGTTCTCGCCGTAGCGGCGCATGCCGGTGGCGAGGTGGTCGAGCTGGAAGAGGGTTTCGAGCCGGTCCGGGTCCTGCTCCTGCTCCTCCATGGACTCGATGATCGCCAGTTGGCGCTCGATCAGCCCGAGGCTGCGCAGCGCCAGGTTGACGAAGCTGCTGTGGACCCGGGCGCGCAGCCCCTCCAGCCGGGTGGCGACCGCGTCCCGTTCGGCGCGCAGCCCGGCCGCCTCGTCGGCGAGCTGCCGCCGCTGATCGGCCAGCCGGACGCGTTCGCCGTCGAGCTGGGTGAGCCGCTCGCTCTGGCGCAGCGCGGCCTGGTGGAGTTCGTTGACGGCCCGTACGGCGTCGGCGAACTCGTCGTTGCGGCCCTTGAAGGCGATCGGCCCCTCGACGGCCGGGTCGGCGGCGACCCGGCGGGCGCCGCGCCGCAGCGCGGACAGCGGGCGGGTCATCGAGCGGGCGCTGTGGATGCTGGTGCCGAGGGCGAGCAGCAGACAGGCACCGGCGAGGGCGATGCTGACTTCGAGTGCGGTGACGTCGTCGTCGCGCAGCTGCCCGAGCCGGGTGATCTCGGCGGAGGCGAGCGCGGACTCGGCGCCGCGCATCCGGTCGATGCGGGCGGTCAGGGCGGCGGCGAGACGGCTCTTGTCGATGGCCAGCTCCTGGCCGGAGAGCCGGGGCTGATCGGTGAGCCGGTCGAGGTAGCGCTCGGCTGTGGCGACCTCGGTGCCGTTGACGGTGCGGCCGTAGGCGTCGCGCGCGGAGGCCGGGGCGAGCTGGTGGAAGTCGGCGAGCGCGGACTGCTCGCGCACCTGGGTGCGCTGGGCGGCCGCGGTCAGCCGGTTCCGGCCGCCGCGGTCGGCGAACGCGGCGAGCAGCAGCCCGCGGGTGGCGGACGCCTCCTCCACGGCCCGGCCGAGCGGGGCGAGCGCGGGGGCGGGGCCGGTGTCGGTATCGGCCGGAAGGGTGCGGGCGAGGGTGTCGGCGACCCGGTTCAGCGCCTGGACGGCCTCGGTGTACGCGTCGAAGACATCGAGCGAGGAGCCCTTGCCGGTCAGGGCCTGCTGACGGATCTCGGGGAGGGTGTCCAGCAGCGCGCCGAGGGCGGCCGGGACCTGTCCGCGCACCTCCTGGACCTGCCGGTCGACGCGGGCGCGCTGGTCCTCGGAGACGCCGTCGCCCGCGGAGGTGGTGCGGCCCGCGGCGACGAACGCGGTCATGGCGTCGCGCTCGTCGGCGAGGGAGTGCGCGAGGGCCACCGTGCCGCGGTTGGCCTCGGCGAGGTCGACCAGCTTCTGGGTGCCGGTGGCGTCGTCGAGGGCGCTGAGGACCGCGGGGGCACCGGCGGCGAGGACGGCGACGGAGACGAGGGCGACGGAGGCGGTCAGCCGGTTGCGGACGCGTGCGGGGCGCCCCCGTGGCGGCTGTAACGCCGGGGTGTCCGGCGGGGACTCCGGCGAGGCCCCCTCCGAGCTCCCCTGCTCGCGCTGCTCACGCTGATCGCGGGGTTCGCCGATGTGCTCGCGCTTGGTGCCCCGAAGCCGCTTCTTCCGCACCGGTGCTCACCATCTTTTCTCGCCCGACCGCTGTGGTTCCAGACCGCTGTGGTTCCAGAGGTGACGACGGATCAACAATTGCGATTCCCCACCCCCGGTGGGGAATCCGACCCTTCCAGGGACGGCTCCGGAGCGGATACGCATCACCCACTCGGCCCACCCGAACGAGTGAACCGCATTGCGTAGTTGAGCACCAACTTTGCTTCCGGACCATACCCGGGGGCCGATTTTCACGGGCTGGAAAACGCTTGCCCGTCCTGGCAGGATGCGCATTCCCCCTGCCCACCGTCCCGCCCGCACCTGAAATCGGGAGCGCGGGAACGGGAGCGGGGGACGGCCGTCCGGCAGACTGACGCCATGCGCATCGAACTCGCGACCGACCCCGGCGACCCGCGGCGCCCCAACGAGGACTACGCGTCCGTGGCCCTGCCCGCGTCGGGACACGGCGGCGCGCTCGTGGTGCTGGACGGGGTGACCCCGCCCGAGGGCGACGCCGGATGCGTCCACGGCGTGCCCTGGTACACCGCCCGGCTCGGCGGCGCGCTCCTCGAACTCGCAGGTGCGCGGCCGGACACGCCGCTGGCCGACTGCCTCGCGTACGCGATCGCGCGCACCGCCGAGGCACATGGTTCAACATGTGACCTTTCTCACCCGCTCACCCCTCAGGCGACCGTGGTCGCCGCGCGCTGGGGCGCCGACCGGGCCGAATACCTGGTGCTCTCCGACTCCGTCCTGCTCATCGAGCGGACCGGGGGCGGGGTGACGGCCGTGCTGGACGACCGCATCGACCGGCTGCGCGCCGAGGGGCGGCGGGTCGCCCCGCTGCGCAACGTCGAGGGCGGCTTCTTCACCGCTGCGGCCGATCCGGCGGTCACCGCCAAGGCCGTCACCGGCAGCCTGCCGCGCGGGGAGGTACGGGCCCTGGCGGCCCTCACCGACGGGGCGTCGCGCTGGGTCGAGCGGTTCCACGAGGGCGACTGGGCCGCCTGCCTGGGACTGCTGCGCAAGGAGGGGCCGCAGGCGCTCATCGACCGGGTGCGGGCGGTGGAGCGGGCCGACCCGGACGGGGCGGCCTTCCCGCGCGGCAAGACCCACGACGACGCGGCGGCCGTGCTGGTCGAGCCGTAGTGGTCGTTACAGGAGCCTGACACTCACTCATTCGAGGGCCGGGTACCGCAGTCGCCACACCCACGTCGCCGGATCGGCGCGGCTCGCCGATCCTGACGTACATGAGCGCCCTACTGGTCCCGCTCCGCGCGGGCCGCCTGCCCGGGCTCGTCGGCTTCCTGCGTGCTGTTCAACCGGTGCAGCAGCCGCGCGAGTTCGGCGACCTCGCTGCGCTCCCAGGCGGCGAGCCGGCGGGCGTACCGCGCGCGCCGGGCGCCCCGTACCCGCCGGAAGCGGGCCCGGCCCTCGTCCGTCAGCTGCACCAGGAAGGCCCGGCCGTCCGCCGGGTCGGGCGCCCGGGTCACCAGCCCGAGCCCCTCCAGCGCGCGCAGCTGCCGGCTCATCGTCGCCTTGCCCACGCCGATGTAGGCCGCGAGGTCCGTCGCGCGCTGCTCCCCCGCGTCCTCCAGGCGCATCAGCAGCCCGTACGCGGCGGATTCCAGGTCGGGGTGGACCTCGCGGGCCAATTCGCCCG
Source organism: Streptomyces sp. NPDC021115 (assembly GCF_044333065.1). NCBI lineage: Bacteria > Bacillati > Actinomycetota > Actinomycetes > Kitasatosporales > Streptomycetaceae > Streptomyces > Streptomyces sp. NPDC021115. Next base: position 511,511 of record NZ_JBIRQF010000001.1, read on the forward strand.
AGGAGGCGCGGGCCCGGCGGAGGAAGACCGCCAATTCGCGCTCCAGCGACAGGAACGCATGGTCCACACCAATTCCGCCCACGGTGCCGCCCTCGCCCTCCTCGGGGGGCGTTGCCCCGTTGTTGTGCACGTCAGAGCCCTCTCCGGGTTTTCACATCGTGAAAGTTTCTTGCACGCACGGCTGTTACCGCAGCTCCATCAGTATTTCGCAGGATTAGACCAACGGCAGCCCGCTCCGACTCTTCCCCGTTGCTATCTACGCCCGTAGCGTTCTTATGACATGGCCATTCCAACCGCATGTCTTCCCCGCTCCCCCCACCGAAGCTTCGGAGGCACGCCATGCCTGTCCACAGACCCGGCCCCACCCGGCGCACCCCGCGCACGCTGATCGGCCTGCTCGCCACCCTCCTGTCCGCCCTCCTCGCCGCGTCCTTCGCGCTGTCCGGCCCCGCGTCCGCCGATGACGACCCGGTCGTGGACGACCCGGCCGTGGACGGCGGCACGAAGACCATCCCCCACCCCGAGGACGACTGGGCGGGGTCACAGATTCTCAAACACGAGGGCGGCTCCACGACCGGCGAACCGCCGTCCGGTCTGCTCGCCACCGTCGAAGGCGTCGACGTCAGCAGCCACCAGGGCAACGTCGCCTGGTCGACCCTCTGGAGCAGCGGGGTCAAGTTCGCGTACGTCAAGGCGACCGAGGGCACCAGCTACACCAACCCGTACTTCGCCCAGCAGTACAACGGCTCGTACGACGCCGGCATGATCCGCGGCGCCTACCACTTCGCCCTGCCGGACAACTCCTCCGGCGCCGCCCAGGCCAACTACTTCGTCGACCACGGCGGCGGCTGGAGCAAGGACGGCAAGACGCTCCCGGGCGCGCTGGACATGGAGTACAACCCCTACGGCGCCACCTGTTACGGCAAGAGCGCCAGCGCGATGGTCAGCTGGGTCAAGGACTTCACCAGCACCTACAAGTCGCGCACCGGCCGCGACCCGGTGATCTACACCTCCACCAGCTGGTGGAAGAGCTGCACCGGCAACTCCAGCGCCTTCGGCAGCGTCAACCCGCTGTGGATCCCGCGCTACGGCTCCTCCGTCGGCGAGCTGCCTGCGGGCTGGGACTTCCACACCATCTGGCAGTACACCTCCTCCGGCCCGACGGTCGGCGACCACAACCTCTTCAACGGCGCGCTGGACCGGCTGAAGGCGCTCGCCAGCGGCTGAGCCGCACCACCACCCCCCACGGCGCTCCTCGCCCTCCGGTGCACGGACAGGTCTGTCTGTACGCTGGAGGGCACCGGCCGTTTCCTCCGGCCACCCCGGCCCACCCGAGGAGCGAGACCATGAGCAGCGCCCGGCCCCCCGCCCGCGAGCGGATCCTGGACACGGCGTACGGACTGTTCAACGCCCACGGCGTACGGGGCGTCGGAGTGGACCGGATCATCGCCGAGTCGGGCGTGGCCAAGGCGACGCTGTACTCCCACTTCCGCTGCAAGGACGACCTCGTCCTGGCCTATCTGCGGGAGTCGGACGTCCGCTGGCGCGGCACGCTGACCCGGGCCGCCGAGGCGGCCGGACCCGATGCGCGCGACCAGCTCACCGGCCTCTTCGACGGGCTGGGCGCGGCGATCCTGCGGGACGGCTTCCGCGGCTGCGCGTTCACCAGGACCGCGGGCGAGACGGAGCCGGGCAGCGACGCGCACGCCGCGACCGTCGAGCACAAGCGCGCCGTACGGGCCTGGCTGACCGAGCTGGCCCGGGCGGCCGGGGCCGCCGACCCCGAACAGCTCGCCCTGCGGATCTCGCTCCTCATCGACGGCACGATGGCCGCGGCAGCGCTGGAGCCCCGGCCGGAGTTCGCGGAGGCGGCGCGGGAGGCGACGCGGGCGCTGATCGCGGAGGCGTGCCCGGCGCGGGTGTAGCTCCCCGGACACGGCGAAGGGCCCGGCCGCGCGCGAGGCGGCCGGGCCCTTCCCCTTGTGTCACGCGACGGCGAGGTCGCGCTCCCGCAGCACCCCGGACGCGAGCAGCGCGCGGTAGCGCTCCTGATGCGCGGCGAGCGCCGCGCCCTCCATCCCGTGCGTGCCGTGGACGACGAACGGCTCCTCGTAACGCATCCCGGTGATGTTCGCGGTCGCGTCGAAGGGCACCAGCAGGTCGGCGACCGTGAAGCGCTTGAACCCCTCGGGCCGGTACATCTCCTCCGACGCCCCCGCCGTGGTCGCGACGAGCAGCGCCTTGCCGCGCAGCGACGTGCCGTTCGAGCCGTACGCGAAGCCGCGCAGGAACACCTCGTCCAGCCACTTCTTCAGCAGCGGCGGCGCCGAGTACCAGTAGAAGGGGAACTGGAGCACGATCCGGTCGTGCTCCAGCAGCAGCCGCTGCTCCCGCTCGACGTCGACGACCAGGTCCGGATAGGCGGCGTACAGATCGTGCAGCGTGACGCCGTCCACCGGCCGGGCGGCCTCGGCGAGGGCGGCGTTGACGCGGGAGGCGGCGAGGTCGGGATGGGCGAGGACGACGAGAGTGCGCACGGCTTTCCTCCGCGAGGGCGACATGGGGGGCGAGAACGGCAAACGAACAGACAGGTCTGTCTGGTACGCCGGAGACGCTACCAGACAGACCTGTCTACTCGCTATCGCTCTACCCGTTACCGCGTCCTCACGCCGCCACCGGGACCTCCGGGGCGCTCGCCGAGGCGGTCTGGAGGGCCAGCTCCAGGACCTGGCGGACGTCCGAGACCGGGTGGACGTCGAGCTTCGCCAGGACCTCGGCGGGCACATCGTCCAGGTCCGGCTCGTTCCGCTTGGGGATGATCACGGTGGTCACCCCGGCCCGGTGCGCCGCCAGCAGCTTCTGCTTGACGCCGCCGATCGGCAGCACCCGCCCGGTCAGCGAGACCTCGCCCGTCATCGCCACCTCCGGCCGCACCTGGCGGCCCGACAGCAGCGAGGCCAGGGCGGTGGTCATCGTGATGCCCGCGCTCGGGCCGTCCTTGGGCACCGCGCCCGCCGGGACGTGGAGGTGGATGCCGCGCTCCTTCAGGTCGCCGACCGGAAGCTCCAGCTCCGCGCCGTGGCTGCGCAGGAAGGACAGGGCGATCTGGGCGGACTCCTTCATGACGTCGCCCAGCTGGCCGGTCAGGGTCAGCCCAGCGCCGCCCGTCTCGGCGTCCGCGAGCGACGCCTCCACGTACAGCACGTCGCCGCCCGCGCCCGTCACCGCGAGCCCGGTCGCCACGCCCGGCACGGAGGTGCGGCGCTCGGCCGGGTCCTGCGCGGACTCCGGGGTGTGGTGCGGCCGCCCGATCAGCGGGCGCAGCTCCTCCACCCCGACGGTGAACGGCAGCTCCCGCTCACCCAGCTCGTGCTGGGCCGCCACCTTGCGCAGCAGCCGCGCGATCGAGCGCTCCAGGGTCCGTACGCCCGCCTCCCGGGTGTACTCCCCGGCGAGCTTGCGCAGCGCCTCGTCCGCCACGCCGACCTCGCCCGGCTCCAGACCGGCGCGCTCCAGCTGCCGGGGCAGCAGGTGGTCGCGGGCGATGGTGACCTTCTCGTCCTCGGTGTACCCGTCGAGCCGCACCAGCTCCATGCGGTCCAGCAGCGCCTCCGGGATGGCCTCCAGGACGTTGGCCGTGGCCAGGAAGACCACGTCGGACAGGTCGAGTTCGACCTCCAGGTAATGGTCACGGAAGGTGTGGTTCTGCGCCGGGTCCAGGACCTCCAGCAGGGCCGCGGCCGGGTCGCCGCGGAAGTCGGAGCCGACCTTGTCGATCTCGTCCAGGAGGACCACCGGGTTCATCGAGCCCGCCTCCTTGACGGCCCGTACGACCCGGCCGGGCAGCGCGCCCACGTACGTACGCCGGTGGCCGCGGATCTCCGCCTCGTCGCGGACGCCGCCGAGCGCGACCCGGACGAACTTCCGCCCCATCGCGCGGGCCACGCTCTCGCCGAGGCTGGTCTTCCCGACGCCGGGCGGGCCGACGAGCGCCAGCACGGCCCCGCCGCGCCGCCCGCCCACGACCCCGAGCCCGCGGTCGGCGCGGCGCTTGCGCACCGCCAGGTACTCGGTGATCCGCTCCTTCACGTCCGCCAGACCCGCGTGGTCGGCGTCGAGCACCGCCTGCGCGCCGGGGATGTCGTACGCGTCCTCGGTGCGCTCGTTCCACGGCAGCTCCAGGACGGTGTCCAGCCAGGTGCGGATCCAGCTGCCCTCGGGACTCTGGTCGCTGGCCCGCTCCAGCTTGTCGACCTCCTTCAGCGCCGCCTCGCGCACCTTCTCGGGCAGATCGGCGGCCTCGACCCGGGCCCGGTAGTCGTCCGACTCGTCCTCGGGGTCACCGTTCAGCTCGGCCAGTTCCTTGCGCACGGCCTCCAGCTGCCGCCGCAGCAGGAACTCGCGCTGCTGCTTGTCCACGCCCTCCTGGACGTCCTTGGCGATCGACTCGGCCACGTCCTGCTCGGCCAGGTGATCGCTCAGCCAGGTGACGGCCAGCTTGAGCCGGGCCACCGGATCGGCCGTCTCCAGCAGCTCCACGCGCTGGGCGACGCTCAGGAACGGCGAGTATCCGGCGTTGTCCGCGAGCTGCGACACGTCGTCGATCTGCTGCACCCGGTCCACGACCTGCCAGGCGCCGCGCTTGCGCAGCCAGCTGGTGGCCAGCGCCTTGTACTCCGTCATCAGCTCGGTGACGGCCCCCGGCAGCGGATCGGGCACGATCTCCTCGACCGTGGTCCCCTCGATCCACAGCGCGGCCCCGGGCCCGGTCGTCCCGGCCCCGACCCGCACGCGCCGCACCCCGCGGATGAGCGCCCCGGGATCCCCGTCGGACAACCGCCCCACCTGCTCGACGGTGCCCAGCGTCCCGATTCCCGCGTACGTCCCGTCGACCCGCGGCACCAGCAGCACCCGAGGCTTCCCGCCATCGGCCCGCGCGGCCGCCTGGGCGGCCTCCACCGCGGCACGCACATCGGCATCGGAAAGGTCCAGCGGCACGACCATGCCGGGCAGCACGACCTCGTCGTCCAGAGGCAGGACGGGCAGGGTGAGCGGTGTAGACAGCGAAGCCATGATCTCCCCTTCGGCAGGCAAGTTGAGCTATGCAGACTCAATGCCTGTGAGGCCCCAGGTGTTCCCGACCCCGTGTTCGCTGTGAGCGATCAGCCGCGGTGCCCGCCGTGAACCGCAGGAGGGCTCCCGAGCGATAGAGGAAGCGTGAGACCGTTACGCCCCCTGGGGGCCCACCCGAGCGACGCGGAGCTGCTGCGCGCGGTCGCGCGAGGCGACGCCGACGCGCTGGCCGCGCTGTACGACCGGCACGGCGGCTGGCTGCACGCCCGGCTCACCCGGCGCTGCGCCGACCCCGAGACCGTGCAGGAAGTCCTCCAGGACACCTTCGTCACCGTCTGGCGGTCCGCGGCCTCGCACCGCGGCGGCGAGGCGGGCGGCTGGCTGTGGACCATCGCCGCCCGCCGCCTCGTCGACGCCCGGCGCACCGCCGTCCGCACGGCCGAGGCGCAGTCCGCGCACGCGCTCCACGACCCGGGCGCGGCGCACACGACCGCGCCCTCGGCGGAGGACCGGGTGCTCGACGCGCTGGAGTACGGCACCGTCGGCGCCGCCCTGGACCGGCTCTCCCCCGAGCTGCGCGCCGTCCTGCGCGCCACGGTGGTGGACGGGCTCACCACGCGCGAGGCGGCGCAGCTCCTCGGCATCCCCGAGGGCACCGTCAAGTCGCGGGCCCGGCGCGCCCGCAGCGAGCTGCGCTCCGTACTCGCCCAGCTGTCCCCGCTGCCCACGCCGCACCCGCTGGGAGGCACCCCATGACCCATGCCTGGCATGTGACCCCCGCCCAGGCGGCGTCGTACGCCGACGGCTCGCTGCCGGAGCTCGACGCCTGGTCGGTCGAGAAGCATCTGGAGGCGTGTACGCCCTGCGCCGCCCGCGTCTCGGCCGCCGCCCGCGCGGGCGCGGCGGCCCCGACGCTGGCGGCGGTACGGGCCTCTCTGCTGGCCACCGCGACGGCCCCGGAGGGGGCGACTCCCGGCCACGGCCCGCGCCTCCGCCGGTCGGCACAGGGGGCACCCCCGGCCGCGCCCGCCCGCGCGGGTGCCTCCGGGGGCGGCGCCCGACAGGGCGCCCCGGAGACCGGCGGCCCCGGCACACCCCGCGTGCCCGCCGGGGGCGGCGACTGCCACGTGGGCGCGGGGACAGTCGGCGGCCCCGGCGCACCGGCAGGGGCGGGCCCGGCGGCGGGGTGGCGCGCCGTCGCGGCCCGGCACCGCGGGGGACGCCGCGCCGCCGTGCACGGGCGGCTCGCGTGGGCGGCGGGACCCGCGCTGCGGGGGCCCTGGCTGCTCTCGCTGCTCGTCATGGCCGTCGGGGCGGTGTGCGCCGCGCGGGCCACCGGGTTCGGCGGCGTACGGCCCTTCCTGCTGCTGCTCGCTCCCGTCCTGCCGTCCCTCGGCGTCGCCGTGTCGTACGGGCGGCACGCCGACCCGATGCACGAGATCGTCGCCTCCACCCCGTCCGGCGGGCTGCGGCTGCTGCTGATCCGTACGGCCGCGGTGCTCACCGTGTCCGTACCGCTGCTCACCCTCGCCGGACTGCTGCTCCCCGCCACCGCCGGGGGGCCCGGGGCCGCGGCCTGGCTGCTGCCGGGCCTCGCGCTGACGCTCGCCGCGCTCGCCCTCGGCTCGTACGTCGGCTGCCGCGCCGCCACCGGCGCGGTCTCCATCGGCTGGCTGCTCGCCGTCGGCGCACCGGCGGCGGCGCCCGGCGGGCCGCCGGGCCGCCTGCCCGCCGACGCCCTGGCCGACTCCCTGGCCACCGTCCTGTCCGGCCCCGCCGCACAGGGCTGCTGGGCCGCCGCCGCGGCCGGATGCGCCGGGCTGCTGGCGCTGCGCCGCACCTCCTTCGACCACTTGGAGCGCATATGACGACCACCGTGTCCGTCGACGGGCTGACGGTCCGGCATCGCCGGACCACCGCCCTCGACGCCGTCGACCTCGGCTTCGGCACCGGGGTACACGGCCTGCTCGGCCCCAACGGGGCGGGCAAGACCTCCCTGATCCGCGTCCTGGCGACCGTCGCCGCGCCCACCGAGGGCCGGGTGGAGCTGCTCGGCCACGACGTGGCCGGGCACACGGGCCGCACCGCCGTGCGGCGTCGGCTCGGCTATCTGCCCCAGGAGTTCGGCCACTACCCGGGCTTCACGGTGCGCGAGTTCGTGGGGTACGTGGCCTGGCTGAAGGAGATGTCCGGCACGGCCGCCGCCGCGGCGGTCGAACGGGCCGTCAACCGGGTCGGGCTGGCCGACCGCATCGATACCAAGGTGCGCCGCCTGTCCGGCGGCATGGTGCGGCGCGTGGGCATCGCCCAGGCCATCGTCAACGAACCGGACGTACTGCTGCTCGACGAGCCCACGGCCGGGCTCGACCCCGAGCAGCGGGTGGACTTCCGGGCCCTGCTGCGCGAGTTGGGCACTGCCTCCACGGTGATCGTCTCCACCCACCTGGTGGAGGACGTCGCCGCGGCGTGTACGGAGGTGACGCTGATGGAGTCCGGCCGGGTGGCCTACCGGGGCACCCCCGCCTCGCTGGCGGAGCTGGGCGACGCGGCGGAGGCGGAGGACATCGGCGACAACCCCATCGAACGCGGCTACGCCACGGTCCTGCGGCGTCATCGCGCCGGGGACGGCACGGTGGCCGGCCCGGGGACGGCGGTGGCCCGATGACCGGCGGGAAGCGGCAGGAAGTGTCCGCCGTACAGGGGTCGGCGGACCCGCAGGCCGGAGCGGACGGCCCGGTCCGGGCCGCCGATGCCCCGCCCACGCCGTCCGGCCATGCGACGCGGTGGCAGCGTCCCTTCCGGGGGCCGCTGCGGGCCGAACTCACCCGCTGGTTCGGGCCCGTGGTGGGCGCGACCGTGCTGGTCGCGCTGCTGTTCGCCATGGCCGGGAAAGCGCACCTCTGGCTCGACGCCTGGATCTCCACCGCCGACTACCTGCGAACGGCCGGGTTACTGGTCGGTGGTTCGCTGACCGCCGCGGCCGCGTGCTGGCAGGGCGGGCGCGAGCGGCGGCGGGGCACCCGGGACCTGCTCGCCACCATGCCCCGTACGCCCCTGCGCCGGGCCCTGCTCGCCGCCGCGCCGACCATCCTGTGGCCGGTCGCCGGGTATCTGCTCACCGCGGCCGTCTGCCTGGTCGCGACCTGGCAGTACGCGAGCTACGGCCGCCCCTGGGTGTCCCTGATGGTGGCGGACGCGACGGCGCTCGGTGCCCTTGGTGTGCTCGGCTTCCTCACGGGCCGCGTCGTCCCGTGGCGGCTCGCCCCGCCCCTGGTGGCCGTGGGCACGTATCTCGCTCTGGGCCTGCCCACGTACTCCGAGTCCGCCACCACCTGGCTGTCCCCCGCCCTCCAGGGCTTCCACACCTGGGAACGCCCGCTGTGGTGGTTCGCCCCGGTCTCCATGATGTGGACGGCCGGGCTGGCGGGGGCGGCCCTGCTGGCGTACGCCGCCCGCCGCCGCGTCACCGCGCTCGTGCCGCTCGCCGCTGCCGCCACCGCCGCGGCGCTGCTGACGCAGCTGGGCACCGAGGGCCCGTGGCGGCCCGACCCGGCAGCCGCCGCGCTCGTGTGCGACGACGGAACGCCCCAGGTGTGCGCGGCACGGGTACACGCCCGGATGCTGCCCGGTGCGTCGGCGGCGGTGGCGGGCCTGTCGGCGAAACTGCGGGGCGTGCCGAACGCCCCGGCCCGCGTGGTCGAGAGCGAGTCCTCGGCGAACCGCAAGACCGACGCACGGGTGTCCGGCTGGGACACCTACTTCCGCCCCGACCGGGCCGCCCAGCCGGAGTTCTTCGCGTACAACGCGGCCGCGGCCGTGGCGGATCCCGCCTTCTTCTGCCCGACTCCCGACACCCGCACCCGCCCCCGGTCCGACGACATCAGTTCGGCAGTCGTCGACTGGCTGGCGCCGTTGCCTGGACGGGACGACCCGATCTTCGGGCCGCCCCCGCAGCTCTACACCCGCACCCTCACCAGGCTGCGGACCATGCCCGACCGGGACCGCACCCGCTGGCTCGGCGACTACCTGGCCGCGGCCCACTCCTGCCGCCTCGAACGGGTGACGGCCCCATGAGCGTGCTGCTGTACGCACGGTCGCGGGCCCTGCCGCTGACCGCCGCCGCCCTGACCGCGGCCGCCGCGGTGAGCGCCTGGTGCGCCGACTGGCTGACGTCCCGGCCCGAGTTCGGCGCGCAGGCGCGGCTGCCGGTCGTCGTCCTCGCGCCGCTGCTCGCCTCGGCGGCGATCGGGGCGAGCCTGTACACCCACTCCGAGGAGCTGGACCGCACCGCCGTACGCCCCTGGTGGCCGCGCCGCCTCTGCCAGTTGCTGCTGCTCACGGCGCTGGCGGCGGCGCTGTTCGCCGCGGGGGTGCGGGGCCACCCGGAGCTGTTCGGGGTACCGGCGATGGTCCGCAACACCATGGCCGCGACGGGGGTGACGGCCCTCGCCGCCGTCCTGATCGGCGCGCGGCTGAGCTGGCTGCCGGTGCTGGCGCACACCAGCGCGGTCTATCTGACGGCGGGACGCGATCCGGGTGGCTGGCGGGCGGTCTGGGCCTGGTCGGTGCAGCCCGGCCCCGAGCGGGCGGCGTGGTGGACGGCGGGCGTGGTGTTCGCGGTGGGCGGGGTCGTCTACGCGCTACGGGGTGCCCGCCCGGAGGGGCCACCTCCGCGCCGCTGAGCGACGCGGCGTATGAGGGGCCAGCACGCGACACCGATCAGCAGGGCCAGGGCGTGGCCCCAGTCGGTGAGGGGGTCGAAGTCCACCAGGCTTCCGGCGATCAGCGCCGCGCCGATCCCGCCGGTCAGGGCCCAGCGGGGGCGGGGCGGAAGGAGTCCGGCGAGGGCGCCCGCGCAGGCGATCAGGCCGTAGCTGACGCCGTAGTCGAGGCGGCGCAGCGAGCTGTCGGGAAGCTGGCCGACGGCGACGGAGGCGGCGACCGGGATCTCGGTGAGCAGGGTCGCGAGGACGTGGCCCAGCAGGAAGACCGCGGCGGTGCGCAGGCCGCCGACGCGCCGCTCCAGCGCGCTGAGCACGAGGAGGAAGGCGACGAGGTAGGGCGAGGTGATGCCGCCCACCACCCACAGGGCGCTGGCCAGGAGGGTCAGCAGGGGCCGCTGGGACAGGTTGGACACATCGGTGCTGGAGACGGTGAGCAGGTCGTGGACGGTACGGGGGTCGCCGAGGTGCGCGTAGAGGCCGGTGCCGAGGAGGATCAGCGAGTAGCAGAGGGCGAACGGCGTCCCGGTGAGGGTGGGCAACCAGCCCCGGAGCCGGGACCAGCGGAGGGCGCGGCGGGATGCGCGGGCCGGTATCCGCGGCGTGCCGACGTCGGGGGCGACTGGGCTGGGGGCGGAGGCGGCCGGGTGGCGGACCGCTGGACGGCCGGAGGGCGGCGGTACGGCGGCGGGCGCACTGGAAGGGGGCGGCACGGCGGCTCGCGCGCCGACACGGGGCGGCGCGGCGGGCACGCCCGGGGCGGGCGTCGCTTCGGCCCGCACGCCGGGCCGTTCCACTGGTGCCGTCACCACGGGCCCCTTTCCTCGTCTCGCGCGTACGCGGCGTATATCCACGCAAGTCCCTCAACAACCGTCGGCCGGTGAGTCATCTCACCGGCCGACGCGATGTGAAGGCCGCCACATCCGTCCGGCCCGGCTATTGGTTGGACCGGCGGGGCGCGGCGGCGGGAGGATGGGGCCGTCAGCTCAGCCGAGGAAGCCCGGGAGGACCCGTCCCATGCAGTCGCCGTATGACATCGCCGACGACCGGCCGGTGACCGTGGACCGCCGGGAGGGGCCGTATGGCGAGGTCGTGCTGCGGCGGCGCGGAGGGAGCGGCGAGGGGGAGCGGGGAGACGGGGGCGTCTTCGAGATCATCGCCAATGGGTGCTTCCTCATGGACACGTCCGACGGCCGCTCCGAGCGGCTGCTGATCCGTGCCGCGCTCGACGCGCTGCCGCCCGGCCGCCCCTCGCCCGCGCTGCTCATCGGCGGGCTCGGCGTCGGGTTTTCGCTGGTCGAGGCGGTGTCGGAGCCGCGGTGGGGGCGGATCGCGGTGGTCGAGCGGGAGGCCGCGGTGATCGACTGGCACCGCGACGGGCCGCTGGCCGCGGTGTCCGGGGAGGCGCTGGCCGATCCGCGGGCGGAGATCGTTCAGGCCGATCTGGTGGCGCATCTGCGGGACGGCGCGGAGGGCGCCGAGCCGTACGACGCGCTGTGTCTGGACATCGACAACGGCCCCGACTGGACCGTCACCGAGGACAACGAAGGGCTGTACTCCCCCGCCGGGCTCGACGCCTGCGCGGACCGCCTCACCCCCGGCGGGGTGCTGGCCGTATGGTCGGCCCAGCCGTCGCCCGCATTCGAGCGGGCTCTCCGGAATGCCGGGTTCACGGGGGTGCGTACGGAAGAGATCGCCGTTGCCCGGGGTGTGCCCGACGTGGTGCATCTCGGGATTCGAGGCGCGTAGCCGGGGCGCGTAGGCTGCCCTTACGCTTGCTTGCCTACGAAAAGTGGCCAGGCCATGACCATGCGCGGAGCCGTGGGTTTCGGCACACGTGTGACAGTAGGCGGCCGCGGATTCATGGGAACGACGCAGGGGCGGGCGTATGGAGCAGATGCACAACGGCCACAACGGGGGCGCCACGACCACCCCGGGCGCGCAACGCCGGATCCTCGTCGTCGAGGATGACCCGACCATAGTGGACGCCATCGCGGCCCGGTTGCGCGCCGAAGGATTTCAGGTGCAGACGGCCGCGGACGGCCCCGCGGCCGTGGACACGGCCGAGGCGTGGCAGCCCGATCTGCTGGTCCTCGACGTGATGCTGCCGGGCTTCGACGGCCTGGAGGTCTGCCGCCGGGTGCAGGCGCGGCGGCCGGTGCCGGTCCTGATGCTGACCGCGCGGGACGACGAGACCGACATGCTGGTGGGGCTCGGGGTCGGCGCCGACGACTACATGACCAAGCCGTTCTCGATGCGCGAGGTGGCGGCCCGGGTGCACGTGCTGCTGCGCCGGGTCGAGCGGGCGGCACTGGCCGCGAACACCCCGCGCAGCGGGATTCTGCGGCTGGGCGAGCTGGAGATCGACCACGCGCAGCGCCGGGTGCGGGTGCGCGGCTCGGACGTCCATCTGACGCCGACCGAGTTCGACCTGCTGGTCTGTCTGGCGAACACCCCGCGCGCGGTGCTCTCGCGGGAGCAGCTGCTGGCAGAGGTGTGGGACTGGGCGGACGCCTCCGGCACCCGGACCGTGGACAGCCACATCAAGGCGCTGCGCCGGAAGATCGGCGCGGAGCGCATCCGAACGGTGCACGGCGTCGGCTACGCCCTGGAGACGCCCGCGGCATGAAGAAGCCTCCCGGGACACCGTGGGCTCTGGACCGGCACCTCCGGCGGGTCCGGAGCCTCCCCAGGAGCGAACGGATCCGCGCCACGTGGAGCCGGGTGTGGAAGGCGCTGCGGCCGTTCGACCCGTACCGCTCGGTCAAGGCGGCGCTCGGCGCGCTGGTCATCGGGTCGGTCATCATCACGACCCTCCTGGTGTTCGCGGCGATGCACTCGGACACCGAGCTGCGCGTGATCACGGTCTTCTCGATCATCGCCTCGCTGCTGATCACCCAGTTCGTGGCGCACGGGCTGACCGCCCCGCTGGACGAGATGACCCTGGTCACCAAGGCGATGGCGCACGGCGACTACACCCAGCGGGTACGGGCGGCCCAGCGCCGGGACGAGTTCGGCGACCTGGCGAGTTCGTTCAACCGGATGGCGGCCGACCTGGAGGCGGTGGACACCCACCGCAAGGAGCTGGTCGCCAACGTCTCGCACGAGCTGCGCACGCCGATCGCGGCGCTGCGGGCGGTGCTGGAGAACGTCGTGGACGGCGTCTCGGAGGCGGATCCGGAGACGATGCGGGTCGCGCTGCGCCAGACCGAGCGCCTCGGCCGCCTGGTCGAACAGCTGCTGGATCTGTCGCGGCTGGACAACGGGGTGGTGCCGCTGCACGCCCGCACCTTCGAGGTCTGGCCGTATCTGGCCGGGATCCTCAAGGAGGCCAGCATGGCCAAGGGTGCGGACGCCGGTTCGGGCAAGCACACCCGTAAGGACGTCCACCTCGACCTAGACGTCTCGCCGCCGGAGCTGTCCGCGTTCGCGGACGCCGAGCGGCTGCACCAGGTCATGGCCAACCTGATCGACAACGCGATGAAGCACAGCCCGGCGCACGGCCGGGTCAGCATCCGGGCGCGGCGCGGCGAGGGGCCGGGGAGCCTGGAGCTGGAGGTGCAGGACGAGGGCCCGGGCATCCCGGAGGCGGAGCGGCACCGGGTGTTCGAACGCTTCAACCGGGGCAGCCTCTCACCGAACCCGGCAGGCCCGGCGCCCGGTGCCCGCCCGCGGCCCGGTCAGGGCAGCGACGGAGGGACCGGCCTGGGTCTGGCCATCGCGCGCTGGGCGGTCGATCTGCACGGCGGACGCATCGGGGTGGCCGAATCCTCTCGGGGCTGCCGGATCAAAGTCACCCTTCCGGGGGACGTCCAGAGATCAAAATTGACGTAAAGTCGGTACCGGAAGCGCACATCTGAGCGGTGTGGGTGCACTTTTGCGTTCCCACATGCTGGACGGTTTCAACGGAACCCCGTGTGTTTCCCGCCACGTCATGCGCTGAAACCCGCCGATGAGTGTGACTTAGACGACGTTGACCAGTGCGGCCTGCACGTAAGGGGTCAAGGGGCGTAGCCTTTATTCCCGCTGTCCACCACCTTGTGAAGCGGAAGAGGGCGGTTACCGCCGTGTCGCCACAGTCCCCCAACACCTCGAGCGTCTCGACCGACGAGCAGGACGGGCAGGGAACTAGCCCTGCCGCTGCCTTCGGCCCCAATGAGTGGCTCGTCGACGAGATCTACCAGCAGTACCTCCAGGACCCGAACTCGGTCGACCGAGCCTGGTGGGACTTCTTCGCCGACTACAAGCCGGGCCAGGACACCGGCTCGGCGGTGGCCGCGCCACCACAGGGAGTGACCGGAGGCGCTGCCCCGGCTCCCGCTGCCGCGCAGCCCGCCAAGGCCCCGGCCCCGGCCAAGCCCGCGGACGCGGCTCCGGCCGCCAAGCCCGCGGACGCCAAGCCGGCCGCGGCCGCTCCGGCGCCCGCGAAGCCCGCCGCGGCTCCGGCCGCGAAGGCTCCGGCCCCGGCCAAGCCCGCACCGGCCAAGCCGACCCCCGCCGAGCCCACGGCCTCCGCGAAGCCCGCGAAGGCCGAGCCCGCCGCCGGGCCCGAGCTGGTCACGCTGCGCGGCCCGTCCGCCGCGGTCGCGAAGAACATGAACGCGTCGCTGGAGCTGCCGACGGCCACCTCGGTCCGCGCGGTCCCGGTGAAGCTGCTGTTCGACCAGCGCATCGTGATCAACAACCACCTCAAGCGCGCCCGCGGCGGCAAGGTGTCCTTCACGCACCTCATCGGCTACGCCATGGTGCAGGCGCTGAAGGCGATGCCCTCGATGAACTACTCGTTCACCGAGAAGGACGGCAAGCCGACCCTGGTCAAGCCGGAGCACATCAACCTCGGCCTCGCCATCGACCTGGTCAAGCCCAACGGCGACCGCCAGCTCGTCGTCGCGGCGATCAAGAAGGCCGAGACGCTGAACTTCTTCGAGTTCTGGCAGGCCTACGAGGACATCGTCCGCCGCGCCCGCGCGAACAAGCTGACGATGGAGGACTTCACCGGCGTCACCGCCTCCCTCACCAACCCCGGCGGCATCGGCACCGTGCACTCCGTGCCGCGGCTGATGCCCGGCCAGGGCCTGATCGTGGGCGTCGGCGCGATGGAGTACCCGGCCGAGTTCCAGGGCACCTCGCAGGACACCCTGAACAAGCTGGGCGTCTCCAAGGTCATGACGCTGACCAGCACCTATGACCACCGGGTGATCCAGGGCGCCGCCTCCGGCGAGTTCCTGCGGATCATGAACCAGCTGCTGCTCGGCGAGAACGACTTCTACGACGAGATCTTCAAGGCGCTGCGCATCCCCTACGAGCCGGTCCGCTGGCTCAAGGACATCGACGTCAGCCACGACGACGACGTCACCAAGGCGGCCCGGGTCTTCGACCTGATCCACGCCTACCGGGTCCGCGGCCACGTCATGGCCGACACCGACCCGCTGGAGTACCGCCAGCGCAAGCACCCCGACCTCGACATCATCGAGCACGGGCTCACCCTGTGGGACCTGGAGCGCGAGTTCGCGGTCGGCGGCTTCGCGGGCAAGTCCATGATGAAGCTGCGCGACATCCTGGGCGTGCTGCGCGACTCGTACTGCCGCACCACCGGCATCGAGTTCATGCACATCCAGGACCCGAAGCAGCGCAAGTGGATCCAGGACCGGGTCGAGCGCAGCCACGACAAGCCGGAGCGCGAGGAGCAGCTGCGCATCCTGCGGCGGCTCAACGCGGCGGAGGCGTTCGAGACCTTCCTCCAGACGAAGTACGTCGGCCAGAAGCGGTTCTCCCTGGAGGGCGGCGAGTCCGTCATCCCGCTGCTGGACGCCGTGCTGGACGCGGCCGCCGAGTCGCGCCTGGACGAGGTCGTCATCGGCATGGCCCACCGCGGCCGGCTCAACGTCCTCGCCAACATCGTCGGCAAGTCGTACGCGCAGATCTTCCGCGAGTTCGAGGGCAACCTCGACCCGAAGTCGATGCACGGCTCCGGCGACGTCAAGTACCACCTGGGCGCCGAGGGCACCTTCACCGGCCTCGACGGTGAGCAGATCCAGGTCTCGCTGACCGCCAACCCCTCCCACCTGGAGGCGGTGGACCCGGTCCTGGAGGGCGTCGCCCGCGCCAAGCAGGACATCATCGGCAAGGCCGGCACCGACTTCACCGTGCTGCCCGTCGCCCTCCACGGCGACGCCGCGTTCGCCGGTCAGGGCGTGGTCGCCGAGACGCTGAACATGTCGCAGCTGCGCGGCTACCGCACCGGCGGCACCGTGCACATCGTCATCAACAACCAGGTCGGCTTCACCGCCGCCCCGGCCGCGTCCCGCTCCTCGATGTACGCCACCGACGTGGCGCGCATGATCGAGGCGCCGATCTTCCACGTCAACGGCGACGACCCCGAGGCCGTCGTCCGCGTCGCCCGGCTGGCCTTCGAGTTCCGCCAGGCGTTCAACAAGGACGTGGTCATCGACCTCATCTGCTACCGCCGCCGCGGCCACAACGAGACCGACAACCCCGGTTTCACCCAGCCGCTGATGTACGACCTGATCGACAAGAAGCGCTCGGTGCGCAAGCTCTACACCGAGTCGCTGATCGGGCGCGGCGACATCACCCTCGAAGAGGCCGAGCAGGCGCTCCAGGACTTCCAGGGCCAGCTGGAGAAGGTCTTCACCGAGGTCCGCGACGCGGTGTCCACCCCGGCGCAGCCCGCGGTCCCCGAACCGCAGCCGGAGTTCCCGGTCGCGGTGCAGACGGCCGTCTCCCAGGAGGTCGTCAAGCGGATCGCCGAGTCCCAGGTCAACACCCCCGACCGGATCACCGTCCACCCGCGGCTGTTCCCGCAGCTCCAGCGGCGCGCGGCGATGATCGAGGACGACACGATCGACTGGGGCATGGGCGAGACCCTCGCCATCGGCTCGCTGCTCATGGAGGGCACCCCGGTCCGGCTCGCCGGCCAGGACTCCCGCCGCGGCACCTTCGGCCAGCGCCACGCGGTGCTGGTGGACCGCGAGACCGGCGACGACTACACCCCGCTGCTCTACCTCTCCGACGACCAGGCCCGCTACAACGTCTACGACTCGCTGCTCAGCGAGTACGCGGCGATGGGCTTCGAGTACGGCTACTCGCTGGCCCGCCCGGAGTCGCTGGTCCTGTGGGAGGCGCAGTTCGGCGACTTCGTCAACGGCGCGCAGACCATCGTCGACGAGTTCATCTCGTCCGCCGAGCAGAAGTGGGGCCAGACCTCCGGCGTCACCCTGCTGCTGCCGCACGGCTACGAGGGCCAGGGTCCTGACCACTCGTCCGCCCGCATCGAGCGCTTCCTCCAGCTGTGCGCGCAGAACAACATGACGGTCGCCATGCCGACGCTGCCGTCGAACTACTTCCACCTGCTGCGCTGGCAGGTCCACAACCCGCACCACAGGCCGCTGGTCGTCTTCACCCCGAAGTCGATGCTGCGCCTGAAGGCCGCGGCGTCGAAGACCGAGGAGTTCACCTCCGGCGCGTTCCGCCCCGTCATCGGCGACGAGTCGGTGGACCCGGCGGGCGTCCGCAAGGTGATCTTCTGCTCCGGCAAGGTCTACTACGACCTGGATGCGGAGCGCGAGAAGCGCGGCGCGAAGGACACGGCCATCATCCGGCTGGAGCGGCTGTACCCGCTGCCGGGCGCCGAGGTCCAGGCCGAGATCGCCAAGTACTCGGGCGTCGAGAAGTTCGTCTGGGCGCAGGAGGAACCGGCCAACCAGGGCGGCTGGCCGTTCATGGCGCTCAACCTGATCGACCACCTGGAGCTGGCGGTCGGCGCCGACGTCCCGGCGGCCGAGCGACTGGTCCGCGTGTCGCGCTCGCACTCGTCCTCGCCCGCGGTGGGGTCGAACAAGCGGCACCAGACGGAGCAGCAGGCGCTGGTGAGCGAGGCGTTCGAGATCTGAGGTCCCGTTCGTTCCGTACCGGAAGGCCCGGCTCCCGCATCGCGCGGGGCCGGGCTTTCCGGCGTCGGGGCAAGGGGTTCAGATGGGCAGCGGCTCAAAGTCCCAGACGGGCCGCGTACGGTTGCGGGCCGCCACGGTCTCGGGGTGGTCCGGCCCCAGAACGGCGGCCAACGCGCGCACCGCCGCCTCCTCGATCACATCCGCCTCATCCCCTCCGCCACGGATCGCGCGCAGATCGACGGCCAGCGCGACTTGGGCCAACAGGGTCAGCGGATGCCTCTCCCCCAGTACCTTGGCAGCCAGCCGCGCGGTCTCCCGGCTCAGCGCGGCGGCCTCCGTGGGCTCCTGGACCGCCGACGCGTTGAGAGCGATGCCCAGCGTCCAGGGGTGGCGCGGGCCGAGCGCGGCGGTCATGTCCGCCAGGGCCTCCTGCAGCTTCCGTGCCGCCCTGTGCGTCCCCGCCAGCCCCAGGCTGAGCGCGTGGTTCGCCTTGGCCCCGACGGTGTAGGGATGCCGGGCCCCGAGCCAGTAACGGACCGCCAGCCGCTCGGTGATCTTCGCCGCCCACGACGGTCCCCCAGACCGCCGCAGAGCTCGGGCGAACCCCGAGGCGATCATCAGGGACGGCGGGGCCTTCTCGCCGAGCACACGTTCCGCGCTCTGCCACGCCTCGCGGATCCGCTCCAGGCCGGATTCCGTGGCTCCGTCCCACCATTCACACATCCCGTGGTGATACGAGGCCACCAGCGTCCAGGGGTGGTCGTCGCCCAGGACCTCGCGATGCCGCTGGGCGCTGGCCGCCTGCAGCGTCAGGGCGTTCTCGTAGTGGCCGGACAGCCGCAGGTCGTAGGCGAGATCGGTCTCGGACGACAGGGTCGACAGCGCCATCGGGCCCAGCGTCTCCCGGGCGCTCTCCACGGTCCTGCGGGACAGCTCCGCGGCCTCGGCGTAGCGGCCGAGCAGCCGCAGCGAACGCGACATGCTCCGCTGGGCGTTCAGCGCTTCCGGACCCTCGTCCGGGAAGCGCACGGCGCACAGGTCGCGCTGCTGGCAGGCCAGCGTGTGGGCCTCGTCGTAGCGGCCAAGCCCCCGCAGGTCACCGGCGAGCCGGGCCATGGCGAGGGGTGCGCCAGGCGCATCGGCCTCGACGAGGTCCACCAGCACCGAGCGGTCCAGCGCCTCGGCCGCGGCGTAATCGCCGGTCTCGCGCAGCAGCGTGGCGCGGTGCGCCGTCAGGTCGTGATCGTCGCCCACGACGCGTTCGGCAAGGCGCATGCCCCTCTCGTAGTCGCCGCTGAGAGTCAGATACTGCACGAATCCGAGGACGAGTCGACGTGGTGTGGCGCCCGACGACTCCAGATGCGGCAGGAGTGCGGCGTACCGCGGCCATGCGGCGGGGTCCTCGGGGCGGCCCGGATCCGCCATGGCCAGTGCCGTACGCACCATCCGGGCGTCCTTGGCCGCCCGCTCCCGCGGCGCCCGCCGCCGCACCGCGTCCCGTACGAAGCGACTCATCCACACGGCGTCGTCCGCCACCCGCACCACCGACCGCTGCACCAGCTTGCCCGCGGCCAGGTCCAGCTGGCTCGGGTTGTCCAGGAGCGCCGCCACCGCCGGGGAGACCTGGTCCGCCGGGACGGCGCGCAGCAGGGCGAGCGGGACCGGGCCGGGGTCGAAGAGGGCGCACAGGCTCAGCAGTTCGGCCGCGGCCTTCGTGGTCTCCCGCAGCTGGGTGATCAGGTCCTTGAAGGCCGCGTGATACGGCATCGGGTAGTCCGCCGCGGCCCGCACCGGGGTCGGCTCGCCGTCGCGCACCATGCCCACGTACTCCGCCACCGCTGTCGTCGAGCCGTCCAGCCAGCCCGCCGTCTGGTCCATCGGCAGCGGCAGGTCCTCGACGGCCGCCGCCAGCCGGTCCGCGTCCTCCGCCCCGATGCGGGGCGCCCGGCGGCGTACGAACGCGACGCTCTCCTCTCGGCTCAGCGGCGGGACGTCCAGCAGCTCGGCGTAGTGGTCGGCCCAGGCCCGGTTGCGGGAGGTGATCAGCACATGGCCGCGCCCGGCGGGCAGCAGGTCGGCGATGGCCTCCGGGTCGCCGGCACCGTCGAGGACCAGCAGCCAGCGTTCGTACGGATCGCCCCGCCGCAGGGCGTCCAGCGCGCCCCGGACCGAACCGTCCGGGGCAAGCATGGCAAGGCGCCCCTCCAGCGTGGTCAGGTCGCTCCCGGAGGCCCACCAGACCATGTCGTACCGACCCGCGAATCGGTGGGCGTACTCGGCGGCGAGCTGCGTCTTGCCGATGCCCGGCAGCCCGACGAGCGCGACCACCGCGGTGTCCCCCGGAACAGCCTCCAGACGGTCGTGCACCGCGACGAGCAGGGCGTCGCGCCCGGTGAAGCGCGGGTTGCGGCGCGGCACTCCGTCCCAGACGGCGGGCACGCTGCCGGGGAAGCGCGGGCTGTAGGCGGCGCCCCCGGAACCACCGGGCAGGGGCACCGCGTCCAACCAGCGCAGCAGGGCCCGCTCGGCCGCGTCCGCGCCCAGCCGCCGCAGATCGAGGGTTGGGATCCGGTCCACGGCGGAGGGAAGCCCACAGTCCCCCGTGACCACGGCCATGGGGAGGTGGGCGCCGCGGCGCAGGGTGGCGATGGTCGCCTCCCAGTCGATGCCCGAGCGGGTTCCGGCGGCGAAGAAGTACTTGCTGAACAGCAGGATCTGGCTGACCTCATCGCCGGAGCCCTGCTCCACATCCCCGGGATGCGCGGGATCCCAGCCGCCCGCCACGACCCGCTGTCCGTTCGACCGCAGCACGTGCGCGATCCAGTCCGCCCAGAGGCGGTCCTCGGCCGCGTGGACGACGGCGAAGGCGCGGGGAGCCCGCGGAAGCGGTGCCCCGGAACGGGCGGCCTCCTCCCGGGCCCGCAGCTCCATCAGCTCCCGCTCCAGCTGCCGCGCCCAGTCATACGCGAGCCGCAGCGCCGCCGGATCCTCGGGCTCGGCGTGTTCCGCTGCGGCCTCTTCCTCCGTCTGCAGCTGATGCTCCAGCGCCTCGCACCGCCGCTCGGCGTCCAGTGCCTGCCGCCGCGCCTGCGTCAACTCACCTTGCAATCGGGCGACTTCCTCGCGCAGCCGGTCCCGTTCGGTCCGTAACCCGTCGTGCTCCTCCCGTAACCGATCGACCTCCGCCTCCCGTTCATCGCGCTCCAGCGACACCGAGACCGCTATCTGCCGCTGGTCGACCTCCATCTCGGCGATGCGCTGTTTCCGTACCAGCAACGCCTCCGACAGCGCCTCCGCCCGCACCTCGGCCTGCTGCCGCTGCCGGTCGGCGTCGGCGAGCTGGTCACGGAGCCGCTGGAGCTCCCATCCGACCTTGTTGGTGACCTGCAACGCCCGCCGTTGCAGGGTGTGCACATGGGCCATCACCTCCGCAGAGGAGGCCCGCCCGGTGGCCTTGGCCGCGTGCGTGAGCAGCCGGTCCACGAACTCGGCGGGCGGTACGACGGTCCCGTTGAGGTAGCGGGAGACGGTGCCCGCGTCGTAATGCACCCGTACGGCGAAGACCCGCAGCGAGACCCCCACCGCCCCGAACAGCTCCCGCAGGCTCCGGGCCAGCTCCCGGCACTCGGGCTTCACCTGCTCGGGGATCGGCTTCAGATCCCCGATGCGCGGCTCCTCGGGCACCAGCTCACCGCCGACCAACTCGTCCGTCATGGCCCCTCCCCCGTTGCGGCCGCCTGCAACGCGTGCGGCCTGCCGCAACACCCCAGGCCCCGCACAAGGTGAAGGTATCGCCCGGCGCCCTCGCCGGTCTCACGAAAGCAGGTCAACGATGCCGAACCGCCACCCCACCACCCTCCTCACCCTGACCGCTGCCGCCCTCACCGGCGCCGTGCGGGCGGTGGTGTCCTGGCTCCTCAGCCGAACGACGGAATGACCGCGTCGGGGCTGCCGAGCCAGACGGTCTGGCGGTCGGCGGTGACGGTGAGGCCGAAGTCGTACAGCTCCGGCGAACCGGCCTCCCGCCACCACTGATACGCACGCTCCAGTTCGTGGAACAGGTCGCGGGGCCCCCATTGATAGACACCGCCCTCCCACACATACGCCCAGGAGTCGGTGGTGGCGAGCCATCCGTCGCCGTCCCAGTGGACGCCGGGCAGCCGGAGCCCCAGGGCGAAGCGCGCGTGGAAGTCCGTGTCCAGGAAGGACAGGTCGAGGTCAGTCCGGCTGTCGCGGCTCTCTTCCCAGGACGCGGCGGAGTACACCGCACCGAGCGGCGACTCCGGCCGGCGCTGGCCGCGCAGATCCATGAACGACATCGGCTGATCGAAGTGGCCATACGCCGAGGCGCCGTCGTCGGCGACACGGAGGCACACCATCCCATGCGGCTGGAGCGTCGTCTTCCACGGCGTGACGATGAGCCCGCCGGGGCGGGTCTGTTCCACCCAGGCGAAGGGGACGCGCTGGAGCGAGGCCGTGCACAGCACCCGGTCGTACGGGGCCCCGGGCGGCCAGCCGCCCTCCCCGTCCGCGGCCACCACACGGGGGTGATACCCGGCCTCGGTCAGCCGCCGGGTGGCCGCCTCGGCGAGCCCGGCGTCCACCTCTACGGACGTCACGTGCACCGCCCCGGCGCGCTCGCACAGCAGGGCGGCGTTGTAGCCGGTGCCGGTGCCGATTTCCAACACCCGCATGCCGGGGCGCACATCAGCCGCGGCGAGCATGGTGAACACGGCGTCGGGAGCGCTGATGGAGCTGGTCGGCAGGGTGCCCTCGGTCCGGGCCGCCCCGTCGTCGACCTGGGTGACGACAGACGCCAGCGGATCGTGGACCAGCGCGGCCCAGGCGCCGGGGTCGTCGGCGGCGCGCAGCGGGCGATAGGCATCGTCCCGCCAGACCCACACCATGTCGGGAACGAACGCGTGACGCGGCACCTTGAGAAAAGCCTCCCGCATCCACGGCTCGGCGAACCCTTCCAATTCGTCGAGCGCCTCGGCGGCTTGTGCCCGCAACTCCTCGGGGCTCATTTCCGGTGCGTCCCACCTCCGGGCTTCGACACATCCGGATGCTGACCGTCGCTGTCCCGTGGCGACGGTGGCTGAGGCTGCGGGTTCGGCGCCGACGGCTTCCCGTGATTGCCCATGGAGTTGGTTCCCTTCGTCTGTCCCGTGTCACCAGCGTGCCGCCGCAGGGGAAGGTCCCGATTCCCCATCAGAGGTATCCCCATGATGGGTACAATCCGGCTTGAGACTGCTGATATCCCCTTCTTGTCACCGAACCTCGGTAATCACATGTCCAGCTACCTCTCGCCCGCCGCGCTTCCTCCCCACGTCCTTGAACGATCCGACGTACGGAGGGCTCTGGAGCGCCATGATTTCGGGGCCGTCTTCAAACTGGCCCGGCAATGGGGCGGGATCAGCTTCTCGAAGATCGCGGCTGCCTGCGACATCAAGCCGGAACGGGTGGGCAAGTTGGCCCGGGGCGAGGGTTCGATCACGACGTACGAGAAGATCACGCAGATCGCCGATGCCTTACGCATCCCAGGCGGGCCCGGGACGTCACGGGGCGTGCAGGGCATGGCGGCCCAGATGGAGGCCCGCGGATACGCGCTGAGCGGCGAGGCCGACGCGGCCCACCGTCTCCTTGATGAGGCACAACACCTCATCGCCCGCACCGGCATCGACGCCCTTCCCGCCTCGTACCGACGCGATCGAGCCTGGTTCAGTGCGTGCCTCGCGCACGCGCTCGCCGCAGCCGGTCATGCCGACGCGGCCGCGCACACCGCGCTCGGCTGCGCCGCCGACGCGTCGGACGTGGGCCGGCCCCACGCCTGGAACGAGTTGCACACCACCGCCGCGCTGCTCCTCCGGCGCGGGGCGCCCCGGGCGCGGGATCTGATCGACGCGCTGGGCGGCTGCGGCTGAGCGTCCGGGCAGGGACGCATATCCTGGGGCGGTAGATTCGCCTCATCCACCCCCGGAGCGACCCTTGTACTTCACCGACCGCGGCATCGAGGAGCTGGCGCGGCGACGCGGCGAGGAGGAGGTCACCTTCGAGTGGCTCGCCGAGCAGCTGCGGACGTTCGTCGACCTGAACCCGGACTTCGAGGTTCCGGTGGAGCGGCTGGCGACCTGGCTGGCCCGGCTCGATGACGAGGACGACGACATCTGACCAGGGGTACGGGCGGCCTCAGGCCGCGTAGCCGCCGTCCACGTCGAGGGTGGTGCCCGTGACGTACGCGGCGTCGGGGCTCGCCAGGTAGGCGACGAGGCCCGCCACCTCGTCGGCCGTGCCGTAGCGGTGCACCGCGAGGTGCGGGAGGACGGATGCCGCCATCGGGCCGTCGGCCGGGTTCATGTCGGTGTCGACGGGGCCGGGCTGGACGGTGTTGACGGTGATGCCGCGGCCGCCGACCTCGCGGGCCAGGGCGCGGGTGAACCCGGTCACGCCTGCCTTGGTCAGCGCGTAGAGGCTGCCGCCGGCGAAGGTGACGCGGTCGGCGTTGATGCTGCCGATCGTGATGATGCGTCCGCCGTCGCCGATATGGCGCAGGGCCTCCTGGGTGGCGGCGAAGACGCCGCGCAGGTTCACGGCGGCGACGTGGTCGTAGTCCGCGTCGGTCAGGTCCTCGATGGGGCCCATGACGCCGACTCCCGCGTTGTTGACCAGGATGTCGAGCCGTCCGAGCCGGTCGGCGACCTCCGTGACGGCCGCCCGGAGGGACGCGCGGTCCGCGGCGTCGGCCTGGACGGCCAGCGCCTGTCCTCCGTCCGCGACGATCTCCTTCACCAGGGCTTCCGCGCGGTCCGCGGAGGCGTTGTAGGTGACCGCGACCGCGGCCCCCTCCCGGGCGAGACGGCGGGCGATGCCCTCGCCGATTCCCCGCGAACCGCCCGTGACCAGCGCGACCTTGCCGTTCAGCATGATGCTCTCCCTCATTTATTGAATGCTCACTCAAGATGTCATGCGGACCGCCACCGCGCAACTGTTATCTTGAACGCACACTAAAAAAACCAGGAGGACCCGGCATGGCGAAGGGACGGCCCCGCGAATTCGACGTCGAGCAGGCCCTGTCGGCGGCGCTCGGCGTCTTCTGGGCCAAGGGATACGAGGGCGCCACGATGGC
Organism: Streptomyces sp. NPDC021115; assembly: GCF_044333065.1. Lineage (NCBI taxonomy): Bacteria > Bacillati > Actinomycetota > Actinomycetes > Kitasatosporales > Streptomycetaceae > Streptomyces > Streptomyces sp. NPDC021115. The sequence continues at coordinate 536,341 of NZ_JBIRQF010000001.1, forward strand.
GGATCTGTCCGCCGCCACCGGACTGAAGCCGGGCAGCATCTACGGCGCGTTCGGCTCGAAGGCGGGCCTGTTCGGGCAGGTCGTCGACCACTACACCCGCACCGTCTTCGCGTACGGCCCGACGGCCCTGGAGGCCGGGAGCGTACGGGAGGTCGTGCGGCGGTGGCTGGAGGGCGCGGTCGAGGCCACGACCGGTGCCGACACCCCGGCCGGGTGCCTGATGGTCCACGGCGCGCTGGCCACCGGGGACGCGGCGAGCGAGGCGAAGGCGGAGATGCGCACCCGCCGCCGGGCGGGGGAGGTCATGCTGACCGAGCGCTTCGCCGACGCCCGGCGGTCCGGCGATCTACCCGGGGCCGTCGAGCCGCAGGACGCGGCGCGCTATGTCCTCGCGCTCACCGAGGGGATCGCCGTCCAGGCCGCGTACGGCGCCTCCCGCGCCGATCTGGAACGGCTCGCGGAGCTGGCCCTGATCCGGCTGCCCTGGGAACAGGAAACGGCGTAGCCGTTACGCCACCACCGGACCGCGTCCCGGGGTGCCCGCCTCGTGGTCGAGGCGGGGGTCGGAGACCAGGACGGCCTGTTGGAGGCGCTGGAGCTTGGCCGAGGGTTCGAGGCCGAGTTCCTCGGCCATGGCCGTGCGCAGCCGCTGGTAGACGCCGAGGGCGCGGGTGCGCTGGCCGGAGCGGTGGAGGGCCAGCATGTACTGGCTGTGGAGGCCCTCGTGGAAGCGGTGCTCGACGACGAGCGAGGCGAGGTCGCTCAGCACCTCCAGATGGCCGCCGAGCCGCAGCCGGGTCTCGATGCCGCGCTCGGTGGCGGTGAGCCGGGACTGTTCCAGCCGGGCGACCTCGGCCTGGAGCGGGCGGCCGTGCGGGGCGACGTCGACCAGGGCGGGGCCCTGCCAGAGGGCGAGGGCCTGCCGGTAGGCCGCGTCGGCGGCCCGTTCGTCGCCGACCTCCAGGGCGCATTCGGCCCGGGCGACGAGGGCGCGGTAGTCGTGGACGTCGAGCTCGCCGGGGGCCAGCGCTAACGCGTAGCCGCCGGGCCGGGTCTGGAGGACGTCACGGGTGACCGCGGCGGAGGACGTGCCGAGCACCTTGGCGAGGAGTTTGCGCAGGTGCAGGATGTACGTCTGGAGGGTGGTGAGCCCGGTGCGCGGCGGCTGATCGCCCCACAGCTCGGCCATCAGCGTCTGCACCGGCACCATGCGGCCGTCGCTGAGGAGCAGCAGGGACAGGACTTTGCGCGGCTTCATCGCGCTGGGGACTCCGGACAGAGCGCCGTGGCGCAGGGTCAGCGGTCCGAGAACGTTCGCACGCATGGGTGCCACCTCCTCGCACGTCATGTGCGGTACGCGCGGACTATCAGGTCGGCGGCCTTCTCACAGATGGCCGAGGCGTCGACGGCGGCGATCGGGCGGGTGCCGTACATCGACTGGTACAGACCCTGCTGAACGATCAGGGCCACGAACTGCTGGGCGGCGGAGGCGGGATCGGGAACGTCCAGCTCACCGCTGTCGGTGCGGCGGCCGAGCAGCTCGGCCAGGTACTTCACCAGCTGCTGGGGCTCGCCCTCGGCGCAGGCCGGGCGCAGCGCGGGGTGGCGGGCGACCTCGGCGATGATCAGGCGGCGCAGCGCGGAGGCGCGTTCGTCGAGGAGTACGCCGAGGACGCGGTGGCCGAAGGCGGTGAGGGCGGTGCGTACGTCGGCCGCGTCGTCCTCCGCGGAGGGGGTGTGCAGTGATGCGGGGGCGAAGCCCGCGGCGACCCGCTCCCGTTCGCCGTCGACGGCGGCGAGGAACAGCCGTTCCTTGTCGCCGAAGTGGTTGTAGACGGTCTGCTTGGAGACCCGCGCCTGATCCGCGATGGCGTCGACACCGGCCCGGGTGTAGCCCTCGCTCAGGAAGACGGCGACGGCCGCCTCCAGGATCGCCTGGCGCTTGGCGGGCTGCGGGCCCGCCGGCCGTCCCGCGGCACCGCGCCGCGGACCGTTGTCCGTCCGCAACGGTCCAACCTCCTTGCTGTGGGCCGGTCTTGCCCTCGGTGGCCTGTGAGTCTAGCCTTCCCTCACTGCGATGGACTAGCCCGTCCAGTCCATTTAATTCACCATCGCGTACGAGTCACGAGGAGAGAGCTCCATGAGCGCAGCGGAGAACAGCGACGCCCTGCGGCACCTCACCCTGGCGCCGGAGGCGCAGAACCAGCTGTTCCTGGAGGCCCGTACGGCCAACACCTTCACCGACGAGCCGGTGACCGAGGAGCAGGTCCGCGCCATCTACGAGCTGGTGAAGTACGCGCCCACCTCGCTGAACCAGCAGCCGCTGCGCATCGTCATGGTGCGCTCGGAGGAGGCCCGCGGCCGCCTGGTGGAGCACATGGCGGGGAACAACCGGGGGAAGACGGCGCAGGCGCCGCTCGTGGCCATCCTCGCCGCTGACCTGGACTTCCACGAGGAGCTGCCCCGGCTGGTGCCGTTCATCGAGAACCCGCAGAACATCTTCGCCGACCCGGTCTCCCGGGAGCACTCGGCGCGGTTCAACACCGCGATCCAGGTCGGCTACTTCGTCCTCGGGGTGCGCGCGGCCGGGCTGGCTGCCGGACCCATGATCGGCTTCGATCACGCCGCCGTGTCGAAGGAGTTCTTCAGCGACGGCCGCCACCAGGCGATCTGCGTCGTCAACATCGGCAAGCCGGGCCCGGACGCCTGGATGGAGCGGCTGCCGCGGCTGGCGTACGACGAGGTCGTCACCACGGTCTGAGCTCGTCCCGGGACCCCCACAGGCGGGCCGCCCGTCCTCGCGGCAACGGGGGCGGGCGGCCTGGGGACATCGCAGCAGGGGTCAGCTCTCGATCAGGTCGTGGAACGCCACGGTGTCGAAGATGTCCTCCATCCGCGTCGCCCTGCCGTCCCGCATCGTCCACGAGTGGACGAAGTCCAGGGTCGTGGTGCGGCCACCGCGCGACGTCACCTCCCGGGTGCCGAACACCACCACCCGGTCGCCCTGCTCGATGAACTCCCGCGGCGCGAGTCTCATCCCGCCCAGCACGCTCGGTACGTGCGCCAGGAACTTCTTGATCCCCGCGTGGCCCAGCTTGGTACCGCCGAGGCCGTACTTCGCCATCCCGGCCGGGTGGACCCACTCGACGTCCGGGTGCATGGCGGACAGGATTCCCTCGATGTCGCGGTCCCGGAATCCCGCGTAGGCGGCGCGGATGGCCTCGATGTTGTGTGATGCCACGGTCTTCGTCCCTTCTCGGGCGGTTCTACCGCTGCTTGATGTGCTCGGGGTACAGGGCCTGGAGCGTGCTGCGTACGCCCTCGCGCCACGGCACCCGGCAGGGCCCGGTGATCTCCCGGCGGCGGGTGGGGGCGAACTGGTACGTCTCCCTCGTCACCTCACTGGGTACGAGCCGCGCCTCGATCCCGCTCAGCTCCTCCAGATACCGCACCAGATCGGTGATCCCGACCGGCTCGTCGCCGCCCCAGTTGACCAGGGTCGCGGGGGACGCAGCGGCCGCCCACAGCGCGGGCACCTGGGCGACCAGGTCGTCGGTGTGCAGCAGTGAGCACCAGTTCTGGCCCTCGACGGGCACCGGGATCGGCTCGCCCGCGAGCATCCGCTTGAAGTACAGCATCGGCACCCCGCCGTAACCGCCCGGGCCGTAAGCGATGTTGAGCCGGGCGATGGTGGTCGGCAGGTTCAGCACCCCGGCGAACGCCCGCACCGCGCCCTCGGCGGCGATCTTGCCCACGGGGTAGCAGGGCAGCCAGTCGGCCACGCCGTCGACGGGGTCGTCCTCGGCGTACGGATGGTCGAGGGTCTGCCGCTTGTAGAGCGCGCCGGTCGAGACGAACAGGAACGATTCGGCGGTGCGGCAGTGGCTCATCAGCCGTCCGCAGGCGAGCGAGTTGACCTCGACGGCCGCGTTGTAGTCGCCGTCCTCGCCGCGCCGCACCGCCGAGTGGAAGACATGGGTGAAGTCGTCCGGCAGCCCCTCGTAGCCGGATGCCCCCAGGTCGTTCATGTCCCAGCGGAAGGTGGTGATGCCCCGGGCGCGCAGCTCCTCCTCGACGCCGGGAGCGCCGAAGCGGCCCAGGCACCACACCTCGTTGTGTGCCGCCAGCGACTCCGCCACCGGCCGGGCGACCTGCCCGGTGCCGCCGGTGACCAGGATCTTCTTGCCTTCCACCGTGCTCTTCTCCTCTGCCGTGTTCATCCGTCGCCCAGCGCGCGGTCCAGCTCCTTGCGGAGGACGGCCTGGAAGGCCGGGACGTGCTGGGGACCCATGAGCGTGTAGTGCTCACCGGGTACGTCGATATACCGGTTGGGCTCCGTGGTGTGCTCGTCCCAGCGGCGTAGCTCCTTGTTCAGCCAGTCCTCCTTGGTGCCGCGCAGCGGGATGGCGTAGAAGACCGACATGGACCGGGTGGTGCCGCTCGGCCGGTAGCTGCGGCCCAGGCTGGTGAGGCCGTGGGCCAGCTCCGCCCAGGCGGCGAACTTCTCCCCGTTCAGGTCGAGTTCGGCCAGCCGGTCCTGCGGGGCGATCCGCAGCAGCCGCGCGAGCTGTTCCCGCCGGGGCAGGGGGCGCAGCTCGCCCGGGAGGTCAAGGGACTGCTTCTTGTTGATCAGGTCGAGGAAGAAGGCCAGGTTGACGGCGGTCGCGATGAAGTCGAGTTCGTCCATGCGGTACTTGATGTGCGGCGGCAGATTGAAGCTGCCGGTGAAGTCGACGCGCTCGCCCAGCGCCTCCAGCGCCTTGGCGATCTCGAAGGCCACGGCGCCGCCGTACGAATACCCGGCGACCGCGTACGGGCCGTGCGGCTGCTGGGCACGGATGGCCCGTACGTAAGCGTCCACCATCTCCTGGAAGCTCTCGAACGGCTTCTCCCCCTCGTTGAACCCGCGGGCGCGCAGCGCGTAGAACGGCCGGTCGCCGACGAAGTACTTGGCGAGGTTGACGAAGACCAGGACCTCGCCGACGCCCGGGTGCACACAGAACAGCGGGGTCTTCGCGCCGCCCGTCTGGAGCGGCACGATCGGGTCGTACGCCTCGGGCGCGCCGCCCCCGGTCAGCCGGGCGGCGAGCTGCCGCACCGAGGACGCCGTGAGCACGGTGATGATCGGCAGGTCCGCGACGCCGAGCCGCCGGATGACCTGGCGGCGCAGCCGCAGGATGTCCAGTGAGGTGCCGCCGAGGTCGAAGAAGCTCGCCGTCGCGCTGATCCGTTCCGGGGCGGTGTCGAACATCTCGGCGTAGATCTCGGTGAGGGTACGTTCCGTCTCGCCCTCCGGCGGGGTGTGGCCGCCCAGCCGCCGGGTGGTCAGCTCCGCGACCCGCGCGATGACGTCGTCGAAGCCGCCGGACTCCAGCCGCTTCCGCATCCGCTGGCGCAGCGTCTTGCCGAGGCTGGTCTTGGGGAACGCGTCCTTGGGCAGCGGCAGGATGAGGAACGGCCGGAAGCCCCAGTGGATCACCACGGTGGAGCGCACGGCCGTGATCAGACGGTGCAGTCCGGGTTCGTCGCCGTCGGGGAGTTCGGGGTGGACGGCGATCACCAGCTGTTCGGTGTCGCTGCCCGGACGGCGGGTGGGGAACGCCGCGACATAGCCGCCCGCCACCCCGTCGAGCTGTTCCAGCGCGGCCTCCAGCTCATGGCTGAAGTAGTTGACGCCGTTGACGATGATGCTGTCCTTGCTGCGTCCGACGAGGGTCAGCCGCCCGTCGTCGATGCGGCCGAGGTCACCGCTGCGGAACCAGCCGTCGGGGGTGAACGCCTCCTTGGTGGCGACCTCGTCGTGGTAGTAGCCGCTGGTGATCATCGACCCGCTGAGCTGGAGTTCCCCGACCTCGCCCGCGGGCAGCGCCCGGTGGTCGTCGTCGGCGACGCGGATGCTCAGCCCCTCGACGGGGGTGCCGAGGTTGGCGAACTCCTGGCCCGCGTCGGTGACGGGAAAGGCACGGTTGTAGAGGGACCCGGCGCAGGTTTCGGTCATCCCGAAGGCGGGCCAGAGGGCGGTGGGGCGCAGCCCGTACGGGGCGTAGTGGGCGAGGAACGCCTCGCCGGTGGCGACGACGTTGGCCTCGCCGCCGCTCACGATATGGCGCAACGAGGTGAGGTCGAGCGGTTCCCCGCCCGCCGATATCTCGTCGGCCAGATCGCGCACCGATGCGTTGAGGGGGCCGAGGAGGAAGTTCGGAGTGAAGGTCATCGTGACCCGGTGACGGGAGATGATACGGAGGAAATTCAGCGGTTCTTCGAGAACCACCGACGCCTCCGCATGCAATTGTTCGGCGCCGACACACAGCGGCAGCATATGCGCTTCCAGGAGCGCGGCGACATGGTCGTAGGAAATCCAATTGAAGGTGGTGTCGGCATCCGTGAGCCGCTGCTTTCCGGCCTTTCCCGCCATGGCCGCGAGAATGTTTCCGTGGGTGAGCATGACCGCTTTGGCATTCCCGGTGGAGCCGGAGGTCAGCACCAGCAGGGCAAGGTCCTCGGGCGCGGCGATGTGCGTCTCGGGCTCCGCCCCGCCGTCCATGGCATCGGCGGGGGGTGTGCCGCCCGCGTCCCGCAGGTGCTCCACGGTGGCGACGGCGAGCCCGGGTACGCCGGGCAGGTCGGCGCCCATCGCCTCGGTGGTGACCAGCAGCGGACCGCCCAACAGCCGGTTGACATGGGAGAGCTGGGCGGCCCAGCGGGCCGGGTCACCGGGGATCGGCACCATCGGGCACGGCACGAACCCGCCCAGCAGACAGGCCCAGAAGACGGTCAGGAATTCCCGCTGGCCGTCCAGCAGCAGGGCCACAGTGTCGCCCGGCCGCAGCCCGTACTCGCGGAGCGGCGCGAGGAGTTGCCGCGCGGATCTCAGAAGTTCCGGATAGGACTGGCGTGTTGCGTCCACCTCCGCCTCGGCTGCCACGTAACGTACCCCGGAATCGGGGTAGTTGCGCGCTGCCCGCAAGAGCAACTGGGCAACGGAGCGCAGATCCTGAGAATCGTTTGGCACCGAGCTTTTCAAGGGTTGTGACGCCATAACCTTCACTGCCCTCTTTCTTTCCCGATTCTGGGGGCACGAAGGTAACAGCCTCGAACATTCGTACTCCATGACGCTCTATCGGTGCTCTAGCAATGCTCTAGCGGAAATTCGGAGAGCTTCACACGACAAAGGCGTCCAGCCGAGGGCCTTGCCCCACCCCGGGGCGAGGGCTGACTCCAGCCCCGGGGAGGGGCTTGACTCCAGCGATCCACGATATATCGTGTTGAGCAAGACACGATATGTTGCGTGACCGCATCCAGCCAGGGAGGCCAGGGATGTCAGGCCGGTCAGAGTGGTCGTTCGGCGAACCACAGAAGCTCACCTTCGACGAGCCCGTCTCGGCGCTCCACGTACGCATCGTGGACGGTACGGTCAACGTGGTCGGGACCGACGGCGGCCCGGCCCGGCTGGAGCTCTCCGAGATCGAGGGCCCGCCGCTGAAAGTGACCCTGGAGGACGGCACCCTGAGCGTGGCGTACGACGACCTCCCCTGGAAGGGCCTGCTCACCTGGCTCGACCGCAAAGGCTTCCACCGCGCGGTCCATGTCACCCTCGCCGTGCCCACCGGCACCGCCACCTCGATCGGGGTGGTGGGCGCCTCCGCCGTCGCCTCGGGGCTCGGCGGCCGTACGGATCTGCGCGGCGTGGCGGGCGACGCCACCCTCGTCGGACTGACCGGTCCGGTGCGCGCGGACACCGTCTCCGGGCGGGTCGAGGCCCAGGCCGTCACCGGCGATCTGCGCTTCAACTCCGTCTCCGGCGACCTCACCGTAATCGAGGGCTCGGGCCGGGTCGTCAAGGCCGACTCCGTCAGCGGCAACATGGTGCTCGACCTCGCGCCCACCGCGGAGCGCGCGAACATCAGCCTCACCACCGTCTCCGGGGAGATCGCCATCCGGCTGCCGAGCCCCGCCGACGCCCGGATCGAGGCCAACACCGCGAGCGGGCCCGTCTCCAACGCCTTCGAGGATCTGCGGGTCAGCGGCCAGTGGGGCGCCAAGCGGATCACCGGCAACCTGGGCGCGGGCCGGGGCAGCCTCAAGGCCACCACCGTCTCCGGCGCGATAGCGCTGCTGCGCCGCCCGCCCGCCGACGAGGGCGGCGCCGGATACGGCGATGACGCGCCCGGCGGCACCGACAGCACGTCGGACAGCCCGGCCGACAGCAGCAGCGGCACCGGCGGCTCGCAGGGAAAGGTCCTCTGATGCCCCCCGTATTCGCCCACGGCCGACTCCGCCTCTACCTGCTCAAGCTGCTCGACGAGGCCCCGCGCCACGGCTACGAGGTCATCCGGCTGCTGGAGGAGCGCTTCCAGGGGCTGTACGCGCCCTCGGCGGGCACCGTCTACCCGCGCCTGGCCAAGCTGGAGGCCGAGGGGCTGGTCACCCACACCACCGAGGGCGGCCGCAAGGTCTACTCCATCACCGACGCCGGACGCGCCGAACTCGCCGACCGCAGCGGCGAACTGGCCGACCTGGAGCTGGAGATCCGCGAATCGGTGGCCGAGCTCGCCGCCGAGATCCGCGAGGATGTGCGCGGCTCCGCCGACGATCTGCGGCGGGAGATGCGGGAGGCCGCGCAGCAGGCCCGCACCTCCGGCACCGGCGAGAGCAAGGGCGGCCCCTGGGAGGGCCCGTGGGACAACAGCGAGGGCTGGCGGCAGGCGAAGGAGGAGCTGCGGCGCGCCAAGGACGAGTGGAAGGAACAGGCCCGCCGCGCGAAGGAGGAGAGCCGCCGCGCCCGGCAGGACGCCCAGCGCGCCCGTAAGCAGGCCAAGGACGCCCAGGAGTTCGCGCTCGAAGAGGTCCAGCGGGTCGCCCGGCGCGTCCAGGAGCAGACGCAGGAGCACATCCGGGCGGGCGACTGGCAGCGCGCGGTGCGGGACGGGCTGGCCGAGGTGTCGCGCAGCATGGGCCGCATCTCCAAGCAGGGCATGGCCCCCTCGGGGTGGCCGAGCCCGGACGAGGGTACGAAGCCCAGCGCCCCGCGCACGGACGCCCCCGAACCGCCGCCCGCCCCCGAACCGCCGCCCGCCGCCGCCCGGCATGACCACCACGGCGGCGACGGCGGCAACAGCGGAGGCGGCAACGGCACAGATGGCAACGCCGGAGCCGACGCTGACGGCGGCGCCCCGGCCGAGCCCGCATGGGCCCGGGAGTTCACCCCGTCCGGCGACCCCGCCCGCGATCTGGACCGGCTGCTCGACCGCTTCCGCGACGGCATCCGCGACACCGCCCGGGACCACGGGGTGACCGACGACCAACTGGCCGACGCCCACCGCCGACTGGCGGCGACGGCGGCCCGGATCACCAGCCGCCTGCGCGGCCCCGCCAAGGAGTAGCCCAGGGCGCGTGCCCGGCGGCGACGGCGCTTCGCCCGGCCGGGGGACGAAGCGCCGCAGTAGCCTCGCCGGTATGCGACTGGAGACCCCCGAGGCGCGGCGGCGCTTCGCCGCCGCCCGGGTGCTGCGGCTGGCCACTACCGACGAGGACGGACTGCCTCATCTCGTGCCCGCCACCTTCGCGCTCACCGCCGCCCCGGAGGACGGCGGGGACACCGTCGTCACCGCGGTGGACCACAAGCCCAAGCGGCACCAGGACCTGAAGCGGCTGCGCAACATCCACGCCCACCCGGCGGTCTGCCTCCTGGTCGACCACTACGACGAGGACTGGCGCCGGCTGTGGTGGGTGCGGGCCGACGGCCGGGCGCGGATCGTCCCGGCCGAGGCGGCGGCCGAACGGGCGGACCCGGTGCGGCGGCTGGTCGCCAAGTACCCGCAGTACGCCGACCGGCCCCCGCGCGGACCGGTGATCGCCGTCGAGGTCACCCGCTGGTCGGGCTGGGCGTACGCCGAGCCCGACCAGAACTGATGGCTGACCGCTGATCAGCCGTCTCCCCCTGCCCCCGCCTCGCTCCCGCCCTCCTGATCGTCCTCATCCCGCGGACAGTCGAACGCGCTCCGGGGACCCCAGGTCGTCGCCTCGTCACCGCTGTCCCGTATCCCGCACTCCAGCGCGATCTCCGGTGGCCCACCCGTGGTGTCGTGCAGGATGAGCAGCCGCTTGTCGACGGGCACCTTGTCGCCCTCGCCGTAGATCAGCGACCCGGTGGCCCCGCGCAGCCCCTCCGCTCCGCCCACGCCCTGCTCCAGCGCCGCCTGCACCCCGCCCCGCCCGAACGGTGCCGTGCCCGCGCTCTGGTACGCCGCGTTGATCCCCTCGGACAGCACCCCGAGCGCATCCCAGGCGAGCGGCACCCGGGCGTCGTTGCTCCACAGATCGCTCCCGTAGGCGGCGGCGTACCTCCGGCGGAAGTCGTCTCCCTTCACATTGGGCGGGTGGTCCTTCGCCAGGGCCATCGCCGCGTAGTACAGCCGCAGCCTGCGGTGCTTCTCGCTGGGGCGCTGCTGCTCGACCACCGCGTTGTCGAGGTCATTGCCGCCGAGCACGGTCGATTGGCCGTTGCAGCCGGTGCGGCGGTCGAAGTCGTCGAGGAAATTCTCGAATTCATGGGCGCGGGCCGCCCAGTACACCACCGTGCGCGGTTCCTCCTTGAGCCACCGGCATATGCTGTCGGCCATCTGGGAGGTATGGGAGACCCATTCGTCCCCCTCGCCCTTGCGTTTCGGGGGCGGCGCGGCCGAGGGCCGCTCGATCGGGTACCAGATGCGGTGGACGTCCTTGAACGCCTCCGCGAACCGGTCGCTCAGATTCGCGCTGTAGATGTCGGTCGGGTCCCCGATGACCACGGCCTTCTTGGCGGGGGCGCAGGTACCGGGTGCGGTCTGCACGATATTGGCGTGCCGCGCGAAGTTCGCCGCGACGCGCGCCTCCCGGTGGTTGTCGGGGGCGACCTGACGGTACATGGGCGAGCGCTGCATCTCCTCCGAGGTCGCGGCGGTGCCGATCATGGGCAGCCCGGCCCCGGCGAGGGTGTTCCGGGCGCTCAGCGTGCCCGGGCGGCTCTGGCCGAGACCGACCACGCCCAGGAACCGCTCACCGTCCCCGGCGCGCTCGGCGGCCTTGACCTCCTTCGCCAGCGCCTTGGCCGCCGCGGGCGCCCGGGAGAAGCGATCGCCCGCGTCCATCAGGCGAATCTTGAGCCAGACCTTGCTGCTCTTCTGCTGGGCCGCCTGTTCGTTGATCTCCTCCTGGGCCAGTGCGATGCCGCGCACCTCGGGGATGGCGCCGCTGTACTTGGCCTCGTCCCAGTCGCCCGCGGTCACCGGCACCCCCAGATAGCCGACCGTGCGGACCACGGCGCCGGACCTGGCCGCCTTGTCGGCCCGCTCGTTCTGCCGGGTGATGGCGGTCACCGCGTCCCCATAGACGGCCCGCGGGCTCCGCTTCGGCGGTCGGCTCCGCCCGCCGCCGTCGCCCCCTTTCCCGGACACGGCCGGGGACGCCGAGGCGCCGCTGCCGCCGAGGCAGGCGGTGTCGCTGTGCTCTGTCACCACGGTCACGGCATAGCCGCCGAGCAGCCCGAGCGCGGTGACGCCCGCCACCGCCGCGACGGCGGCCTCCACCCGCGGCGCGGCGTCGGAACGGCTTCTGCCGACGGCGATCTCCGGATAGCGGCCCAGCCAGCGGGCCGCGTCCTCGTCGTCCGCATGCGGCTCGACGCCCACCCGCACCACCCTGGCGCCGCCCGCGCCGGTGGTTCCGATCCAGGACTTCAGCGTGATGGCGGCCTCGGCGAAGCTCTCCGTGCGCTCCCGGCCCGGGCGCACCGCGGCCGCCAGCATCACCCCGGTGCATCCCGTCTGCTCGACCGCCCGCGGGAACTGCTCCAGCAGCCTGCCGGTGTCGTCGCCGATGGCCGGGGGCTGCGGGAAGACCAGCACGACGCGATGGCGGCGGCGCCGCCCCCAGGGCGAGAGCCGGGGGTGGCGGAACGCGCGCTCCAGATCGGCGAGGAGCGCCCGCAGCAGCACATCGACGATCGGCTCGCGCCGCGCGGCGGCGGGCGCGCCCACGGTCAGGCGGCAGGCGTCGGCGAAGAAGCCGGGCCCGCCCTCGGGCAGTTCGGCCCAGCTGCGGTACCAGCTGCCCTTACGGGTCATCCGGCGGCCGTGGCGCCGCCCGAACCACCAGCGCGGCAGCAGGCCGAACAGCGGTCTGCGCAGCCAGTACCAGGCGGTGCCCGGGATACTCGGCGGTGGCTGCTCCCCGCCGCTCACGGCCTGGAGGGTGCGCAGGAAGACCGAGCGGGCGCAGTGCGCCTCGTAACTCCGGTTGCGCAACTCCATGGCCTGGGCGCCGGACGGGCATCCGGCGAGATCGGCCTCGACGATGCCGCACATCAGCCGGAACTGGGGCAGCCTCAGTCGGCCGAAGCCGCCGGGCCGGTTGCGCAGCAGCTCCTCCTCGATCTTCTGGAACGTCGCCCCCACCCGCTCCTGACGCGGGGCCTCGGGCTCACCCGCCACCTGTGCGAACGGAACGCGGGCGCGGCCGCCCGCGCTCAAGCGCGCGCACAGGCCGTCCGCGATCCGCCCGGCCTCGGGCCCCTCGGTCAGCTGGGTGAGCAGGATCTGCGGCGCCGGACCGCGGTGGCCCGGCGGCAGGGTGACGAGCTGTTCGAGCGCGTCGATGAGCAACTCGATTTTCGGCAAAGGCGGTACTGAAGCAGTCATGTGCATCCCCCCGGACACGATTATTCGCGCCGATTCCAGAGAGCACCAGACCCTTTACCGAGAGTGATGGCAATTCGTCACTCCTGACCATGAAGGATCGAACAGGAGTGCAAACTGTGCCGGATGTGACCGTCAGTCAGGCCACCAGCCCTCTCAGACGCTCAGCACGACCTTGCCGAACAAGTCACCGCCCGCCATCTTCTCGAACCCCTCGCGGGCCCGGTCCAGCGGCAGCACCGAGTCGATCACCGGCCGCACCCCCCGGGCGGCGCAGAAGCTCAGCAGGTCCTCCAGCTCGTCCTTGCTCCCCATCGTCGACCCGACAACCTTCAGCTCCAGGAAGAAGATCCTGTTCAGCTCGGTGGCCTGCGGGTTGGGGCCGCTGGTGGCGCCCGAGATGACGAGCGTGCCGCCCGGCTTGAGGGACTTCACCGAATGCGACCAGGTCGCGGCGCCGACCGTCTCGATCACCGCGTCCACCCGCCGCGGCAGCCGCTCCCCCGGCTCGTACGCCCCCTCGGCGCCGAGTTCGACCGCCCGCTTGCGCTTGGCCTCGTCCCGGCTGGTGGCGAACATCCGCAGCCCGGCGGCGGCGCCCAGCACGATCGCGGCGGTGGCCACGCCGCCGCCCGCACCCTGCACCAGCACGCTGTCACCGGGCCGGACACCCGCGTTGGTGAACAGCATGCGGTAGGCGGTCAGCCAGGCCGTCGGGAGGCACGCGGCCTCCTCGAAGGACAGCTCCTTGGGCTTGGGCAGCAGATTCCAGCTGGGGACGGTGACCTTCTCCGCGAAGGTGCCCTGGTAGCGCTCGGTGAGGATGGTGCGCGGCTCACGCGGCCCCACGCCGTGACCGCTCTGGCCGATGACCGAGTGGAGGACGACCTCGTTGCCGTCCTCGTCGGTTCCGGCCGCGTCGCAGCCGAGGATCATCGGCAGCGACTCCTCGCCGAGCCCGATCCCGCGCAGCGACCACAGGTCGTGGTGGTTGAGCGAGGCGGCCTTGACGCTGACGGTCGTCCAGCCGGGACGGGCCTCCGGCTCGGGGCGCTCGCCCAGTTCGAGGCCGCTGAGCGGCTGGTCGCGGTCGATACGTGCGGCGTAGGCAGCGAACATGATCCCGACCTTAGGACGCGGCGGCGGACGACGGAACCACGCCGCGATGTGAGTCACACCGCGCCGCTCGCGAAAACGACCGCCCCGAAACATCCGCCCGAAAACGGCGGAGCCGGGCCGCCCTCTGGACGACCCGGCCCCGTTACGCCGGTCGGCTGACCGGACCCCATTGGCTCAGCGGCGCGCCACGCCCTCCGCGCGGGCGGCGGCGGCCACGGCCGCGGTCACGGCCGGGGCGACCCGCTCGTCGAACGGCGAGGGGATGACCTTGTCCGCGCTCAGCTCGTCGGCCACGACGGAGGCCAGCGCCTCGGCGGCGGCGAGCTTCATGCCCTCGGTGATCCGGGAGGCCCGGACCTGGAGGGCACCGGCGAAGATGCCGGGGAAGGCGAGCACGTTGTTGATCTGGTTCGGGAAGTCGCTGCGCCCGGTGGCGACGACGGCCGCGTGCTGGTGCGCGACCTCGGGGTGGATCTCCGGGTTGGGGTTGGCCATCGCGAAGATGAAGGCGCCGGGCGCCATCTTCGCCACCGCTTCCTCCGGCACCGTGCCACCGCTGACGCCGATGAAGACGTCGGCGCCGTCCAGCGCGGTCTCCAGCGAACCGGTCAGCCCGGCCTTGTTGGTGAACCCGGCCAGCTCGCGCTTGACGTCGGTGAGGTCCTCGCGGTCCGGGGAGACGACGCCCTTGCGGTCGCAGACCGCGACGTCTCCGATGCCCGCCTCGGTGAGGATCCGGGCGATGGCCACACCGGCGGCGCCCGCGCCGGAGATGACGGCGCGCAGCTGGCCGAGGGCCCGGTCGGTCAGCTTGGCCGCGTTGCGCAGCGCGGCCAGCGTGACGACCGCCGTGCCGTGCTGGTCGTCGTGGAAGATCGGGATGTCGACGCGCTCCTGGAGCTTGCGCTCGATCTCGAAGCAGCGGGGCGCGGAGATGTCCTCCAGGTTGACGCCGCCGAACGAGGGCGCGAGCCGGACGACGGTCTCGACGATCTCGTCCACGTCCCGGCAGTCGAGCGCGATGGGCACCGCGTCCACGCCGCCGAACTGCTTGAAGAGGATCGCCTTGCCCTCCATCACCGGCAGGGACGCCTCCGGGCCGATGTCGCCGAGCCCGAGGACCGCGCTGCCGTCCGTCACCACGGCCACGACCTGGGACTTCCAGGTGTAGTCATGGACGAGCTCGGGCTGTTCGGCGATCGCGCTGCACACCTTCGCGACGCCCGGCGTGTAGGCGAGGGACAGATCGTCCCGGTCGCGCACGGGCACGGTCGCCTGGACGGCCATCTTGCCGCCGCGGTGCAGCGCGAACGCGGGATCGAAGGGCTCTCCGTCGGTCACTCCGTCGGCTCCTTCGCCGCTGTCGCCTGCATGGTCGCTGCGAGGATTCACCATCTCCGCTGCCACTGTTTTGACCCCTTTGTCGTTTTCTGTCGAGGGTAACCGCCCCAGGTTGGGAGCGGGCGGGCACCGCGTCCGGTGCCGCGGGGCAGATACCTGCCACGCGCACTCACATACGGACGCCGGACGCGTCGCACTCGCGTCCTGAGCCCCGGATGAGGGGTGTAGCCGTCTGTTCTACCGGAAGCATGTGCCCAGAACGAACGGCTTCCGTTGCGGTGGTGTTCGGAAACTTCTCATATCCGTCGGAAGCGGTCGAAGCAGCCTTGAATATGCATGCTGCCGTCACGCGGCATTCGCCACATGATCACAATTTCGTACCGCTCTTCACACCTGGGCTGTACAGCCCGGTGTCCGTTTCCTGTGCACCACGGGGATCGCCCGTTATCCGATTTTGACATGGAACGCCGCACGGTCGTGCCCGTCCGGATGGCAAGATGCCCCAATCACACGAGATCGCGGCACCCACACGCGTGTTCGGCGACCCTCGGACAACCTCTCACCCTGCCGGAGGAACCAGCATGACCGCCAGCTTCACGCGCCGTCGGGTCACCACGAAGTCCCGGACGGCCGCTGTCGGCGCCGTCGCGGTCGTGGGCGCCCTCCTGCTGACGGGCTGTGGCGACCAGACCGACAAGGCGAAAACGGGAGGTTCCGGCAACGCCGCCGAGAAGGGCCCGCTCTTCAGCAAGCTGCCGCAGAAGATCCAGGACGCGGGCGTGGTCAAGGTCGGCTCCGACATCAACTACCCGCCGGTCGAATTCAAGAAGAACGGCAAGGTCATGGGCCTGGACCCGGACCTGGCCGACGCGCTCGGCAAGGTGCTCGGCGTCAAGTTCGAGTTCAACAACGCCACGTTCGACACCCTGCTCTCCGGTCTGCGCTCGAAGCGCTACGACATCGCCATGTCGGCCATGACCGACAACAAGGGCCGTCAGCAGGGCGTCGACCCCGACACCGGCAAGAAGGCTGGCGAGGGCGTCGACTTCGTCGACTATCTGACCGCCGGTGTCTCGATCTACACCAAGAAGGGCGCCGACCAGTCCATCAAGACCTGGGACGACCTCTGCGGCAAGAAGATCGTGGTGCAGCGCGGCACCGTCTCGCACGACCTGGCCAAGGCGGAGTCGAAGAAGTGCGAGAAGAGCGGCAAGAAGGCGATCGGGGTCGAGGCGTTCGGCAATGACACCGAGGCCCAGACCCGGCTGCGCGGCGGCGGCGCCGCCGCGGGGTCCAGCGACTTCCCCGTGGCCGCGTACGCGGTGAAGACCTCCGGCGGCGGCAAGGACTTCCAGCTGGTCGGCGACCAGGTGGACGCCGCTCCGTACGGCATCGCCGTCTCCAAGGACAACACCGAGCTGCGCGACGCCCTCAAGCAGGCGCTCGCCCTCCTCATCGCGAACGGCGAGTACGACAAGATCGTCGCGAAGTGGGGCGTCAAGGACGGCGCGGTCGCCAAGGCCATCATCAACGGCGGCAAGTGATCCCGGCCGACCCTGAAGCTCGCGCGCTCGCGCTGAAAGGCACTCATCCGTGACAACGAAGATCGACAAGGCGGGGCCCGTCGGCACCCCGTCTCCCGCGCCGGAGGACATCAAGGCCATCCCGGTGCGGCACTACGGCCGCTGGGTCTCCGCGGTCGTCGCCATCGCCCTGCTGGCGGCGCTCATCTACGCCTTCGCCAAGGGCGATGTGAACTGGGCCGCCATCCCGGACTACTTCTTCGACAGTGAAGTCCTCAAGGGGGTCCGCAACACCATCTGGATCACCATCCTGTCGATGGTGCTCGGTGTGGCCCTGGGCATCGTCCTGGCCGTGATGCGGCTGTCGAAGAACCCGGTGACGTCCTCCATCGCCTGGGGCTACATCTGGTTCTTCCGCGGCACCCCGGTGTACGTGCAGCTGCTGGTGTGGTTCAACCTGGGGCTGGTCTTCCATTACATCAACATCATGCCGATCTACAAGGACGAGTGGTCGGACTTCATGACCCCGTTCCTGGCCGCCCTGCTGGGCCTCGGGCTGAACGAGGCCGCGTACATGGCGGAGATCTGCCGCGCGGGCATCCAGTCCGTGGACGAGGGCCAGACCGAGGCCGCCCAGGCGCTGGGCATGAGCCACGCCAAGACCCTCCGCCGGGTCGTGCTGCCGCAGGCCATGCGGGTGATCGTGCCGCCGACCGGCAACGAGTTCATCAACATGCTCAAGACCACCTCGCTGGTGATCGCGGTCCAGTACTGGGACCTGCTCCAGGCCACCTCGGAGGTCGGCCAGAACTCCGGCGCCACCGCGGAGATGCTCTTCCTCGCCGCCGCCTGGTACCTGATCCTCACCTCGGTGCTCAGCGTGGGCCAGTACTACCTGGAGCGCTACTACGCGCGCGGCACCTCCCGGAACCTGCCCGCGACGCCGCTGCAGCGCATCCGGGTCAACCTGCTGTCCGGTTCCAACCGCCAGGGAGGCGTGAGCGCATGAACGCCATGGTGAAGGCCGAGGGCGTCCACAAGTCCTTCGGCGCCGTGCAGGTCCTCAAGGGCATCGACCTGGAGGTCGCGCCCCGCGAGGTGTTCTGTCTGATCGGCCCGTCCGGCTCCGGGAAGTCCACCTTCCTGCGCTGCATCAACCACCTGGAGAAGATCAATTCCGGGCGGCTGTACGTGGACGGCGACCTGGTCGGCTACCGGCAGAAGGGCGACAAGCTCTACGAGCTGAAGGACCGCGAGGTCGCCGCGAAGCGCCGCGACATCGGCATGGTCTTCCAGCGCTTCAACCTCTTTCCGCACATGACCGCGCTGGAGAACGTGATCGAGGCGCCGGTGCAGGTCAAGCGGGAGACCAAGGCGGTCGCCCGGGAGCGCGCGCTGAAGCTGCTGGACCGGGTCGGCCTCGCCGACAAGGCGGGCAACTACCCCTCGCAGCTCTCCGGCGGCCAGCAGCAGCGGGTCGCGATCGCTCGGGCGCTGGCCATGGAGCCGAAGCTGATGCTCTTCGACGAGCCGACCTCGGCGCTCGACCCCGAGCTGGTCGGGGACGTCCTCGATGTGATGCGCGGGCTCGCGGAGGACGGCATGACGATGATCGTCGTCACCCATGAGATGGGCTTCGCCCGGGAGGTCGGGGACTCGGTCGTCTTCATGGACGACGGCGTGGTCGTGGAGTCCGGGCTCCCGCGCGAGGTGCTGACCAATCCGCAGCACGAGCGGACGAAGTCGTTCCTGTCGAAGGTGCTGTAGGGAAACGATGCGAGGGCGGTACGGAGCTTCCGGGCTCCGTACCGCCCTCGCGCCGTTCCGCGAGCGCCGTCCACCTGAGCGCCGTCCACCTGAGCGCCGTCTACTTGAGCCCCAGCACCATCGCGTCCGAGACCGAGCACCACACCGGCCGCGCCTCACCGAACCCGGCCTCGCGCAGCGCGTCCGCGTGCCAGCTCGCGGACTGCACCTCGCCGTCCGCGTGGTCGCCGTCCGCCGGATCACCGAAGATCGTGAAGCGCTCGGCGGCGGGCTCCGCGAGCACCGGGTCCGCCGCGGCGGCGGCCCACCAGTCCACCCAGTCCTGGGCGCCCTCGGCCTTGGCCCGGGCCTGCCGCTCCTTGCGGTACGTGCGGTCCGCGTCGTTGAGCCGGGGCGTGTCCGGGTCCGGCATGTGGTCGGCGTTCAGGAACACCCCGCCGTCCCGGAGCACGCCCGCCACCTGGCCGTACAGCGTCCGGAGTTCGTCCGAGCGCAGCCAGTGGAGGGCGGTGGCGGTGAGCACCGCGTCGTAACGGGGGTGCGGCAGCCGCCCGGTCCACTCCGGGTCGCGCAGGTCCACGCTGACGAAGGTGATGCGGCCGTCGCCCGCGAAGTACCCGCGCGCGATGGCCAGCAGCGCGGGGTCCAGGTCGACGCCGGTGCTGGTGGCGCCGGGGAAGCGGCGCAGGGCCCGATCCGAGATACTGCCCGTGCCGCACGCGAGGTCGAGGATTCTCGGCTCCGGTCCCGCCAGCGCCTCGACCGCGTCGAGCATCGCCCGGAACCGCTCCTCACGATCGGGGAGGTACCACTCCTGCTGCCGGTCCCAGCTCCGTTGCCACGCCTGCCAGTCCGCCGCGGCGAGGGTGTCCGTCATCGCGCTCCTCCAAGCCGTAGTCCGTAATACCCTGGCGCATAGAGCGCCCATTACCCGACCTGACCGGACCGACCCTAGACCGCCCTCGTAAGGACCACAAGTGGAACTGGCTTATTACTCGGATCTCGCCGTGCGCCTGGTCAACAGCGAGGAGCCCGCAC
Source organism: Streptomyces sp. NPDC021115 (assembly GCF_044333065.1). Classification (NCBI taxonomy): domain Bacteria; kingdom Bacillati; phylum Actinomycetota; class Actinomycetes; order Kitasatosporales; family Streptomycetaceae; genus Streptomyces; species Streptomyces sp. NPDC021115. The sequence goes on from NZ_JBIRQF010000001.1 coordinate 555,803, forward strand.
GCGGCACCGACGCGCTCACCTCGGTCGACGCCGTACGCACCCTCTTCGGCGAGAGCCAGCAGTCGGCCCGGCGCGCCACGGACGCCGATGTCACCCGGCTGCGGTCGGTCCGGGCCCGGCTGCGCGCGGTCTTCGAGGCGGCGGCGGACGGGGACGAGGTGCTGGCGGTGGACCTGCTCAACGCGCTGCTCATCGAGTTCCCGGTGAGCCCGCAGATTTCCGGCCATGAGCTACGGGACGAGGACGGCCGCCCCAACTGGCACATGCACATCGCCGACTACGCCGCCAACGCCAGCGCCGGATTCGCCGCGACCGCCTCCATGGGGCTCGCGTTCCACCTCACCGAACTGGGCGCGGACCGGCTGGGCATCTGCGAGGCCCCGCCCTGCCGCAACGCCTACCTCGATACGTCGACAAATCGATCCCGGCGCTACTGCTCGGACCGCTGCGCCACCCGCGCCAACGTCGCCGCCTACCGCGCCCGTAAACGCCTCGACGCGGGCCGACCGGCCGCCTCCCCGCCCGAGGCGAGCACGGCGCCCCTGGCCCGCGACCGCGACCGCACGGGCCGCACCGCCGACAGCGCCCACGACAGCAGCCCCGCCATCGACCGCTGAGACCGCCGGGACGACTGCCCCCGGCCCCCGGACCGCCCCGGCAGCGGCCGCACCCGCAGCCACGCCCGGGCCACCACCAGCTCGTCCGGTACGACGCCGAACTCCCGGCTGTCGTTCTCCACGTCCGGGTTGTCCCCCATCACCCACCAGCCGCCCTCGCGGCGCTCCACCGCGCGCTTGACGATGAGCAGGTCCTGCCGGAAGGGATGCCGGAGCACCACCACGTCCCCCTGCCGCACGGAGACCCCGTAGCGCACCACCAACTGGTCGCCCGGGTACAGCGACGGCTGCATCGACGGGTTGTACACCTCGGCCAGCCCCATCCGCAGCAGTCCGTGCTGCTCGCGGTCCTTCTCCTGCCCGCGATCGTGCAGCTGCTCCTGCATCACGGCACCTCCGGTCCGTACTCCGTCATCCGCCCCACCATCCCAGGTCAGGCCGCCAGGGCCCCCGGAGTGTCACCGGACTTTTGACCTAAGCCCCCCGGCCCGCCCGAGAAAAGCCTTCCCACACGGAGTAATCTCGCACCTGAGAAGACGATCACGAATGGAAGGACAGCTCTATGCTCTCCCGCCTGTTCGCCCCCAAGGTTCAGGTCAGCGCGCACTGCGACCTGCCGTGCGGCGTGTACGACCCGGCCCAGGCCCGCATCGAGGCCGAGTCCGTCAAGGCCGTCCAGGAGAAGTTCCAGGCCAACGAGGACCCGCACTTCCGTGCCCGCGCCACTGTCATCAAGGAAGAGCGCGCGGAGCTGGCGAAGCACCACGTCTCGGTGCTGTGGAGCGACTACTTCAAGCCCCCGCACTTCGAGAAGTACCCGGAGCTGCACCAGCTGGTCAACGAGACCCTGAAGGCGCTCAGCGCCGCCAAGGGCTCCACCGACCCGGCCACGGGCCAGAAGGCCCTGGACTACATCGCCCAGATCGACAAGATCTTCTGGGAGACCAAGAAGGCCTGACCCGGCCACGGGGCCCACAGGCCCCACCGCCCGCACCCGGACCGCCACCGCGGCCGGGTGCGGTCTTCTTTTACGAGTGCGGCTGTTACGGGTGCGGTCTTCCTTTAACGGCCATACTGGGACACGTGGACGAAGCGCGCGCGGCGCGGGTCACCGTCAGCGGTGACGCCACGGTGACCGGCTGGAACGACGGCGCCCGGCGGCTGCTCGGTTATCGGCCGTCGGAGGTGGTGGGGCGGCCCGCCGCAACGCTGCTCGCCGAGCCCGCCGAGGGCGTGGCCGAGCGGGCCCGGGCGGTGCGGATGCGCTGGCACGGCACGCTGGCGCTGCGCCACCGCGACGGGCGGCGGCTGGAGGTGAGGCTGCTGGCCCACCGCACCGGCGGCGACTGGCTCCTGGTCGCCCCGCTGCCCGCCGACGACGCCTCGGCACCCTCCGAAGCGACGCTCCTGACCTGGGCGTACGCCCAGTCGCCGTGCCCCATGGCGATCTACGACACCGAGCTGCGGCTGCGCAAGGTGAACGCCGAGATGGCGCGCGTCATCGGCCTCCCCGAGGGCGACCTCCACGGGCTGCGGCTCGCGGACGTCGCCGGGACGCTGCGCAGCGAGGGGCTGGAGGCGCTGATGCGGCATGTGCTGCGCACCGGCGAGCGGCGCCACGTGGAGACGTATCCGCGCACCGGCGGCGAGGAGCGCGAGCACGCCTGGTCGGCCCACTTCGCGCCGCTGAAGACCAAGGACGGCCAGGTGCACGGCGTCTGCCTGGCCGCGCACGACATCACCGAGCAGTACCGGGCCCGGCAGCGGCTGCTGCTGCTGAGCGAGGCCAGCGTACGGATCGGCAGCACCCTCGACACCACCCGCACCGCGCAGGAGCTGGCCGATGTGTGCGTACCGCGGCTGGCCGACTTCGTGACCGTCGATCTGCTGGACCGGCTCGACCAGGACGAGGAGCTGCCGCCCGGCCCGCTCACCGGCCCGATCGTGCTGCGCCGCGCCGCCCGGAGGTCGGTCCTGGAGGGGTGCCCGGAGGCGGTGATCGAGCCGGGACAGGTGGACACCTATCCGGAGATCTCACCGATGGCCGGGTGCCTGGTCGCCGGGCGGCCCATCATCTACACCACCGACGACCCCGTCTTCACCGCATGGGTCGCCCTCAAGCCGGCCCGCGGCGCCAAGATCCGGGAGTTCGGCGTCCACTCGATCATGTCGGTGCCGATCCGGGCCAGGGGAACGACCCTCGGGGTGGCCGTGTTCAGCCGCCATCGCCGTCCCGAACCGTTCACCCAGGACGATGTGCTGCTGGCCGAGGAGATCACCACCCGGGCCGCGGTCTGTGTGGACAACGCCCGCCGCTTCACCCGGGAGCGCGACACCGCGCTGGCCCTCCAGCGCAGCCTGCTGCCGCAGGCGGTGCTCCGGCCGTCGGCGGTGGAGGTGGCGTCCCGCTATCTGCCCGCCGGGCCGTACACGGCGGCGGGCGGGGACTGGTTCGACGTGATCCCGCTGTCCGGGGCGCGGGTCGCCCTGGTGGTGGGCGATGTGGTCGGCCACGGCATCCAGGCGTCGGCCACCATGGGGCGGCTGCGCACCGCTGTGCGCACCCTCGCCGATGTGGATCTGCCGCCGGACGAACTCCTCACCCACCTCGACGACCTCGTGATCCATCTGTCCGCGGAGGCCGGGGACGAGGAGACCGCCGGGGACGTCGGCGCCACCTGCCTGTACGCGGTCTACGACCCGGTGTCGCACCACTGCGCCATGGCCGCGGCCGGACATCCCGCACCGGCCGTGGTCACCCCCGGCGGCCCGGTGGAGTTCGTGCCCCTGCCGGTGGGTCCGCCGCTCGGGGTGGGCGGGCTGCCGTTCGAGGTGATGGACCTCGAACTGCCCGAGGACACCGTGCTCGCCCTCTACACCAACGGCCTGCTGGGCGGCTGGGACCGGGACGTGGACGAGGGGCGCGTGCTGCTGTCCGAGGCGCTGGCGCACCCCGCCGCCTCGCTGGAGGGCACCTGCGACTCCGTACTGCGCACGCTGCTGCCCGAGCACGGCGTGCTGGACGATGTCGCCCTGCTGCTCGCCCGGACCCACGCCCTGGACGCGGCGCACGTGGCCACCTGGGACGTGCCCGCCGACCCGGCCTGTGTCGCCCGGTCCCGCCGGGACGTCACCGAGCGGCTGACCGACTGGGGCCTCGACGAGGCGGTGTTCACCACCGAACTGGTCGTCAGCGAGCTGGTCACCAACGCCATCCGGCACGCGATCCCGCCCATCCAGCTGCGCCTGATCCACGACCACTCGCTGATCTGCGAGGTGTCCGACGCCAGCAACACCGCCCCGCATCTGCGCCGCGCCCGCACCTTCGACGAGGGCGGCCGCGGGCTGCTGCTGGTCGCCCAGCTCAGCCGCCGCTGGGGCAGTCGGCAGACCGCGGACGGCAAGACGATCTGGGCGGAGCAGCCGCTGCCCGGCGCGCCTCCCGACCTCGGCTGATCCGCCGCCCGCCGGGCGTTGTCAGTGCCCTGTGGGAGTCTTCACGGGCAGCTCTCACCGGACGAACGCACCGGGTGAACTCTCACCGGACGAAACGGGGACGCTCATGGGCACCGGAGGATTCTCGACCGCGCGGCTGGGCCGCATGCACGACGTCATGGCCCGCCATGTCGACCGGGGCGAGGCGCCCGGGCTCGTCACGGCGCTCAGCAGGCGCGGCGAGACGCATGTCGATGTGATCGGTACGAAGGCGGTCGGCGCGGAGGATCCGATGCGCCGGGACACCATCTTCCGGATCGCCTCGATGACCAAGCCGGTCGTCGCGGCCGCGGCGATGATCCTGGTCGAGGAGTGTGTGCTGCGGCTGGACGACCCGGTGGACCGGCTGCTGCCCGAGCTGGCCGACCGCCGGGTGCTGCGCCGGATCGACGGACCGCTGGAGGACACCGTTCCGGCGGTCCGCCCGATCACCCTGCGCGATCTGCTCACCTTCCGGCTGGGCTTCGGTCTGCTGATGGGCCCGGAGGAGAGCTGTCCGGTGGCGCGCGCCATCCAGGAGCTGGGGGTCGGCGTGGGGATGCCGGACCCGGCCGCGGCACCGGACCCCGACGAGTGGATGCGGCGCCTGGGCACCCTTCCGCTGATGCACCAGCCGGGCGAGAAGTGGCTGTACCACACCGGCTCGCAGGTGCTGGGGGTGCTCATCGCGCGGGCCACCGGCCGCCCGCTGGAGGAGTTCCTGCGGGAGCGGATCTTCGAGCCGCTGGGCATGGCGGACACCGGCTTCCACGTACCGCCGGAGAAGCTCGGCCGCCTGGCCACCTCCTATCTGGCCGACCCCGGCACGGGGAAGCTGGAGCGGTACGACGGGGCCGAGGGCAGCCGGTGGGCCGCCCCGCCCGCGTTCCCGGACGGCGGCGGGGGCCTGGTCTCCACGGTGGACGACTTCCTGGCGTTCGGCCGGATGATGCTGGACCGGGGGCGGTGCGGCGACGGCGGGCGCATCCTGTCCCGGCCGTCCGTGGAGCTGATGACGACCGATCAGCTGACGCCCGCCCAGAAGGCCGTGTCCGGCCTCCTCCCCGGGGCGTGGGACAACATGGGCTGGGGGTTCGGGGTATCGGTGGTCACCGGGCGGGACGGCGTCGCGGCGGTGCCGGGGCGGTTCGGCTGGGACGGCGGGCTCGGCACGTCATGGGCCACGGACCCCGCGGAGGAGATGGTGGCGGTCCTGCTGACCCAGCGCGCGCAGTTCCCGCTGTTCTCCCCGGTGTATCTCGACTTCTATACGCTGGCCTACCAGGCGATCGACGACTGAGGCGGCGAAGCCTCACGCACCGTCCGACGGGCCCGCGAGGCCGATTCCGGCCAGCGGGACCGGCGTACGGGCGTCCCGAATCCTCACCAGCGGGCTGTCGTTGCGCAGCAGCCACTGGCGGTAGGCGTCGCTCCCCCAGGCGATCTCCAGGTACGCGGTCTCCAGGTCGGCGAAGAGCGCGTCGACATCGGCGGAGACGGCCGGAGCACCCGCGTCCGGCGCGCGCGAGGCCAGATACAGCCCGACCGCCAGCGGGTCGCCGTGCAGCGGTCGTACCACCATGCCCGGGCGCGACCGGGCGGTGGGCTGGCAGGGGGCGACGACCTCCCCGGAGGCGACCAGGTCGGCGGCGGTCAGATAGTCCCCGTACACCACCCGCGGGTTCAGCCCGGCGGCGGTGAGGACCCGGCGCAGCCCGAGCCCCTCGCCGTCCCCCGCCGGGTCGACCATCCACTGGTCGTCGGCGAGGTCGCCGAGCCGCACCACCGGTGCGGCGGCGGCCGGATGCGTCTCGGCGAGGGCCACGAACTGCGGTTCGCGGGCCAGCAGCAGCCGGCGCCGCACCCCCTCGGGCATCCGCAGCGGGGCGCCCTCGACCTCGTGGACGAAGGCGGCGTCGAGCTGCCGCGCGGCGACCATCTCCAGCAGCGCGTTCGCGGACACGTCCATGTGGATGGTGGTGTCGGTGTCCGGGAAGCGGGCACGGAGCCTGCGCAGCCATCCGACCACGGCCCGGCTGCCGGTGCTGCCGATCCGCAGGGCTTCGCCCGCGGTCTGCCCGACCTCCAGCCGGACTTCGCTGACCAGGGCGTTCATCTCGGCCACGATGGGCCGGGCCCGGTTCAGCAGGGACCGTCCGAGCGGAGTGGGGCGGCTGCCGGTGACCTCGCGCGAGAACAACCGGCCGCCGACGGTGTTCTCGATGCGCCGGAGCTGTGTCGTCAAAGAGGGCTGGCTCATGCCCAGCTGCCGCGCCGCCTTCCGTAGGCTGCCGGTGTCGGCGATGGCGCACAGCGCACGAAGGTGCCTCACCTCGAGCTCCACGGCGGGAGCATAACCACGCTCTCGCGCGTCACACCAGACACTGAAACCGCGCCAATTCCCCTTTCTAGGGGGCGAGTCGGCGATCATGGGGCATCGTCACGCTCTGTCGGGGGATATGCCGTGGACCTATCGCCGGTTGGCATCTCCGCGCCACGCCGGTTCTCCTCAAGACTCTGCGGCACCAAGAGTTCATCCCAGGGCTCCCGTCGCCGCACCCCACACGGCGGCCGGGGCCCGAGGACGATGAGGAGCCCCCCACGTGACACTTCCCAAGCTGGCGCTGTCCGCGACCCTCGGCCTCGGTCTGGCGGCGAGCCTCGCCGCCGTGCCCGCGTCGGCGGCCACGCCCGACCACAACACCCGCTCCACCACCGCGACCGCCGGTTATGTCCCAGGCGCCGAGAACAAGGCCGACACTGACGCCTTCATCCAGGCCGTGATGAAGTCGGCGCTGGCCAAGCGGGCGAAGTCGCCCAGCCTGACCGCCGCGGTCACCGTCACCTACAGCGCGAGCTCGGCGCCGACCTACAAGTCGGTGATAGCGAGAAGCACCGCGATATGGAACGCGGCGGTGACCAATGTGAAGCTGCGGGAAGGCAGCAGCCCGGACTTCACCTACCGCGAGGGCAACAGCTCCAGCGGTTCGTACGCGAGCACCGACGGACACGGCCGCGGCTATGTCTTCATCGACTACGCACAGAGCCAGCAGTACGACCAGACGCGGATCGTCGCGCACGAGACCGGCCATGTGCTCGGTCTGCCGGACCACTACTCGGGTCCGTGCAGCGAGCTGATGTCCGGTGGCGGCCCGGGGACCTCCTGCAAGAACTCGCAGCCGAACTCCGCCGAGATCAGCCGCGTGAACCAGCTGTGGGCCAACGGCCTGGCCGCCCTGGCGAAGAAGGACCTCGCCAAGGCCCACTGAGCGCCGAGCCACCGCCCACGCCCCTGAGCCACTGATCAGGCCCCGCCGCCCGCACCCGGTCCCCGACGCCGGTGCGGGCGGCCGGTGTTTCCCGGGGACGGTACGCGCGGATCGGCCGCCGCACGCGGGGCGCTCTCGCCACCGTGCGGAGGTACGGTGTATTCACCAAGGTTTCGCGCATTTCGGCCGGAAATTCCTCCAGGCCGGGGCCCGGCCCCAGGGAGGGAACACCATGGAGACCGTCGTCACCGTGGCCGTGATCCTGGCGATGATCGCCGTGGGCGTGCTGGTCATCCACCGGCTCAACGCCCAGACCGGCAACAAGGTCGCGCCCGATCGCCACAGCGACCTCCCGTCCCGCCACCGTCCCCGCTCCCGCCGCCACGGCTGGGGCCGCGGGCGGCCGCACCGGAGCCACGGCGTGGCGCCACCGCGCGTCTGAGGTGTCACCCCCTGTCGAGGCGCCGCTCCCCGCCCGCGCCGCGTCACTCCTCGCCGATCGCGTCCTCCAGCGTGGCCACCGGGCCGAGCACGTCGAGCAGCCCGCCCACCCGCAGGGTGCGCAGGATCAGGGGGTCGTCGCACACCAGCCGCAGCCTGCCGCCGCGCTCGGCCACCCGCCGATGGGCGCGGGACAGCAGCCCAAGACCCGAGCAGTCGAAGAACGTCGTCGGCCGCAGATCGACCACGACCTCCGGCGCGCGGGCCCCGGTGGCGGCGTCCAGCGCCGGGCCGACCTCCGCGAGACCGGCGATGTCGATCTCGCCGTGCAGCGCCACGACCGTGCAACCACCGGCCCGGGAGGTAAGGGCGTACGGGGCCGGACCCGGGTCCGGCAGACGGCATAAGTCACCGGCGGCCGCGTCGGAGCCCGGCGCGGCGTCCGGCGTCGCCTCCGACGTCCCCTGCGGCATGCGTGCGCCACGGGGAGCGCCTTGCTGCGACATCACGAATTCCCCTCGGAACGGCACACTGCCCCCCTTTCACCGTCCTCGGACTCCCGGAAGCGGGCAGAGTGGAGCATCGGGTGCGGTTCCGCCGGGCCCTGGGTGACGTGCAGGCGAGCGTAAGGGGGTGACCGTCGGTTACAGAGAGAGGGACGCGCCATTTCCCAAGGGAAAAACCCTCGTTCGAGTGAAATTCTTTTCTTCCTATTGACGTCTTGTCAGGCGCGCAACGGGGGCGTACCAGCGCCTTTTACGCTTCCTAGGCAAGAACGTCGCCGCTCCCGCCCGCCGTCGCGTTCCCCGCGCCCGCGACCGCCGGTGACAGATCCTCCAGCACCTCGAAGGCGTCCTCCAGCCGGACCATCCGCAGCAGCCGCAGGAACCGCGGATCGACGATGACCAGCCGCAACCGCCCTTCCCGCTCCAGTACACGGTTGCGCAGCCGGCACAGTAACGACAGCCCGGCGCAGTCCAGGAAGGTGACCCGCCGCAGATCCAGCACCAGATCGGGACATCCCGTACGGGCAAGGGAATCGAGCCGTGCGGAGATCCGTCCCGCGGCGAAGATGTCCAGCTCTCCCGCGATCTCAGCGACCGTGACACCGCCCAGCACACGCACACGGACGCCGAAGGCGGGCCGATCATCGAACATGCAAGCCTCCTCGGCAGGGTGGAGGCGCGCGACACCGGAGCTCTGGGGGTGACACGACGTCCGGGCGGGGTGCGTGCACCGCCGGGGATCCAGGCCGGCCCTTCAGTACATGACATACCCATCTATCGGCTGACCAGTCAAAGAACGGCACGGCACGTGTCGTTGGCCTATTTCCGGCCCGGAAAGCCCACCGCGCGCGAATCGTTACTCATCAGTAAACGCAGCGGCCTTCTCATGTCCACCGTCAAACGTGAGCATGCCCCCCGGGCACACACTTCGACACGACGACGAGGGACGGAACCCATGACTGAAGCACGCGTGCGATCACGGCGGCTCGGCGTGACGACGGTGGCCGTGGCCATCGCCATCGGCCTGGGCGGTACGGCCACCACCGCGACCGCCTCGGACGCCACGTCGAGCGCCACCGCCGCCACCACCACCACCGCCACCGGCACCGGCACCGCCACAACCGCCGCCGCGAAGGTCGACTACGAGACCTGGAAGCGCGATGTGCAGGCCGTCATCGACCAGGCCCGGCCCTACGTCGAGCAGCGCACCCAGAACCCCGGGGGCCAGAAGCAGGCCATCGTCCTCGACATCGACAACACCTCGCTGGAGTCGGACTTCAAGTTCGCCTACCCGGCACCCCCCGTGCAGCCGGTCCTCCAGCTCGCCACCTACGCCCACACCCGCGGCGTGGACCTCTTCTTCGTCACCGCGCGCCCGGACATCCTCACCCTGCCCACCAAGTACAACCTGGAGACCGTGGGTTACCCCGTGGCCGGGCTGTACGTACGCGGCCTCCCCGACCTCTTCACCGAGGTCAGCGCGTACAAGACGGCCAAGCGCGCGGAGATCGAGAAGAAGGGCTACACGATCATCGCGAACATCGGCAACAGCCCGACCGACCTGGTCGGCGGCCACGCCGAGAAGACCTTCAAGCTCCCGGACTACGACGGCCAGCTGTCCTGACCCCAGGAGGTCCGAGCGCGGTGGCGGCCATACACCGGAAGGCCGCCGCCGGCGCCTGGGAAGGCCGAAAGCTCCAGATCTCGGGGTGATTCGTTGGCGGCTGCCCATGCCCCGGACGGGGCCTCGGCCCCCAAGACTGGACCGATGACCGGTTCACGCGTACGGGCGCTCGGCCACTACCAGCCCGCCAAGGTGCTCACCAACGACGATCTCGCCGCCATGGTCGACACCAGCGACGAGTGGATCCGCGCCCGGGTCGGGATCCGCACCCGCCATGTGGCACGCCCCGACGAGACGGTGGACGAGATGGCCGCGGCCGCCGCCGCCAAGGCCCTCGCCCACAGCGGTCTCGCCTCCACCGACATCGACATGGTGCTCGTCGCCACGTCCACCGCCATCGACCGCAGCCCCAACATGGCCGCCCGCGTCGCGGCCCGGCTGGGCCTGAACTGCCCCGCCGCCCTGGACATCAACGTGGTGTGCGCGGGATTCACCCACGCCCTGGCCACCGCCGACCACGCGATACGGGCCGGATCGGCCACCGCCGCGCTGGTCATAGGCGCCGACAAGTTCACCGAAGCCGCCGACTGGACCGACCGCTCCACCTGCGTCCTGCTGGGCGACGGCGCGGGCGCGGCCGTGGTGACGGCGGCCGAGGAACCGGGCATCGGGCCGGTGGTGTGGGGTTCGGTGCCCGAGATGGGCAACGCCGTCCGTATCGAGGGCACCCCGCCGCGTTTCGCGCAGGAGGGCCAGTCCGTGTACCGCTGGGCCACCACCCAGCTGCCGCCCATCGCCCGCGACGTGTGCGCCCGCGCCGGGATCGAACCGGCGGACCTGGCCGGTGTCGTGCTCCACCAGGCCAACCTGCGGATCATCGAACCGGTCGCCCGCAAGCTCGGCGCGGTCAACGCGGTGATCGCACGCGATGTCGTGGACTCCGGGAACACCTCCGCGGCCAGCATCCCGCTGGCCCTGTCCAAGCTGGTCGAACGCGGCGAGATCCCCTCCGGGGGCTCGGTGCTGCTGTTCGGCTTCGGCGGCAACCTGTCGTACGGCGGCCAGGTCATCCACTGCCCGTGAGCGCCGCCCGCGCGGTGTCCGATTCGTTCAAGACCGGCGGGTCACGGGCTGCCTACGCTGCCCGCATGACACCACGATTCGACGCGATCGGCCTGGCCACCGCGGACATGGCCGCCGCCCTCGCCTTCTACCGCATGCTCGGCCTGGACATCCCCGCCGAGGCCGACACCGCGCCGCACGCCGAGGCCACCCTGCCGGGCGGGCTGCGCCTGATGTGGGACCGGGCCGAGACCCCACCGCCGGGCGGCCCCGGCCGGATGGAACTGGCCTTCCTGTGCGACGGCCCGGCCGAGGTGGACGCCCTGTACGCCAAGCTCCTGGAAGCGGGCGTACGGGGCGCCAAGGAGCCCTGGGACGCCTTCTGGGGCCAGCGCTACGCGGTCCTCCTGGACCCGGACGGCAACAACGTCGCCCTGTTCGCCCCGCTCCCCGGCTGACGGCCCCGCGAGCCCCGCGGCGGGCTACCGCAGCAGCCCGCCCAGCGGTACGCCCGCCAGCCCCCGCACCTCCCGCGCCAGATGCGCCTGGTCCGCGTATCCGGCCACCACCGCCACCTCCGCGTACGGCAGCCCGCCGCGCGCCAGCTCCAGCGCCCGGTTCAGCCGCAGCACCCGCCCCAGCGTCTTGGGCCCGTAGCCGAAGGCCGCCAGCGACCGCCGGTGCAGCTGCCGCGCGCCCAGGCCCACCGCCCGGGCCACCTCCGCCACGCTCCGCCCGCCCGAGAGCCCCGCGACCACCTCGCCCACCACCGGATCGGCGGGCTCCGTGTCCCGCAGCCGGTCCAGCGCGGCGGCCTCCAGCACCCGCCCCACCTGCCCGCCGAAGGCCCCGTCGGAAGCCCCGTAGAAGGCCCGCTCCGCCAGTCCGCGCACCTCGGCCTCCGGCCAGAGCGCGGCCAACGGCACCCGCTGATCACGCAGTTCACTCGCCGGTACGCCCAGCACCCCGGGCCCCGTGCCCGGGGCGAAGCGCAGCCCCACGGCGCGCGTCCCCGCGGGCCCACCGCCGGCCAGGTGCGCATGGGTGTCGGGCCCGGCGACCAGCAGCCCGCCACCGACCCAGATCAGGTCCGTACAGCCGTCCGGCAGGACCCGCTGCGGTCCGGCCCCGAGGGTGCGGGACCACACCACCGCGCCGCCGCCGAGCCGCGACGCCCGCTCCCGGTAGTCGCCTCCGCCGTCGCTCAAGGGACCTCGCGCAGATACATCGCGCCGCAGGAATGGCAGAAGGGCCCGGAGTCGCCCGTGGCCCACAGGTCCGCCGCCTGCGTCTCGGCGTCCGAGGCCAGCTCGCGGCCGCACATCGCGGTCGTGCCGTTCCCCCGGACCATGTGCCAGATCTTGACCGGCGCGCCCGCCACCCGCCCGGAGCTGCCTTCCTCGTACTCCGCGCGCATCTCGTGCTGCATGGCGCCACACCTCCTGCTACACCACCATGCTCCCGCCGCCACCGGCCCGGCGCCACCCTGGACGCCCCCCCCTGTGGAAAACGACTAGAAGACCGACCACCCCGTCACCGTGGTGAAGTGGTCCAGCGCCGCCACCCCGGCCACCGAGTTGCCGCGGGCGTCCAGGCCGGGGCTCCACACGCACAGCGTGCAGCGCCCCGGGATCACGGCGATGATCCCGCCGCCCACCCCGCTCTTGCCGGGCAGCCCGACGCGGTACGCGAAGTCGCCCGCCGCGTCGTACGTCCCGCAGGTGAGCATGACCGCGTTGACCCGCTTCGCCTCGCGCCGCGACAGCAGCCGGGAGCCGTCCGCGCGCAGTCCGTGGCGGGCCAGGAAGCCGCCCGCGAGGGCCAGGTCGCGGCAGCTCATCTCGATCGAGCACTGCCAGAAGTAGTGTTCGAGGACGGTCGGCACGGGGTTGTCGAGGTTGCCGTAGCTCGCCATGAAGTGCGCGAGGGCGGCATTGCGGTCGCCGTGGCCGGACTCGGACTCGGCGACGACCGGGTCGAAGGACAGGTCGGGGTTGCCGCTCTCGGCGCGCAGGAAGTCCAGCATGGTGGTGCTGGCGTCGCCGGTGAGGCTGTGCAGCCGGTCGGTGACGACCAGCGCACCGGCGTTGATGAACGGATTGCGCGGGATGCCGTTCTCGTGCTCCAGCTGCACCAGGGAGTTGAACGGGTTGCCCGAGGGCTCCCGGCCGACCCGCCGCCACAGCTTCTCCCCGTCCTGCGCGAGGACGAGCGCGAGGCCGAACGCCTTGGAGATCGACTGCACGGAGAACGGCCGCTCCCAGTCGCCGACGCCGGTGACATTGCCGTCGGCGTCCGCGAGGGCGATACCGAAGTGCGCCGGGTCGACCGCCGCGAGCGCGGGGATGTACTGGGCCACCTGACCCCGGCCGATGTGGGGCGCCACATGGGCTGCGACCTCGTCGAGTACGTCCTGGTAGTGCATGGTGCGGCGGTTCTCCTGCGCGTCGTCGGGCGGATCAGACGCACCATAACGGCCGCTCTCAACCGCCCCTCAACCAGGACTCGATGACCCACCGTGTTTTTGGGTAAGCATACGGTGATACAGGTGGGCCGCGACCGGCGCCCGCCGCACGATCAGAACGGAGGCGGTCATGTCGTCACCCATGTCCGCGGGGGACTTCCTGGCGGCGCTGAAGGACGAGGGCCTGCGCGTGGTGCAGGTCGGCGACTGGCAGAACCACAACCGGAACCACAAGGGGCCGTGGGGCGGAGTCCACGGTGTGATGATCCACCACACCGTCACCTCCGGCACCGACCTCACCGTCGAGATCTGCCGGGACGGCTACGAGGAGCTGCCCGGCCCGCTGTGCCACGGCGTGATCGCCAAGGACGGCGCGGTGCATCTCGTCGGCTACGGCCGCGCCAACCACGCGGGGCTCGGCGACGACGACGTCCTGCGCGCCGTGATCGCGGAGAAGGCCCTCCCGCCCGACAACGAGGCCAACACGGACGGCAATCGCGCCTTCTACGGCTTCGAATGCGAAAACCTCGGCGACGGGAAGGACCCGTGGCCCGAGGCCCAACTGGACGCCATCGCCCGGGCGGCGGCGGCGATCTGCCGCCGTCACGGCTGGACCGAGCGGTCGGTGATCGGCCATCTCGAATGGCAGCCGGGCAAGATCGACCCCCGGGGATTCACGATGGACTGGATGCGCGCCCGCATCCATGAGCTGCTGAAGTAGCGGCCACCCGCGGTGGGCGGGCCCCGGCCGGAGAGGTCAGGGCCCGCCCTCCGCGGTTTCCTCCCGGTAGGCGGCCGCCTCCTCCAGATCCAGTCGGCGCAGCAGCGTACGCAGCATCTCGTCGTCGATCCGGCGCGCGTCCCGCAGCTTCACGAACACCTCGCGCTCGCTGCCGATCACCTCACGCGCCAGCCTGCGGTAGGTGTCGTCCGCCGACTCCCCCGTCACCTCGTTGACCGTGCCGAGCCGTTCCCACACCGCGTTGCGGCGCCGCTCCAGCACCAGGCGCAGCCGGTCGGCCAGCGGCGGCGGCAGCGCGTTGCGCTCGTCGGCGAGGAGTTCGTCCAGCCGCTGCTCGGCGGCGCGCGACGCCTCGGCCTGCGCCTGTGCCTCGGCGAGCGTCTCGGCCTGGACGTCGCGTCCCGGCATGCGCAGCGCCCGGATCAGGGCGGGCAGGGTGAGCCCCTGAAGGACCAGCGTCCCGATGACGGTGGTGAAGGCCAGGAAGAGGATCAGGGCGCGGGCCGGGAAGGGGGCTCCGCCGTGCACGGTCTCCGGGATCGAGAAGGCGATGGCCAGGGACACCACTCCGCGCATCCCGGCCCAGCCGATGATGACGGGCGCCCGCCAGTCGACGCCGGGCTCCCGCTCCCGGATCCTGGCGAAGAGCCAGCGCGGTACGAAGGTGGCGGGGAAGACCCAGAGGAACCGCACGGCCACCACGGCCAGGAAGACGGCGGCCGCGTACCAGGCCGCCTCGCCCGCCCCGTACTTCCCGAGGCCGCCCACCACGAGCCGCAGTTGCAGCCCGATCAGCGCGAACACGGCGGACTCCAGGATGAAGGCGATCATCTTCCAGACGGCCGCCTCCTGGAGCCGGGTCGCGAAGTCGACCTGCCAGGAGCGGTGGCCGAGGTAGAGCGCGACCACCACGACCGCCAGCACGCCCGACGCCCCGACCTGCTCGGCGGTCGCGTAGGCGGTGTACGGGATCAGCAGCGAGAGGGTGTTCTGGAGCAGCGGTTCGCGCAGCCGGGTGCGCAGCCAGTGCAGCGGCACCATCAGGATCAGACCGACGGCGATGCCGCCCACGGCCGCGAGCAGGAACTCCCCGATGGCGTGGGACCAGGTGGCGCCCTCCCCCACCGCCGCGGCGAGCGCCACCCGGTAGGCGGTGATCGCGGTCGCGTCGTTGGCCAGGGACTCGCCGCGCAGGATGGTCGTCAGCCGGGACGGCAGCCCGACCCGGCGGGCGATGGCGGTGGCCGCCACCGCGTCCGGCGGGGCGATCACCGCACCCAGCACCAGGGCGGCGGTCAGCGGCAGATCGGGCACCAGCAGATGGGTGAGCCAGCCGACGGCGAGGGTGGCGAACAGCACATAGCCGAACGACAGCAGCGCCACCGGCCGCAGATTGGCGCGCAGATCCAGATAGGAGCTGTCGAGCGCGGCGGTGTGCAGCAGCGGCGGCAGCACCAGGGGCAGCACGATCGCCGGGTCCAGGGTGTAGTCCGGCACCCCCGGCAGATACGAGACCAGCAGCCCGGCCGCGACCAGCAGCAGCGGCGCGGGCACGGGGGTGCGCCGGGCCGCGCCCGCGACCGCGGCACTGCCCGCGACCAGCATCAACAGCGGAGTGACATCCATGCCCCGGCCCGTCCCCGTTCATTGGCGTTCGTCGGCGTCCATCGCCGTTCGTCGGCGTCCATCGCCGTTCGTCGTCGTTTCGTCGGCGCGCAGCGGTTTAGTCTGGCAATCATGAAGGAGTGCCCGCATGTTCCGGCCCTGCCGCGCCCCGAACCGGACCCACAGGCCACCACCTGTCCGGAGTGCCTGACGCTCGGCAGCCATCCGGTGCAACTGCGGATCTGCCTGGAATGCGGCTATGTGGGGTGCTGCGATTCATCGCCTTATCGACACTCCACCGGGCACTTCGAGAAGACCGGACATCCGGTGATGCGCAGCTTCGAACCGGGCGAGGACTGGCGCTGGTGCTATGTGGACCTGCTGATCGTGTAGCGGGTGCCGTGCCGCGCGGGGGAATCCACTGCCACGTTGTCGGTGCGGCGAGCTAGCCTTCACCACATGATCCGATCAGCGAAGCCGTCCGACGTCCCGGCCATCCTCGCGATGATCCGCGAGCTGGCCGCGTACGAGCGGGCACCGCAGGAGGCCAGGGCCACCGAGGAGCAGTTGCACACCGCGCTCTTCGGCGAGCATCCGGCGGTTTTCGCGCTGATCGCCGAGGAGGTCGGCGGCGGAGCGGCCGAGCCGGTCGGATTCGCCCTGTGGTTCCGTAACTTCTCCACCTGGACGGGCACCCACGGGGTGTACCTGGAGGATCTGTACGTCACACCGAGAGCCCGCGGCGGCGGCCACGGCAAGGCGCTGCTGGCCGAGCTGGCACGGATCTGCGCGGAGCGGGGTTATGCCCGCTTCGAATGGTCGGTGCTGGACTGGAACGAACCGGCGATCGGCTTCTACGCGTCCATCGGCGCGGAGGCGATGGACGAATGGACCGTGCGGAGGCTGTCGGGAGAGCCGCTGCGGGCGCTGGCCGCCCAGGCTCCGGGCATAGCTCCGACCAGCGGTTCGTTGAGTGAGGCGACATCTCTTTCGAATTGAGACCGCAAACCCCTAGCCACGCTGCGTACTCATATGCTTACTATGAGTGATATCGGGAATGTTCATCTCAGGGGTTCACCCGTGACGGGGGCCGTGCTTCGTCCGGGCGACACCGAGTGGCAGATCGCGATAGCGTCGCAGCCGAACCGCACATCGCGCCGGTCCGTTATCCCTCCACCATAAGGGCATATGGCCGACGCTCCAATCAGCTCAGCTCAAACAGCTTGTGTCACCTTGGAGGTGAGGGTGTCCCAGATCGCAGGCGAGCCCGGGACCCAGGACTTCGTGGAAGTCCGGCTGCCCGCTGCGGGGGCCTATCTGTCGGTGCTGCGTACGGCGACCGCCGGCCTGGCAGCCCGCTTGGACTTCACCCTCGACGAAATCGAGGATCTGCGCATCGCGGTCGACGAGGCCTGCGCGATCCTGTTGCAGCAAGCCGTCCCCGGCAGTGTGCTGAGCTGCGTCTTCCGACTGATCGACGACGCACTTCAGGTGACCGTGGCGGCTCCGACCACCGACGGCCGCGCTCCCGAGCGCGACACCTTCGCCTGGACGGTGCTCTCCGCACTGGCGGGCAAGGTGGATTCGACCGTCGCCGAGGACCGCACGGTCAGCATCAGTCTGTACAAGGAGCGCGGCGCCGGCCCCGGACAGCCGTGACGGACAAAGGGGGCTCCGTGAGCACTGCATCATCGCGGGGAGTACATACCCCGGCCATCCCGCACCCGCCGGCCCGACCGCATCCCGCGGACGCGGAGGCGGCAGGAGACCGACCAGAGCGGGCGGACCACATGGATCAGCACGAGCAGGAGCAGGTGCATCAGGAGCACGATCCGCACGACCGGAGCGGCGCGCGGGCGATGTTCGTCGAGCTGCGGGGCCTCCCAGAGGGCTCCACGGAGCGGGCCGAGCTGCGCAACAACCTCGTGCGAATGCACCTGCCCCTGGTCGAGCACCTGGCCCGGCGCTTCCGCAACCGCGGCGAGCCGCTGGACGACCTGACCCAGGTGGCCACCATCGGACTGATCAAGTCCGTGGACCGGTTCGACCCGGACCGCGGTGTGGAGTTCTCGACCTACGCGACCCCCACGGTCGTCGGCGAGATCAAGCGGCACTTCCGCGACAAGGGCTGGGCGGTGCGGGTGCCGCGCCGGCTCCAGGAGCTGCGGCTCTCGCTGACCACGGCCACCGCCGAGCTGTCCCAGCGGCACGGGCGCGCCCCGACCGTCCATGAGCTGGCCGAGCATCTGGCCATCTCCGAGGAGGAGGTGCTGGAGGGCCTGGAGTCCGCCAACGCGTACAGCACCCTCTCGCTGGACGTGCCGGACACGGACGACGAGTCCCCGGCGGTGGCGGACACCCTCGGCGCGGAGGACGAGGCGCTGGAGGGCGTCGAGTACCGCGAATCCCTCAAGCCGCTGCTGGAGGATCTGCCGCCGCGCGAGAAGAAGATCCTGCTGCTGCGCTTCTTCGGCAACATGACGCAGTCGCAGATCGCGCAGGAGGTCGGCATCTCCCAGATGCACGTCTCACGCCTGCTGGCCCGCACCCTCGCCCAGCTGCGGGACCGCCTGCTGGTCGAGGAGTAGCGAGCGGACCCGCCCGGTGCCCGGGGCCAGCCCCGGGCACTCCTAGGCGTCGCGCGGGCCGATACCCAGGGCTTCCGTCGCGGTCGGGTTGATCAGCAGGCCCAGGACGGCGACGGCCGCGATGGCGGTCAGCACACCGGCGATGATCAGCGCGCCGCCGTTCTGCACGAGCGTCCAGGCCACCGGCAGCGCCATCAGCTGGGTGATCATCGCGGGGCCGCGGCTCCAGCGGCGCCGCAGCCACAGCCCGCGGGCCGCCAGCAGCGGCAGCAGGGCCAGGGCGAGCACGGTGATCCCGAGCGTCTCCGCCTGCTCCGGGCTCTCCGGGTTCCCGGCAAGACCCATGATCAGGACGTAGACGCCGAACCCCACGAGCACCAGGCCCTCGACGGCGGCCAGCGCGGCGGCCACGGTCAGCCGGGCCGGACGCGGCCCCTCGGGCGCGTCGGCGGCCTTGGCGGCGTCGGCAGGCTTGGCGGTGGCGGCCTTCGCGGCGGACTGGGCAGCCTTGGCGGCCGTCTTGGCGGGGGCGGGCTTCTTCCTGCTCACCCCAGCAGCGTAGCCGCCGGTGGACCCGGGTGGGCGGGGCCGGGGTTCGGGGAACGCCCCGGCGGGTCGGTAGGCTGGCGCCCATGCGCGCACTCCTTGTGGTCAATCCGGCAGCAACCACCACCAGTGCCCGCACTCGTGACGTCCTGATCCACGCGCTCGCCAGCGATCTGAAGCTCGACGTGGCGACCACGGAGTACCGGGGGCACGCGCGCGATCTGGCCCGTCGCGCGGTCGACGGCGGCACCCATGAGCTGGTCGTGGCGCTGGGCGGCGACGGCACGGTCAACGAGGTCGTCAACGGACTGCTGCACGAAGGCCCCGCACCGGGTGAACTGCCGCGCCTCGCGGTGGTCCCCGGCGGCTCCACCAATGTGTTCGCCCGCGCCCTGGGGCTGCCCAACGACGCCGTCGAGGCGACCGGCGCCCTGCTGGACGCGCTGCGGGACGGCACGGAGCGCACCGTGGGCCTCGGGCTCGCGGCCGGGACCCCGGGCACCGCGGACGAGTCGGTGCCCGCCCGCTGGTTCACCTTCTGCGCGGGCTTCGGCTTCGACGCGAGCGTGATCGGCCGGGTCGAGCAGCAGCGGGAACGCGGCAAGCGTTCGACCCATGCCCTCTACATACGGCAGATGATGCGCCAGTTCTTCGGGGAGCAGAACCGGCGGCAGGGCACCATCACGCTCGGGCGGCCCGGCCAGGACCCGGTGGAGGAGCTGGCGCTGTCCATAGTCTGCAACACCTCCCCGTGGACGTATCTGGGCAACCGCCCGATCTACGCGGCGCCGCGCGCGTCCTTCGACACCGCCCTTGACGTGCTGGGACTCGCCAAGCTGTCGGCACCGGCGATGACCCGCTACGCGACCCAGCTGCTGACGTCGACGCCCGAGCGGGGGCCGCACGGCAAGCATGTGGTGGGGCTCCACGATCTGACGGACTTCACCTTGCAATCCCAGGCGCCACTGCCGTTCCAGATGGACGGTGACCACCTGGGACTGCGTACGAGCGTGACGTTCACAGGCGTACGCCGTGCACTGCGTGTGATTGTGTGAGTCAGACCCCATAAAGTCCTTGTAGTCGAACGTTTAGGCTGGGATCCACCCCCCGGAAGTACGGCTGTGATACAGCCGACACCAAGGAATCAAAAAAAACTTTCCGGAAGGGGTTGTATCCGCCGCCGAGGTTTGCGAATCTCTTCTTGGCGATCGGGACGGCCGGACGAAAGGCCCCCTTGAGAGCCCGAACCCCCTCCTCAAACCCAACCGGGATCGCACCAGTCCCCAAACTGGCAGCCTCCCTGTCCTTGTCGAGGGATTCGTGAAAGCGTTCACATTCACAAGCAACAAGCCCGCAATACGAGGAGATGGAGCAGCCATGGACTGGCGTCACAACGCCGTTTGCCGCGAGGAAGACCCCGAGCTGTTCTTCCCCATCGGCAACACCGGTCCTGCGCTGCTGCAGATCGAGGAAGCCAAGGCCGTCTGCCGTCGCTGCCCCGTCATGGAGCAGTGTCTGCAGTGGGCGCTTGAGTCCGGCCAGGACTCCGGCGTCTGGGGTGGACTCAGCGAGGACGAGCGCCGCGCCATGAAGCGCCGTGCCGCTCGGAACCGGGCGCGGAACGCCAGCGCCTGACCCTGATTCGCCCCGTGGCCCCCGAGCCGCAGCGCGCAGTAGCCCCGATGCGCACAGCAACGTGAGCTTTTGAGCCCCGGACCATCACGGTCCGGGGCTCAGTGCGTTGCCGATGACTTCTGTGAGAAAGCCGTGAAGATGCTCAGGTCTTCTCGGCATCCACCGGTATGTCGAGGACCACACGCGTGCCGCGCTCCGGAGCGGGCACCATGTCGAAGGTGCCACCCAGTTCGCCCTCCACCAGGGTGCGGACGATCTGGAGGCCGAGGTTTCCGGCGCGCTGGGGGTCGAAGCCCTCGGGCAGCCCGCGCCCGTCGTCCTGGACGACCACCTTCAGCCGGCTCTCCTCACCGGTGCCGCCGCGCACCGCGGAGACCTCGACCGTGCCCTGCTCCCCCGGCCCGAAGCCGTGCTCCAGCGCGTTCTGCAGCACCTCGGTGAGGACCATGGACAGCGGGGTGGCCACCTCGGCGTCGAGGATGCCGAACCGTCCGGTGCGGCGGCCGGTGACCTTGCCGGGCGCTATCTCGGCCACCATCGCCAGCACCCGGTCGGCTATGTCGTCGAACTCGACCCGCTCGTCCAGCGTCTGGGACAGGGTCTCGTGGACGATGGCGATCGAACCGACCCGGCGCACCGCCTCGTTGAGCGCCTCCCGCCCCTGGGCGGAGTCCATCCGGCGGGCCTGGAGCCGCAGTAGCGCGGCCACCGTCTGGAGGTTGTTCTTCACCCGGTGGTGGATCTCCCGGATGGTGGCGTCCTTGGTGATCAGCTCCCGTTCGCGGCGGCGCAGTTCGGTGACGTCCCGGAGCAGGACGAGCGAGCCGATGTGCAGGCCCTTGGGCTTGAGCGGGATGGCCCGCAGCTGGATGACGCCGTTCTCACCGCTCTCGACCTCGAACTCGCGGGGCGCCCAGCCGCTGGCGAGCTTGACCAGCGCCTCGTCCACCGGGCCGCGCGCCGGGGCCAGTTCGGCGGTGGTCTCGCCCAGGTGGTGGCCGACGAGGTCGGCGGCGAGCCCGAGCCGGTGGTAGGCGGAGAGCGCGTTGGGGCTGGCGTACTGGACCACGCCGTCCGCGTCGAGCCGGATCAGCCCGTCGCCGACGCGCGGTGAGGCGTCCATGTCGACCTGCTGGCCGGGGAAGGGAAACGCCCCGGCGGCGATCATCTGGGCCAGGTCGGACGCGCTCTGGAGATAGGTCAGCTCCAGCCGGCTGGGCGTCCGTACGGTCAGCAGATTGGTGTTGCGGGCGATCACGCCGAGGACCCGGCTCTCCCGGCGGACCGGGATGGACTCCACCCGGACCGGGACCTCCTCGCGCCACTCGGGGTCGCCCTCGCGGACGATCCGGCCCTCGTCGAGCGCGGCATCGAGCATGGGTCGGCGGCCACGGGGAACGAGATGGCCGACCATGTCGTCCTGATAGGAGGTGGGCCCGGTGTTGGGCCGCATCTGCGCCACCGAGACATAGCGGGTGCCGTCGCTGGTGGGCACCCACAGCACGAGGTCGGCGAAGGAGAGGTCGGAGAGCAGCTGCCACTCCGATACCAGCAGGTGAAGCCACTCGAGATCGGATTCGTCGAGGGCGGTGTGCTGGTGTACGAGATCGTTCATGGAGGGCACATGGCGAGCCTACCCGGACAAGCGATGAGCCGATTCGCACATAAGCGTGGACAGACGGTACTGGTCTAGTCCAGAATGGCCAACGATGCGATCTTCCGCCCTCCCCGCACAGGAGGGTGGATCGGAGGCACACGGCGCGCTCTGCCCTGACCGCTCCGTACGCCTCTTCAGGTCGGCTGCTCGGCCGACGAGCTCCGGGCTGCGGTGCCGGGTGGGTTGAGGGTCCCGCCCCGGCGCCGCGGCCCGCGGGTGTTTCCGGGGGTCCGTCGCCCGTGAAGGCTCAGCGGGTCTCGGTGACCTTGGCCAGCGCGCGCGGCGCGTCCGGGTCCTGCCCGCGGGCGATGGTCACCTCGTACGCCAGCATCTGGAGCGGCAGGATCTCCAGGATCGGCTGGACCTCCTCCGCGACCCCCTCGGTGGGCAGCGCGAATCCGGCGGACGCGCGGTCCACCTCGGCCTGGCTGCCGATCACCACGAGGTCCGCGCCGCGGCCGCGCAGCCGTTCCAGGACGGGCTGGAGCGCCTGGCCGCCCTTGCCCTCGGTGACGATCGCGATCACCGGCGAAATGTTGTCGACCATGGCCAGCGGGCCGTGCAGCAGATCGGCGCCGGAGTAGGAGAGGGCCGGGATGTAGCTGGTCTCCATCAGCTTCAGGGCCGCTTCCTTGGCGGTGGGATAGCCGTAGCCCCGGGAGGTGAGGACCATCCGCTCGGCGAACCGGTAGCGGCCCGCGAGCTGCTTCACCTCGCCCTGCCGGTCCAGGATCTGCTGGGCGAGGTCGGGCAGCGCCTTGGCGGCCGCGCCGTCGCCGCCGCGCAGCCCCTCGACGAAGAGGTAGAGGGCGAGGAGTTCGGCGGTGTAGGTCTTGGTGGCGGGCAGCGCCTTCTCGGGCCCGGCCAGCACGTCGATGTGGAACTCGGCAGCCCCGGCCAGCGGGGAGTCCGCGTTGTTGGTGACCGCGAGGGTGATCGCCCCGGCCGCGCGGGCGGCCTCGGTGGAGGCGACCAGGTCCGGGGAGCCGCCGGACTGGCTGACGGTGATCACCAGCACATCGGTGAGGTCCTGCCGCGCGCCGTACGCGGTGGTGGTGGACATGGAGGTCAGGCCGCACGGCTTGCCCAGCAGCACCTCCAGCAGGTACTTGGCGTACAGCGCCGCGTTGTCGGAGGTGCCCCGGGCGGTGAGCAGGACGAAGCGCGGGGCGCGCGCGGCGATCAGCTCGGCGGTCTCGCGGATCTTCGGAGCGCCCTGGTCGAGAATGCGGCGCAGCACCGCGGGCTGCTCGTTCATCTCGCCGGACATGATCCGGCCCGGCTGATCGTTGCTCGGGTCCTTCGTCGTGGCGGACATCCTGGGTGCCTCCAGAGGGCTGTGCCGGTTGTGCGTGAGGTGTCAGTGCCCGGCCTCGTTGCCGGTGGTGACGCCGGTGATGACGTCCGCGGCCGCCCGCCCGCAGACCCGGGCGGCGCCGTGGGTCGCGATGTGCGGGGCCCCGCGGGGCGGTGCCTGGGGCACCCCCATCTCGACGACGACCGTGTCCGCCCGGGCGGTGAGCAGGGCGTCCAGGACGCCCGCCATCCAGCCGTGGCGGTGGGTGTCGCGTACCACAGCGACGATCCTACGGTCCGCCGCGGCGTCGAGCATCTGTGCGACCACGCCGGACGCGCCCCGGACCGCGGTGTCCTCGGGGCCGTAGGCGGCGGTCGTGGTGCCGGGCAGCGCCTGGGCCAGTTCGGCGGCGACGCCCCAGGGGGTCCGGTCGCCGACGGCGATGCTGGCCACCGGGGTGAGGGCGGCGACGAAGACGGGCCCGGCCGGCGGCCGGTACGCGGGGGCGCCCGCCGCGGGCGTGATCCGCAGGGCGCGGCGGGCGGCGGTGAGCCCCACCTCCGGGGCGGGCGCGGTACGCCGCGCCGCGGCCGGCCCTCCGGTGGCCCTGGCCCACTCCCCCAGGGCCCGGACCCGCGCCGCGGCCTCGGCCAGCCGCTCCTCGGGGAGCCGCCCGTCCGTCACGGCCGCGACCAGCGCGTCGCGCAGCCGCAGCACGGTGTCCTCGTCGGCGAGGCCGCCGCCGACGCAGATCGCGTCGGCCCCGGCGGCGATCGCCAGGACGCTGCCCCGCTCGATGCCGTACGCGTCGGCGACGGCCCGCATCTCGATGCCGTCGGTGACGATCAGGCCGTCGAAACCTAGCCCGCCCTCGGCGGCCGGGGCGCGCAGCAGCCCGTGCAGGGCGGCGGGGCTGAGGGTGGCGGGCAGGACCGGGTCGAGCGCGGGCAGCAGGATGTGCGCGCTCATCACGGCCTTGGTCCCGGCGGCGACGGCCGCCCGGAAGGGCACCAGCTCGCGGGCGGCCAGGGTCCCGGGGTCCGCGTCGATGCGCGGCAGGGCGTGGTGGGAGTCGACGGCGGTGTCGCCGTGCCCGGGGAAGTGCTTGGCGCAGGCGGCGACCCCGGCGCCCTGGAGCCCCTCGATCCAGGCGGCGGTGTGCCGGGCGACGAGCTGGGGCGAGGCGCCGAAGGAGCGGACGCCGATGACCGGGTTGTCCGGATTGGAGTTGACGTCGGCGGACGGCGCCCAGTTGAGGTTGACGCCGCACTCGGCGAGCCTGCGGCCGAGTTCGCGGGCGACGGCGTGGGTCAGCCCGGTGTCGTCGACCGCGCCGAGGGCGAGATTGCCGGGGAAGGAGGAGCCGCCGCGTACCTCCAGACGGGTGACGTCGCCGCCTTCTTCGTCGATCGCCACCAGCACGTCGTCGCGTTCGGCGCGCAGCCGGGCGGTGAGCGCGGCGAGCTGTTCGGGCGAGTCGATGTTGCGGCCGAACAGCCCGACGGAGGCCAGCCCCTCGCCGAGGCGGCGCAGCAGCCAGTCGGGGGCACAGGTGCCGGTGAAGCCGGGCTGGAGGACGGTGAGGGCGTCCCGGGTGAGGGTGGCCGAGCCGTGCGCGAGGGTCGTCATGGACGTGGATCTTCCCTCCGCCGCACCGGCGGCGGGCCCACCGACACCAGCATTGCCGCGACACCCGTCGCCACCCCGAGGCCACACGTCACGGCGTCCTACTCCCCACATCGCCGAATGAGAGGTTTAATGGTTTAGACCACTTCAGTGCAGAGCGTGGCTCTCGACCTATAGGGGTGTCAAGAGTGGACAACGCCGCTTCCGGCTCCGTTACCGGACCGACATCTCTCGACATCCGGGCAGGGCAGCCACCCCGGGGCCAGGGCGTGCCACGATGTGAGGCGCTGAAATCATCAGAGGCCGGTGACGGCGGCGGACCAGACGGCGGAAAGGGCGCGATGGAGACCGAGGGGGCAATGGCGGCGACGGCCACGACGGCCACCGCCGAGAGCGGCAACAGCTCCGGCGGGACGCGCACCGCGCGCGTCCCGAAGTACTACCACCTCAAGCGCCACTTGCTGGAGATGACCGAAACCCTGCCGCCCGGCACCCCGGTCCCCCCGGAGCGCACCCTGGCCGCCGAGTTCGACACCTCCCGCACCACCGTGCGGCAGGCGCTCCAGGAACTGGTCGTCGAGGGGCGGCTGGAGCGGATCCAGGGCAAGGGTACCTTCGTCGCCAAGCCCAAGGTGTCGCAGGCGCTGCAACTCACCTCGTACACCGAGGACATGAAGGCCCAGGGCCTGGAACCCACCTCCCAGCTGCTGGACATCGGCTATGTCACCGCCGACGACCGGCTCTCCGCGCTGCTGGACATCGCGACCGGCGGCCGGGTGCTGCGCATCGAGCGGCTGCGGCTGGCCAGCGGCGAGCCGATGGCGATCGAGACCACCCATCTGTCGGCCAAGCGCTTCCCCGCGCTGCGCCGCAGCCTGGTCAAGTACACCTCGCTCTACACCGCGCTGGCCGAGGTGTACGACGTGCACCTGGCCGAGGCCGAGGAGACCATCGAGACCTCCCTGGCCACCCCGCGCGAGGCCGGGCTGCTGGGCACCGACGTGGGCCTGCCGATGCTGATGCTCTCCCGCCACTCGCTGGACGCGGCGGGCGAACCGGTGGAGTGGGTGCGCTCGGTCTACCGCGGCGACCGCTACAAGTTCGTGGCCCGGCTCCAGCGTCCGAACGGCTGACGCGAGGGCCCGACTCCGCTTCTTTCTCATACCGATATGCGGACGGGTAGTGACGACTGCCGGTCCACGGGCTTAGATTCCTGCGCACTGCACAAATGATCAGCACCGGTGACGCACGCCGATGATCAGCACGGATGCGCCGAGGGGACGGGAGCCCGCCGCCATGTCAGACACGTCCGAAGACAGGAGACCGGTCGTCACGCCCTCGCGCGTGGTGGCCGCGCTCTGTCTCATCGCGCCCTTCGTGGCGATGCTGTGGGTCGGCTCGTACGCGAAGATCGAGCCCACCTTCATCGGCATCCCGTTCTTCTACTGGTACCAGATGCTCTGGGTGCCGATCTCGGCCGCGCTGACGACACTCGCGTACATCCTGGTCCGCCGTGAGCAGCGGGCGCGCAGGGGAGGCGGTTCCGCATGAAGGACGGCGTGAACGGCGTCGCGCTCGCCGTCTTCATCTTCTTCTTCCTCGCCGTCACGGTGATGGGCTTCCTCGCCGCCCGCTGGCGGGCCGCCGAGAACTCCGACAACCTCGACGAATGGGGTCTCGGCGGCCGTAGCTTCGGCACCTGGATCACCTGGTTCCTGCTCGGCGGCGACCTGTACACCGCGTACACCTTCGTCGCCGTTCCGGCCGCCATCTACGCGACGGGCGCGGCCGGGTTCTTCGCGGTGCCGTACACCATCCTGGTGTATCCGCTGATCTTCACCTTCCTGCCCCGGCTGTGGTCGGTGTCCCACAAGCACGGGTACGTCACCACCTCGGACTTCGTCCGCGGCCGCTTCGGCTCCAAGGGGCTCTCGCTGGCCGTCGCGATCACCGGCATCCTCGCCACCATGCCGTACATCGCCCTCCAGCTCGTCGGCATCCAGGCGGTGCTGGACGTCATGGGCGTGGGCGGCGGCGAGAACACCAACTGGTTCATCAAGGACCTGCCGCTGCTGATCGCCTTCGGTGTGCTCGCCGCGTACACCTACTCCTCCGGGCTGCGCGCCCCCGCGCTCATCGCCTTCGTCAAGGACACCCTGATCTACATCGTCATCGCGGTGGCGATCATCTACATCCCGATCAAGCTGGGCGGCTTCGACGACATCTTCGCCAAGGCGGGCCACGCGCTGTCGCAGCCGGGCCCGACCGGCGCGCCCAAGGGCGCGCTCGCCAGCGGCGACAAACAGCAGTGGGGCTACGCCACGCTCGCCCTCGGCTCTGCGCTGGCGCTCTTCATGTATCCGCACTCGATCACCGCCACGCTCTCCAGCCGCAGCCGCGAGGTGATCCGCCGCAACGCCACCATCCTGCCGCTCTACTCGCTGATGCTCGGCCTGCTGGCGCTGCTGGGCTTCATGGCGATCGCGGCGGGCGTGAAGGTGCAGAACGGACAGCTGGCCATCCCCCAGCTCTTCGAGAACATGTTCCCGGACTGGTTCGCCGGGGTCGCCTTCGCCGCCATCGGCATCGGCGCGCTCGTCCCCGCGGCCATCATGTCGATCGCCGCGGCGAACCTGTTCACCCGCAACATCTACAAGGACTTCCTGCGACCGGACGCCACCCCGGCGCAGGAGACCAAGGTCTCCAAGCTGACCTCGCTGCTGGTGAAGGTCGGCGCGCTGGCCTTCGTCCTCACCATGGACAAGACCGTCGCCATCAACTTCCAGCTGCTGGGCGGTATCTGGATCCTCCAGACCTTCCCGTCCTTGGTGGGCGGCCTGTTCACCCGCTGGTTCCACCGGTGGGCGCTGCTCGGCGGCTGGGCGGTCGGCATGGTCTACGGCACGCTCGCGGCGTACGGCGTGGCCAGCCCGACCCAGAAGCACTTCGGCGGCAGCTCGGACGAGATCCCGGGCATCGGCGAGATCGGCTACATCGGCTTCACCGCCTTCGTGCTGAACGTCGCGGTCACCGTGGTGCTGACGTTCGTCCTGCGGGCGCTGAAGGCCCCCGACGGGGTGGACGAGACGTCCCCGGCCGACTACAAGGCGGACGCGGGCGACCCCGGCGTCCAGGCCGACCTGCCCCCGGCCACGGCGGGCGCCCCCGGCGGCCACTGAGCCGGATGTCCTCACAGGCGGGCCGCCGCCTCCCTCACGGGAGGCGGCGGCCCGTTCGTACTGCTAGTGCATCAGCTTGAGGCCCACCACGCCGCTGACGATCAGGCCCAGGCAGACGATGCGCCCGGCGCTCACCGGGTCGCCGAGCGCGACCATGCCGTAGGCCGCGGTCCCCACCGCTCCGATCGCGACCCACACCGCATAGCCGGTGCCGATGGGGATGGAGCGCATCGCGTAGGACAGCCCGGCCATGCTCAGCGCGGCGGCAGCGGCGAACAGCAGGGTGGGACGGAGCCGGCTGAAGCCGTGCGACGCCGAGAGCGCCGCCGCCCAGACCGTCTCCAGCAGACCGGACAGCATCAGAAGAATCCACGCCATGGCAGGAACCTCACGTAGTAACAGGCACGCTTACTACGTCGTCTTGTCCTGACCGGGTACGACGCGCTCGTCCGGGGTGCCGGGGCACCGCGTTCCAACGTAACACCTGGAAGTGGCCCACGATCTCGGGCCGTGACTGTCCCTGATGACCAGGGTGTCCGCTGCCTACTGTGGCGGGTGCGCCGCCCTCGCCCGGCGGCGGCGAGGGCCCTCGGAGAGATGGATCGAACAGCCGGCGGCCTATGACGCATCACGCCCCTTGGGCCCAATCTACGCGGATTGACGTATTCGCCACCTTCCTCGCAACTGTTGTGCGCCCCCCGCGTGTCTGTAGGAGTGAGAAGTGTGCCGCCGGACACCGAAGGCGGCACGGGGGAAACACAACGGGGGTTCGGCGATGTCCGACACGCTTGTCCGAAACGATTTCGAGGAGTTCGAGGAGACCGGTCCGGGGAGCCCGGGCAGCACACTGGAGCCGACCGTTCCGGCCTCGCCGCCGGCGGCCGGGCTCGTGCCCTTCATGGACGCCCTGCGCATACCGCCGCGGCTGCGCCCGGACAAGGCGGAGGCGCTGGAGGGGGTCACGGTCGATCTTCGCGCGACCTGGGTGCGGTTGCACTCTCAGTTGCCGCCCACCCGGGTGTGGACCTACGAGGGGCACTTCCCCGGACCCACCATCGAGGTGCGCCGCAAGCAGCGGCTGCGGGTGACCTGGACGAACCGGCTGTCCGGCGCGTACCCGGTGACCGCGTACGAGGTTCCGATCGCCAACCCGCCCGCGAGCAACGTCCCGGGCCATGACGAGGCGGGCGCCGAGGAGGTCAAGGGGGTCGCGGAGCTGCCGCCGTGGTCGGTGACGCATCTGCACGGCGCTCCGACCGGCGCCGGTAACGACGGATGGGCGCAGAACGCGGTCTCGCCCGGTGACGCCCAGCTCTCCGAGTACCCGAACGACTGCCGCGCGACGGCGCTCTGGTACCACGACCACGCCATGCACATCACCCGGTGGAACGTGTTCACCGGTCTGGCGGGCATGTACCTCGTCCGGGACGAGGAGGAGGACGCGC
The DNA here is from genome assembly GCF_044333065.1 of Streptomyces sp. NPDC021115. Taxonomy (NCBI): domain Bacteria; kingdom Bacillati; phylum Actinomycetota; class Actinomycetes; order Kitasatosporales; family Streptomycetaceae; genus Streptomyces; species Streptomyces sp. NPDC021115. The sequence goes on from NZ_JBIRQF010000001.1 coordinate 585,580, forward strand.
TGCGGCTGCCGCGCGACGAGTACGAGGTGCCGCTGGTCCTGATGGACCGCAACCTCGACCAGGACCCCGACGGGCGGTTGACCGGGCGGCTGCTGCACAAGGTGCAGTCCATCGGCGAGGACGCCGACGGGCGCAACGTCACTATTCCGTTCAGCGGGCCGTACACGCTGGTCAACGGGGTCATCTGGCCGCACTTCGACGTGGCGGCGCGCTGGTACCGGTTCCGGGTGCTCAACGCGTCCAACGCGCGCTTCTACCGGCTGGCGCTGGTCGACGAGGAGACCGGTGAGCAGGTGACCGGGGCGGTCAAGCAGATCGGGACGGACGGTGGACTGCTGGACCGCCCGGTGGACCTCGACGCTCCGGTGTCGATCGCGCCGTCCGAGCGGCTCGACCTGCTGATCGACTTTTCCCGGCTGCGCGGCCGCACCCTGCGCCTGGTCAACACCCCGGACGGGAAGAACCCGGGCGAGGCCGACGAGGCGCGCGGGATTCCGTACCCGCAGATGATGCAGTTCCGGGTGGACCGCGACCCGGTCCGCGACCGTTTCGTCCTGCCGAAGGTGCTCTCCTCGTTCCAGCGGATCACCCACGCCAACGCCCCGGCCCACGGGCACCGGATCATCGCCCTCACCCCGCCCGGCACGGTCGGCGGCAACGGCCACCCGGAGATCTGGGAGCTGCGGCAGGTCGCCGAGGACGAAGTGACGGTCCCGGGCGACGGGGTCGTCCAGATCAGGAACGACAAGGGTGAGACGGCCACCTACCAGCGGATCTCCCGTACCTTCGACGATGCCATGGGCATCAGCGTCGAGCTGGGTTCCTGGGAGCAGTGGAGCTTCCTCAACCTGGGCGGTCCGACCCATCCGATGCACATCCACCTGATCAGCTTCCAGGCCATGAGCCGTCAGGCGTACGCGGCTGGCGGCTTCGACCCGGCGGTGGGCGGCACCGGCAAGGACGCGCCGGTCGCCTACTCCGGGGAGTTGGAGGTGCTGCCGAGCGAGCGGGGCTGGAAGGACACCATCCAGGTCGCGGGCGGCCAGATGGTCAACGTCATCGGCCACTACACCGGCGCGACAGGCCGCTTCATGTACCACTGCCACATCCTGGAGCACGAGGACATGGCGATGATGCGGCCGTTCCTGGTGACCCCGGGCGAAGTGCTGGCCTTCGACCACCACCGCCCGGGCGGTGGCCACCACGGCGTCGCCTGAGACGCGTCGGCACCGGCAGCCGGGGTGCCCGGCTGCCGGTGCCGTACGGGTCAGACGTACAGGAAGCCGCCGGGGACTGTGGTGGTCCCGGTGGCCGTCACCAGGGTGACGGTCGCGGTACCGGCCACTCCGGGCGGAGTGGTGCCGGTGACCGTGGTGGCGGTGGCGGTCACACCGGTGGCGGGAACGCCGTTGAACAGCACGGCCAGGACGGTGCCGAGGTTGGTGCCGTTGATGGTGAACGCGGTGCCGCCGGCCGCCGGTCCGGTGTTGGGGACGATGTTCGTGGCCACGGGCACGGGCGGAGCGACGAAGTAGGTGAAGCCGCCCGGGATGGAGACGCTGCCACCGGGGCCGGTGACGACCACGGCGACGGTGCCGGCCGAGTGCGCCGGGGTGAGGCCGACCAGCTGGGTACCGGCGGGGTTCACGGCCACGATGGTCGCGGGGACGTTGGCGAAGGTGACGCTGGTGACGGTGTTCAGGTTGGTGCCGTTGATCAGGAACACCGTGCCGCCGGTGGTCGGCCCGAAGGCCGGGGTGATGGAGGTGGCGGTGGGCGGGGGCGGCGCCACGTAGTTGTACGGCTGGCTGTTGCTGGTGCCGGCGGTGGTGGTGACGAGGACCTGCACGGGCCCGGCCGCGTGCGGCGGAGCGAGCACCACGACGGTGTCGTTGCCGTTCTGGCTGACGATGGTGGCGGGAATGCCGCCGAAGGTCACGCTGATGACGTTGTGCAGGTTCACCCCGGTCAGCTGGACGAGGTTGCCACCGGCGGTGGGGCCCGAGTTGGGCACCACGGACAGCAGCAGCGGCGGTCCCCACGGCGGCGGGGGCCACCAGCCCCCGGTGGATGCGGCAACGGACGCGAGATCGGTCGAGGTCATGGTCGTTCCTCCCGGAGAGGGGTGAGGGACGCGCACCCGTCGGCCGCCACACGATGCGGGCCGACACCGGAAAGGAAATGAGGGGCGGCCGATCAGGGCGCGGAAGTGGCGCGCGGAAAAGGTACGGAGAAACGGGGCGAATGCCCGGCTCCTGAAAATGGCCGACAAGGCAGGGAACGGACCCGGCGGCCACATTTCCAGTTATCCACGCACCCCCGCTTCACTCAAGACCCAGCGGCGGTCATCACTCGTTCGGCGTATGGCTCGCTGCCGTCCGTCGCGCTTGTAATGAGTGGTATCGGCAGTTGAGGCCGCCCATCCTCGGCCGGAGTCCGTCTCCCCGTCACTGGCTTGACCGAACCGGTAGGGAACGACCCCCATGAGCCTGGCAGCGTTCCTCCTCGCCCTCGGCACCACCTGCCGTATCACCCGCTTCCTCACCAAGGACACTCTGGCGGCGGGGTTCCGGATGTGGATCGCCGACCGGTTCGGCGACGACTCTCCGGTCACCTATCTGGTCAACTGCGGCTGGTGCACCAGCACATGGGTGGGCGGGGCCACCGCCGTGTACGCCGAATCGCTGCACACCACCGTGTGGTTCCACATCCCGGCCACCGCCCTGACGCTTTCCTATCTGGCCGGTGTGGCGTCGCGGTGGCTCGACTGAAAGGAGAAAGCGCCCATGGGCTGCAACTGTGGTGGCGGAACGCCGCAAAGAACCGTCGTTTACCAATTGACGCTGCCGGACGGCACGGTCCGGCGCTATGTGACCTTTCAGGAGGCCGAGGCGGCCAACAAGCGCGCCGGTTCCGCCGGAGTGATCACCGCCGTCACCCCGTGACCGGCCGCTTGTCGGTGCCCTGCGGCAGACTGCGGGTATGGATGTCACGATCAGACGCGCGCGGGACGAGGAACTGGACGAGATCGGGGAGTTCACCGCCGCCGTGTACCTCGGCGACGGGCTGCTGGACTTCGGGGCCGAGGACCCGTATCTCGACGAGCTGCGCGACGCGCGGAAGCGGGCCGCCGGGTCGGAGCTGCTGGTCGCGGCGGACGCGGGGAGCGACACGGTGCTGGGCGCGCTGGCGTTCGCCGTGCACGGGGGGACGTATGCGGAGCTGGCCGGGCCGGACGAGAGCGAGTTCCGGATGCTCGCGGTGCGGCCCGAGGCGCGGCGGCGCGGGGCGGCCGAGGCGCTGGTGCGGGCGTGTATGGACCGGACACGGGAGCTGGGGCTCGGAGGCATGGTGCTGTCCACCCACCCCAGGATGACCACCGCCCACCGGCTCTACGAGCGGCTGGGGTTCCGGCGCGCGCCGGAGCGGGACTGGGAGCCGGTGCCGGACATCGCGCTGTGGGCGTTCGCCGTGCGGCTGTAGGCGCCGCTCGCCGTCACCCCAGCCAGCCGCGCTCGCACAGCGCCGCGGTGAACGTGGCGTACGAGGCGTCGAGGGCGGCGTGCTCGCGTGCGTCCGGTGCGACGTCCCGGCCGGGGCGCACCATCGTGGCGGCGCTCGCGGCGAGGTCCGGGTGGAGGGTTCCGGAGGCGGCCAGCAGGGCGGCGCCGAAGGCCGTTTCGGCGTGGTCGGCGACGCGCAGCGGGCGGCCGAGCGCGGTCGCGCGGATGCGGGTCCACAGCGGGCTGCGGCTGCCGCCGCCCGCGGCCCACAGCGGACCCTCGACCGTCACGCCCAGCTCCGCGGCCCGCTCCAGCGCGAGGCGTTCCAGGAAGGCCACGCCCTCCAGCGTGGCGCGGTGCCGGTCGGCGTCGTCGGCCGGGGCGCCGAGGACGAAGCCCCGGGCCGCGCCGCTGACGAACGGGAAGCGCTCGCCGTCACGGCGCAGCGGATACGCGACCACGGAGGCCGGGCCGCGGTCCGCGGCGGCGCGGTCGAGCGCGGGCAGGCGGTCGGCCGGGAGGTGGGCAAGGGCCTCGCCCCCGGTGTTGGACGCGCCGCCCGGCAGCCACCAGCCGTCGGGGTGGCGGTGGCTGTAGAGCGCGCCGGAGGGGTCGGCGACCAGGTCGCGGGTGACGCCCTTGAGGACGTACGTGGTGCCGAGGATCCCCACGAACTGCCCGGGCCGCACGGCCCCGGTGGCGAGTTGTCCGGCGCAGCCATCGGTCATGCCGAGGCGGACCGCGCAGCCGGTCGGCAGCCCGGTCTCCGCCGCGGCGTCCGCGCACACCGTGCCGACGGGCGTGGCCGGTGCCTGGACGGACGGCAGCCACCGGGCCGGTACGCCGAGCGCGTCGAAGACCTCGCCCGGCCACTCCCCGGCGCGCGCGTCGTAGCCGCTCTTGAGCGCGTGCGACCAGTCGGTGGCGACGGGCCCGCCGGTGAGCCGCCATCCGACGAGGTCGGGGGTGTGGAGCAGATGACGGCCCCGGCCACCGGCCGCCGTACCGTCGTCGCCCGCCAGCCAGGCGATGCGGCCGAGGGCGGCGGTCGGGGCGACCGACAGGCCGAGGGACCGCCAGCGCGGGGCGCCCGCCTCCTGGGCGCGGGCGTTGAGCCCGGCGGCGCGGCGGTCGTCGTACATCAGGGCGGGGCCGAGGGGTTCGCCGCGGCCGTCCGCGAGGACGATCGTGCCGGAGGTGGCGGCGACGGCCACCGCCACGACCTCCCGGCCGCCCGCCGGAAGCGCCCCGGTGGCCTGGCGCAGGGCCGCCGCGACGGCGGGCCACCAGGCCGAGGCGTCCTGCTCGCTGCGGCCGCCCTCGCTCCGGCGCGGGGGCGGGAGTTCCGCGCCGCCCCGCGCTCGTACGCGCCCGTACGCGTCGGCGCACACCACCCGCACGGCCGCCGTGGCGATGTCGATCCCCGCGACGACCTCGGCCCGGTCGGACATCACAGATCACGCCCCTCACACGTGGAGTTAAATTAACACTGGCGGCGTTAAGAAGGGCCGGGCGCGAGCCTCACATCCGTGCGCTCCCGCCACTCCCCCACCAGCCGGGCGTCCGCCGCGCCGTCCACCACCAGATGGTCGAAGTCGGCCAGCGGGCACAGCCGGTGCAGCGCCGTGCGCCGGGTCTTGGAGGCGTCCATCAGCAGCGCCGTGCGGGCGGCGGCGGCCAGCATGGCGCGCTTGACCAGCACCACGTCCTGCTCCTGGTGGTACGTGGTCGACGCGTCCATGGCCGAGGTGCTGACCAGCGCCAGGTCCACCGCGACCGCCGCGATGGCCTCCGCGCAGGGCACGCCGAGGAAGGAGTCATGGGTGTGCGAGTACTCCCCGCCGAGCCCGATGAGCCGGATGCGGGGCACCCCGGCGAAGACCTCGATCACCCGCCGGGCGTTGGTCACCACCGTCAGCGGGGCGGACTCCACCAGCAGCGGGGCGAGCGCGAGGACGGTCGTGGAGTCGTCAAGCATCAGCGACATCCCGGGCTCGACCAGCTCCGCCGCGGCCGCGGCCACCGCCTCCTTCTCGGCCCGGTGAGCGCCCATCCGGTAGGCGAGGCTGGACTCGAAGACCGACGTGGGCAGGGCGGAGACCCCGCCCCTGAACTTGCGCAGCACGCCGAGCCTGGCCAGCTCGTCCAGGTCCCGGTGCACGGTCATCAGGCTGACGCCGGTGAGGTCGGCCAGCTCCGCCGCGGTGGCGGTGGAGTGCGCGAGGACGTAGTCGGTGATGGTCTGTCTGCGGGCGTCCTGCGAACGGACCGTGGTCATGGGCGGGCACCTCCGGTCGCGGCGTCGGTGGGCACGTTCAGCGAGCGCAGCGCCGTGACGTCGCCGTCGATCCCGATCTCGGTCACCGCCGCGTTGTCCAGCCGGGGGAAGACCGCGCGGTAGCGGCCGACGGGGATGCCGAGCAGGGTGCACAGCGCGGTCCGCAGCAGGCTGTTGTGGGCCACGACGAGCACCGTGCCACCCCGGTGCGCGGCGGCCAGCCCGCGCAGGGCGGCGACGGCGCGGGCCGCGGCCTCGCCGGGGCGCTCCGAGCCGGGGAAGGCCCCGGCCTCGGGGTCGGCGCGGAAGGCCCGGACGGCCGCCGGGTCCTCCGCCTCCATCTCGGCGATCGTGCGGCCCTCGCCCCAGCCGAAGTCCATCTCGCGCAGGTCCTCGACGACTTCGGGCACCAGGGACAGCGCGGCGGCGGCCGGTTCCGCGGTGTGCCGGGCCCGGCCGAGCGGGGAGCAGGCCACCGCGTCGATCCCGCGGCCCCGCACCCAGTGGGCGAGGGCCCGCGCCTGCCGGTGGCCGCGCTCGGTCAGCGCGATGTCCGAGATCCCGGCGTACCGGTTCTCCGCGTGCCACACGGTCTCTCCGTGCCGTACGAGCAGCAGTCGGGCGGTCATCCGGGGCCTTTCGATATGCCAGCCATATGCGTCAGCCGCGTACGTCAGCCATTGCCTGATCACGTCGCGAGTGTTAAATCTAGCATCGCCCATGTGATGTGGGATGGGACACCGAGGTTCCGGAGGGCGGCAGGGCATGCGCGTGATCATCGGAGTGGATGTCGGCACCTCCGTCACCAAGGCCGTGGCCTTCGGCCGCGACGGGGTCGCGCTCGCCTCCGCGGCCCGCCCCAGCCGACTGGACCGGCTGCCAGGCGGCCTGGTCGAACAGGACCTGGAGGACGTGCTGCGCACGGTCGCCGAGGTCGTCCGCGAGGTGGCCGCGGCGCTCCCCGGCCCGCCCGCCGCGCTCGCGCTCACCGGCCAGGGCGACGGTCTGTGGCTGCGCGACGAGGCGGGCCGGGCGGTGCGCCCGCCGATCTCCTGGCTGGACGGCCGGGGAGGCGGGACCGTCGCCCGCTGGAGCGCGGACGGCACGCTCGCCGCCCTCCACGCCCGCACCGGCTCGGGGCTGTTCCCTGGCTGCCACGCCCCGCTGCTGCGCTGGCTGGCCGAGCACGAGCCAAAGGCGCTGGAGCGCGCGGCGGTCGCGGGCTACTGCGTGGACGCGGTGGCCCAGCGGCTGACCGGCGTCATCACCGTGGACGCCTCCGATGCCTCCCTGCCGTTCCTCGACGTCACCACCCGCACATATGTGCCGGACGCGCTGGAGCTGTGCGGACTGTCCGATTACGCCCGGCTGTTGCCCCCGCCCGCCGCGCCCGGCACCGTCCTCGCGCTGGACGACGCAGGGGCCCGGCTGACCGGGCTGCCGCGCGGACTGCCCGTCGTCTCCGGTCCGTACGACCTCCCCGCGTGCGCCATCGGCAGCGGGGTGCGGGACGTGGGCGACGGGCTGCTCATCGTCGGCACCACGCTGGCCTGCCAAGTCCTCACCGACCGCCCGGAGGTGGACCCGGCCGCCGGTCCGGCCGGGATGTGGCTGTGCACCCCCGATCCGGACCGCTGGCTGCGCGCGATGCCCGCTATGGTCGGCACCGCCGCCCTGGACTGGGTGCTCGATCTCACAGGGACGACCACGGCCGACCTGGACACCCTGCTTTCCGGGAGTCCGCCGGGCGCGAACGGCGTGACCGCGCTGCCCTTCCTGTCGGGCGCCGGGGAGCGCGCGCCGTTCGTGGAGCCCGCCGCCCGGGGGCGGTTGGACGGCCTGACCCTCGCCAGCACCCGCGCCGACTCCGTACGGGCCGTGTGCGAGGCCATCGCCTACGCGGCCCGCCACTGCCTGGAGGCGGCGGGGCTCTCGGGGCGGCTCGCGCTGTGCGGCGGGGGCGTGCGGTCCGCCGCGTGGACGGAGATTTTCGCGAGCGTCATGGGCCGGCCGGTGGTCGTGCCCGAAGAGCCGGAGGTCGGCGCGCGGGGCGCGGTCGCGGTCGCCTGGGCCTCGCTCGGCGACCCCGTGGACGCGTCCCGGTGGCACGCGGCGTCCCGTACCGTCGAGCCCCGGAGCGAGCTGCGCGACGCCTACGAGGACGGCTACGCGGGCTACCGCGCCCGCCTCGCCCGTGCCCTGGACGAATGGCGGCGGAGCGGCGCGGGAAGCTAGTTTTCCCTGGGATTCCGGCACTGCCCAGACCCGACACGACGCGCACAACTGTGCGAATTCTCCCAGCTGACGACACAACATCTGGGGGCGCGTGCGCACCGCGACACAAGATGTATGCTCGTCTCCGCTGTCGCCGCAGGGGAATCCGGTGCGAATCCGGAACTGTCCCGCAACGGTGTACGTGTGCGCTTTCGCGTACCCGTGAGTCCGATGACCTGCCGATGGCCGTCTGCATACGTCCGGGCCTCGCGGGGTGGGTCGATGGACGCTGCGTGGGGTGCCGTAGAGCGGAATCGGCATGCCCACGAGCGGCCATCGCGCACTGCCCTCGAAAGGCCCCCAGCCGAGCGAGGGAGACCACTTCAGTGACCATCGCGCCCGCCGACCCGGTTTCAGAGGCAGCGGATACTGCGGCAGCGGCCGACGCGCCCGGGACCGCCCTGCTGCGGACCCTGACGGCGCTCACCGCCGATCTGCCCGCCACCGACCCCGGCAAGGTCGCGGCCGCCGCCCTGCGCGGCCGCCATCCCGGTTCGGACGAGGCGGAGTTGCGCTCGCTGGCGACCGAGGCGGCGGCCGGGCTCATCGGCGAGGAACCGGAGTACTCCAAGCTGGCCGCGCGGCTGCTGACCCGCGCGATCGCCGAGGAGGCGGCCGGGCAGGGCGCGGACTCCTTCTCGGCCTCCGTCGCCGTGGGCCACCGCGAGGGCCTGATCGCCGACTCCACCGCCGAGTTCGTGACCGCCCACACCGCCCGGCTGGACGGCCTGGTGGACCAGGCGCTGGCCGACGGCGCCGACGACCGCTTCGGCTACTTCGGGCTGCGCACCCTGCACAGCCGCTATCTGCTGCGCCACCCCATCACCCGTCAGGTGATCGAGACCCCGCAGCACTTCCTGCTGCGGGTGGCCTGCGGGCTCGCCGAGGACCTGTCGGAGCGGGCGCTGGCGGACGTCGCCGAGCTGTACCGGATGACCAGCACGCTGTCGTACCTGCCCAGCTCCCCCACGCTGTTCAACTCCGGCACCCGCCACCCGCAGATGTCGTCCTGCTATCTGCTGGACTCGCCGCTGGACGAGCTGGACTCGATCTACAACCGCTACCACCAGGTGGCGCGGCTTTCGAAGCACGCGGGCGGCATCGGTCTGTCGTACTCCCGCATCCGCGCCCGCGGTTCGCTGATCCGCGGCACCAACGGGCACTCCAACGGCATCGTGCCGTTCCTGCGCACGCTCGACGCCTCGGTGGCGGCCGTCAACCAGGGCGGCCGGCGCAAGGGCGCGGCCTGCGTCTACCTGGAGACCTGGCACGCGGACATCGAGGAGTTCCTGGAGCTGCGGGACAACACGGGCGAAGAGGCCCGCCGCACCCACAACCTCAACATCGCGCACTGGATCCCGGACGAGTTCATGCGCCGGGTCGAGGCGGACGCCGACTGGTCGCTGTTCTCGCCGGTGGACGCGCCCGAGCTGGTCGACCTGTGGGGCGAGGAGTTCGAGACCGCGTACCGCCGGTTCGAGGCCGAGGGGCGGGCGCTCAAGAAGGTCCCGGCGCGCCAGCTGTACGCGCGGATGATGCGCACCCTCGCGCAGACCGGCAACGGCTGGATGACGTTCAAGGACGCCGCCAACCGCACCGCCAACCAGACCGCCGAGCCGGGCCGGGTCGTCCACTCCTCCAACCTGTGCACCGAGATCCTGGAGGTCACCGACGACGGCGAGACCGCCGTCTGCAACCTCGGCTCGGTCAACCTGGCCGCGCACCTCGGTGCGGACGGCGAGATGGACTGGGAGCGGCTGGACCGCACCGTCCGCACCGCCGTGACCTTCCTCGACCGCGTGGTGGACATCAACTTCTACCCCACGGAAGAGGCCGGGGCCTCCAACTCCCGCTGGCGGCCGGTGGGGCTCGGGCTGATGGGCCTCCAGGACGTGTTCTTCCGGCTGCGGCTGCCGTTCGACTCGGCCGAGGCGCAGGCGCTGTCCACCCGGATCTCCGAGCGCATCATGCTCGCCGCGTACGAGGCGTCCTGCGACCTCGCCGAGCGCCACGGTCCGCACCCGGCCTGGGCCGAGACCCGCACCGCGCGCGGTGTGCTCCACCCGGACCACTACACCGACGCGACCGCCACCTGGCCCGAGCGCTGGGAGGCGCTGCGGCAGCGGATGGCGACGACCGGCATGCGGAACTCGCTGCTCCTGGCCATCGCGCCGACCGCCACCATCGCCTCCATCGCGGGCGTGTACGAGTGCATCGAGCCGCAGGTCTCCAACCTCTTCAAGCGCGAAACGCTCAGCGGTGAGTTCCTCCAGGTCAACAACTACCTGGTGAACGACCTCAAGAAGCTCGGCGTCTGGGACGCCCAGACCCGGGACGCGCTGCGCGAGGCCAACGGCTCGGTCCAGGACTTCTCCTGGGTGCCCGCCGACGTCCGCGACCTGTACCGGACCGCGTGGGAGGTGCCGCAGCGCGCCCTGATCGACATGGCGGCCGCCCGCACCCCGTACCTCGACCAGAGCCAGTCGCTGAACCTCTTCATGGCGGCGCCGACCATCGGCAAGCTCAGCTCGATGTACGCGTACGCCTGGAAGCGCGGCATCAAGACCACGTACTACCTGCGCTCGCGCCCGGCGACCCGGATCGCCCAGAGCGCCCGCGGTGGCGCCGCCACGGCGACCGTCCCCGTCCAGCAGGCGCCCGCCGACGACGACGCGGTCGCCTGCTCCCTGGAAAACCCCGAGTCCTGCGAGGCCTGCCAGTAATGCCCACCGCATCCGAGATGACCACCGCGAACACCGCGCCGGACCAGGCCAAGAACCTGCTGGATCCCGGGTTCGAGCTGACCCTGCGGCCGATGCGGTACCCGGAGTTCTACGACCGCTACCGGGACGCGATCAAGAACACCTGGACCGTGGAGGAGGTCGACCTCCACTCGGACGTCGCCGACCTCGCCAAGCTCTCCCCGGGTGAGCAGCACATGATCAGCCGGCTGGTGGCGTTCTTCGCGACCGGCGACTCGATCGTGTCCAACAACCTGGTGCTGACGCTCTACAAGCACATCAACTCCCCCGAGGCGCGGCTGTACCTGTCGCGGCAGCTCTTCGAGGAGGCCGTGCACGTCCAGTTCTATCTGACCCTGCTGGACACCTACCTGCCCGACCCGGACGACCGGGCGGCGTCCTTCGCGGCGGTCGAGAACATCCCCTCCATCCGGGAGAAGGCGGAGTTCTGCTTCCGCTGGATGGACTCGGTGGAGAAGATCGACCGGCTGGAGTCCAAGGCCGACCGCCGCCGCTTCCTGCTCAACCTGATCTGCTTCGCGGCGTGCATCGAGGGCCTGTTCTTCTACGGCGCCTTCGCGTACGTGTACTGGTTCCGCTCGCGCGGTCTGCTGCACGGCCTGGCGACCGGCACCAACTGGGTGTTCCGCGACGAGTCCATGCACATGGAGTTCGCCTTCTCCGTCGTGGACACCGTCCGCGAGGAGGAGCCCGACCTCTTCGACGACGAGCTGGAGCGCCAGGTCACCGACATGCTGAAGGAGGCCGTCGAGGCGGAACTCCAGTTCGCCCGCGACCTGTGCGGCGACGGCCTGCCGGGCATGAACACCGAGTCGATGCGCGCGTACCTGGAGTGCGTGGCCGACCAGCGACTGGCGCGGCTCGGCTTCCCCGCGGTCTTCGGCTCGGAGAACCCGTTCTCCTTCATGGAGCTCCAGGACGTCCAGGAGCTGACCAACTTCTTCGAGCGCCGCGCCTCGGCCTACCAGGTCGCGGTCGAGGGCTCGGTCTCCTTCGACGACGACTTCTGATCCCGGCGCATCCGTACGGAAGAAGGGCCGGACCCCGGGCGGGGTCCGGCCCTTCGCCGTACTGCGCGCGCCGACGTCAGTCGTTCGGCACCGTCTCGTAGCGCGCGGTGCCCTCGGCCATCTGCCGGAGGACGTCCTTGCGGTCGCGCTTGGAGAGGCGGTCGATGTAGAGGTAGCCGTAGAGGTGGTCGGTCTCGTGCTGGAGGCAGCGCGCGAAGTAGCCGGTGCCGCGCACGGTGATCGGCTTGCCCTCGGCGTCCTGGCCGCGCACCACCGCGTAGTCCGGGCGGGCCAGCTCGCAGTAGGCGGTGGGGACCGACAGGCAGCCCTCGTTGGAGTCGTCCAGCACGCGCCGGTCGGCGGGCAGCTCCTCCAGCACCGGGTTGCAGACCACGCCGACGTGGCGCACGCCCTCGTCGTCCATGCAGTCGTAGACGAAGACCTTGAGGTCGACGCCGATCTGGTTGGCGGCCAGGCCCACGCCCTCCGCGGCCCGCTGGCTGGCGAACATGTCGTCGATCAGCGCCGCGAGCTCGTCGCCGAACTCCGTGACGTCCTGGCACTCCTTGTGGAGCACCGGGTTGCCGACGACCGTGATCGGGCGGGCGGTGCCGCGCTCGCGGTACGCCCGCTCACGCTCCTCGCAGTCCTCCGTGTCCACGACGAACTCGTCGTCCGCCTGCTGCTTCGTGGTCCCTTGCTGCGACATCGTCCGCCGTACGCCTTCCCTGTAACCGTGATGCGTCGCCCTACAGGGTACGGCCCGCCCGGAAAGCCAGGGGGATCAGTGGCCCTTTCCGGGCCTCAGCGGACCTCAGCAGACCTCTTCGAGGTCCCGCCACTCCCGGGTGTCCGGGCTGTCGGCGACCCAGCCGTCCAGCAGCCCCCGCACAAGACCGCTGGGGGCGGCGATCCCGCATTCGCGCTCGGCGACCCACAGCGAGCCCGAGCCCGCCGTGCGGTGCCCCAGCGGCCCGGGGTGACCCGGCTCACTGTGGTCGTGCGGGTCCAGGTGCTCGCCCTCGCCCTCGTCGCTGGGCATCCGGCTCTCCGAACAGGAGCGGCACAGCAGCCGCACCGACGACGACCAGTCCTCGGCGGCGAAGCCCGCGTCGGCCGCCAGCCGCTCCAGGGCGTCCCGGTCGGCCTCGGTGGCCGCCTCCAGCAGCACCACCCAGGTCGGCACCGGGGACGGCGCCCACAGCTCGATCTCGTCGAAGACGGGGTAGGCCGGGCCAGCGGAGGTCACCCGCTCACCGTGCGGAACGCCGTCGTGCAGCACGACCTCGCCCCAGCGCCGCCCGGAGGACGGCAGCGGGATCGACAGCACCTCGATCCGGGCCGGATCCAGCCGACGGCCCCAGACCACCTCGGCCTCGCCCTCCGGCGACAGCCGCACGGCGGCGCTGCCCAGCTCCATGCCCAGCGGCTCACCGGAAGCGGACGCGTCCCCGGGCACCTTCAGCCCGTACGCCTGCCAGGCGCGGCGGGCCAGCGGCCAGTCCTGGAGGGCGGTCGCGGCGATGCCCACGTTCCACCAGTCGGGGGCGCCCGCCTCGCGGTCCAGCAGCGCCACCGCGCGCAGCCCGGCGGCCCGGGCCTGCTCCCAGTCGTGCCGGAACTTGTGCAGCAGCGCGAGGTTGAACCAGGACTCCGACAGCCACGGCTCCAGGTCGGCGGCGCGGGTCAGCAGCGCTCCCGCGTCCTCGTACCGGCCGTCGCCGATGAGCGTGAACGCACGGTCCGTGGCCTGCCGCCATGAGGCGGACGGCCGGTGCCGTACCTTGCCGAAGATCTTCACGATTCCCGCCTGCCGGTATCGAAGTAGTCCCGTACCAGAGCCTGACGCGGACGGCGTCGCCCTCCCTGGGAGACAACCTGCCACACATCCGCGGACATCTCAGCCCAGCCCCTCACCCTTCGGCCGGGAGACGATGCCCACCACACCTCCTTGCCACCGGCCATCGGCCCGACACCCCTCTCTCGCATCCAACCATGCCTTTTGGGCGACCCGCTCATTACCCGCGAGTTCCCCACGCGTCACCGGGGACGGCCGTACGCCGGGCGGGACAGCACCGTCGCCAGCGCCTCGACCACCGCCGGATCGAACTCCCGCGCGGTGGCCAGCCGCAGCCGTTCCAGGGCGCGCAGCGGCGCCGCTCCCCCCTGTCCCGCGGCCGCCGGGCCGCCCGCCGCCTCGGTGTACGCGTTCACCGCGCGCACGATACGCGCGGACAGGGGCTGTTCGCGGTACGGATCCGCCTGTTGTTCGACGATCTCCGCGACCTCCGCGGGCACCCCCGTCTGCCGTACCACGGCACCCCCCAGCAGCGCGATCCGCCGCTGCTCGGCGCGGGCCAGCGGCTCGGTCGCCCCGGCCGGTACCGGGTCCACCAGGGACAGCTGCCCGATGTCGTGCATCAGCGCCGCGTATTCCAGCACAGTCAGGGCGGGCTCGGAAAGCCCCAGCTCACGGCCGACCGCCCGGCTCAGGCCCGCGACCTTGCGGGCATGGCCCGCGGGGGTATACCCGGCGATCTCGGTCGAACGGGCCAGGGAGGCGATCGTCTGACGGCAGGTGGCGCGGATCGCGGCGTACCGGCGGAACGAGTACTGGATCAGCAGCGGCGGCAGCGCCAGCACCGGCAGCGCCCACAGCCCGGCGACCGCCACCGTGAGCGCCATCACCACCCCGGTCGCGCAGATCGCCGACCCTATGCCGCTCAGCGCCCGCAGTTCGTCGCGCAGCAGCGGCCCGTACGGCCATCCGGTACGGGCCCGGGCCAGCGCCGCCGCGAGCACCGCGTCGCACAGCGCGGTCAGCGCCAGCACGGCCAGCAAGTAGCCGACGAGGGCGGGGCCGTGCCCCAGCCAGGCCCCCAACCGGCCGGTGTGGTGCAGCGGTTGGAAGCAGGTGGCCGCGAACCCGACGGTCAGCACGCGGCGGGCGGTGTGCCCCGGATCGGCCGGGCGCCCGAGCGCCATGCGCGGCACCAGGCCCGTCAGGGAGGCCGCCACCACGACGGTGACGACCTGGAGCACCCCATGGCTGGTCGGCTCCCCGCCCAGCCGCCCCAGCAGGGCGTAGCCGAGGGCGGCCGCGGCGGCGAGGGGCGTGGGCTCGCCGCGCTGCTCGTGCGCCCCGCTCGCGCGCGGGAGCGCGGCCGGGGCGTCGCAGCACCGGACGGCTTCCCCGAGGGCGATCAGCAGCCCGAAGGCGAGCGCCGCCCCCGGCTCGCGTATCCCGTGCCACTCCGTCCACGCGAGCGCCACCACGGCAAGCACCCCGGCGGCCCCGTACACCGCCCCGAGGGTGCCCCCACCACCCCGCCGCGCCACCGGCCCCGGCCCCGCGCCGCGGCTACGCCCCGCCCGCCGAACGGCCCGCGCGTGCGCCTCGGCGAGCCGCCGAAGCCCGTCGGACAGCCCGTCGACGCGGCCGGACGCCTCCACGCCCCCACCCGACCGCTGCGCGGCCCATGCCGCCGCGCTCCGGTCCCGGTCCAGTTCCGGGCCGGGCGGCGGGCCCGCGCGGCGCTCCCGGTCCCCGCCGGACGGCGATAACGGACCGCCGGGCTCACGCCCCACGGAGGGGCCGGGCGGGCCGCCGGGCCGCGGGGCCTGTGCCCCACGTCGAGGCGCGGACGTGTCCCCGCCCGGCGCCCGGCCCGCGCCGCCAGACGCTCGGGCGGCGTCCGGACCGTTCCCGCTGGGCGCGCCGGGACCGGGGCCGGTGGGCGCGCCCTCGTCCGCGCCTCCCCGCCGGTCAGCCGTCCGACCGGGGCGGCCAGCTGGGCCCGACTCGTCACCGCTGTGAGCCCGTGTCGGCCGGACGTCCCGGTCCCGGCCCTCCGGGCCGGGTGCGCCGGGGCGCCGGGCGGGGGTCACGCGCCGCCGCCGGGGCGTGGGGGGTCCAGCGGCGGCGGGGCGCCATCGGCCGCGCCCGGCGCCGTGGCGGCGCGTACGAGCGGGGGCGGCGGGACGTTTCCGCGCTCGTCGGCGGCGTCCGGCAGCACCTCCGTACGGGCGTCCGCGGTGACCGCCGCGTGCCAGCCGTGCCGGTCCAGCGCGCGGGCCAGGGCGCTCACCATGCGCGGGTCGAACTGCGAGCCCGCGCACCGCTTCAGCTCCGCGACCGCCGTCTCCACCGGGCGGGCCCTGCTGTACGTACGCGTCGAGGTCATCGCGTCGAACGCGTCCGCGACCGCCACCACCCGCGCGAACTCCGGGATCTGCGCCCCGGCCAGCCCGTACGGGTAGCCGCTGCCGTCCAGCCGCTCGTGGTGGTGCAGGATGGCCGTCCGCGCCTCGCCCAGGAAGCGGATGCCGCGCACCATCTCGTGGCCGTATTCGGGGTGCAGCTCGATGACGCGGCGCTCCTCGGGGGTCAGCGGGCCGTTCTTGCGCAGCAGCCGGGTGGGGACGCCGAGCTTGCCGACGTCGTGCAGGATGCCCGCGATGCGCAGGGCCTCCAGCCGGTCGCCGCTCATGCCCAGCTCGCGGGCGATCAGCACGGAAGCGCGGCCGACCCGCTCGCTGTGGCCCCGGGTGTAGCGGTCCTTGATGTCGACGGCCTGGACGAGGGCGCGGATGGTGGCCTGGTGGGCGGCGCGCTCGCGGTGGCAGAGCGCGAAGACGCACGCGCAGACGTACATCGGCAGCAGCACCAGCAGGGCGGCCGCCGGTCCGTACGGGCTGGTCCACAGCACCGCCATGGCGAGCCCGGCGGGCCCGTGGACCAGCTGGGGCGCCAGCGCGCTCAGGTGGCGGCCGCGCCAGGCGGCGCGGGCCGAGCGGCGCTCGGCGAGGACCAGCACCCCGGCCTCCAGGACGGCGGTGACCAGCCCCAGCACGAGCGCGGCGGCCGGAGCGGCGGCCAGGGCACCCGGAAAACCGGGCACACCGGGGCTCTCGGCGGCCCGCGGCGCGAGGCCCCCGCCGAGGGCCCGGAAGGCGTACGCGGCGGCCCAGACGGCCAGTGAGAGCTGCGCGGCGCGCCAGGCGCGCCGCACCGGCGCCGGGTGCCGCTCGACCCGGCCCAGCAGCGCCCCCGGCACCGCGACCAGCGCCGCCGCGGCGGGCGGCAGCAGAAAAGCCCCGGCCAGGAGGACGGGGCTGCACCATTCGGGGGACGGGGCCCGCACCGTACGGGACCCCACCGCGTACACCGCGGCGAGCAGGATCACCGTGGCCCACGGGACGGCAGCCTGGGACCGCAGCACCGGGGCGGCGCACAGCGCCCCGGCGAGCACGGCGCACAGCACATAGGCGCGCGCCCCGAGAGGAAGTGCCCGCAACGACCCGCCCTCCTCCCCATCCGCAATCGGGACGCCGCCCCCGGCGGGGGCGGGTCAGATTTGGGGAGAATAGGGCCGCATGCGGCGGGCGGGACCGGATGGACCGCCCGATTGCACCCCTTCGGGTGATGATCGGACCGCTTCGGCCACCAGGGCCGGGGTTACTCCTGGGCGGTCGTGGGCGAGTGCGCCTCGGCGGTCCGCGCGCCGGCGTCCGCGCCGGTGTCCGCCGGCTCGGCGGTGAGTTCGCGCTCGGGCACCGCGTGCCCGGAGCGGATCAGCTCGATGCGGCCCATGACCTTCGAGCGGAGGTCACTGGGCACGTCGTCCTGCCCGCAGCACCGCTTGACCAGCTTCTTCACGGCCTTCTCCAGGCCGTACTTCTCCAGGCACGGGGAGCACTCGTCGAAGTGCACCTCGAACTTGGCACAGTCGCGGTCGGGCATCTCGTGGTCGAGGAACTCGTAGAGATGGTCCAGGACCTCGGAGCAATCCGTCTCGTGCGGCTCTCCGCAGCTCATGAGTCCGCGCCTTTCCGATCGTGCGACTCGTCCGCCGCAGCACCGGACGCGCCCGCCGGGACGAGCCCGCGCCCACGGGCGTAGTCCTCCAGCAGTTCGCGCAGCTGACGGCGCCCACGGTGCAGACGGGACATCACCGTACCGATGGGTGTCCCCATGATGTCGGCGATCTCCTTGTACGCAAACCCCTCGACATCCGCGAGGTAGACCGCGATCCGGAACTCCTCGGGAATGGCCTGAAGGGCCTCCTTGACATCCGAATCGGGAAGGTGGTCGAGGGCCTGGGACTCGGCCGACCGCAGCCCGGTCGACATGTGCGACTCGGCCCGCGCCAGCTGCCAGTCCTCGATCTCCTCGGCCGCGCTGCGCTGCGGTTCGCGCTGCTTCTTGCGGTACGAGTTGATGAAGGTGTTGGTGAGGATGCGGTACAGCCACGCCTTGAGGTTGGTGCCCTCGCGGAATTGGTGGAAGGACCCGTACGCCTTCGCGTACGTCTCCTGCACGAGGTCCTCTGCGTCGGCCGGATTACGGGTCATGCGCAGCGCGGCAGAGTACATCTGGTCGAGGAACGTCAGGGCGTCCCGCTCGAAGCGCGCGTTGCGCTCCGCGGACGTCTCCTGGCGCTGCTCGGCCCGCTCTCCGTCGATGACGCCGTCGGTCTCTGCGTCGGTCCCAGTGACCTGACCCACCTCCTCCGTTTCCGCGACGGATCCGGATGCGGACCCGCTCGAATCGGAGAATAGACGACGATCCCGTCCGCCCGCCGCCTCGATCTTCGCGGTCTGCTCCGCCTCCAGCTGACGCCAGTCCAGGTCAGCGGCGTGCGGGCGGGCCGGGCAAGCAAGCGAACCCATGCGGGGAACTCCCTCTCCTCGTGCTGGTGCCTCTTACGCGGTCGATACCTACGACGCGTATAACACCGACCCCCCGGGTCGCATTCCCGTGATCTCACCCACAGCGCTCAGCTCGCGAGCCGCGCCAGCCACTCCACGACGGCTCCGGTGATCACGGCGAGGGCCTCCGGTTCGGTGATGTCCGCCGACTTCGGCACGGCGAAGCCGTGATCGCCGTGGGGTACCTCGACCAGCTCCGTGGACTCCGGCAGCGCCGGGAACTCCCCGGGGCGGCCGAAGGGGTCGCGGCCGCCCTGGACGACCAGCGTCGGCAGGCCCGTGGCCAGCAGCTCATCGGCGCGGGACTTCTCCGGCTTGCCCGGCGGATGCAGCGGGAAGGACAGCGCCAGCACCGCGCGGGCGCCCAGCTCCGCCCCCGTACGGCAGGCCACCCGCGCCCCGGCGCTGCGGCCGCCCGCGACGACCGGCAGGCCGGGCCGCTCCAGCGCGGGCCACAGCGCGCGCCAGCCGGTGTCGAGGGTCTTGGGTGCGGGCGCGACCTTCTTGCCCGCCACCCGCCACGGCTGTTCGACCAGCGCGACGCTCACTCCGCGCGGCGGCAGCTCGACGGCCAGCGCCCGCAGGTCACGGGCCTCGATGCCGCCGCCCGCGCCGTGCGAGACGGCCAGCACGGTGTGCGCGCCGGAGGCGTGGTGCCAGGTGATCCGGGCGTCACCGGCCGGGGTCGGCACGGTCTCGGTGGTGGGCGTGCTGCCGGGCGTAGGGGTGCGCGTCATCAGAACAGGGTGCCCTCTTCCGGGGCCTCCAGCTCCGTAAGCAGCTCCGGTCCGTTGTTGCGGACATCGCTCACCCCGGTCGCGACCGGGTACGCGCGCAGCAGCCCCGCGGGCGGCGGCGCGAGCAGCGGGCGCAGATCGTCGGGGTCGGTACGGGCCGGATCCAGCCAGGAGTCCCAGCGGTCCTCGGTGAGGACGAGCGGCATCCGCGGATGGATTTCGGCCAGCGAGCGCGGGCCCTCGCCCTCGGCGCCACCCGCGAACGGCTCCTGCTCCGCCTCGGTGGTGATCACCGTGCAGGTCACCCACCAGGCGCGCGGATGCTCGTCCGGCAGCGTGCGGTCCCGCCAGAACTCGTACAGACCGGCCATCGCCATGACCGAACCGTCCACCGGAGTCACGAAGTACGGCTGCTTGCGCGGCCGTTTGCGCTTCCCCTTCTCCTCCAGCTGCCGCTCCCCCGAGGCGGTGACCCACTCGTAGTAGCCGTCGGCGGGCAGGATGCAGCGCCGCGAGGCGAAGGGGCGCCGGTACGAGGGCTTCTCGTGCACGGTCTCGGCCCTGGCGTTGATCATCTTCGCGCCGCCCTCGGGGGACTTCGCCCAGGACGGCACGAGCCCCCACTTCAGCGCCCGCAGCTGGCGCACCGGACGCGGTCCGGCGGCCTCGGCCTCGGGGCCCTTGAGCGGGCGTTCCAGCACCGCGTACACGTCCTTGGTGGGCGCGACGTTCCAGTCGGGCGCCAGGGTCTCCTCCGGCTCCCACTTCTCCACTCCGAACGTCCCGACGAGATCCTCGGGTCTCCGGCTCGCTGCGTATCGACCGCACATAGGTGCCACACTGCCACGACGCAAACCGACGCGAGGAGCCGCCCGCACATGGACACGAACGCCACCGATCTGTGGGACCGCGTCGTCGGCGCCCAGCCCGACCCCACGCTGTGGCTGGTGGCCTCCACCGGGCTGATAGCCCTCGCCGTCGTCGTCTTCCGCACCTCCTGGCGGATATCCCGCAACGCGATCACGATCGCCCACGAGGGCGGTCACGGACTGGTCGCGCTGCTCAGCGGGCGGCGGCTGGACGGCATCCGGCTGCACTCGGACACCTCGGGGCTGACCGTCTCGCGCGGCAAGCCCACCGGTATCGGCATGGTCCTCACGGCGGCCGCCGGATACACCGCGCCCTCCCTGATCGGGCTGCTCGGCGCCTGGCTGCTGGCCGCGAACCACATCACCGCGCTGCTGTGGGGCACGACGGCGCTGCTCGCCGCGATGCTGGTGATGATCCGCAACGCGTACGGCATGCTCACGGTCGTCACCGCCGGGGCCGCCTTCTTCCTCGTCTCCTGGCTGACCGAACCGGACGTCCAGGCGGCGTTCGCGTACGGCGTGGTGTGGTTCCTGCTGATCGGTGGCGTCCGTCCGCCGTTCGAACTCCAGGGCAAGCGGCGGCGCGGCGGGGCGTACGACTCCGACCCCGATCAGCTGGCCCGGCTCACCAATGTCCCGGCCGTGGTGTGGCTGCTGCTCTTCCACGTCGTCTCGCTGTGCTCGCTCATCGGCGGCGGCCGCTGGCTGCTGCGGCTGTGACCCGTACCCCTGTACCAGCGCTGTGTTTCGACTGGGTTTCGCCACTTTTGATCGAGATTCGCACTCTCGGTGAGCCACTAAAGTGAGAGCCATGACCGGCATTGAGACTTCCCCGGGCGACGACACCGCCCTCTGGCCCGCCCCGACCGCCGACGGGGCGGTCGACGCGACCGTCACCGTGCCCGGATCGAAGTCCGTCACCAACCGCGGTCTGATCCTGGCCGCGCTCGCCGCCGAGCCCGGCTGGCTGCGCCGGCCGCTGCGCTCCCGCGACACCCTGCTGATGGCCGACGCGCTGCGCGCGATGGGCGTCGGCATCGAGGAGACGGTCTCCGACAGCGCCTTCGGCGCGGGCGGCTCCTCCGGCGGCGGCGAGGCCTGGCGGGTCATCCCCGCCGGACTGCACGGCCCGGCCACGATCGACGTCGGCAACGCGGGCACCGTGATGCGCTTCCTGCCGCCGGTCGCCTCCCTCGCCGACGGCCCGGTCCGCTTCGACGGCGACCCGCGCTCGCACGAGCGGCCGCTGCACGGCGTGATCGACGCGCTGCGCGCGCTCGGCGCCCGGATCGACGACGACGGCCGCGGCGCGCTGCCGATGACCGTGCACGGCGGCGGGGCGCTGGACGGCGGCCCGGTCCGCATCGACGCCTCGGCGTCCTCCCAGTTCGTCAGCGCGCTGCTGCTGTCCGCGCCGCGCTTCAACCAGGGGGTCGAGGTGCGCCACATCGGCGCCGCGCTGCCCTCCCTGCCGCACATCCGGATGACCGTCGACATGCTGCGCGCGGCGGGCGCGCGGGTCGACACCCCGGAGGCGGGCGGCGAGCCGGGCGTATGGCGGGTCGCGCCGAGCGCGCTGCTCGGCCGGGACCTGGTCGTCGAGCCCGATCTGTCCAACGCGGCGCCGTTCCTGGCCGCCGCCCTGGTCACCGGCGGCCGGGTGACCATCCCTGACTGGCCGGAGCACACCACCCAGCCCGGTGACGCGCTGCGCCGGATCTTCACCGACATGGGCGGTTCCTGCGAGCTGACCGACGCCGGGCTGACCTTCACCGGCACCGGCCGGATCACCGGCATCGACGCCGATCTGCACGAGGTCGGCGAGCTGACCCCGGTGATCGCGGCGGTCGCGGCGCTGGCCGACTCGGAGTCCGTCCTGCGCGGCATCGCCCATCTGCGGCTCCACGAGACCGACCGGCTGGCCGCGCTCGCCAAGGAGATCAACGAGCTCGGCGGCGAGGTCTCGGAGACCGAGGACGGGCTGCGGATCCGTCCGCGCCCGCTGCACGGCGGCATCTTCCACACCTACGAGGACCACCGGCTGGCCACCGCCGCCGCCGTCCTGGGCCTGGCCGTCGAGGGCGTGCAGGTCGAGAACGTGGCGACCACGGCCAAGACCCTGCCCGACTTCCCCGGGCTGTGGACCGGAATGCTCGACGCGACAACGGCCGCGGCGCGGAGAGCCTGAGAGCGTTCCGCCATGCGCCGCTACGGCAAGCACACCGACGAGGACGACGTACGGGTCCGCCCCAACCGCAAGGGCAATCGTCCGCGTACCCATATCCGCCCCAAACACGAGGACGCCTCCGAGGGCATGGTCCTGACGGTCGACCGCGGCCGTCTCCATGTCCTCATCGAGGACCGCACCATCGTCGCCATGAAGGCCCGTGAACTCGGCCGCAAGGGCGTCGTGGTCGGCGACCGGGTCGCGGTCGTAGGCGACCTGTCCGGCGCCAAGGACACCCTGGCCCGCGTGGTCCGCGTCGAGGAGCGGTCCTCCGTACTGCGCCGGACCGCCGATGACGACGACCCGTTCGAGCGGGTGGTCGTCGCCAACGCCGAGCAGCTGGCCATCGTCACCGCGCTGGCCGACCCCGAGCCGAGGCCGCGGCTGATCGACCGCTGTCTGGTGGCCGCGTTCGACGCGGGGCTCGATCCGCTGCTCGTCCTCACCAAGTCCGATCTGGCGCCCGCCGAGAGTCTGTTGGAGACCTATCGGACGCTCGGCGTGCCCTATGTCGTCACCAACCGCGAGGAACTGGCCGACAGGGAGGCAGCGGACCGGGTGCGGGAGCGGCTGACGGACCGGATCACGGTCTTCGTCGGCCACTCGGGCGTCGGCAAGACCACCCTGGTCAACGCCCTGGTGCCGGAGCGCAAGCGGGCCACCGGACGGGTGAACGCGGTCACCGGCCGCGGCCGCCACACCACCACCTCGGCGCTCGCGCTGCCCCTTCCGGACGACAAGGGATGGGTGATCGACACGCCGGGCGTGCGGTCCTTCGGGCTGCACCATGTGGACCCGACGCGGGTCATCCACGCCTTCCCCGATCTGGAGCCGGGCACCGACGACTGCCCGCGCGCGTGCAGCCACGACGAGCCGGACTGCGCCCTGGACCAGTGGGTGACGGACGGCCATGCCGACCCGGCCCGGCTGTACTCCCTGCGGCGGCTGCTCGCCACCCGTGAGCGCCGGGAGGGCGACTGAGCCGCCCCGCCGAAGCCGCGTTTGCCGCCCACTCGGTGAGGTAAAGGGATAATCGCACCACCGAGACAACCCGGGCGTAGGGCAACCCAGGCGAAGGCAGCCGTCAGCGGTACGGGAGGACATCTGTCATGGCGTGGCTGCTGGTCGTGGTCGCCGGGATCCTGGAAACGGGCTTCGCCGTCTGCCTCAAGCTCTCGCACGGCTTCACCAGGCTGTGGCCGACGATCGCGTTCTGCGCGTTCGCGCTCGGCAGCTTCGGACTGCTGACGCTGTCCCTGAAGAAGCTCGACGTGGGGCCCGCGTACGCGGTGTGGACGGGCATCGGGGCGGCCGGGACGGCGATCTACGGCATGGTCTTCCTCAACGACCTGGTCTCCGTGCTGAAGATCGTCTCCATCACGCTGGTGATCATCGGCGTGGTGGGCCTCCAGCTCTCCGGCTCGGGGCACTGACCGGCTGGGTGCCGAGGGCGCCGCGCACCGCGCTCGCCACGTCCACGGCGGGCACGGGCACCAGGACGTACGACAGCGCCAGCCGCGCGGCCGTCTCGCAGGCCCGGGCCAGCTCCACGGGCCCGCCCGGCGGCCACTCCGCCTCCAGCAGCCGCACCGCCCGGTCCCGCGCCTGGCCCAGCAGGTCGCCGGGCGACGGCAGCGGCTCGACGACGGCGGAGCGGCGTGAGCGCGGCGGGCCGCCGGGCGGGACCGGGCGGTGCATGGCGGACGGCAGCCGTTCGCTCCAGCATCCGGTGAGCACCGCCCGTACGAGGGGATTCTCGGTCCCGGTCCGGACCGTCCACACGGCCGCCGCCGCCAGCCGCTCACCGGGCCCGGCGGCGCCCGGCACCCCGGTCAGGGCCCGCTCGACGCCGTCGAGGTACGCCTCGGCCTCGCGCCGCACCAGGGCGCGCGCGAGGCCGTCCTTGCCACCGAACTCGTTGTAGAGGGTCTGCCGCGACACCCCGGCCGACGCGGCGACGTCGGTCATCCGGATCCTGGGCCACGGGCGGCGCGCGAGGGCGGCGAGGGCCGCGTCGAGCAAGGATTCACGCGCTGCGGGCATCATCGCCTCCCGGACCCCGTGGGTGCACAGAATTGACGGCCCGCCAGATGGTGTCAAGAGCCTCCTGTGGATCGCCCGGTTGCGGATCGATACTGTTCGGCCATGGCCGACTACCACGATGACCTGCGTTTCGCCCATGTATTGGCCGACGCCGCCGACGCCCAGACCATGGAGCGGTTCAAGGCGCTCGATCTCAAGGTCGAGACGAAACCCGACATGACGCCGGTGAGCGAGGCCGACAAGGCGGCCGAGGAGCTGATCCGCTCCCAGCTCCAGCGCGCCCGCCCGCGGGACGCGGTGCTCGGCGAGGAATTCGGCAGCGAGGGCACCGGCCCGCGCCGCTGGGTGATCGACCCGATCGACGGCACCAAGAACTATGTGCGCGGGGTTCCGGTCTGGGCCACCCTGATCGCACTCATGGAGCGCGGCGCGGGCGGCGACCGGCCGGTGGTCGGCGTGGTCTCGGCACCGGCGCTGGGCCGCCGCTGGTGGGCCGCCGAGGGGCTCGGGGCGTACAGCGGCCGGAGCCTGTCGTCGGCGAGCCGGCTGCACGTCTCGAAGGTGGCCTCGCTGGAGGACGCGTCGTTCGCCTACTCCTCGCTCAGCGGCTGGGAGGAGCGCGGCATGCTGAACGGCTTCCTCGACCTGGGCCGGGCCTGCTGGCGCACCCGCGGCTACGGAGACTTCTGGCCGTACATGATGGTCGCCGAGGGGTCGGTGGACCTGTGCGCCGAACCGGAACTGTCGCTGTGGGACATGGCGGCCAACGCGGTGATCGTCCAGGAGGCGGGCGGCCGCTTCACCGGACTCGACGGCGTACCCGGCCCGAACAGCGGCGACGCGGCGGCGTCCAACGGGCTGCTGCACGGGGCGATGCTGGATTACCTGCGGCCGTAGGGGCTGTCAACCGGAGCGTACGGGCGCGCTGAGCCGAAGATCGGCTTCCGCGCGCCCTTGTTGTGTCCACCGGAGCATGTGAACATGAGAATCCAGAGCCTTGTGAACTTGTGAATCCGTTCTCGAGTGCGCTCGCCCCAGTGCGCTCACTTGAGCGCGCTCGACGGATTCCCTCCAAGGAAGGTGCCCCATGCCCATGCACGTCCGTGACGCCATGAGCTCGGTGGTCCTCACCATCGGCCCCGCCCATACGCTCCGCCAGGCCGCCCGGCTGATGTCCGCCCGCCGAGTGGGATCGGCCATCGTGCTCGACCCCGACACCAGCGGCCTCG
This sequence comes from Streptomyces sp. NPDC021115, assembly GCF_044333065.1. Lineage (NCBI taxonomy): Bacteria > Bacillati > Actinomycetota > Actinomycetes > Kitasatosporales > Streptomycetaceae > Streptomyces > Streptomyces sp. NPDC021115. Next base: position 611,223 of record NZ_JBIRQF010000001.1, read on the forward strand.
GCATCCTCACCGAGCGGGACATCCTCAACTCCCTCGGCGCGGGCCAGGACCCGGACCACGAGACCGCGCACGCCCACACCACCGCCGACGCCGTCTTCGCCACCCCCGGGTGGACCCTGGAGGAGGCGGCCCGCACGATGAGCCAGGGCGGCTTCCGCCATCTCATCGTGCTGGAGGCGGGTGACCCGGTCGGGGTGGTGTCGGTGCGCGACATCATCCGCTGCTGGACCCCGGCGCCCCAGCCCGCGCTGGCCTGACCCCCGATCGCATGCCGAACATCACACCTTGGACTTCGTCCAAGTCGAGATCATCTGGAGACTGATACCCGATCCGGTCATGGATCAGGCCACTGCTACGCTGTCCTTATCTGACTGATAGGTGAATGGCATGAGTGACCTGCTGAAACGACTCCGGGGGCGTAGCTGGCGGCTGACCGCGCAGCGGCGTGTCGTCGCCGAGGTCCTCGACGGGGACCACGTGCACTACACCGCCGACGAGGTTCACGCCCTGGCGGCCGAGCGGCTGCCCGAGATCTCCCGCGCGACCGTGTACAACACCCTCGGCGAGCTGGTCTCGCTCGGCGAGGTGATCGAGGTCAGCACGGACGGCCGGGCGAAGCGTTACGACCCGAACGCGCACCATGCGCACCAGCACCTGGTGTGCGCGCGCTGCGGCACGATCCGCGACGTCCACCCGGCCGGCGACCCGCTGGCCGACCTGCCCGCGCACGAGCGCTTCGGCTTCGCGGTCTCCGCGGCCGAGGTGACGTACCGCGGGATCTGCCCCGACTGCGCGGCCTGACGGCCCGAGAGAACCCCCGGAGGTGCCGTGTGGCGCCTGCCGGGGGTTCTTCGTTCTCGGGACCGGACACGACGGATCAGACATGACGAAGGCCCGGATCTCGGAAGATCCGGGCCTTCGTTCTCGTAGCGGGGACAGGATTTGAACCTGCGACCTCTGGGTTATGAGCCCAGCGAGCTACCGAGCTGCTCCACCCCGCGTCGGTGTGGAACAACTTTAACCCGAGGCCAACGCCAGGAGCAAACCGGTTACCCGGACGTCACCCGCGACGCCCCCGCCGCCCGGTCCTCGCCCGGATCTACGCGGTCAGCTCCTGCTGGAGCGCGTCCCGCAGCCGGGCCGCCCGCTCGGCGACCTCCGCCGGGCCCAGCTCGACCGCCCGGGCGCACCACCGCTGCCCCTCGGCCAGCGCGCCGCGGCGGGCCGCGAGCAGCGCCAGGCGCAGCGCGGCCCGGCCGTGCCCGGCCCCGGCCGCGCGCGTCCACCACAGGGCGGCCTCAGGCTCGCTGCCCTCGCGGGCCAGCAGCAGCCCGAGGTTGAACGCGCCGTTGCTGCTGCCCGCCTCGGCGGCCATCCGGTACCAGCGGGCGGCCTCGACCACCTCGCCCCTGGCGGCCGCGAGCATGCCGACGCGCACCTGGGCGCGCCGGTGGCCCTGGCGGGCCGCCCGCTCGTACCACTCCTCGTACTCGGGCACCGAGCCGTCGTCCGGCGCGACCGGGAACCGCGTCCCCGAGCTGAAGCCGGTGCCGGTGGCCGCGGGGTCGCCGCCGACCGCCGAGCGGTCCAGCAGCGCCGCCAGCCGGAAGGCGGCCTCGGCGCTGCCGCCGCCCGCGGCGCAGCGCAGATGGCGCTCGGCGGCCTGGTGGTCACCCTCCCGCAGCAGGGCGATGCCGACCTGGAGGGCGGCCTCGGTGTGCCCGGCGGCCGCGGCCCGCTCGTACCACTGCCGGGCGGCCCGCTCCTCGTCCCGGCCCGCGTACAGGATGCCCAGGTTGAACGCGGCGTCCACGCTGCCCGCCTCGGCCGCCTTGGAGAACCACGGCTCGGCGCCCGCCGCGTCGCCGCGCTGGAGCAGCAGGACGGCGACCGCGTTGGCGGCCTCGCGGTGCCCGGCGTAGGCGGCGCGGCGGTACCACTGCTCGGCCTGGGTGGTGCGGCCCTGCTCGGCGCAGAGCAGGCCGAGGTTGTACGCGCCGTTGATGTCCCCGGCGTCCAGGGCGGCCCGGTACCAGCGCTCGGCGGTCTGGGTCTCGCCGCGGTCGGCGTGCAGCGCGCCCAGGGCGTTGGCCGCGTTGCCGTCGCCGTCCTGGGCGGCGCGGTGCCACCAGACGGCGGCGCTGTCGGTGTCGCCCGCGTCGCGCAGCAGGAAGGCGAGCGCGCAGGCGGCGCGCGGCTCGCCGTCCTTGGCGGACGTCAGGTACCAGCGGCCCGCCTCCTGGGTCTCGCCGCGCTTCTCCAGCAGCGTGCCGAGGCAGAGCGCGGCGCGCCGGTGGCCGCGCGCGGCGGCCTGCCGGTACCACTGCTCGGCCTCCTCCGGCTCCGCTTCGGCACCGGCCCGGCCGCGCTCGTCGCCCTCCTCGCTGTGGTCCAGCAGCCGGGCGAGCCGGTACGCGGCCTCGCGGTGGCCGCGCTCGGCGGCCGCGCGGAACCACCGCTCGGCGCCGATGTCGCTGCGGTGCTCGAGCAGATCGGCGAGGGCGTACGCGCCCAGGGTGTGGCCGGATTCGGCGGACTGGCGCAGCCAGTACTCGGCGGCCGGTTCGTCGCCGCGCTCGCGGTGGTGACGGCCGAGGGCGTGCGCGGCCGCGGCGGAGCCCGCTACGGCGGCGATGCGCCACCAGCCGGCCGCCTCGTCGGCGTAGCCGCGCTGGTGGAGAAGGACGCCGAGGTTGTTGGCGGCCGCGCGGTCGCCCGCGGCCGTGGCCCCCCGCAGATACGGCTCGGCGCCGTCGAGGTCGCCGCGGCGCAGCAGCAGCGCGCCGAGGGCGCTCATCGACGCCGTATCACCGGAGTCGGCGGCACGGCGATGCCGTGTCTCTTCCTCGGCATCGTCATGCGTGTGCGCAAAACGCCCTGTCTCCAACAGACTGACCCTGTCCCCCATAAATTCCATCGTGGCATCACCCGCATCCGCCGTACACCTGGTATACCGCAGCCAGTGAGGTCACTTCAGCGTTTTGTCGACTTGCCCACAGAGAGACAACCCAAACGCTTGTATCCCGAATCGTTGAGTAGACACACAACGAGGCCCGGATCCTTGCGGATCCGGGCCTCGTCTGTCAGTAGCGGGGACAGGATTTGAACCTGCGACCTCTGGGTTATGAGCCCAGCGAGCTACCGAGCTGCTCCACCCCGCGCCGTGTTGTCACCACCGTACCACGGCGCGGGGCACCCTCTTTCCGGTCTTTCCCCTGGTCGCGGGCGTCAGCCGCCCTTGTTCGACGCCCCCTGGGCACCGTTCTGCGTCCGGGTGCCGGAGCCGCTCTTCTTCTCGGCGGCCTTCTGCTCCGCCTTCGCGGCCTTGTCCAGCGCGTCCTTCAGGTCCTTCTGGGCCCGTCCGTACGCCTCCCAGTCCTGCGGCTTCTGCTCCAGCGCCTTCTGGCTGTCCTCCCACGCCTGCCCGGCGTCCTTCAGCGCCTCCTGCACCGTGGGATCGGCACTCGGCTTCCCGGTGTCGTCGCCCGGCGGCTGCTGCTCGTCGGAGGAATCCTCGCCGAAGACCGCGTCCAGCGCCTCGGGCAGGGTGTTCTTGAAGGCGGGTTCGTTGCCGTTGTAGGAGACGCCCACCTTCTTCAGCAGCGGGTAGTTGGAGTTGCCACCCCGCGCGTACACCGGCTCGATGTAGAGGAAGCCACCGTTGAACGGCACCGTCAGCAGGTTGCCGTACTCGATGTCCGAGTCGGTGCCCCTGAGGTTCCGTACGAACTCGGCCACTTCCGGGGTGCCGTTCAGCTTGCTCTGCACCTGCTGTGGACCGGGCACGTCATTGGTGACCTTCAGCATTCTTATCGTGCCGTAGTCCTTGCTGTTGGCATCGGCGTCGACGGACATGAACGCCCCGAGCGTGGGCCGCCCGTTGGGCGTGAAGGTCGTCGTCAGCGAGAACGCCTGCCGCTGCTGGTCCGGCATCTTCATGCTCAGGTAGTACGGCGGGACCGCGCTGCCGTCCTTGCGGGTCGGGTCGTCCGGCACCTGCCAGGCGTCACTGCCGCTGTAGAACTGCTGCGGGTCGGTGACGTGGTAGCGGGTCAGCAGCTCGCGCTGGACCTTGAACAGGTCCTGCGGATACCGCAGATGCTCCTTCAGCTGGCCGCTGATCGCGCTCTTCGGCTTGACCGTGCCCGGGAACGCCTTCTCCCAGGTCTTGAGCACCGGGTCCTTGGAGTCCCACTCGTAGAGGTCGACCGAGCCGTCGTACGCGTCGACGGTCGCCTTCACCGAGTTCCGGATGTAGTTGACCTTGTTCTGCTGGGCGACCACCGAGCGGTCCTGGCCGCTCAGCGAGTCGGCCGTGCTGTCACCCAGGGTGGTCCGCGACGCGTACGGATAGCCGTTGGTGGTGGTGTAAGCGTCCACGATCCACTTGATGCGGCCGTCGACCACCGCCGGGTAGGCGTCCCCGTCGATGGTCAGCCACGGGGCGACCTTCTCGACGCGCTCCTTGGGCGTGCGGTTGTACAGGATGCGCGAACCCTCGCCGATGGCGCCGGAGTAGAGCATCTGCGGCTCGCCGAACGCCACCGCGTAGGCGGCGCGGTTGACCGGGTTGGAGAGGCTGACCCCGCTCTTGCCCTTGTAGCTGGTGGTCTTCTCCCCGTTGTCCTCGTAGTCCAGCTCCTTCTGGGGGCCGCCCACTATCGAGTACTGGTTGGTCTTCTCGCCGTAGTAGACCTGCTGGCGGTAGGTGCTCAGCCCGCCGCTGCCGGGGCTCCCGGTGGTGGGCAGCCCGGCCTCGGTGAAGTCCGGGGCGCCCTGCTGGTCCGCCTCGGGGTCCGGGCTGGTGCCCTTGGCCGCGATCATGCCGTAGCCATGGGTGTAGGTGAAGTGGTCGTTGATCCAGTTCCGCTTCGGCACACCGGCGAGGTTCAGCTCGCGCACACCGACGACGGTGTCCTGATCCTTGCCGCTGGCGTCCTTGTAGCGGTCGACGTCCAGGGTCGACGGGAACTGGTAGTACTTCCGCTTCTGCTGGAGCTGCTGGAAGGTCGGCGAGACGACGCTCGGGTCGATCAGCCGGTAGCTGGCCGTCGAGTTGGCGGTCTGGCGCAGCTCGCTGCCCGCCTTGTCGTCGGTCTTGCCGGTGTAGTCCGCCACCTTGGAGTCATCGATGCCGTACGCCTTGCGCGTGGCCTCGATGTTCTTCTTGATGTACGGCGACTCCTTGGCCTGCTCGTTCGGCTCGACCTGGAACTTCTGCACGATCGCCGGGTAGAGCCCGCCGATCAGGATCGCCGACAGCACCATCAGCCCGAAGCCGATCACCGGAAGCTGCCAGGTGCGCCGCCACAGCGTCGCGAAGAACAGCAGCGCGCAGATGACGGCGATGCAGAACAGGATCGTCTTGGCGGGCAGATAGGCGTTGGCGTCGACATAGCGCAGACCGGTCCAGTTGCCCGTCGCCTTGAAGTCGCTGGACTTCACCGCCAGGCCGTACCGGTCCAGCCAGTACGCCACCGCCTTGAGCGCCACGAATACGCCCACCAGCACCGACAGATGGCCGGTGGCCGCGCCGGTCGCCCGCGCTCCCGGGCTGGTGACCCGCAGGCCCCCGTAGAGGTAGTGCACCAGGGCCGCGGCGATCAGGGAGAGCACCGTGGCCGCGAAGCCGAAGCTCAGCAGGAAGCGGTACCAGGGCAGGTCGAAGGCGAAGAACGCCACGTCCTTGTGGAACTCCGCGTCCTTCTGTCCGAAGGGCACGCTGTTGATCCACAGCAGCCACAGCCGCCACTGCCCGGCCGCGGAGGCCCCGGCGATCAGCCCGACCAGCGCGGTGACCGCGAGCAGCACCCACTTCTTGAACGGCGCGATGCCCATCCGGTAGCGGTCGAGGCTCTGCTGCTCCATCGACATCGCGCTCAGCGGCGGCCGCAGCCGGTGCGCCAGCCAGATGTTGACCCCGACGGCCGCGGACATCAGCAGGCCGAAGACGAAGAACAGCCCGATCTTGGTCCGGAGGGTGGTACTGAAGACCGAGGAGTAATGAAGCGAGCGATACCAGAGCCAATCCGTCCAAAACCCCGCGAACATGACGAAGAGCATGGCCAGCACGGCCAGCACACCCAGCGTCATGAACAGGGTCCGGACTCGCCGGGACGGTCGGCCGACTCTGATCCGCGGTCCCGTCGGGCCTCCGCCGCGGTCCGGCATCTGGAAAGCCAAGGTGCGCACCTCGAAGTTCGCTGTTGTCTGTACGGGCTCTGCACGGGCCCGGACAGATGGGCCCACCTGTTGCAACTTACTCAGGCTTTACTCAGTTCCCGATTCCGGGTCCGATCAGGGCACGATATGAAGCATGTCCAACGCAACCCCCGGTAGCGGCCCTATCGCCGCGAATCCGCTCACCCGCGCCGTCCTGGAGATCGACGAGTACGCCTCCGGGCTCGGCTGGGACCAGCCCGCCCGGCTCTTCGCCCTCGTCGACACCGCCCAGCTGCGCGCCCAGGAGCCCGAGCTGGCCGGTCAGCTCGGGCTCGACGAGGACGGTGACGAGCCCGCGGCGGCCCTCACCCCCATCGAGCAGGACGAGCTGCCCTCGCAGGCCCCGCTCGACGAATTCCTGGCCACCATCGCCTGGCCCGACGCCGTGATCGGCTGCGCCATGACCGTGGAGCGGCTGATGCTGCCGCCGGCCGCCGAGTCCTCCGTGCCGAAGGACCTGGACGAGGCCCAGCTGGCGTCCTGGGTGGCCGAGCACCCGGAGCGCCAGGAGGTCCGGATGACCGTCGCCGTGCTGCGGGACGGGGAGCGCGAGTCGGCGGTGCGGCTGCGCGAGAAGGACGCCGCGACCGAGGTGCTGACCGGCTCCGGCCTGGTGCCCGGGCTCGCCGACGCGCTGGCCGCCACCTTCGCCACCGACTGATCACCGGAAGCCCGTACCGGACGCGAGGCGGCCGCCGGACCAGGAGTCCGGCGGCCGCCTCGCGTCATGCTGTTCCCGTATCCGGCGCCGCTCAGCTCGCGGCGCACCGGGGCAGACCGGCGGTGTCTCCCGAGCGGATCTTCTTGAGGGCGTTCAGCGCGTCGTCGATGGTGTGCACCTTCACCAGCCGCAGCCCGTCGGGCACGTCCTTGGCCGCCGCCGCGCAGTTCTCCTTGGGCGTGAGGAAGAAGCGGGCCCCGGCCTCGCGGGCGCCGATCGTCTTCATCTCGATCCCGCCGATCGGGCCCACGACGCCCTTGTCGTCGATGGTGCCGGTGCCCGCGATGAACTTCCCGCCGGTCAGGTCGCCGTCCTTCGACACCCGGTCCACGATGCCGAGGGCGAACATGAGACCGGCGCTCGGCCCGCCCACGTCGGCCAGCTTGATGTCGATCTTGAACGGGAAGGTGTAGTCGATCCCGGCCTGGATGCCGACGATGGCCCGGCCCCCGGCCTTCTTGGTGGTGATCGCGACCTGCTTCTCGCCGGTCGGCCGCTTGCCGCTCTTCTCGGCCGCGGCGGCCTGCTTGGCCGGGATGATCGAGAAGGCCACCCGCTCGCCGGGCTTGTGCTTGGTGACCAGCTTGGCGACGTCGCCGGGCTCGCGCACCGCGGTGCCGTCCACGGACTTGATCACATCGCCCGCGTGCAGCTTGCCCTGGGACGGGCTGTCCTTCACCACGGCACCCACGATCACCTGGGAGCTGACCTTCTTGTGCAGTGCCCTGAGCGCCGCGACCTTGGCGCTCTCCTGGGACTGGCTGAATTCCTCCGCGTTCTGCTGGTTCACCTCGTCCGGAGTTTTGTCATCCGGGTAAAGGGTGTCGTGCGGCACCACCACATTGTCGTGGGAGAGCCAGCCGTAGACGGCCTCCACGAGGTTCATCCGGTACTCGGATCCGGTGACCCGGACCGTCGTCATGTTGAGGTGGCCCCCGGTGGTCTCACAGCCCTTGTGGCCGGAGATCTGAAGCACGCACTCACCGTTGTGTTCGCCCAGCGTGTTGTAGGTCGGCCCCGGCGACATCTCCGCGTACGGCACCGGGATCAGCACACCGGCGCACAGCAGCGCGATCAGCATCAGGAGGGAGGCGAGCATCGTCGCGGTGCGGCGTGGCATGGAACGACAGTACGGGACGCGCCTGTCAGTCCACTCCCGGGGCCGTCCGTCCGAGGGGCCGGAGCTCAGGCCGCCGCGTCCGTATCCGTGCGGGCGCGTTCCATCGCCTCTCGGAACCGCGTATATCCGGCCAGTTCCTCGACGTCCCCCACGGTCTTGCGGTTGTTGCGCGCGGCCCAACCGGCATAGAGCGTGGCGGCTATCGCCGCGAGAACGGGAATGAGCAACCAGAGAAGCGCTCCCATAGCGGCCTCCCGACCCCTTAAAGCACCGCGACTGACAGATGAGCAGATTAATCCCCTGCGAGGTCAACGCTCACGGCAGGGTGGTCGTTACGCAAGTGGAGTACACCATTCCGAGTGGACTTCATGGCGTAACTGTTATCCCGCCCCACCAGGCGCTGCTTTCTCGCGTGCCCTCCTAGACCCCCACCCATTCCTCCGTACCGTCCGCGAAGGTCTGGTGCTTCCAGATCGGGACCTCGCTCTTGAGGTCGTCGATCAGCCGGCGGCAGGCCGCGAACGCCTCCGCGCGGTGCGGACACGACACCGCCACGACCACGGCGAGATCGCCGATCACCAGATCGCCGACCCGGTGGACGGCGGCCAGCGCCCGCACCGGGAAGTCGGCCGCGACCTTCTCGGCCACCCGCCGCAGCTCGGCCTCGGCGCTCGGATGCGCGGAGTAGCCCAGCGCGCCCACGTCCGCGCCCCCGTCGTGGTTGCGCACGGTGCCCACGAAGAGCGCCGTACCGCCCGCCGCGGCGTCGCCGACCGCCCCGAACACCTCGTCCACCGACAGCGGGGTGTCGCGGACCGCGAGCAGGCGGATGGGGTCGGCTGCCGCGCCCTCGCCGGGGTGATCGTACGTGTGTGCCATGTCGTCCATCGTGCCGTATGCCGTCCCGTGGTGTGGCGTCGCTTGATGTGGCGTCTCTGGTGTGGCGTCCCGTCGTGCCGGTCCCGGGCGCCTCCGTCCGGGGACGCGGCTAGCGGCGGCGCGCCTTGCGGGCGCGGCGCACGATCGCGGCGGTGCCCACCAGGGCGACGGTCGCGCCCGCGGCGCCCAGCGTGGTGGCGGCGTCCTTGCGGCCCAGCCGCCGCCCGGCGACCGTATGCCGCCCGGAGACCTCCTCCAGCAGCTCCGCCAGCACCTCCTCGTTCGTCCACCGGGGCCGCCAGCCCGCGGCGTGCAGACGGCTGCCGCTGACCGCCCAGGGGTGCATCGTGTACGCGAGGTCACCGGCCGGGGACGGGGTCAGGCCCAGCCGGTGCAGCCGGGAGGCGGCGCCGAGGGCGACCGCCGACGGCAGCTCCATGCGCCGGATTCCGGACAGCTCCTCGACCTCCTCCTGCTCCAGCCAGCCGTCGCAGCCGACCGCCAGCTCCCCCTCGACCTTCTCCAGCGCGGCGTACTCCAGCGCACTGACCAGGTCTTCCATATGGCAGAACTGCCAGGTGGGACGGGAACCGGCGACCACCAGCAGCCGGGGCGACTCGAAGTAGCGGGTGAGCGCGGTGTCCGTGCCGCCGACCAGGACGGCGGGGCGCACGACGGTCACATTCAGCCCCGGATGGGCCCGGGGCGCACGCTCCCCCAGCCGCTCGATCTCCAGCAGGTCGCCGACGCCGGTGGCCTCGGCGGTGGCCCGCAGCTCCGCGTCCTCGGCGAGCGGAACATCGTTGTCGGGGAGCGCGCCGTAGACCATCGCGGAGGTGCACAGCACCACCCGGCGGACTCCCGCGGCCGCGGCGGCGGTCAGCACGGTCTGGGTGCCGCGCACGTTGTAGGCGGTGCGGGCGGCGGGGTCGGTGCCCAAGTCCAGGTCGACGGCGAGGTGCACGACGACATCGGCGCCGCGCAGCTTCTCGGCGATGGCCGGATCGCGCACGTCCAGCACATGCCACTGCGCTTCGGTCACCTCGCCGCGCCGCTCGTCGAGGGCCAGCACCTGCTTGATCTCTTCGGACTCCGCGAGCCGCTGCGTGAGCAGGGCGCCGGGGCCCGAGGCGGCACCGGTGACCGCCACGACGGGTCGTCGTGCGGTACGGGCCGTATCGTTTCGCGCAGCGCGAACTTCTCGGTCTGGGGAACTCACCGGGCGTCTCCAGCGGTTGTCTTCAGTACGCAGCGCGTGCACACGTACGTACCAGGTAACGCCCATCCTGCCGCAGCGCGGCGATCAGCGAAGCACTGAGCCCGTAAACCGGCGAGGTGTCTAGGCTGGGTGGTGATGTCGGGCATCCGCCGCCGGTTAGTGGCCGGTGGCCCAACGAGCCGAGGAACCCCGTGAGTGACACCCCATTCGGATTCGGCCTTCCGCCGGAGGAGCCGGAGGACGGCGACGACGGCAAGAAGAAGGGCGGCCAGGGCGGCGAGCAGGGCCCCGCGAATCCCTTCGGGTTCGGTGGCGGGGCGGGCGGCCCGGCCGGAGCAGGCGGCGCGGACAATCCGTTCGCGGCGATGTTCGGCTCGCTCAACCCGGGCGACCTGGGCGCCGCCTTCCAGCAGCTCGGGCAGATGCTCTCCTACGAGGGCGGCCCGGTGAACTGGGACATGGCCAAGGACATCGCGCGGCAGACCGTGGCGCGCGGCACCGCCGACGGCACCAAGGACGAGAGCGTCGGCCCCGCCGACCGCGCCGCGGTCCAGGAGGCCGTGCGGCTGGCGGACCTGTGGCTCGACGGGGTCACCTCGCTGCCCTCGGGCTCGGGGACCGCCGTCGCCTGGAGCCGCGCCGAGTGGGTCGAGGCGACCCTTCCGGTGTGGAAGGACCTGGTCGACCCGGTCGCCGAGCGCGTCGGCTCCGCCATGGGCGATGTGCTGCCCGAGGAGATGCAGGCCATGGCCGGCCCGCTGCTCGGGATGATGCGTTCGATGGGTGGCGCGATGTTCGGCACCCAGATCGGGCAGGCGCTCGGCGTGCTGGCCGGTGAGGTGGTCGGCTCGACGGACATCGGGCTGCCGCTGGGCCCGTCCGGCAAGGCGGCGCTGCTGCCGGTCAACATCGCGGCGCTCGGCGACGGCCTCGGCGTCCCCAAGGACGAGGTGCGGCTGTATCTGGCGCTGCGGGAGGCGGCCCACCAGCGGCTGTTCTCGCACGTACCGTGGCTGCGGTCCCATCTGTTCGGTGCCGTCGAGGGGTACGCCCGGGGCATCAAGGTGGACACCGCGAAGCTGGAGGACGCGGTCGGCCAGCTCGACCCGACCCACCCCGAGCAGCTTCAGGAAGCGCTCCAGCAGGGCATGTTCCAGCCGGAGGACACCCCGGAGCAGAAGGCCGCGCTGGCCCGGCTGGAGACGGCACTCGCGCTGGTCGAGGGCTGGGTGGACGCGGTGGTGCACGCCGCGGCCAAGCCCCATCTGCCGTCCGCGGACGCCCTGCGGGAGACGCTGCGTCGCCGCCGGGCGAGCGGCGGGCCCGCCGAGCAGACCTTCGCCACGCTGATCGGCCTGGAGCTGCGGCCGCGGCGGCTGCGGGACGCCTCGCGCCTGTGGGCGTCACTCACCGACGCGCGCGGCGTGGACGGCCGCGACGGGCTGTGGGAGCACCCGGACATGCTGCCGACGGCCGACGACCTCGACGACCCGGACGGCTTCGTCCACCGCGAGCAGCTGGACTTCTCCGAGCTGGACAAGATGCTCGGCGAGGCGGCCGGTGGAAAGGCGGGCGGTGACGACCGTACGAAGGGCTCTGACGACCGTAAGGACGGCCCTGAGGACGAGCGCGGCGAGCGGGGCGACGACGAGAAGTGAGCCTCCATAAGGACGCGGCGCGGGTCCTCGAGCAGTGGCCCGCGCCCGACGCCGACCAGGAGCGGCTGCGGCAGACGTACGGCGACCATCTGGCCGCGTATCCGGACGGCATGTGGAAGGCGTGCGGCGACGGGCATCTCACGGCCAGCGCGCTGGTGATCGACCCGCCGCGGGAGCGCGTCCTGCTCACGCTCCACCGCAAGCTGCGGATGTGGCTCCAGATGGGCGGCCACTGCGAGCCGGGGGACGCCACGCTTGCGGACGCGGCGCTGCGGGAGGCCACCGAGGAGTCGGGCATCGCGGGGCTGACCCTGCTGCCGGGCGGGCCGGTGCGGCTCGACCGGCATCACACGCCGTGCGCCTGGCATCTTGACGTGCAGTACGCGGCGGTGGCCCCGCCGGACGCGGTGGCGGAGATCAGCGACGAGTCGCTGGACCTCCGCTGGTTCGGGTACGACGAGGTGGCGGACGTGGCGGACGCGTCGGTGCGCCGTCTGGTGGCCCGTACCCGCGCGCTGGTCTGAGGAGCGCGCGGGCACGGACCGGGTGACGGCCCTCCGCCGGGCGTCAGTTGCTGAAGATGTTGCCCTGGTTCTGCCCGCGGGCCCCCTGCTGGCCCATGCCGAACTGGGCGGCCGCGCCGCCGCCGATCACCGCGTTCTGCGGCGGCAGCAGCTCGCTGGGCTGGACGAGGGCGTACCCCTGGCCGAGGAAGCTCAGCTCCCAGCCCTCCCCGGTGCTGCCTCGGCGGCGCCACACCCCGGAGGAATGCGTCTGCGCCTGCATCTGGACGCGCAGCGAGCTGGACCACGCGACGATCGCGTCCGCGTCGGCGTTGACGTACTTGTCCGGGGTCACCTGGAGCATCAGCGGCTGGCCCGAGGTCATGAGCGCGACCTTGCCGCGGCCGGAGATGTTGAGGTTGTACTTGCCGGAGCCGGTGATGCCGAACTGGCTGTCCACCGCGATCGACTCCCAGTGCAGCGTGGAGTCGAGCGCCAGCACGTACGCGCTGTCGACCGTCAGACCATCGTGGTCCACGTCCACCACATGGACGTGCTGGGCGAGGTTGGCGAGGTAGACCGTGCCCTGCCCGGAGCAGCGCATCAGATCCAGGCCCTCCCCGGTGCGGGCACGGGCGCGCCGCTGCCCCTGGGTCTGGTACTCGCCGTCGAACTCGATCAGCCCCTGATAGGCGACCATGCTGCCCTTGCGGGCGAGCACGTCCTCGTGGCCGGTGAGCGCGACCCGCAGCATCTTGCGGTTCTGGAGCGCGTAACGCTCCTCGGTCTGGGCCTCGGTGAAGCCGAAAAGCGGGCTCTGCATGTGTCCTTCTCCCCCTCAGCCCCGGGCCCGGAGCCGGTCGGTGCTGTCCTCGCTGGGCTGTACGACGACGAAGCCCTGCCCGGAGAAGCCGAGCTGGTACGCCTCGCCGCTGCCCCGGCCGATCAGGGACGACGCCTTGAAGCTGCGCTTGCCCTTCACCTTGAGACCGCTGGACCAGGCGACGAGCGCGTCCGGGTCCACATAGGTCTCGTCCTCGCCGCGGCCGCAGTCGACGACGATCGGGGTGCCGCGGGAGGTCAGCGCGACCCATCCGGTGCCGGAGACGCCCACGTTGAACAGGCCCTGCCCGGCGAACTTGGCGATGCCCTTGACCCGTTCGACACCCCACTGGAGGTGAGCGTCGAAGGCGAGCAGATTGGTGCCGTTGACGGAGAGCGCGTCGCCGTTGAGGTTGATGCAGACGATGTTCGCCCCGTAGTCGGCGAGGTAGAGCAGCCCGTCGCCGCTGCACCGCATGAGCGGCGCGCCCTCGCCGGTGAGCCACTGGGAGGCCATCTGGCGCACCGCGGGCGGGTTCGGCTCGTACTGCACGAAGCCCTCGTACGCCACCATCGAACCGGTGCGGGCGAAGAGGTCCTGGCCGCTCTGCATGGCGACCTTGAGCATGCTGCTGCCGTGGTTCTCCATGCGGGCCGCGACCGGGGTGGCGGCGAAGCCCGAGATCATTTGCTGGTCCATGACGGGCTCCTTCAGACCTCGTAGGGCTGGACGACGATGAAGTTGCCGGGCGCACCGCGGAACTGGAGGTTCACGGTCTCCCCGCTGTGGCCGGGGTAGGAGCTGCGGCGCAGCCGCACCTGGCTGGAGATGATCACCTGCGAACCGGCGGACCAGGCCACGATGGCGTTGCTGTCGGCGAAGGTCGTCGGGGTGACGGGGAGCACCACCGGGGTGCCCTGGGTCTTGACGATGACGGTGCCGGTGCCCTGGAACTGCATGGTGAACAGCGCGCCGCCGGGGATGCCGTGGCCCTCGATCCGGCGCACCTCGTGCTGGAGCGACTCGTCGAAGGCGAGCACGTTCTCGGCGGAGACGCAGATCGCGTCGCCCTGGAGCTCGATCGGGTGCAGCTCGGCGGCGTTCTCCGCGAGGAAGACCTGCCCCTGGCCGCTGCACCGCATCAGCTGCATCTCCTGGCCGGTCGCGTTGCCGACGATCCGGCCGCGCATGCCCGCGCCCTTGTAGCTGAAGTCGACCTTGCCCTGGTAGAGCACCATGCTGCCCTGGCGGGCGAGCACCGGCTGACCGTCGACGCCGAGGTCGACCCGCATCATCCGCGGGTTCTGCGGCGTCCAGCGCTGGCCGGTGGCCGACTCGCGGTACTGGGCGAGCGCGGCCTGCACGCCGGGGGCTCCGCCCTGCGGCGCGGCCATGCCCTGGGGCACGGTGCCGCCCTGGGGCTGACCGGGCGGCTGCTGTCCGTACGGGGCGGGCGGCGCCTGACCCGGCGTCTGGCCGAACTGCGGCTGCTGGCCGGGGTACTGGCCGGGCGGACCGGGCGGCGGTACCTGTCCGGGCGGACCGGGCGGCGGCACCTGACCCGGCGGCACGACCGGCGCAGCGAGCGTCGGCGCCGCGTGCACCTGCGGTGACCCGGGCGCGGGCTGCGGGGCCGGGGGCTGCGGGGGCGTGCCCTGGGGCGGAGTGCCCTGGGGCGGAGTGCCCTGGGGCGCGCCGAAGCTGGGCGCGGGCTGCGGCGGCTGCGGGGCGGGCGGGGCCGCGGGGGCGGGAGCCGCCGGGGCGCCGAAGCCCGGGGCGGGGGCCGCCTGTCCGGGGGGCGCGAAACCGGGCGCACCGCCCTGCGCGGGCGCCGGTGCGGGCGCGGGCTCCTCCTCGGCGACCTCGCCGCCGAAGTTCTTGAGCAGCGCGTCGAGTCCGCCGTCGAAGCCCTGTCCGACGGCGGCGAAGCGCCACACGTCCTTGAGGTAGAAGTCGCCCAGCATCACCGCGCGCTCGGTGCTGAACTCCGCACCGCTGAAGGCGTACCGGGCGACCTCCTCGCCGCCCGCGACGATCCGGATGTAGCCGGGGCCGATCTGCGACATCTGGCCCGCGCCGTCGAGGGTCGCGGTGAAGGAGAGCTTCTGGATGGCCGCCGGAATGCTGTCGAGCGTCACCCGGAACGACTCGGTGTCACCGGCCTGCGCGCCGAGCTGCTGTATCGCTTCTTCAGGCGACTTGGGCTGGTTGAAGAAGATGAAGTAGCGGTCGTCCGACAGCCGTTCGTCCGCGTCGAGACCGAAGCAGCTGATGTCGAAGGTCAGACCGGGTCCGGCGATCTGCACGCCGACGTACAGATCCCTCCCGGCCGTCAGGTCGCTGATCTTGGCCTTGTGGCCGCGCTGGAATTCCCTGGCCATACGTAACGACCGTCCCCCATCCCGAACCGGTGAGTGCTTTTGCGCCAGGCTAGCCGCTGCCGCCGACTGTGAACGACGCTGGGGAGCACGGCGCGGTTCCTCAGCCCGGTTCCGTTCCGGTGCCCGGCAGATGCGGCAGCCGGCCGGCGGCCACCACGCCCTCCAGATAGCCCCGGGCCCGCTCGGTGCGCGGATACGCCTCCAGAAGCTCCCAGAAGCCGCGGCCGTGACCGGGCACCAGCAGATGGGCCAGCTCATGGACGAGGACGTAGTCCACCACGTACTCCGGCATGCCCTTGAGCCGGTGGGAGAGCCGGATGCTTCCCTCGGCCGGGGTGCACGAGCCCCAGCGGGTGTTCTGGTTGGTGACCCAGCGGACCGAGGCGGGCCGGGCCCGGCCGCCCAGATACTGCTCGGAAAGCCACTCCGCGCGCGCCGCCAGCTCCGTGTCGCCCAGCATGCGCTTGCTCTCCTGCGCGGCGAGCTTGTCCAGCATCACGCCGACCCAGCGCTGCTCCTCCGCTTCGGACATCCGGGCGGGGATGAGGACGATGGTGCGGTCGCCCTCGCGGTACGCGGAGACGGTCCTGCGCCGACGCGAACTGCGGCGGACCTCGACGGCGCTCGTGCCCGAGCCTCGGTTCTGCGGACTCGGCGGACTCGACGGGCTCGGGGCGGTGCGCGGGGAAGGATCGGCGGGCACGCCCCGACGTTACCCGCTGGCAGCCGGGGAAGTCCTGCCCTCGCCCGCGGTCGCGGGGCGAAGCCCCCCTCGACTGCACGGCTTGTACGACTATCAACACAGCCTGTGGATAACTTTCGGCGGCGGGTGGGCGGCGGGGCGCATGCTGAGAACCGTTCGACGAGACGATGCGATCAGATGCGGCACATCGACTCGTACGGCATATATGGCAAATACGGCGCATATGACACATCGACGAACGGGGGACGGCGATGCATCCCATGCTCAAGCCCGCGCTGCGGCGCGGCTGGCGAAGCCGGGACACGGTGCAGTTCGGGGTGGCCCGGGCGCATGCGGTGCTGGTGGGCCCGCTGGACACGGCGACGGGCAGCTTTCTGGAGCTGCTCGACGGCACCCGCGGGCTGCCCCTGCTGCGGCAGGAGGCCCAGGCCCTCGGGCTGCCGGAGGAGCGGGCCGATGAGCTGCTGAGAAGACTCACGGCGGCCGGGCTGCTGGACGATACGAGACCCGATGGCCCGCTCGCGGCCGCGGCGGGCGGCCCCGGCGTGGCCCGGGACCGGCTGCGGCCGGACGCGGCGGCGCTGTCGGTGCTGCATCCGGAGCCGGGGGCGGCGGCGCGGCTGCTCGCCGCGCGGCGGGCGATGCGGGTGCAGGTGCGCGGCGCGGGCCGGGTCGGGGCGGCGATCGCCGCGGTGCTGTCCGCCGCGGGCGTCGGGCAGGTCGATGTGGTGGACGGGGGCTGTGTCGAGCCGTGGGACGTGGCGCCCGGCGGGCTGTCGGCCGAGCAGATCGGCGAGCGGCGGGACGTGGCCGCGCGGCGGCTGGTGCGCAGGACCGCACCCGGGCCGCGGCCCCGCCCGAGGGCCGGGGAGCCCCCGCCCGGCGGGGAGCCGGGGCTGGCCCTGGTGGTGATCGCCCCGCGCGACGGTCTCGCGGCGTACGCACCGGATCCGGCGGCGGCCGAGCCGCTGCTCGCCTCCGGCACACCCCATCTCTACGCGGGGGTGATCGAGAACACCGGGGTGGTGGGGCCCTTCGTCCTCCCGGGGGCGACCCCATGTGCGGGCTGCGCCGCGGCGGCTCGCGCCGAGCGGGAGCCGGTATGGCCGCGGATGCTGGCCCAGTGGCGGTCCGGCCGCCGGGGCACCGCACCCGCCTGTGACGTCGCGCTGGCCACGGTGGTGGCCGGGCTCACCGCCTCCCGGGCGCTGGCCTTCCTCGACGAAGGGCTGCCCGTGGGCGCGGCGGACCGCTGGGAGCTGGCGCTGCCGGCCCTGTCCTGGCAGGCCGAGCGCGCCGAAGCGCATCCCGGATGCGAGTGCGGAGCGGCCGGGCGGGATGATGCGGTATATGCCTCGGCCGCGGAGAGGCCGCACGCGACAATGTGCGGGTGACCGACGTCCGCGGAGTGGGCGACGGGGGTCCGGGAGGCTGCTCCCGGGATGGCTCAGCTGTAGTTGGAGGGCGCATGTCCGATCTGCCGCGCAAGGCGATCACCCGCACCGCCAAACTGGCGGCGCTGCCCTTGGGATTCGCGGGGCGCGCCACCTGGGGGCTGGGGAAGCGGATAGGAGGGCGACCGGCGGAGATCGTCGCGCGCGAGATGCAGCAGCGCACCGCCGAGCAGATGTTCAAGGTCCTCGGCGAGCTCAAGGGCGGGGCGATGAAGCTCGGCCAGGCGATGTCGGTCTTCGAGTCGGCGCTGCCCGAAGAGATCGCGAAGCCCTATCGGGCGGCCCTCACCAAGCTCCAGGAGGCCGCGCCGCCCATGCCCACCGGCACGGTCCACGCGGCGCTGGCGGAGCGGCTCGGCCCGGAGTGGCAGGAGCTGTTCCTGGAGTTCGAGGACAAGCCCGCGGCGGCCGCCTCGATCGGGCAGGTGCACCGGGCGGTCTGGCACGACGGGCGCCGGGTCGCGGTCAAGGTGCAGTACCCGGGGGCGGGTGAGGCGCTGCTGTCCGACCTCGGCCAACTGAGCCGGTTCGCCCGGGTGCTGGGGCCGCTGGTGCCGGGCATGGACATCAAGCCGCTGATCGCGGAGCTGCGCGACCGGGTGGCCGAGGAACTGGACTACGAGCAGGAGGCCGAGTCCCAGCGCACCCATGCGGTGGAGTACGCCGAGGACACCGAGATCGTGGTGCCCGAGGTGGTGCACCAGAGCGATCAGGTGCTGATCACCGAGTGGCTGGAGGGCATACCGCTCTCCGAGGTGATCGCCGAGGGTGAGCCCGAGGAGCGCGATCGCGCCGGTCAGCTGCTGGCCCGCTTCCTGTTCTCGGGGGCGCCCCGCACCGGCCTGCTGCACGCCGATCCGCACCCCGGGAACTTCCGGCTGATCAAGGGAGACGCCCCGGACGGACCGCCGGAGGAGTGGAAGCTGGGCGTCCTGGACTTCGGCTCGGTGGACCGCCTGCCCGGAGGGCTTCCCGAGCCCGTCGGCATAGCGCTGCGGATGGCGCTGGAGGGCGACGCCGCGGGGGTCTACGACCTGATGCGGGGTGAGGGGTTCGTCAAGCCGACGATCGAGCTGGACCCCGAGGCGCTGCTGGAGTTCCTGCTGCCGATGCTCGAACCGGCCCAGGTCGAGGCGTTCCACTTCGAGCGGCAGTGGATACGGGGCCAGGCGGCGCGGATGGCCGACCGCGGTTCGGCCGTCTACGAGCTGGGCAATCAGCTCAATCTGCCGCCCGCCTATCTGCTGATCCACCGGGTGACGCTGAGCACGATCGGGGTGCTGTGCCAGCTGGGCGCCACGGTGCGGCTGCGGGATGAACTGGAAGCCTGGGTACCCGGGTTCGCCGAGGACACCGACGAGCCGGACGAGAACGCCGAGACCGACGAGGACGCCCAGGCGCTGGACGCCGAGGGCGACGAGGTCCCGGCGGAGCGCGCGGCCGAGGGTGCGGAGAGCTCGGCCTGACCTTCCGGAAAAGCCGGAGGGCCGGTCCGTTCCCGGACCGGCCCTCCGTGTCGACGTGCGCGGTGGCGTGACCGCGGTCAGGACATGACCGCCGTGGCCAGCGCCCGCCGGGCGCGCAGCGACGCCCGCCCGGCACTGCGCTGAATGCGCATATGCGCACGCGCCAGGGCTTCTGGGATGAGTTGCATTTCTCGGGTCCTGTTCTGGCGCGACTCGGGCGCGCCGGACTGATGGCGTGTGGGGGTGTCGGAGACCGGGGGGGTCATCGTCGGGACCTGCTTCATGGGGTCGTGCGTCGCTGGGCGATCGATGGTGCCGGGGGTGCTCATGCCGCGACCGGGTTCTTGCGCGGGCGGCCACGCGGCCGCTTGCGGGCCACGACGACGCCCTGGACGAACAGCTCGCCGCCCCAGACGCCCCAGGGCTCGCGACGGTCTTTGGCCCCGGCGAGGCAGGCTTCGCGCAGCGGGCAGGTCTGACAGAGCGACTTGGCGTACTCGACGTCGGCCGGGGACTCGGCGAAGAAGACCTCCGGGTCGTAGGAGCGGCACGGGACGGGTACGCCCAGGTTCTCGATGGCGTCATCGAGCTCGGTCAGGGCGGTGAGCGGGGTCAAGGAGTCCTCCGAGGAGTCAGGCGGGCGGTTCAGGTCGGTCTCTGCTGACGGGGCGTGCGCATTGAGTTGCACGGTGGTGTGTTCCTCGTCTGTTCGGTCCGGCTCGTGGCCGGGCGCTGGCAAATCAAAAGGACCGCGGATCCCGGTGTGGGTTCCGCGGCCCTGGAAGGTGCCGACCTGATCCTGAATCAGGCTGGATAACTCCAGGGTTCGAGCCTGCGGAAGGCCCACTTCTCGTGGTGCTGCTGCGTCGTCCGGGATCCGGCACCATTGGCCGCCAGGGCATAGGCAAATGCCCGTGCCGCTGCCGCTACCGCAGGTGCCTGCGTCGGTCGCTCACTGCGCTCGCTGAGACGTGCTTCATTGGCGCCGGGCATACCGGTGCCGGGAAGCGGGGAGCCGAGCGGGCAGGTGGCGACGACCGAGCGATCGGTCATTTTGATGGTCTCGATGAAGCTGATCATTGGTCTCCGCCTCCTCTCGGCGTCTCAGGGACCAGTGGGAACCGGTCCGGACTTACGTAGTACAACACGGATTCCTCGGTTCCCGGAAGGGCCGTTGTCTCCGTGCTCGGAAGGCTATGGGTATGCCGTCCGCGCGCGCAAACTATTTTTCCGTCGAGTTTTCCGCGGGGTCACCCGGTTGGCTTCCCTCACCCTCGACACCCCCGTCACCGTCGTGCGCCCGGGGCAGTTCCCGGCCCGCGCAGAGCGCGAGAACGTCGGCGCCGAACCTGCCGAGTTTCCGTCGTCCGACACCGGAGATGCCGGACAGCTCCGATTCGGTTCCCGGCACGGCCTCGGCAATGGCGAGCAGCGTCTTGTCGGTGAAGACGCAAAAGGCGGGCTGGCCCAGCAGCCCGGCCTGCTCGGCCCGCCAGTCGTGCAGCCGCTCGTACAGCGCCTCGTCCAGCTCCGAGGGGCAGTCCTCGCAGCGCATCAGCTTCATCTCGCCCGCGTCGGTCAGCGTCCTGCCGCAGACCCGGCAGTGCACCGGGGTGCGCCGCTTGCGCACCGGGGCGCCCGGGGCGGTGCCGCGCTCGATTCCGCCGCCCCCGCCGGGCATCCGGGCGGCGGGCGCCGCGGAGCCGGGCCGCAGCCCGTTCAGAAAGCGGGTGGGCCTGCGGGAGGGGCGGCCGCCTGGAGCCCGCGAGAGCGCCCACGACAGGCTCAGATGGCGGCGGGCCCGGGTGACCCCCACATAGAGCAGCCGACGCTCCTCCTCGATCTGCTGATCGGTCTTGGCGTAGGTGATCGGCATCATGCCCTCGGTCAGCCCCACCAGGAAGACCGCGTCCCACTCCAGGCCCTTGGCGGCATGAAGTGAGGCGAGCGTCACACCCTCCACGGTCGGGGCGTGCTGGGCTGCCGCCCGCTCGTCCAGTTCCGCCACCAGATCGGAGAGGGTGGCCCCGGGCCTGCCCCGGGCGAAGTCCTCGGCGAGCCGCACCAGCGCGGCCAGCGACTCCCAGCGGTCGCGGACCGCTCCGGAGCCCGCGGGGGGCTCGGCCGTCCAGCCGCGGGTGCCGAGCACGGCCCGCACCTGGGACGGCAGGTCGTCGTCGGACAGCACCGGGTCGGCGCTTCCGGCGCGGGCCGCGCCCCGCAGCAGCATCCCCGCCTCGCGGACCTCGGGTCGCTCGAAGAACCGCTCGGCGCCGCGCAGCTGATAGGGCACCTGGGCGTCGGCCAGCGCCTGCTCGTACAGCTCGGACTGGGCGTTGACCCGGTAGAGGACCGCGACCTGGCTGGGCGGGACGCCCGCGCCGCCCTGCGCGACCGGGGTGATCAGCTCGCGGATCTTACGCGCGGTGGCCTCGGCCTCGCCGGGCTCGTCGGCATGGGCGGCGTAGACCGGCTCCGGGCCAGGGTCACGCTGCGAGACCAGCTCCAGCCGGTGCTCCGCTGCCCGGCCGCGGGCCTGGGACAGCAGCCCGTTCGCCAGGTGCACCACCTGGGGGGTGGAGCGGTAGTCCCGGATGAGCTTGACCACCGTGGCACCGGGGTGGCGGGTGCGGAAGTCCAGCAGATGGTCGGGGGTGGCGCCGGTGAAGGAGTAGATGGTCTGGCTGGCGTCGCCGACCACGCACAGGCTCTGCCGGTCGCCGAGCCACAGCTCCAGCAGCCGCTGCTGGAGCGGACTGACGTCCTGATACTCGTCGACCACGAAGTGCTGGTACTGGCGGCGCACCTGGTCCGCGATGTCCGGCCGCTCCTCCAGCACACCGACCGTGAGCAGCAGCACGTCCTCGAAGTCGATCACGCCGCGGTCGCGCTTCAGCTGCTCGTACCCGGCGTAGATCCGGCCGATCTCGGCCGGGTCGCGGGGGGCCTCCCGGCCGGCCTTGGCAGCCGCCGCCGGATAGTCCTCGGGCACGGTCTGGGTGACCTTCGACCATTCGATCTCGCCCGTGACGTCCCGCAGCTCATTGCGGTCCAGCCGGACGCGGCAGCGCGCGGCGGCCTCGGCGACCAGCTGCACCTTGCGCTCGGCCAGCCGCGGCACGTCCCCGCCGACAGCCTTGGGCCAGAAGTACTGGAGCTGGCGCAGCGCGGCCGAGTGGAAGGTGCGCGCCTGCACCCCGCCCGCGCCCAGCTGCCGCAGCCGCCCGCGCATCTCGCCCGCCGCGCGGTTGGTGAAGGTGACGGCCAGCACGCTGGCGGGCTGGAGGATGCCCGCGCGCACCCCGTAGGCGATCCGATGGGTGATCGCCCGGGTCTTGCCGGTGCCCGCACCGGCCAGCACACACACCGCCCCGTGCAGGGCCGTCGCCACCTCGCGCTGCTCGGGGTCGAGCCCCTCCAGCACCGCGTCGGCGTCACGCGGCGTGGCCGCGTAGCCGCCCGGCGTGGAGACCTGCGGGAAGAGAGTGGAGTGCGTTGCTGGTGTCACCCCGCCATGCTGCCAGGTACCCCGGGACCACCGCGCAGGTTGTCCACAGCCGTGACCATGCGGTCATATGAACGCCGGGAATGAGCGACGGAAGATGAACGTTCACCCATTGCCCACCACCCACGACCCCGAGGAGAGCGAAGACCGATGTCCGGGACTGTGACGATGTACAGCACCACCTGGTGCGGCTACTGCCGCCGGCTCAAGGGCCAGATGGACCGCGAGGGGATCGCGTACACCGAGGTCAACATCGAGCACGACCCGGAGTCCGCGGCCTTCGTGGAGAAGGCGAACGGTGGCAACCAGACCGTGCCGACCGTTCTCTTCCCCGACGGTTCGACGCTGACCAACCCCTCCCTCGCCCAGGTGAAGGCCAAGGTCGGGGCCTGAGTCAGCAGGTCCGGAGCAGCACCTCCGGATACGGCGGTCAGCCGCGCGGCAGCGGCTCGCCGTACCACAGCTCGATCAGCCGCGCCGCGATCGAGATCCCGGACGGGGGCAGCACCTCGCCGGACTCGATCGCGGTGCGCAGATCGTCCCGGGAGAACCAGCGCGCCTCGTGGATCTCCTCGCCGTCCACCTGGATCGTCGAGGACGTGGCCCGCGCCATGAAGCCGAGCATCAGGCTGGACGGGAACGGCCAGGGCTGGCTGGCGACGTACTCGACCTCGCCGACCCGGACGCCCGCCTCCTCGGCCACCTCGCGGATCACCGCCTGCTCGATCGACTCCCCCGGCTCCACGAAGCCCGCGAGCGTCGAGAAGCGCCCCTCCGGCCAGTGCACCTGCCGCCCCAGCAGGGCGCGGTCCAGCTCGTCCGTCACCAGCATGATCACGGCGGGGTCGGTGCGCGGGTAGTGCTCGGCGCCGCAGGCCGGGCAGCGGCGGATGTGGCCCGCCGCCGCGATCACCGTGCGCTCACCGCAGCGGGAGCAGAAGCGGTGCAGCCGCTGCCAGTTCTCCAGCGCGACCGCGTGCACCAGCAGCCCCGCGTCGCGCTCCGACAGCAGCGAGCCCGCCTCGCGCAGCCCCGCGGGGCGCGCCGACTGGTCCATGCGGCCCGGCAGGGTGTCCTTCTGTAGCGCGAAGTAGCGCACCCCGTCCTCGTCGGTGCCCAGGAAGTAGCGGTGGGTCTCGGTGGGCGGGGCCTCGAAGGCCGGGGTCATGACCAGCTCGGTACGGCCGTCCGGGGTGTCGTCGACCAGGGCCTGGCCTCCGGAGACCACGAAGACCCGCGTCGTCGGGTGGCTCCACGCCGCGGCCAGCCACGCCTCGTCCAATCGGTGGTGCGCCGCGCGGTCGATGCCGCTCGGGGCGCTGAGCGTGATCGGCCGGGTGGCGGCGCGCTCGGTCCAGGTGGTCACGACTGCTTCCAACTCCCCCTGAGAAACGGGTGGTTTACGTACATACGCGAGCTATACGGGTCCATTCTCCGCGAGATCGGCCCAGAGGTGGGCGGCCGTCTCGGCACCCTTCGCGAGAAGGTCCAGCTCGACCTTCTCGTTGGGCGCGTGCCATCCGTCGGACGGCACCGAGATGCCCAGGAAGAGCACCGGAGCGCCCAGGACGTCTCGCAGGTCGGCCGCCGGTCCCGATCCGCCCTCGCGGGTGAAGCGGATCTTCCGGTCGAAC
Organism: Streptomyces sp. NPDC021115; assembly: GCF_044333065.1. Lineage (NCBI taxonomy): Bacteria > Bacillati > Actinomycetota > Actinomycetes > Kitasatosporales > Streptomycetaceae > Streptomyces > Streptomyces sp. NPDC021115. The sequence goes on from NZ_JBIRQF010000001.1 coordinate 635,511, forward strand.
GCCCGCCCCATGGCCCGTACCAGGGACCGGAGGGCGGGATGGTCCAAGGGGGTCAGACAGGGGCGGGTCGCGCCCCAGAAGGTGATCTCGTGCCGGATGCCGTCCGGGAGGGACGCGGCGGCCCACTCCCGCACGGACTGCTGGACCTTCTCCGTGTCCTGACCGGCCACCAGCCGGAAGGACAGCTTGAGCTGGGCGGTGGACGGCACGATCGTCTTCCCGCCCGGCCCCTGGTAGCCCCCGGCGATGCCGTTGACCTCGGCGGTCGGGCGGGCCCAGATGCGCTCCAGGGTGGTGTACCCGGCCTCGCCGAGCAGGCCGTGCGAATGCGCGGTGCGCAGCCAGCCCGCCTCGTCGAAGGGCAGCTCGGCGAACAGTTCGCGCTCGCGGCCGGTCAGCTCCACCACACCGTCGTAGAAGCCCGGGACGGCCACCGTGCGGTCGTCGCGGTGCAGCGCGGCGGCCAGCCGCGCGGCCTCGGTGGCCGGGTTGGGCACCGCGCCGCCGAAGGAGCCGGAGTGGATGTCCTGGTCCGGCCCGTACAGGTCGATCTGGCAGTCGGTGAGCCCCCGCATGCCGGTGCAGACGGTCGGGGTGTCCTCGGACCACATGCCGGTGTCGGAGACGATCACGGTGTCGCAGCCGAGCCGGTCGGCGTGCGCCCGGATCAGCTCGGGGAAGTGCGGGGAGCCCGACTCCTCCTCACCCTCGACCAGCAGCTTGAGGTTGACGGCGGGTGCGGTGCGGCCGGTCGCGGCCAGGTGGGCGCGCACTCCCAGGGTGTGGAAGAGGACCTGCCCCTTGTCGTCGGCGGCGCCGCGCGCGTACAGCCTGCCGTCCTTGGTGACCGGGTCGAAGGGGTCGGTGTGCCAGCCGTCCTCGCGGGCGGCGGGCTGGACGTCGTGGTGCCCGTAGACGAGCACGGTGGGGGCGTCCGGGTCGCCGGACGGCCACGAGGCGAACACCGCCGGGGCGCCGGGCGTCTCCCAGACCTCGACCTCCGGGAAGCCGGTCGCGGTGAGGTGCGACGCGAGCCACTGGGCGCTGCGGCGGACGTCACCGGCGCGCGCGGGGTCGGCGGATACGGAGGGTATGCGCAGCCACGCGCCGAGGTCGTCGAGGAAGGAGGCGCTGTGGTCCTCGACGAAGGCGCGGACTCCGTCGTCCGTGTCCGGGGTGGTGCTCATGGATGTGAGCCTATCCGGCGCGCGGGAGCGCGAGAGCCGGGGTCTCCGGGCCGCTCATCCGCGGTCGCCCTCGGTCACGGTTCGACGTCCGTGAACGCGTTACGGACATCGCCGCGGACATCATCGGCCTCGTCGGTCGCCCGGTCCGCCTCCGGTTCACCGGTCAGGATGCGTTCCAGCTCCGCCCGGCCCGGCAGCTCAGCGGGGCGCACGACCTCCCCGCTGCGTACGTAGAGGAACGCAGCCGAGACCGCCGACAGCGGCAGGCCGTGCTGTTCGGCCCAGGCCAGGCGGTAGATGGCCAGCTGGAGCGGGTCGGCGTCCTGTGAGCGGCCGGTCTTCCAGTCGATGATCTCGTACGCCTGGCCGCCCCCGGTGGCCGCCGCGGGCTCCCGGTACACCGCGTCGATCCGGCCGCGCACGGTACGACCGGCCAGCGTCAGCTGGAACGGCACCTCGACGCGGTGCGGGGTGCGCCGGGCGTACGGCGTGCGCGCGAACGCCTCCTTGAGCGCCGTCAGCTCCCGCTCGTCCGCGATCTCCGGCTCGTCGTCCTCGCCGCCCGGGAGCTCGTCCGGACCGAGGAACGGCAGCGGCAGCGCCTCGAAGCGCGACTCGACCCAGGCGTGAAAGCGCGTGCCGCGGCGCGCGGCGGGCTGCGGCGGGCGCGGCATGGGCCGGGCCAGCTCCCGCGCGAAGCCGTCCGGATCCGCGGCGAGCCGCATCAGCTGGGAGGCGGTCAGGGTGCGCGGTACGGGCACCTCGTGCACGCTCGCGCGGGCGCGCCGCAGCTCCCCGGCGAGCGCGTCGAGGTCACGGTCCCAGGAGTCGGCCAGCCGCGCCTCCTCGGGCGCGAGGCCGCCGTCCGGCGCGAGGCCGCCATCCGGCGCGGTGGCATCCCCGGGCAGCGCGGTGGCATCCCCGGGCAGCGCGTCGTACGGGTCGCCGTACGCGTCCTCCGGCGGCTCCGGCCACTCCGGGTCGTACGGGTCGTACGGCGGCTCGGGGAGCGGCCCGTCGTCGTACGGGTCATCCGGGTCGTCCGTCGCCTCCAGGCGGGCCAGGTGGGCCAGGACCGCGTCCGCGGCGCGGCGGCGGCGGGTCAGGGCGGCCGGGTCGAGCGGGAGCGGCCAGGCGCGGTCGGTGGCCGTCTCGCGCAGGGCCGGGTTCTCCGCGCCGTCCTCAGGCTCGTCCGCCCATGCCTCGACCTCGCCGTAGCCGGTCTCACAGTGCGCGCGCAGCGCCTCCAGGAACGAGGACGGGCCGCGGCGGCGCTTCTGGGACGGGCCCCACCAGTGCCCGGAGCCGAGCAGCAGGGAGCGGGGCCGGGTGAAGGTGACATAGCCGAGGCGGAGTTCCTCGGTCCGCTGGTGCTCCTTCATGGCGCCCTTGAAGGCGTTGAGCCCCTTGGCGTCCCAGGCGTCGACCTCCGGGAGGGTGTCGGCGTCGCCGCGCAGGGCGTGCGGCAGGACCCTGGCATTCGCCGTCCACGCCTCGCGGCTCTGCTCGCTCGGGAACCGGCCCGCGACCAGTCCGGGCACCGCGACCACGTCCCACTCCAGCCCCTTGGACTTGTGCGCGGTGAGTACCTTGACCGTGTTCTCGCCGCCGGGGAGGGCGTTGTCGAGCCCCTTCTCGTACTGCTCGGCGGTCCTCAGGAACCCCAGGAACGACTGGAGGGTGGCCTCGCCGTCCACCGCCGTGCCCGCCTGGGCGGCGAAGGACGCGGCGACGTCCAGGAAGTTGCTCAGCGTCTCGCGGCGGCGGGCGGCCAGGGCGTGGGGCGAGGCGGACAGCTCGACCTCCAGACCGGTGGTGGCCAGCACCCGGTGGAGGACGTCCATGAGCGGGTCGGCCAGCGAGCGCCGCAGCTCGCGCAGCTCGGCGGCGAGACGGGCGAAGCGCACCCGGGCGTCGGCCGAGAACGGCAGCCCGTCGTCCGGGCCGCCGCCGGACTCCAGGAAGGTGTCGAGAGCGTCGGCTAGCGAGATGACCTCTGACGGGTCGACGCCCTCGACGGCCTCGGCGAGCCGCCGGTCCGGGTCGTCCTCCTGGTCGCCATGGCCGCCGTAGGAGACGAGCGCGCGGGCGCGGCGGCCGAGCAGCGCCAGGTCGCGCGGGCCGATGCGCCAGCGCGGGCCGGTGAGCAGCCGGACCAGCGCCGCGTTGGCGCCCGGGTCCTGGAGCACTTCGCAGACCGCCACGAGGTCGGCGATCTCGGGCAGGTGCAGCAGCCCCGACAGGCCCACGACCTCCACCGGAACGTCCCGTTCCACCAGGGCGCCCTGGATCTCGGCGAAGTCACCGGCCGTGCGGCACAGGACCGCGATCTCGCCGGGCGGGGTGCCGGTGCGCACCAGATGGGCGATCGAGTCGGCCAGCCAGACCAGCTCCTCGGCGTGGGTGGGCAGCAGCGCGCAGCGCACCAGGCCGTCCCGCTCGGCGCCGGGCGCGGGGCGCAGCGCCTCGACGCCCTGGTGCATCGCGCGCAGCGGGGCGGCGAGTCCGTTGGCGAGGTCCAGCAGACGGCCACCGCTGCGCCGGTTCTCGCTGAGCGCGTGGCGGCGCGCGGGGCTGCCGTCCCGGTGGGGGAAGTGCGCGGGGAAGTCGTCGAGGTTGGCCACCGAGGCGCCGCGCCAGCCGTAGATGGCCTGGCACGGGTCGCCGACGGCGGTGACGGGGTGTCCGGTGCCGCCGCCGAACAGGCCGGACAGCAGCAGCCGCTGGGCGACGGAGGTGTCCTGGTACTCGTCCAGCAGGACGACCGCGTAACTCTCGCGCAGGATGCGGCCGACCTCCGGGCCGGTGCGGGCCAGGGTGGCGGACAGCGCGATCTGGTCGCCGAAGTCGAGCAGATCGCGGCGGCTCTTCTCGGCGCGGTACTCCTCGACCAGGCCGAGGAGTTCGCGGCGGGCGCGGGCGGCCTCGGGGACCTTGCGCAGCGCGTCGTTGGTCAGCTTGACCCCGTCGAGGGTGTCCAGCAGGTCGGCGTCGTACGTACGGAGCCGCTTCGCGGGGACCAGGTGCTCGGCCAGCTCGGCGTCGAGCGCGAGCAGATCCGTCACCAGGTCGGCGAAGGGGCGGGTGAGCGCCGGATAGGGGCCGGGGGCGGTGCGCAGCACGCGCGCCGCGAGCTGGTAGCGGGTGGCGTCGGCGAGCAGCCGGGCGCTGGGCTCCAGGCCGATGCGCAGCCCGTGCTCCTTGAGGAGCTGTCCGGCGAAGGCGTGGTACGTGGAGATGGTGGGCTCGCCCACCGCCTCCTCGGCGGCGCCCGGATCCGGGTCGGGGTCCACGACGCCCGCCTCGACGAGCGCCTTCCGTACCCGCTCGGCGAGTTCGCCCGCCGCCTTGTTCGTGAACGTGAGGCCCAGCACCTGGTCGGGCGCGACCTGGCCGGTGCCCACCAGCCAGACGACGCGCGCGGCCATCACCGTGGTCTTGCCGGAGCCCGCTCCGGCGACGATCACCTGCGGGGCGGGCGGCGCGGTGATACACGCCGTCTGCTCGGGGGTGAACGGAATCCCGAGCAGCTCCTTGAGCTGTTCGGGATCGGTGATGCGGGCTGACACTCCAGTGAGGCTATCGGTCGCCACTGACAGCCGGTCCCTCACTCCACCACGTGGCGGCCCTCCGCGCGGGCGCTGCACGAGGCCCGGAACGCACAGCGCTCGCAGTGCGCGCCGGTGCTCGGCGCGAAGCGCTCGTCGAGGACGCGCCCGGCCGCGGTGGCGAGCAGTTCGCCGACCCACTCCCCGTCGGGCCCCACGGGCGGGTCCTGCGCCTGCACCTTGGGGACGGTGTCGCCGCCCTCCTTCTTGGGGGCGCCCTGCCGCAGCTGGACCAGTTCGGCGCCGCCGGGCTCGGGGCGTTCCTCGCCGAAGACGCCGTCGACGGCGCCCTCGCGCACCGCGAGCTGATAGACCGCCAGCTGGGGGTGGCGGTCGACCTCGCCGCGGGTCACCGGCTGCTTGCCGGTCTTGAAGTCCACGACGTACGCGCGCCCCTCGCCGTCCGCCTCGACGCGGTCCATGCTGCCGCGGATGCGCACCTCGTAGGAGTCCGCTTCGAGGGTGACGTCGAAGCCGTGCTCGGAGGCGACCGCCGTGCGGCCGCCGCGCTCCATCACATGCCAGCGCAGGAAGCGCTCCAGGGCCGCCCGGGCGTGCTCCTTCTCCTGCCGCGACTTCCAGGGCGCGTCGAAGGCGAGCGCGTCCCATACGGAGTCCAGGCGCTCCATGAGGACGGCGAGATCGGCCGGGGTGCGGCCGGAGGCCACCTCGTCGGCGAGGACGTGGACGACGTTGCCGAAGCCCTGGGCGGCGGTCGACGGGGCGTCCGCCTTGACCTCGCGCCCCAGGAACCACTGGAGCGAGCAGGTGTTGACGAGCTGGTCGAGCGCGCTGCCGGACAGCGCCACGGGCCGGTCGCGGTCGCGCAGCGGCACCTCGCTGTGCGTGGGCTCGTACAGGCCCCACCAGCCGGAGGGATGGGCCGCGGGGACGAGCGGCCGGTCGTCCTCGTCGCGCAGCGCGGCGAGCCGCGCCAGCCGCCGCGCGGCGGCCTCCCGCAGGGCGTCCGAGGCGTCCGGGTCGACGGTGGTGGCGCGCAGCTCGGCGACGAGCGCGGCGACCGACAGCGGGCGGCGCGGCCGCTGGGTGACGTCGACCGGGGTGACGCCCAGCTCGTTCAGGAACCGCGAGGGCTGGTCGCCGTCGTCGGAGGCGGACTTCACCGCGGTGACCACCAGCCGGTCCCTGGCGCGGGTCGCCGCCACGTAGAACAGCCGCCGCTCCTCGGCCAGCAGCGCGCCCGGCGTCAGCGGCTCGGCGAGCCCGTCCCGGCCGATCCGGTCGGCCTCCAGGAGCGAGCCGCGGCGCCGCAGATCCGGCCACAGCCCCTCCTGGACGCCCGCGACCACCACCAGGCGCCATTCCAGCCCCTTGGAGCGGTGGGCGGTCATCAGCCGCACGGCGTCGGGGCGGGCGATGCGGCGGGAGAGGGTGTCGGCGGCGATGTCCTGGGCGTCGAGCTGGTCGAGGAAGTTGAGCGCGCCGCGGCCGCCGGTGCGCTCCTCCGCGCGCGCGGCGGTCTCGAACAGCGCGCACGCCGCGTCCAGGTCGCGGTCGGCGTTGCGCCCGGCGGCCCCGCCGCGCTGGGCGGCGCCCTCCAGCCGCCCGGGCCAGGGGGTGCCGTTCCACAGCTCCCACAGCGCCTGTTCGGCGGTGCCGCCGCCCGCCAGCGCCTCCAGCGCCTTGCGCAGCAGCAGGCCGAGCCGCTGGGCGCCGCGCGCGTACGCCGGGTCGTGGACGGCCAGCCGCTCGGGCGCGGCCAGCGCCTCGGCGAGCAGCACGTCGGAGGGGCGCGGCACAGTGTGGCCCGCGGCGCGCTCCTCCTCGCGCAGCGCGCGGCCGAGGCGGCGCAGATCCGCGGCGTCCATGCCGCCCAGCGGCGAGGTCAGCAGGGTGAGCGCGGTCTCGACGTCGAGGGCGGCGGGCAGTCCGCCGGAGTCGGGCAGCGCGGCCGTGGCGGCGGCCCGCAGCGCCGTCAGCAGGGGGGCCACGGCGGGTTCGTGGCGCAGCGGGATGTCGTCGCCGTCCACCTCGATGGGCACCCCTGCGGAGGTGAGCGACCGGCGCAGGCCCGGGAGCGAGCGCCCCCCGGCGCGCACCAGGACGGCCATCTCGCTCCAAGGCACCCCGTCCTCCAGATGGGCGCGGCGCAGGATGTCGGCGACGTTGTCCAGTTCGGCGCCCGCGGTGGGGTACGTGAACACCTCGGCGCGGCCGCCGTCGCGGGCCGCCGTCAGCTCCCGGTGGGCGCGCACGGCGTGCGCCGGGAGGCGGGTGAGCGGCATCCGGCCGGTGACGAGCCGGGTCGCGGCGAGCAGCCGGGCGCCCGAGCGGCGCGAGGTGGTGAGGACTTCCACGGGCGCCGGGCGGCCGTCCGCGCGCGGGAAGGCGTCCCGGAAGCCGAGGATGCCGTTCACATCGGCGCCCCGGAAGGCATAGATGGACTGATCGGGGTCGCCGAACGCGACGAGGGTCCGGCCACCGCCCCCCAGTGCGCGCAGCAGCCGGGTCTGGGCCACGTCCGTGTCCTGGTACTCGTCCACGAACACCGCGTCATAGCGGCCGGCCAGCTCCGCCGATACGTCCGGCCGCTCGGCGAGCAGCACCGCGCGGTGCACCAGCTCCGCGTAGTCCAGCACCCCCTGGGCGTCCAGGACGTCCAGATACTCGGCGAGGAAGGCCGCCGCCGCGCCCCAGTCCGGGCGCCCGGTGCGCGCCGCGAACTCCCCCAGCGACCGCGGGCCGAGTCCCAGCTCCCGGCTGCGCGCGAGCACCGCGCGCACCTCGTCGGCGAAGCCGCGGGTGGTCAGGCAGGCGCGCAGGTCGTCTGGCCAGCGGGCCGAGGCGCGGCCCGCGCGCTCCAGTTCGGCCTGTCCGGCGAGCAGTTCCCGTACGACGACGTCCTGTTCCGGTCCTGACAGCAGCCGCAGCGGATCGGCGAACAGGTCGACGTCCTGATGGGCGCGGACCAGCGCGTAACAGAAGGAGTGGAAGGTGGTGGCCCGCGGCCCGGTCGCGCGCCCCAGCCGCGCGGCCATCCGGTCGCGCAGCTCGACGGCCGCCTTGCGGCTGAAGGTGAGCACCAGGAGCCGCTCCGGGTCCGCGCCCTCGCGCACCCGCCGGGCGACGGCCTCCACGAGCGTCGTGGTCTTCCCCGTGCCCGGTCCGGCGAGCACCAGCAGCGGACCGTGCCGGTGGTCAACCACGGCCTGCTGCCGTGCGTCCAGAACAGGGAGGGCCACCGGATCCGGCCGACGGCGGACCAAGCGGTAAGTGCCCGGTGACGGCAGCCGCAGATACGGCTGCCGTCCCTGCCGCTGTCGCGGCAGGGACGAGGAGGAGGTACTCACATGGATCGCCGGTCCTGGTGGGTTGGCTGGGTGCGGGACAGCGTCTCACGCGCCGCTCCGCGTCACCCGAATGGCTGTGGACAACCCCTAACCCGCAGCACCGTCAGCCCCCTTCGCGCCCACCGCACCCTCTCCGCCCTCCACGCCGTCCCAGCGGGCCCGGCGCATGTCGAGCCTCGGCAGATGGCCCTCGGCCGAGCGCGGCGCCCCGCGCAGCGGAGTGCCCTCCTCGCGGTAGTGGTCCAGCGCCCGCAGCTCGGAGCCGGGCAGCAGCGCGCCGTCCGCGCGCACCACCCGCCACCACGGCACGGCGCCCCCGTAGAGGGCCATCACCCGCCCGACCTGGCGCGGTCCGCCCTCCTCCAGCCACTCGGCGACGTCCCCGTAGGTCATCACCCGGCCCGGCGGGATCAGCTCGGCGACGTCCAGCACCCGCTCCGCGTACGGGGGCAGCTCGCCCGCCTCTTCCGGCTCCTCGCTCTCTCGCCTCATCCCGCCCATCCTCGCGCACACCGCCGACAGCGACACCGGCACAGCCCCGCGCGGTACCGTCGAAGGCTCTGCGGACGGCAGCGGGGTTCGATCACGCATTGTGCGGGAACCGACTACAGGGCGTACGATCCGAAGCTCACATCCCCGAAATGCACCCTGATGCCCTCCTCCGCAGCCCGGGCATGCCACCATCTTCCGGGCGGTGACTGGTGATACGAGATCAAGAAGAGACGGCGAAGCAGCAGGGTGCGCAGCCTCCTGAAGAGGAGGCCCGCACCCCTGAGGCGCTGCCGCGTTCCGACGGCTCCGATGGCACCGACGGACCGCACGGCCCCCACGACCACGGCGGCGCCGAGGGCTACGACGGCCCGGACGACCCTGACGGCTCCGACGGCTCCGACGACCCCCAGGGGCACAACGACCGGGTCTCAGGCGACGAACCACTGCTGCCCGCCCGGGTCCACCGCCCCTCGGACCTGATGCGGCTGCTGCTCGGCGCGCTGGGCATCGGCATCGTCCTGGCCGTCGCGGCCTTCGCGCACGGCACCACCGCCGGGCTGGAGAAGGACATCGGCCACGGCGCCAACCAGGCGCCCCCGCTGATGATCGACTTCGCGGGGCTGACGGCCAGCATCGCCGTGCTCGTCCTGCCGGTGGCGTTCGCGATCGAGCGGCTGGTCAAGCGGGACGGGCTGCGCATCGCGGACGGCGTCCTGGCGGCGGTCCTCGCCCATGGCATCTCCCTCGCCACCGATCTGTGGGTCGCCAGGGCCGCGCCCGTGTCGATCCGCGAGGCCCTGACCCAGCCCGCGCCCGGCGGCGCCCTGAGCGATCCCGTGCACGGCTATCTCGCCCCCGTCATCGCCTATATGACCGCCGTCGGCATGGCGCGCCGCCCCCGCTGGCGGGTGGCCATGTGGGGCGTCCTGCTGCTCGACGCGTTCGCGGTGCTCGTCGGCGGCTACACCACCCCGTTCTCGATCATCGTCACGGTACTCATCGGCTGGACCGTCGCCTACGGCACGCTCTACGCCGTCGGCTCCCCCAATGTCCGGCCCACCGGTCAGCACCTGCTGGCCGGGCTGCGCCGGGTCGGCTTCAACCCGGTCAGTGCGATGCGCGCCGAGGAAGCCGTCGACGAGCACGGCAACCACAGCGACCGGGGGCGCCGCTATCTGGTCACCCTGGAGGACGGGCCGCCGCTGGACGTCACCGTGGTCGACCGCGAACAGCAGGCCCAGGGCTTCTTCTACAGCGTCTGGCAGCGGCTGACGCTGCGCACCGTCACCCCGCCGCGCAGCCTCCAGTCGCTGCGCCAGGCGCTGGAGCAGGAGGCGCTGCTCGCGTACGCGGCGATCGCGGCGGGCGCCAACGCGCCCAAGCTGATCGCCACCTCCGAGCTGGGCCCGGACGCCGTGATGCTGGTGTACGAGCACATCGGCGGCCGCCCGCTGCACGCCCTGCCGGACGAGGAGATCACCGACGAGCTGGTGGCCGGGGCCTGGCACCAGGTGCAGGCGCTCCAGTCGCGGCGCATCGCCCACCGGCGGCTGGACAGCGACGCCCTGCTGATCGACCGCTCCGGCGCGGTCGTCCTGACGGATCTGCGCGGCGGCGAGATCGCGGCGGGCGACGTGGTGCTGCGGATGGACATCGCGCAGCTGCTGACCACCCTGGGGCTGCGGGTCGGCGCCGAGCGCTCCGTGGCCGTCGCGGTCGACGTCATCGGCCCGGACGCGGTCGCGGACAGCCTCCCCCTGCTCCAGCCCCTCGCCCTGGGCCGGGCCACCCGGGCGACGCTGCGCCAGCTCGCCCGCGAGCGCGCCCAGCGGCAGCGGGAAGCGGTGCTGGAGGCGTCCCGCGCCGCCAAGGAGGCCAGGGCGCGGGAGGCCGAGGAGGCCCGCGGGGAGACCGGCGGCGGCAAGGCCGAACCGGCCGTCAGCGAGCGGAAGATCGCCAAGGCCGAGAAGCAGGCCGAGAAGCGGGCCATCGACGAGGCCCTGGAGGAGGCGCGCGAGGAGGATCTGCTCGCCCAGATCCGCCGCCAGGTGCTGCTGGTGCGGCCGCAGGCGCCGGTCGAGCCGGTGCGGCTGGAGCGCATCAAGCCGCGCACCCTGGTCACCTTCTGCGCGGGCGCCTTCGCCGCGTACTTCCTGCTGTCCCAGTTCACCCACCTCAAGCTGGGCGCCCTGGTCGGCGAGGCCAACTGGATCTGGGTGGTCTTCGCGCTCCTGTTCTCCGCGCTCACCTATGTGGCCGCGGCCCTGAGCCTGCTCGGCTTCGTCCCCGAGAAGGTGCCCTTCGGGCGCACGGTGCTCGCGCAGGTCGCCTCGTCGTTCGTGAAGCTGGTCGCCCCCGCGGCGGTCGGCGGCGTCGCCCTCAACGCCCGCTTCCTCCAGCGCGCCGGGGTGCGCTCCGGGCTCGCGGTGGCCAGCGTCGGCGCCTCGCAGCTGTTCGGCCTGGCCAGCCACATCGTGCTGCTGGCCATCTTCGGCTACATCACCGGCACCGAGCGCACCCCGACCCTCTCCCCGTCCCGGACCGTGATCGCCGGGCTGCTGACGGGCGCCGTGCTGACCCTCGTGGTCACCGCGGTGCCCGCCCTGCGCAAGTTCGTCTCCACCCGGGTGCGGTCGCTGTTCGCCGGGGTCGTGCCGCGCATGCTGGACGTGCTCCAGCGGCCCAGGAAGCTGCTCGCCGGAATCGGCGGGATGCTGCTGCTGACCGCGGCCAACGTGATGTGCCTCGACGCGTCGATCCGCGCGTTCGGCGGCGACTTGAGCTACGCGAGCGTCGCGGTCGTCTTCCTCGCGGGCAACGCCCTGGGATCGGCCGCGCCCACCCCGGGCGGCGTCGGCGCCGTCGAGGCCGCCCTGATCGCCGGTCTGACCTTCGCCGGGCTGCCGTACGAGATGGCCGCGCCCGCGGTGCTGCTGTTCCGGCTGATGGTCTTCTGGCTGCCGGTGCTGCCCGGCTGGCTGGCGTTCACCCACCTCACCCGCCGAGAGGCGCTGTAGGGCCGCTCACCGTCCCGAAGACCGTAAGGGCCCCGCCCCTCACCCGTACGCCCGCGCTGTGCGCGCGCGACCCCGCCACGGCCCGCAGGATGGCCGTACGCCGCCACCCCGGGAGAGCCGCCGTGTCCCGACACTTGCGCACCGGTGCCCTGTCCGCCGCCGCCCTGCTGCTCGCCGCCACCGCCGGATGCGGCGGCGACCCCGGACGGCCGGACACCACCGCGGGCCAGAAGCTCCACTGGGCCGCCTGCCCCGTCCCCTCCGACAGCGAGGACGGGGCGCCGACCAAGGCCCCGGGGAAGCAGTGGGAGTGCGCGACCCTGCACGTCCCGCTCGACTACTCGAAACCGCACGGCGACACCATCGGCATCGCGATGATCCGCGCCAAGGCCACCCAGCCGAAGAAGCGGATCGGCTCGCTGATCTTCAACTTCGGCGGCCCCGGCGGCTCAGGCGTCGCCACGCTCCCCGCCCTCGCGAGCAGCTACAAGCAACTGCGCACCCGCTACGACCTGGTCAGCTTCGATCCGCGCGGAGTCGGCCGCAGCAAGGGGGTGCACTGCCTGGGCGACCGGCAGCTCGACGCCTACTACGCGGCCGACGCCACCCCGGACGACTCCGCCGAAGGGAAGTCCCTGGTGCACCGGGTCAAGGGCTACGCCGCCGGATGCGAGAAGCGGTCCGGCACGGTGCTCCCGTACGTCGGCACCACCAACGCCGCCCGCGACATGGACCTGATGCGCCGCGTCCTCGGCGACCGCGAGCTGTACTACTTCGGCGTCTCCTACGGCACCGAACTGGGCGGCGTCTACGCCCATCTGTACCCCAAGAAGGTCGGCCGGGCGCTCTTCGACGGAGTCGTGGACCCCAGCCAGGACCCCGAACAGGGCGCCCTCGGCCAGGCCGAGGGATTCCAGCTGGCGCTGGGCGACTACCTGAAGGGATGCCGCCGCACCAGCGCGGCGGGCTGTCCGACCCAGGCCCGGATCGAGGCGCTGCTGAAGCGCCTCGACCAGCATCCGGTGGCGGGCATCGGCAACCGGAAGCTCACCCAGTCGCTGGCCGACGGGGGCATCGCGCAGTCCCTGTACTCACGGGACTTCTGGCCGTACCTCACCCAGGGGATCGCCGGGGCCCAGCAGGGCGACGGCCGGATCCTGATGGCCCTGGGCGACTCCATGAACGGGCGCGACGAGAACGGCGACTACAGCACGCTCCAGGCTTCGCTCACCGCCGTCACCTGCGCCGACTTCAAACAGCGCTACACCCTGGCCGACGTCAGGCGAGAGCTGCCCACGTTCCGCAAGGCGTCCCCGGTGTTCGGCGACTTCATGGCCTGGAGCCTCACCCAGTGCACCGGCTGGCCCGTCCACGGCGCCTGGACCAATCCCGACGTCAGCGCCCACGGCGCCGCCCCCATCCTGGTCGTCGGCAACACCGGCGACCCGGCCACGCCGTACGCCGGGGCGCGGAAGATGGCCGAGGAACTGGGGCCCGGGGTCGGCGTCCAGCTCACCTACAAGGGCGAGGGCCACGGCGCGTACGACAGCGGCAACAGCTGTGTGCGCACCACCGTGAACGACTACCTGCTGAACGGCCGGGTCCCGCAGAACGGCAAGGTCTGCACCTAGCCGACCGTCCGCAGCTGTGACGGTATGGAGAACAAGCGCGCACACTCCCGCTCATACCATCCTCATAGGATCACCGACCATGTCGAGTTCCCTCCGCACCATACGGACCAGGGCGCTGGCCGCCGCGACCGCCGTGACCGCCCTCGTCGCCGTCGCGGGCTGCGACGACGGCGGACAGGACCGGGGGAAGGCACCGGCCACCCCGTCCTCCGGCGCCGCGTCCACCGCCCCGGCCGCGCCCCCGGGCGCCTCAGGGCTGCCCCGCTCGCTCACGGGCCAGCAGCCGCGCTGGAAGGAGTGCGAGGCGCCGACCCCGCGCCAGGGCACCGGCAAGGCGCCGGGCGGCGACTGGCAGTGCGCCGGCCTCACGGTGCCGCTGGACTGGACGAAGCCGGGCGGAGAGACCATCGATCTCGCCATGATCCGCGCCAAGGCGACGAAGCCGGAGAAGCGGATCGGCTCCCTGGTGTTCAACTTCGGCGGACCCGGCGGCTCCGGTGTCTCCTCCCTGCCCGCCTTCGGCGGCGATTACCAGAATCTGCGGACGCGCTATGACCTGGTGAGCTTCGATCCGCGCGGCGTCGGCGAAAGCGAGGGCGTGACCTGCCGGAGCGACAAGGAAATCGACGCGGCGGACGCGGTGGACGGCACTCCGGACGACGCCGCCGAAATCAAGGCGGCCACCGCGGACGCGAGGAAATACATCGCCGGATGCGAAAAGCGCTCCGGAAAGATGCTCCCCCATGTGGACACCGTGAGCGCCGCCCGCGACATGGACCTCATGCGGCAGGTGCTGGGCGACCGGAAGCTCTCGTATTTCGGCATCTCCTACGGCACCGAACTCGGCGGCGTCTACGCCCATCTGTACCCGCGGCATGTCGGGCGCGCGGTCCTCGACGCCGTGGTCGACCCGTCAGCGGACACCGAACAGGGCGCCCTCGCCCAGGCCAGGGGGTTCCAGCTCGCGCTGGACAACTACCTCGGGGACTGCGCCGAGAAGGGGTCCGCCTGCCCGGTCGGCGACGATCCCGAGGCGGGCGCCGAGAAGATCGTCACCCTGCTGAAGAAACTCGACAAGAAGCCGCTGGAGACCGACAGCGGCCGCAAGCTCACCCAGGGCGGGGCGCTCGGCGGTATCGCCGCCGCGCTCTACTCCGAGGACAGCTGGAAATATCTGACGCTGGGCCTTCAGGAAGCGATGACCCTGGGCAAGGGCAATCTGCTGCTCGCGATGGCGGATTCGATGTCCGGCCGCGACGACCAGGGCCGCTACAGCAATATCACCGCGGCCAATACGGCGATCAATTGCGCGGACGAGAAGAAGCGCTACACGGTGAGCGAGGTGAAGGAGCGGCTGTCGCGGTTCCGCACGACCTCGAAGGTCTTCGGCGACTATCTGGCCTGGTCCCTGCTCGCCTGCACCGGCTGGCCGGTCGACGGCACGGCGAACACCCCGGACGTGAGCGCCGAGGGCTCCGCGCCGGTCCTCGTCGTCGGCAACACCGGCGATCCGGCCACCCCGTACGAGGGGGCCCGCACGATGGCCCGCCGACTGGGCCGGGGAGTGGGCGTCGAGGTCACGTACCGGGGGCAGGGCCATGGCGCGTACAACAGCGGCAACGCCTGCATGACGAGGACCGTGGACGCCTATCTGCTCGACGGGAAGGTACCGGCGGGCGGCACGACCTGCGGATGAACGGCGAGGAGCCCGGGCCGCTCGCGGAAGCGGCCCGGGCCCCGTCACACCGAGGTGCCGACCGGCGTCAGTAGACCGGCTTGTCGGGCTCGATCTGGTTGACCCAGCCGATCACGCCGCCGCCCACGTGGACGGCGTCCGCGAAGCCCGCGTTCTTCAGGACCGCCAGGACTTCCGCGGAGCGGACACCCGTCTTGCAATGCAAGACGATCTTCTTGTCCTGCGGCATGTCCTGGAGGGCGGTGCCCATCAGGAACTCGTTCTTCGGGATCAGCCGGGCGCCCGGGATCGAGACGATCTCGTACTCGTTCTGCTCCCGGACATCGATGATGTCGATGGCCTCGCCGTCGTCGATCCACTCCTTGAGCTGCTTGGGAGTGATCGTCGAACCGGCCGCCGCCTCCTGGGCCTCGTCGGACACGACGCCGCAGAACGCCTCGTAGTCGATCAGTTCCTTGACCGTGGCGTTCGGGCCGCAGACCGCGCA
Source organism: Streptomyces sp. NPDC021115 (assembly GCF_044333065.1). Lineage (NCBI taxonomy): Bacteria > Bacillati > Actinomycetota > Actinomycetes > Kitasatosporales > Streptomycetaceae > Streptomyces > Streptomyces sp. NPDC021115. The sequence continues at coordinate 650,940 of NZ_JBIRQF010000001.1, forward strand.
GTCCGGGTCCTTGCGGACCTTGACCTGCTTGTAGGTCATCTCCAGGGCGTCGTAGATCATCAGGCGGCCGACCAGCGGGTCACCGGCCCCGGTGAGCACCTTGATGGCCTCGGTGACCTGGATGGAGCCGATGGACGCGCACAGCACGCCCAGGACGCCGCCCTCGGCGCAGGAGGGGACCATGCCGGGGGGCGGGGGCTCCGGGTACAGGCAGCGGTAGCACGGGCCGTGTTCGGACCAGAAGACCGACGCCTGGCCGTCGAACCGGTAGATCGAACCCCACACGTACGGCTTGTTCAGCAGCACGCACGCGTCGTTGACCAGGTAGCGGGTGGCGAAGTTGTCGGTGCCGTCGACGATCAGGTCGTACTCGGAGAAGATCTCCATCACGTTGTCGGCCTCGAGGCGGCCCTCGTGCAGCACGACGTTCGTGTACGGGTTGATGCCGAGGACGGTGTCCCGCGCGGACTGCGCCTTCGGACGGCCGATGTCCGCCTGGCTGTGGATGATCTGGCGCTGGAGGTTGGACTCGTCGACCTCGTCGAACTCGATGATGCCGAGCGTGCCCACACCGGCGGCGGCGAGGTACATCAGGGCGGGCGAACCGAGACCGCCCGCGCCCACACAGAGCACCTTGGCGTTCTTCAGCCGCTTCTGGCCCTCCATGCCGACATCCGGGATGATCAGATGGCGTGAGTACCTGCGGACCTCGTCGACGGTGAGCTCGGCAGCCGGCTCGACCAGGGGTGGCAGCGACACAAGGACTCCGTAGTGGGTAGGAGCGGGAGGTTCACCCCCGCGTGAGCGGGGAGGTTGTCTTCTCGTAACACTGCCACGCCCCATCTCATTCCATGACACACGGTCCGATGCGCGAGACGATGGCGTCCCAGTGACCGGGCAGCGTCTCCCACAGCGCCGCGGAGCTGGCGCGCTGGCCCGGGCGGGTCGTGCGGTCCGTGAAGAAGACCGTGCCCGCCCCCTGCCACCGGGCGATGCGCAGCGCCTCGTCCAGATGCGGCCGGGGCACCCCGTGCACCAGATGGCAGAACCGCTCGGGCGGATGGCCCGCCGTCCACTCCGCGACCTGGGACCAACGGTAGTCCGCCCACCGGCCGCGGAAGGTCACCAGCTGGTCGGCGATCTCCGCGTACTCCTCGTACGGATGGGTGTCCTGGCCCAGCACCGTGTACGCCCCGCCGCGCAGCGTCCGCAGCATGGTGACGATCCGGCGGACCTCCGGCAGGCCAGGGCGCTCCGACGGGCAGCGGTCCAGATAGAAGCCGTCGGGCCGGTACCAGCCCAGATAGCGGCCCGCGTCCGAGGCCAGCTCGCCGAAGGGGCGGGTGCCGAACCTCACGTCCAGCCGCCCCAGCACCCGTACGCCCGCGGCCCGCAGCCGGGCCACCGCGGCGGCGCAGTACGGGTCGGGGCACGAGCCGGGGCCGCGCGCGACGTCCAGCACCGCCCAGTGCACCGGGGTGCCGCAGCGGGTCAGCTCACCCCATTCGGCCGGGGCGACCAAGGGGTGCGCCCAGCCCGGCACCCCCAGGCCGAGACCGGCCGCGGGCGGCGGCGCGGGGCCGGGCCCCGGACCCGGTCCCGGTCCCGGTCCCGGTCCCGGCGAGATCAGATGCGACACGCCGCCTCCATCCAGATGTCGGCCAGCGACTCCTCCAGCGGGATCCGGGAGCGCCAGCCGAGCCGGTCGCGCGCGGTGCGCACATCGGCCTGCTGCCAGCTGCCGCAGCCGTCCGGGTACGGATAGGCGGTGGCGCCGCCGTGCTCCGCCGCTCCGGGGGCGTGACCGGGGGCGTGCGGGACGGTCGCCATGGCGTGACCGGGGGCGTGCGCCGGGGCCGGGATGTGGGCGGCCGGGTGCAGCGGGTTCCGCCCGGGCGGAACGTCGACCTCGTGCAGGGTGCCGCCGAAGCCCGCCACCCGGGCCAGCACGGAGGCCGCCTCGCGCAGCCGGACGGCGCGCCCCGTGCCGATGTTGACGACGCCCTGCGCGGCCGACAGCGAGGCCGCGTGCACCGCCCGCGCCACGTCCCGTACGTCCACGAAGTCCCGCTGCACCCCGAGGCCGCTCAGCTTCAGCTCGCTGTCCCCTGACTGCATCGCGCGCCGCATCGCCTCGGCGAGCCGGCCGAGCGGGGAACCGGCCGGGGTGCCGGGCCCGACCGGCGAGAAGACCCGCAGCACCACCGCGTCCAGACCGGAGCCGAGCACCAGCTCGGTCGCGGCCAGCTTGCTCACCCCGTACGGCCCGCCGGGGCGCGGCACGGCGTCCTCGGCGGTCGACGAACCGGGCTGCGAGGGCCCGTACTCGGAGGAGCAGCCGATCTGGACGAGCCGGGCGCCGCAGCCGCTGCGGCGCAGCGACTCGCAGACGGTCGCGACGGCCACGGTGTTGTGCCGGGTCAGCTCCCGGGCCCCGCCGCGGGTCGCGCCCGCGCAGTTGATCACCACACCGGGGTGGACCGCGTTGAGGAAGCGGGTGAGCGCGCCGGGGCTGCCGTTGGACAGGTCGAACCGCACGTCGGCGTCGTCGCCGCGGCCGAGCGCGGTGAGCTGGACGGCGGGGTCGGCCAGCAGGTGTTCGGCGACGTAGCGGCCCAGGTAGCCGCCGGAGCCGAGCAGCAGGACTCTCATCGTCGCGCCTCCCCGGAGATGGCGTGTGGGGCGGTCGTCTCGTCGCTCATGGATGTGCTCCTCGGAGGGATGGGAGGGGGTGACGTGGGGGGCGTGGTGGGGGCGGTGTGGGCCGAGGCGCGGGACAGCGCGGCGCACGCGTACACCAGCAGCGCGAGCGCGGCGGCCCCGCAGGCCACGGCGGGGACGGCGGCCGTGCCGTGGGTGGCGGCCAGCCGCCGCACCGGCTCGCCGAGCGCCGCGCCGCCCGGCAGCCGGGCGGCAGCGGCGGCGCCCGGCACGGCCGCCTCGGCGGCGCAGGCCAGGGCGGTGCCGAGGGCCGCGGCGGCGCGGAAGCCGTGGACGGCCAGCAGCCGGGCGAGGAACAGCAGCCCGGCCAGCGCGGCGACGCCCGCCTCGGCGAGGGGTCCGGGCGCGGCGCCGGGCACCGTGAGCCGGGCCGTGAGCACCAGCGGCGGCAGGGCGAGCAGGAAGGCCAGGGCGGCGGCCGCGCACAGCGGCCGGACGCCCGCCGCGAACTCGTCGAGCCCGCTGCTGGCGGCCAGCCTGCGGCGCGCCCGGACGGCGAACCAGCGGGCGCACCACACGGCGGGGGCGACGGCGAGGCCGAGGACGACGGCGGCCTCGCACGCCGCGGCGGGGTCGTACGGGCCGGGGGCGTACGGGCCGGGGGCGCCGTCCGTACGGCCGATGAGCCCGGCCAGCAGCCAGTCGCCGCAGGCGGCGTAGCCGAGCAGCCAGCCGGTGCGCAGCACTCCCGGCAGGCCCGCGAAACGGCCGGCGAGGCGGCCCGCGAATCGGCCCGCTTCCGCATGCGGACGCGTCCGGCCGAGCGGGCCCCGGCGCAGGCACAGCCACAGCGCGCCCGCCGTCAGCACCGCACCGCCCGCGCCCACGGCGACGGCCCCGGTCCGGTACGCCCCGACGACGGTCGCCGTGGCCAGCACCCCGGGCAGCAGGGCGAGCAGCCCGAGCGCCGCCCGCACGCCCCATGGCCGGGCCGGGGCGGTGTCCCCGGGGCGGGCGTCGTCCCCGCCGTCGCCGTCGCGCGGGACCCGTGCGTACAGCTCCTCGGCGAGCGAGAAGACATCGCGGTGCCGGAAGCGGGCGGCCGTGCGGTCGGTCACCCCATGGGCCTCCAGACCTGCGGCGATCTCCAGCGGATCGACGGCCCGGGCGCACAGCTCGCGGTGGCGGTGCATCAGCGCCCGCACCGGATCGACCGATCCGCGCCGCGCCTTCGCGCCCCGCTCATGGGCGGACGCGGGGGCGCTGGGCTGTTCGCGGCGCGCCCCGGGCGTGCCCGGACGGTCGGCGGGCCCGGTCATGCGCCCTCCTCCGACAGGGCGGCCAGGGGCTGCCGCGGCGGCGGTCCGGCCTCGGCCCAGCCGGGGGTGTGCGCGGGCCGCTGACCCGCGGTCCAGCCACCCGGGATGTGGGCCTCCGGCGGGCGGGCGAACGGCAGGGGCGCACCGCCCGCGCCGACCTCCTCACGGCGCACCGGGCAGTGCGACATCAGCTCCAGGTAGATGCCCCGGAAGGCGACCACGTTCTGCTCGGCGGTGAAGAGTTCCAGCGCCCGGGCGCGCGCGGCGGCGCCCAGGCGGGCGCGGCGCTCGGGGTCGCGCAACAGCGCGAGGCACGCGTCGGCGAGCGCCCTGGGGTTGCGCGGCGGCACCACGAGGCCGGTGCCGCCGATGGCCTCGCACACGGCGCCCGCGTCCGTCGAGACCGTGGCCCGGCCGCAGAACATCGCCTCGACCAGCCCTACCGGAAAGCCCTCGACCACGCTGGACAGCACCACGACGGCGCCCGCCGCGTAGGCGTCCGCGAGGGTGGGCACCTCGGGATCGCCGACGTGCTCGAAGGAGACCGGATTGTCGCCTGGCGTATGGGCGTTCGCGGCCTCGTCTGGGAAGAGGTGGTCGGCCAGGGCCCGGCAGTGGGCCGCGTAGTCGTCCCCTGACCTGTCGCCGCCGAGCCTGTCGCCGCCGAGCCTGTCGCCGCCGGACGGGTCGTCGCCGGGCCGCCGGGTCTCGATGACGCGCAGCCGCGCGTCCGGCTGCCACCGGCGCACCTCGGCGAAGGCGTGGAGCAGCGCGACGACGTCCTTGGCGGGTTCGAGCCGCCCCACCCACACCAGCGTCCGGTCCTCCCCCGCGCCGCCCTCGCCGACCTCCGCGAAGCACGCGGCGTCCATGCCGGGGTAGACGGTGCGCAGCCGCTCCGGGGAGGCACCGCACCGCTCCTGCCAGCGGCGGGCGTGGGTATTGCCGGGGGTGACCAGCGCGGCCTGCGCGTACGCCTCGGCGGTCAGCCGCCGCTGGAAGGCGGCCAGCAGGGCGCGGACCGGACCGGAGCGCTCGTCGCGCCCGGCCGGGCGCCGCAGATAGTGCTCGCGCAGCCGTACGCCGTACTCGGTGACCAGCAGCGGCGTACCGAACCGGCGCTTGGCCAGCAGCCCGGGGAGCGCCGCGGCGCCGCCGGAGGTGGCGTGGCACAGGTCCGCGTCGGACAGCCCCGGGTCGCGGCCGACGCCGCCGTACCAGTCGAGCGACAGCGGGCGCAGCGCCCGCTCCAGGGCCTCGGTCACGGCCAGCAGATCGCCGACCCGCGCCCGGTGGGCGGCGCGCGGCGCGCCGGGGGTGTGGCAGGCGCGCTCCAGGGTGCGCAGGGCGTCCTCGGAGCGGAGCGCGGCGGACAGTCCCCCGGCGTCGTGGGCGAGGTCGGCCAGGCCGTGGAGACCGCTGGCGAAACGGTCCGCCTGGGCATCGCAGGGACCGCCCGGGCCCTCCGTACGGCCCACACCTCCCGGCACGCTGATCGCCACCGCCAGGTCCCCGAAGTGCTCGGCGAACCGCCGCCGCTGCCGCCGCCCGTACGCCCTGTACGACCGCCGCCCGTCCGGCTCGCCCCACAGCGGCGCGGTGCGCACCCGCCGCACCGAAGGGGGCAGCTCCGCCCGGCCCGCGGACTCCTGGCGGGCGTCGCGGCTCAGCGCGTAGACCTCGAAGTCGTGCTGGTCGAGACCGCGCACCAGCCGGTCGCACCACACCAACGCCTCACCGGTCGCATACGGGTACCCACCCTCCGTAAGCAGTCCCACGCGCATGAGCGCACCCCCGATCTCCCATGTGGGCAAGCCGTCATGCCGCGATTCGGCACGTCGGGCAGCGGGAGCACGTTATGCGCGCATGGCCGTGGCGCGACGGACGGTTGTCCGTCGCGCCACCGGAAGGGGTGAACGCCCGTGACCTTCCTGGATTTCAGGCGTTGTCGGGCGCTATAACGGGCGCGAGCCCTTACGGAAGGGTCAGCCCTTGGGGAACGGCCAGGCGTTGGGGCGGCACGTCACGCCGTCCGTCGCCAGGAACTTGGTCTGCTGCATCATCACCGGAGCGAGCGCGCCCTGCTTGGTGCACGTCTCGTGGTTGTGCCCGAGCCGGTGCCCGACCTCGTGGTTGATGAGCATCTGGCGGTACGAATGCATCTTGTCGTCGCCGAAGGTGCGGGCGCCCTGCGCCCACCGATAGGCGTTGATCATGACGCGCTCGGTGGAGGCCGAGTCGCACGAGACGTTGTCCTGGGTCGTGTCGAGACCGGACTTCTGGCACCACACCGCGGTGGTGCCGGGGCTCGCCAGGGTGATGACGAAGTCGGGACGCCCGGACGAGACCCGCTCGAAGGTGCGGGTGCCGCCGTGGCCCCAGCTGCGGTCGTCGTTGAGCGTCTTGTGCACCGCCTCGGCGAACAGCGCGCCATCGAGCGGCAGCCCCTTCTCGATGTCCACCCGGTAGCGCAGCACCTGGCCCTTGCCGGGCGCCTTGTCCCGCCCGGGGACGGCCGTGAAGGCGCCCGAGCCCTTGAGCTTCGGGTCGAGCGGATACAGGGCGGCCATCTTCTGGCTGTACGTGGCGAGTTCGGGGGTCGCGGACGGCGTGGCCCGGCCGTCCGTACGGGACGAGGCGGCACCCCCGTCGCCGCGCTCCGGACCGCCCTTGGACTGCGCCTTGCTGTCGCTCTGCGGGCCGTTCGCCACCTGCCCGGCCACCACGACGGCCAGCACGGTGGTCACGGCCGCCGCGGCGACACCGGTGAACGTGCGTCCCTTGCCGCCCTTGGCGACCCCGCGCGCGCCCTTGCCCTGGGCGTCGGCCGGATCGGTACCGTCGAGCCCGTCGGCCGAGGTGGCGGCGGCCTGGCCGCCGGGGCCCTGACCGGCTTCGGCGGCCCCACGGCCGTCCTTACGGTCGTCGTCGGCGCCGGGGCCGGTACGCCTCGGCGGCGGTACCGCTCCGGGGGCACCGGCCGCGAAGACGTCCTCGCCGTCGGCGTCGAGCGCGTCAGGGGCTTCGGGTGCGCCGGGGGCCTCGAACGCCTCCAGGTACTCCTTGCGCGGCCCGGGCATCAGCCCGCCCGCACCACGGCCCGCTCCGCCGTCGCCCGGCCCGCCACTGCCGCGTGCGCCACCGGCGACGGGTCCACTGGGGCGCTGCGGCGCGTTCATGGTGGCCGTGCCGAAGGCGCTCCAGCCGCCGGTCTGTTCACGGCTCGGTTCACGGCGCCCGGAGGGTCCACCGTGCCCCGGGTGGCCCGAGTGCCCGGGGTGCCCCGGCGGCCCGGGGTGTCCGCCCCTGGCGCGGGCCTGCGGGGCGCCCGGTCCGTAGGCCGCCACCGGGGTGCCCTGCGGCGGCGTCACGCCCGGGTCCTGGGCGCCGGGCGCGGCGGCGGGGCGCCTACGGCGCCCCGCACCGGGGCCGGAATCCGCCTCGGCGGACCCGGGGTCCCGGTCCTCCTGGCTGCCCCGTGCGCTGTGTTTACCCACGCGCCGCACCGCTCCCGTCTGTTCCGGGCACCGGTACGCCCCGTGTCTTCCGGCTGTCCCGCCCGTCTCGTGCCTGTCGTCCGTCTCGTACGCCTGCGGGTCGCCCGTCGACGTCGTCGAGCAGTTCGCGCATACTGCGCGCCACTGCTCCGGGGTACTCCATCATCGCCACATGTCCGGCGTCCAACAGCGTCAACAGACGCGAGTCGCGGAAGGTTGCGCTCGCCCGCCGGGCCATCCGGAAGGCCACCAGCTGGTCGCGCATCCCGTAGACGAGCAGGGTGGGCGCGAGGACCCGCTCGGCCTGCCGCCACAGCGACTGCTGACCGCCGAGCGCGTACGAGTCGACGAGGCCGCGCGCCGAACGGGCGAGCGCGTCCCAGAAGTACGGGAGCGCGAGCCGCCGCTCGTACTCCTCGACCGCCAGCGCGAAGTCCTCCTGGCCGACCTGCCGGGGGTCGCCGTAGGTGAGCGCCAGCAGTTCCCAGGTGCGCCGCTCCGCGTCCCAGCCGCGGGTCGCGCGACTGAAGAGGCGGGTCGCCCCGGGGATCGCGAGCAGCCCGGTGGGCACCGCGGTGCGCTGCGGGCGCCGCTCGGGCAGCGCGGGCGAGACGAGGGTGAGGCTGCGCACGAGATCGGGCCGCACGGCCGCGACCCGGATGGCGATCGTGCCGCCCATGGAGTTTCCGGCCAGATGCACCGGCGCGCGGCCGCTCGCGTCGAGATAGCGGATGACGGCCCTGGCGTGGCCGGTTATGGAGTAGTCGCCGTCGTCGGGCGGCGGGGAGTCACCGAATCCGGGCAGGTCAGGGGCCTCGATATCCAGCCGGTCGGCGAGCTGTTCCATCAGCGGCGACCAGTTCTGCGAGCAGCCGCCGAGACCGTGGAGAAAAACGGCGGGCGGAAGCCCTGAAACCTCCGGCGGACGGGTACGCACGTTCAGCGTGAGACCGGGCAGGCTGGTGGTACGCAGCTTTTCACCCGCACCGACCCGCACGGGCCGCGCGGGGGGCACCGCGGCAACGATGCGGGCTTCCGGCGGCTCGGTCGAAGACATGCCGCAATGTTACGAGACGATCACATGGCTGACCGTGTGTTCACCCTCACAGACCACGTAGCGTCCGAAAGTGACCTCTCCTAGGCTCGTTATTACACAGGGGCGATCATCTGCCCCTGGGAAGGGGATTACATGACCGTCGATCCGAGCGACCCCGAGACGTTCGCGAACACCGTCGAGGACGGCGACGGCCCCGCGTCCCACAGCGTCGAGGCCCCCGAGGCGGACGCCGCCGAGCAGCACCACGATCTCGTCCCCCACCGCGACGACCGCCGGACCGCCGACGAACCGCTGGAGGCCAATGAGGCCGACCGCGCGGAGCAGGCCCGGGTCGTCGAGGAGAACGAGGAGGACTACCGGTGACCAGCACCCTTTGTGGGCTTTTCATAGAGTCCAGTCCGTGAAAATCTCCGCACGGACCGCGCGCGGCCCTGTTACCCAAAAGTACGATGGCGGGCGCGGTGGACACCGTGCTCGGAACATTCAATGGGAGGCGGCGTGACAGCCATCGAGCAGACCGAGGCGCGCCCGCGGGGTACGCGCCTGCCGCGCCGAGCCCGACGCAATCAGCTCCTGGGGGCAGCCCAGGAGGTTTTCGTCGCACAGGGCTATCACGCGGCTGCGATGGACGACATCGCCGAGCGCGCGGGAGTCAGCAAGCCCGTGCTCTACCAGCACTTCCCGGGCAAGCTGGAGCTGTACCTCGCCCTGCTCGACCAGCACTGCGATGCCCTGCTGCAAGCGGTGCGCACCGCGCTCGCCTCGACCACCGAGAACAAGCAGCGAGTGGCCGCCACCATGGACGCCTACTTCGCGTACGTGGAGGAGGAGGGCGGCGCCTTCCGGCTCGTCTTCGAGTCCGACCTCACCAACGAGCCCGCCGTGCGCGAGCGCGTGGACCGGGTCTCGCTCCAGTGCGCCGAGGCGATCAGCGAGGTCATCGCCGAGGACACCGGGCTGTCCAAGGACGAGTCCATGCTGCTGGCCGTCGGCCTCGGCGGCGTCTCCCAGGTCGTCGCCCGCTACTGGCTCTCCAGCGGCAGCACCGTCCCCCGGGACACCGCTGTGCAGTTGCTCACCTCGCTCGCCTGGCGCGGTATCGCGGGCTTCCCGCTGCACGGAGCGGAGAGCGGGACCTGAGCCTGTTCGCTGCGGGCTTGTCCCGCGCCGCCCAGCGGGCCCTGATCCCGGGCTAATGTGTGCTGCGTACAGCGCGGACGGCCGCGCACCAACTGACCGGCCGCGCACCAACTGACCGTCGGAGGGACAAGGCCGTGGAGGTCAAGATCGGCGTGCAGCACGCGCCCCGCGAGATCACCTTGGAGTGCGGGCAGTCTGCCGAGGAGGTCGAGCGCGTGGTGGCCGACGCGCTCTCTGGCAAGGCCCAGCTGCTGAGCCTGGTGGACGAACACGGCCGCAAGGTCCTGGTTCCGGCCGACCGTCTCGCCTACATCGAGATCGGCGAGCCCAGCGCCCGCAAGGTCGGCTTCAGCGCGCTCTGAGCGGTTGACGTGACGGTGGCGGGGCCCGGTGGGATCGTTCCCACCGGGCCCCGCCGCCGTTGTGCGCCGTGGCGCCGCGGCTACGCCGCAGCCCGCCCCCTCGATCAGGATTGCCCCTGCCTGGGCCCGGGTAGGACCGGCAGGACCGACGCGTGATCACGCTTCGGTCACGGTCTGCTCACGGGAAGGACGCGCCATGATCCTCTGGGAAGCGCTCGGCTCGGTACTCATCGGCCTCGCCGTCGCCTACGGGGCGAGTCGCCGACTGCCCCGGCGCCTGCCCGCCACGCCCCTCGTCCTGTCCACCGGCCCCGGTGCGGCGTTCTTCGGGGCGATGATCGCCCACACGGTGCTGGGCTCGGGCCACTCGGCGGTCGTCCTCACCGTCGCGTTCGCCTTCGCCGCGGCCATGCTGTCGCTGCTCGTCCGGCCCCGGGCCGGGCGCCGCCGGTCGGTCCCGGCGTAGGGCTCCCGGCCGCAGAGGGCCCACTGAGGCGCTGCGGGCGGACTGCCGCGGCGCAAGGGCTCCGGGGAACCCCGGAGCCCTTTTCCACCGCCTCGGGCGGCGGCCTCAGGCCGCCAGGCCCAGGGCCGACATCCGCTTGGTGTGTGCCTCGGTGATCCGCGAGAACATCTTGCCGACCTCGGCCAGGTCGAAGCCGTCGGCCAGCCCGCCGACCAGCATCGTGGACAGCGCGTCGCGGTCCGCGACCACCCGCTGCGCCTGCGACAGCGCCTCGCCCATCAGCCGCCGCGCCCACAGCGCCAGCCGCCCGCCGACCCGCGGATCGGCCTCGATCGCGGCCCGCACCTTCTCCACCGCGAAGCTCGCGTGCCCGGTGTCGTCCAGCACCTGGAGCACCAGGTCGCGGGTGTCCGAGTCCAGCCGGGCCGCCACCTCGCGGTAGAAGTCACTGGCGATCGAGTCGCCCACGTACGCCTTGACCAGGCCTTCCAGCCAGTCGGACGGCGCGGTCTGGCGGTGGAACCCGTCCAGTGCCGCGGCGAACGGCTCCATCGCCGCGGTCGGCTCCTCACCGACCGTCGCCAGCCGGCCCCGCAGCCGCTCGAAGTGGTGGAACTCGGCCGACGCCATCTTCGCCAGCTCCGCCTTGTCCTCCAGCGTGGGCGCCAGCTTGGCGTCCTCCGCGAGTCGCTCGAAGGCTGCCAGCTCGCCATAGGCGAGCGCCCCGAGCAGATCCACCACCGCGGCCCGGTACTGCGGGTCGGCCGCGGCCGTGTCCCAGTCCTGGGCGGCGATTCCGGTCGGGGTCTTCTCGGTCTCAGGCGTATCAGACGTCTCCATGGAGCGCACAATAGTCCGCCGCGTGGGCCGAGGAAGGCCCTGGTCAGCCAAGTCCCCTGACGCCCCGGTTCGGGTTGGCCGGTCACAGATGCGCACTTCCGGGGTACAGTGGTATTTGCACCCGTCGAGTATCGGCGGGTCGTTCCACGAATGCGGATGCCCGGTCGGTGGCCCGATCGGCTCCTTTACACCCGACCGCCCTCCGCGCGGCGCGCATCCCCATGCGCACGGCAGGAGGGACCCGCTCGCGGCGTGAGCGCTCGAGCGAAGGCAGTGGTCCCGCGCCGAACCGGCCGACCCCTTGGCCGGTGCACCGGGCGCCGTGCGACCCCCTTCGCCGCCTCTCGCCGCGTCTCACAGAAGAGGCAAGCATCCTGACCACCTTCCGAGACCTCGGGATCCTCCCCGAGACGGCCGAGGCCCTTGAAGCCGTCGGCATCACGTCCCCGTTCCCCATCCAGGAGATGACGCTTCCGGTAGCCCTCTCCGGCTCCGACGTCATCGGTCAGGCCAAGACCGGCACCGGCAAGACGCTGGGCTTCGGCCTCCCGCTGCTGGAGCGCGTCATCGTCCCCGCGGACGTCGAGGCGGGCCGGGCCGAGCCCGGTCAGCTGACCGACGCCCCGCAGGCGCTCGTGGTCGTCCCCACCCGCGAGCTGTGCCAGCAGGTCACCAACGACCTGCTGACCGCCGGTAAGGTCCGCGCCGTCCGGGTCCTGTCGATCTACGGCGGCCGCGCGTACGAACCGCAGGTCGAGGCCCTGAAGAAGGGCGTCGACGTGGTCGTCGGCACCCCCGGGCGGCTGCTCGACCTCGCGGGGCAGAAGAAGCTGCGGCTCTCGTCCGTCAAGGCGCTCGTCCTCGACGAGGCCGACGAGATGCTCGACCTGGGCTTCCTGCCCGACGTCGAGAAGATCATCCAGCTGCTGCCCGCCAAGCGCCAGACCATGCTGTTCTCAGCGACGATGCCGGGCCAGGTCATCTCGCTGGCCCGGCGCTACATGTCGCAGCCCACGCACATCCGCGCCACCGCGCCGGATGACGAGGGCCAGACCGTCGCCAACACCACCCAGCACGTCTTCCGGGCCCACTCCATGGACAAGCCGGAGGTCGTGGCGCGCGTGCTCCAGGCCGAGGGCCGCGGGCTCGCGATGATCTTCTGCCGTACGAAGCGGACCGCCGCCGACATCGCCGACCAGCTCTCCCGCCGCGGGTTCGCCTCCGGCGCGGTCCACGGCGACCTCGGCCAGGGCGCCCGCGAGCAGGCGCTGCGCGCCTTCCGCAACGGTAAGGTCGACGTCCTGGTCTGCACCGACGTCGCCGCGCGCGGCATCGACGTCGAGGGCGTCACCCATGTGATCAACTACCAGTCCCCCGAGGACGAGAAGACCTACCTGCACCGCATCGGCCGCACCGGCCGCGCGGGCGCCTCGGGTACGGCCATCACGCTCGTCGACTGGGACGACATCCCGCGCTGGCAGCTGATCAACAAGGCGCTGGACCTGCCGTTCAACGACCCGGAGGAGACGTACTCGACCTCCGCCCACCTGTACGAGCTGCTGAGCATCCCCCAGGGCACCACCGGTGTCCTGCCGCGTGCCGAGCGCACCCGGGCCGGGCTGGCCGCCGAGGAGATCGAGGACCTCGGCGAGACCGGCGGCCGCGGTCGCCGGTCGTCCTCCCCCGCTCCGGCGGAGGAGCGGCCCGCGCGGCGTACCCGTACGCCGCGGGTGCGGCGGCGCACGCGGGGTGGCCAGACGGTGGACGGTGCGCCTGCGTCTGCGTCTGCCTCGGCTTCGGTTTCGGCCGAGGCGGCCGAGTCCGCGACCGAGCCGCGCCGTCCGCGGCGTCGTCGCCGTACGCGGTCCGGTGCGGCGGTCGAGGCGGAGGCCGCGGCCGTTGCCGCCGTCGACACGGTGGAGGCTGCTGCTGCGGCCCCTGCGGAGGCTGCTCCGGCTGCGGAGGAGGCTCCGGCCAAGCCGCGGCGCCGTCGCACTCGCGCCAAGGCCGACGCGGCCGAGGCTGCCGTCGACACGGCCGAGGGTGCGGCTGAGGCGGCCGAGGAAGCCCCGGCCAAGCCGGTACGTCGTCGTACGCGGGCCAAGGCCGCCCCTGCCGCCGAGGCGGCCGTCGACACGGCTGAGGCGGCCGAGGAAGCCCCGGCCAAGCCAGTGCGTCGCCGTACGCGCGCCAAGGCCGCCACCACGGCCGAGACGGCCGAGGCCGGGACCGAGGCGGCGGAAGCCGCCACGGCCGCGCCGCGTCGTCGCACCCGCGCCAAGGCGGCCACCGCCGAGACGGCGGCCGCCGAGGGCGAGGCCCCGGCCAAGCCGGTGCGCCGTCGTACCCGGACCCGGGCCGCGGCGGAGACCCCCGAGGCCTGACGGCACCCAGCACCACCAAACGGGGCCTGATCCGCGGGTGCGGATCAGGCCCCGGGTCGTCGGGGCGTCACTGCCCGGCACAAACCGGCGGGGCCCCGCAAGCCAGCGGTGTGCGCAGCGTTCCTGCGGGGTTCTCCGGGGCTGTATAGCCTCGTCCCATGAGCAGGCCGCCGTTTCTCACCCTTCCCTCGGGCGCCCGCGCCCATCGGCTGTCGACCGAGCGTGGCGGGTTCGCCGTGCATGAGGCGCGGCCGGGGCGTTCGGCGCGGGGGACCGTGCTGCTGGTGCCGGGGTTCACCGGGAGCAAGGAGGACTTCATCGGGCTCCTGGAGCCGCTGGCCGCCGCCGGGTTCCGGGCCGTCGCGGTCGACGGGCGGGGGCAGCACGAGAGCCCCGGGCCGCGCGACGAGGCCGTCTACGCGCAGGACGAGCTGGCGCGGGATCTACTGGCCCAGGCCGCGGCGCTGGCGGACGGCGCGGGGCCGGTCCACGTGCTGGGGCATTCGCTGGGCGGGCTGATCGCACGGGCCGCCGTGCTCCGCTCCCCCGATGCCTTCGCCTCGCTCACGATCATGAGTTCGGGGCCCGCCGCCATCGCGCCGCCGCAGCAGGCCCGTACCAAGCTGCTGATCGACGCGCTGGGCGCGATGGACATGGAGTCCGTGTGGCGGGCGATGCGTCAGCTCGATCCGCCCGAGGCGGCCGATGAGGTGACCCCGCCCGGCGTACGGGACTTTCTGTACGCGCGCTGGATCGGCACCGTTCCGGAGCAGCTGATCGCCACCGGGCGGCAGCTGAACGGCGAGCCGGACCGGGTCGAGGAGCTGGCCGCGACGGCGCTCCCGAAGCATGTGCTGTCGGGCGAGGTGGACTACGCCTGGCCGGTGCCGCTGATGGACGCCATGGCGGAGCGGCTGTCGGCCCGCCGGACCGTGATCGAGGGCGCGGAGCATTCCCCCAACGCCGAGCGGCCGCATTCCACGGCGGACGCGCTGGTCAGGTTCTGGCTGAACGTCGGCTAGTACTGTGCCTGGAGGTGCTCCCAGAAGCCGTCGCGCAGCGCGCGCCGCAGATCGGCGTGGGCGCGCAGGGACAGCCGGAGCATTCCCTCCGCGTCGATCAGCAGCTCCTGGTCGACCGAGCCGGGCAGATAGGGGTGGCCGGGCAGCAGCTCGGCGAGGCTTTCGCGGCCGCGCGCGGAGAGCCACTGGGCGGCGATCTGGGCGCCGATGAAGCGCACCTCGTCGCGGGAGGGCGCGGGCCCGCACAGCGGGGAGTCGCCGTTCGGCTCGTAGCCGGTCGCCCGCCGGGTGACGTACGGCTTGCAGAAGTCGAGGTCGAAGGTGCGCTGGCTGTCGACCTCCCACAGCAGCGGCTCGGCCTGGTTGCGCCCGTCGAGGGCCTCGATGCCCCACAGGTGGACGCGTGCCCCGTAGCCCTGCGCGGCCTCGACGGCGGAGACCAGGTCCTCGTCGCCGCCGATCAGCACGGCGTCGCCGATGGCCCGGTGCCGGGCGAGGGATTCGAGGTCGGAGCGGATGAGCGAGTCGACGCCCTTCTGCTGGTTGTTGGCGTTGAGGTTGCCCAGCCGGACCTTGACGTCGGGCAGCTCGGCGATGCCCTGCTGCTCCGGGGTGTGGATGCGGCGCCGGGCCCCGTCGAACCAGTAGACCCGCAGCAGACGGCTGTCCGGGAAGATCGTCCGGGCCTTGTCGATGAACGCCTCGATGATCCCCTCGGCGTCCAGCTCGAACGCCCGGCGGTCCTCCGTCCCGGCGACGAGCCTCCCGGCGGCCGCGTAGACATAACCGGCGTCCACGAAGATCGCATGGGTGGAAGGCGTAGTCGCGACCTCAGCGAGCACACGCTGTAGCAGCTCGTTCGTTCGCTCGATGCCGTCGACGATCGAGGCGAGGTCTGGTTGGCCCGGAGGCATCACATCACTCATACGCGGTTCATTCTCCGGGCCTCCGCTGGAGGGGCACAACCGGACTCGGCCTCAGGTGCGGCCGACCAGGTGCGCCCGACCAGGGAATACTTAGTCTGGCGAAAAATTTCATTAGCGTAGGGAATCTTTTCAAGGCATGCTGCGTTGAACAGGTTGTGGAACGCGCGGCAGCGAGGCCGCGCGTCTCCTCTACACACAGTTCTCCAGCAGGAGGATCAGACGAAGGGAGAAGCCCTTGCAGCGCTTCGAGATCATGCGTCTTGACGATGTCGACGGCAACGCCGTGGACAGCACCGTCGTGGACGCCGCCTCCGTCAACCGGATCGTGCAGCAGGCCGCCGCGATCGGCCAGCGCATCTACATCCGTCCAGCCGAAACCGCCGCCCGGTAGTAATCCCGGTAGCACCGACGCAGAAGCAGCAGCAGCCACAGCAGGCGCAGACAGAACAGGCGCAGACACGGACGAGTCACCGACGAGAGTGACAGCCTTACCGCAGCCGCCCCCGTACGCCGTCGTACGGGGGCGCTTCGCGTGGGGCCAGCGCCGCCCGGCGCACGATCTCGGCGTAGACCCCGGGATCGGTGGTGTACTCGCCGAGCCGACAGGTCTTACGGCTGCCGTGGTAGTCGCTGGAGCCCGTGGTGAGCAGCCCGTACTCGGCGGCGATCGCGCGCAGCCGGGCCCGGGTGGGCTCGTCGTGGTCCATGTGGTCGACCTCGATGCCGTCGAGTCCGGCCGCGGCCAGCTCCCCGATCGCGCTCTCCGGTACGCACTCGCCGCGCTTGACGGCCAGCGGATGCGCGAAGACGGCGACCCCGCCCGCGCCCTTGACCAGCCGGACCGCGTCGAACGGGTCCAGCTCGTGCTTCTCGACGTACGCCCGGCCGCCGTTCGACAGCCATCCCGAGCCGAACGCGTCCGAGACGGTCTCGACGACGCCCGCCTCGACCATCGCGGTCGCGATGTGCGGCCGTCCGACGGCCCCGTCCCCGGCGATCTCCGCGACCCGCTCCCAGGTCACGGGCACGTCCAGCTCCCGCAGCTTCGCCACGATCGCCTTGGCCCGGGGCACTCGGTCGTCGCGCACCAGCTCGCGCTCGCGCGCCAGCTCGGGCTCGTCCGGATCGAAGAGATACGCCAGCATGTGCAGGCTCACCCCGCCCAGTCGGCAGGACAGCTCGGCGCCGGTGACCAGCGTCAGCCCCTCCGGCAGCGCCCCGGCCGCCTCCTCATGGCCGCCGACCGTGTCGTGATCGGTGAGCGCGACGACGTCCAGCCCGGCCGCGGCGGCGTTGCGCACCAGCTCGGCGGGGGTGTCCGTACCGTCCGACGCGGTGGAGTGGGTGTGCAGGTCGATGCGCACGAACACGGGCTCCCAGCGGTGACAGGGTGAACGGGCGGCCGGGTTCAGAGTAGCCGCAGTGCGGGGCATGCCCGCGTCAGGGGTGATCACCCGATCACCGCCCCCGGATCACCTCAGGACAGCAGCCGCGGCGACAGCGCGCCGCACGGCACCAGGTCCACCTCGGCGCCCGCGTCCCGCAGATCGGTGAGCACCATCTCGTCGTACATCAGCAGCCCGGTCTGCTCGGGCCAGACCACCGCCCACAGCCACAGCCCGCACGCCTCGCCAGCGAACACCGCGCGGTCGTCCGGGGTGCCCTCGACGTGCCACAGCGGGGTGGGCCGTCCGGCGGCCAGCACCTTGACGTGCGGCGGCTTGTCCACCCGCATCCCGGGCCCGGGGTCGGGGCCTGGGATGCCCGCGTACCGCGCGCCGAGCCCCACGCCCAGCTCCTCCGCCACCAGCAGCAGCTCCCCCGGGCCGCCCAGCGGTCCCGGGCCCGAGCAGGCCACGACGGTCGCGCGGCCGCCGCTGCGGTCGTCACCGGCGCACGCGACCCCGGTGAACAGCCACCCGACGGGCAGCGGCCACGGCATCCATACGGGCACCCGGGCGCGGTTGGTGACGACCACGAGTGCTTCCACGCTCGGCGGGACGACCGGCTGGACGGGGTGCACCGTGCCGTGCACACCGCACTGCCAGGTGTCGGCGAAGAGACCGGGCGCACGCACCCGGCCACCGCACTTCGGGCAACTGGGTTCGCCCCTCATAGGGCCCCACGGTCCTCCCCGCCCGCCCCCACGTCAAGGACGATCACCCGTGTGGAGGGGACGAGGGTCAGACCAGCGGCACACCGGAGCGGGCCGGGTCGCGCAGGTCCGTACCGTGCCGCAGCCAGCGGTCCTGGAGTGCACCGGCGCCGTGGACCCGCTTCCACGCCGCCTCGTTCCCGGTCATCGGCAGCAGCGGCAGGAAGCGCACCGGCTCCATCGGCTCGATCAGCTCCAAGTCCTCGACCAGACCGCCCGGTTCGCCGACCAGTACGGAGGTGAAGGGCGCCCCCGGCCACAGCGGGCCGCCCAGGTCCAGGGACGCGCCCGGGGCCACCACCACGCCCTCCACCTGCGGCGAGGCGGCCAGCACGGCGAGCGGGCGCAGCACCTCGTCCAGGACGGTGGAGCCGGGGCCCGGGACGCCGCTGCGCACGGTGAGGACCAGCTCGGCGCGCGGGCCGCGGAGGGGGTCGGCGACGGGGGCGGTGGGGTCGGTCATCGGATGGTCCGACATGCCGAGGGTGGCGTACCGGACGACGTTCCCGTCCGCGCGGAAACGCAGCACCTCGATGCGGTCCGTACCGACGAACGTGACGGCGGCGCGGGCGTCAGGATCGCCCAGCGCGGTGATCAGCCGGGCCTCGACCAGCTCCAGAACGTCTGACATGCGGTGAGCATAGATCGCGTATCGAACGGGCAAAGCGGCGGCTTAACGGTTCTGCCGACTGATAGCCTTGCTGCCTGCCCAGGGAAATACGTCGTCCCCCAAGGGGGACCGGCCGGAGGAGGTGGGGCTGCGGTGGATCCGAGTCGACCGTGCAGTACCGACAGTTCTCCCGTCGTTTCCCCTTGGTATGCGGCTTCATGATCTGAGACCTTCCGTACCCCACCGCCTCGCGGTGAAACACGTGAAGTCCTTCCGCATCAAGGGCATGTGACGGCAGAGCGCCTTCGTAACGCATCTGTTCTGTTCTCCGCGAACTCCGTCAGCGTCATCGCACGGAGCGCCGCCCGCTTTGCGGACGTACGTACGCCTCGATGAGTGCCGTACGTCCACGTTCCGGGCGCCGCGCTGCGCCGCGCGCCCACCGCTGACGGCCGGCCCGTGAAGGAGCCCGTCATGTCGATGATCCGTGACCTGCGCGCAGCCGTCCGCCCCGCCCTGCGCCGGACCCACAGCACCAGCAACTACGACACCACCCGCGACCCGTCGGTCAACAGCGCGATCGTCGACTGCGCCGTCTACCGCGACGGCAAGCGGGTCAGCGACCACGTCAGCCCGGCGCAGGCCATGGAGCGGGTGCGCACCGAGGGCGGGTTCGCCTGGATCGGCCTGCACGAGCCGACCGAGCGCGAGTTCGCTGGCATCGCACAGGAGTTCGGGCTGCACCCGCTGGCCGTCGAGGACGCGGTGCAGGCGCACCAGCGGCCCAAGCTGGAGCGGTACGACGACAGCCTGTTCACCGTCTTCAAGACCATCCACTACGTGGAGCACGCCCAACTCACCTCGACCAGCGAGGTCGTGGAGACCGGTGAGGTGATGTGCTTCACCGGCCACAACTTCATCGTGACCGTGCGGCACGGCGGCCAGGGCTCGCTGCGCGCCCTGCGCCACCGGCTCCAGGAGGACCCCGAGCTGCTGGCCAAGGGCCCCTCTGCGGTCCTGCACGCCATCGCCGACCAGGTCGTGGACGGCTATCTCGCGGTCGCCGACGCCGTCCAGGACGACATCGACGAGGTCGAGATCGAGGTCTTCTCGCAGGCCACCTCCCGGCGCGGCGGCGACGCGGGCCGGATCTACCAGCTCAAGCGGGAGGTGCTGGAGTTCAAGCGGGCCGTCTCGCCGCTGCTGCGGCCGATGCAGCTGCTGAGCGAGCGCCCGATGCGCCTGGTGGACCCGGACATCCAGAAGTACTTCCGGGACGTCGCGGACCATCTGGCCCGGGTCAACGAGCAGGTGCTCGGCTTCGACGACCTGCTGAACTCGATCCTCCAGGCCAACCTGGCACAGGCGACCGTGGCCCAGAACGAGGACATGCGCAAGATCACCTCCTGGGCTGCGATCTGCGCCGTCCCGACGATGATCGCCGGGATCTACGGCATGAACTTCGACTACATGCCGGAGCTGCACTGGAGGTTCGGCTACCCGATGGTGCTGGCCGTCACGGTGGGGATCTGCGTCACGATCCACCGTGGGTTCAAGCGGAACGGCTGGCTGTAGGGCTCTACGGCTCCGGAGTGGGTTCCGGGCGCTTGCGGTCCGCCAGCACGACGAGCGCCAGCCCGCCGAGGATCACCGCGAGCGCCGGGTAGGCGGCCACCGGCGGGCGCTGGCCCAGCCACACCGCCGCGATCAGGGCCGCACCCGGCGTCTCCAGCAGGATCGCCGTCGACGTCACGGACGGGCCCAGGCCCTTCACCACCCGGTTGATCAGCGTGTGCCCCAGCAGTTGCGCGGTGACCATCAGCAGCACCAGGCGCAGCCAGGTGTCCCCGCTGTAGCCGTGCAGCCGCGCGCCCGCGACCAGGCAGGTCAGCAGCAGGCACAGGCTGGTCGTGGAGTAGCAGACGTACGTGTACGCGGTCGTGCTCAGCCCCCGGCGCACCTCCGCCCCCAGCACCACGTACCCGGCCCCCGCCATGCCGCCCACCAGGGCGAGCGCGTCGCCCGCGAGCGCCCGCGGGGAGGCGGACAGGTCGACCCCGGTGAGGATCACCACACCGAGGAACGCCAGCACCGTGCCGAGGAGCGCCGCCCGGGGCGGGCGGTGGCCGCGCAGCCGCAGCAGCAGCGCGGTCCAGATCGGCGTCGTGGTCACCAGCGCGGTGGAGGAGGCCACGGAGGTCATGTGCAGGCTCGGCAGCCAGGTTCCGAAGTGCACCGCGAGCAGCACCCCCGCGGCGGCCGAGAGCGCCGTCGCCCGGCGCCCCATCCCGCGCAGCTCGCCCCGGTGCCGCCACGCGGCGAGCGGGGTGAGCACCCCGACCGCCATGGCGTTGCGCCAGAACGCGACGGCGAGGGCGGGGGCCGCGGTCGCGGCGGCCAGCGGGGCGGACAGCGACACCCCGGCGACGGCGACGGCGAGCAGGGTGACGTCCAGGGCCGGGTGCGGTGCGGTCGTGAGGGCGGTGGTGGGGGTGGCGGTGCGGGCCGAGCGGGTGGAGCGTGTGGTGGGCACGGGCTCAGCGTAAGGTCCGTACGGCGCCTGTGGAACTGTCCTTTCGGTGGGTGGGACGGGCGGAGGGGATCCGCCGCGCTGTCCTAGGCTGTTCGCATGACGCAGACGCCGACGCCTACGACGCCTACGGACGCCATGGATCCGCTCGACCGTGCCCTGGTCGAGGAGGCGGCCAAGAAGTCCGCCCTGGTCTGGGTCCAGGGCGCCGAGGGACCCGCCCGCGCGCTGTGGCACATCTGGCACGAGGGTGCCGTCTGCCTCGTCGGCGACGGCCCCGACGAACAGCCGCTGACCGGGCTCGGGCTCGTGGACGGCGGCACCGCGACGGTGACCGTGCGCAGCAAGGACAAGGGCGGACGGCTGGTCGGCTGGCCCGCGCGCGTGGTCGAACTCGCCCCGGGCGGCGAGGCGTGGACGGCCGCCGTCGGCGAGCTGAAGGGCAAGCGGCTGAACGCCGCGGACGCGGATTCCATCACGGAGCGGTGGGCCCGGGAGTGCCGGGTGCTGCGGCTGGAGCCGGTCTTCGACGCGGGGTTGGTGGCGGCGGGGGCCGGGTCGCTGGCGGCGGTGCCGTTGCCGTCTGCCGCCGTGACGCGGCGGCCGATCCCGGCGGGATTGCCGAAGCTGCTGGTGCGCGGCAAGCGGGCGCGGCGCTGAGCGCCGCGGCTCCGCCGCGTGGTGGGGGGCTCCGCCCCCACACCCCCGCCGGGACTACGTTCCCGTCGGGATCTGCTGGCCGTAGTCGACGATGTGGTCCTTCGTCGGGGCGGCCAGTTTGAAGTCCTGGTTCCAGTTCTCCAGGCGGATCACGCCCGCGCCCCCGGCGCGCTGGAGGCGCAGCGGGTAGGGGCGGCCCTCCAGGGAGACGTCGAGGGAGCCGCCGTTGCCCTGGCCGCCGCGGATGCGGATCGTGCGGGTGCCGCCGATCTCGCCGCGGTCACCCGTGGTGACCGTGCCGTGGAGGCCGAGCAGGCCGTCGAGCATGACGCTCTTGTCGGTGAAGCCGCTGAGGCGCTTGTAGGAGGGGTCTCCCGACGGCACCTTCACGTACTTGTCTTCGAGCTTGCCCGCGGCGGCCGCGTCGCCGTCGTGTCCGCCGCTGGCGCCCTGGTGTGCCCAGAAGCCCGCGTCCGCCTTGAGGTACAGCTCCTCGCCGACCCGCAGCAGTTCGTACCGGGTGCCCTTGGTGGAGACGACGCCGGTGCCGCCGTCGCCCTTCAGCTTCAGGTCGACCTTGTAGGTGCGGCCCTTGGAGACGAGGCTGCCGGACAGATGGACCGCGTCCGCGGTACCGGCCGCCGTCCGGGCCTTGCTCTCGATCTTGCTGGCGGGGAGCTTGCCCACGCCGTTGGTTCCCGCGTCGGGGTCCGTCTCCCCTTCGCCGCCGCCGCATGCGGTGAGCGTCGCGGCCAAGCCCGCGCACATCACCGCGACGAGAGCCGTGTTCCGGATGCGCACGTCCGCTCTGCCTCCTGATGCCGGTCCGGTGCAGTACGGCAGCGTACCGGTGCCGTGGGGAGGCGTGCGCGGGGTGCCGGAGACCGTTCGTCCGGCGGCAGGGCAGAACGGGGCAGGCTAGCCTGAACCCGGTGATGACGGACGAAAGCGGAGCGAGAAGGAGGCGCATGACATGCCCGCTGGCGCCTCACGGATCTATGTCTCGCATCTGGCCGGCGTCGCCGTCTTCGACCCGAACGGCGACCAGGTCGGGCGGGTCCGCGACCTGGTGGCGATGCTGCGGCTGGCGGGGCGGCCGCCGCGGGTGCTCGGGCTGGTCGTCGAAGTGGTCACGCGCCGCCGCATCTTCCTGCCCATGACGCGGGTGACCAGCGTGGAGTCGGGCCAGGTCATCACCACAGGCGTGGTCAACATGCGGCGCTTCGAGCAGCGCCCCACCGAGACGCTGGTGCTGGGCGAACTGCTGGACCGCACGGTGCGCATGGTGGAGTCCGACGAGCAGGTCACGGTGCTGGACGTGGCGATGGCCCAGCTGCCCGCGCGCCGCGAATGGGAGATCGACAAGGTCTTCGTACGCCGCGGCAAGAGCGGTGCGCTGCGCCGCCGCGGCGAGACGCTGACCGTGGACTGGTCGGCCGTCACCGGATTCTCGCTGGAGGAGCACGGGCAGGGCGCGGAGAACCTGCTGGCCACCTTCGAGCAGCTGCGCCCCGCCGACCTGGCCAACGTGCTGCACCACCTGTCCGCCAAGCGGCGCGGCGAGGTCGCGGCGGCGCTGGACGACGAACGGCTCGCGGACGTCCTGGAGGAGCTGCCCGACGACGACCAGGTGGAGATCCTCGGCAAGCTCGAGGAGGAGCGCGCGGCCGACGTGCTGGAGGCGATGGACCCGGACGACGCGGCCGACCTGCTGTCGGAGCTGCCCGAGCGGGACAAGGAGCGGCTGCTGGACCTGATGCGGCCCAGGGACGCGGCCGACATGCGGCGGCTGATGTCGTACGAGGAGGGCTCGGCGGGCGGGCTGATGACGACCGAGCCGATCGTGCTGCGGCCGGACGCCACGGTCGCGGAGGCGCTCGCACGGGTGCGCATCCAGGACCTCACCCCGGCGCTCGCCGCGCAGGTGTACGTGTGCCGCCCGCCCGACGAGACGCCCACCGGGCGTTATCTGGGCACCATCCACTTCCAACGGCTGCTGCGCGACCCGCCGTTCACCCTCGTCGGCGCGGCCGTGGACACCGATCTGCGGCCGCTACCGCCGGACACCCCGCTCTCCGTGGTCGCCGCCCATCTGGCGACGTACAACCTGGTGGCGGCGCCGGTCATGGACGAGGGCGGGTCGCTGCTGGGCGTGGTGACCGTGGACGACGTCCTCGACCATCTGCTGCCGCCCGGCTGGCGGGAGCGCGAGCTGCACGGCGGGGTGCCGATGCCGGAGGCGGGCGATGGACGGTGAGGGAGGCCGGGACGCCGGCCGTCTCGACCGGCCCAGGGAGCGCCGCCGCAGTCCGCTGCCGCGCTGGGACCCGGAGGCGTTCGGCCGGGCGTCGGAGCTGATCGCCCGCTTCCTGGGCACCGGCCGCTTCATCGCCTGGATGACGGTCTTCGTCGTCGCCTGGCTGGCCTGGAACACCCTGGGCCCGCGCCCGCTGCGGTTCGACCCGTTCCCGTTCATCTTCCTGACGCTGATGCTGTCGCTCCAGGCGTCGTACTCGGCCCCGCTGATCCTGCTCGCCCAGTACCGGCAGGCCGACCGCGACCGCGTCAACCTCGAACAGGACCGGGCGCGGGACGAGCGGTCCATCGCCGACACCGAGTTCCTGACCCGGGAGATCGCGTCGCTGCGCGCCGGGCTCGGCGAGGTCGCGACGCGGGACTGGATCCGCTCCGAGTTCGAGGCGCTGGTACGGGAGCTGGACGCCCGGCAGCCGCCGCCCGCGCCGTCGCGTGAGGAACGCGACCGCTGACGGGCTTACCGACGCGTACCCCCGGCGCCGTACCATCTCCATATGGCTACCGACACTGTCCCGGCACCGAGCGAAGACGCGGTGCGCACCGCGCTCGCCACGGTCAACGACCCGGAGATCCACAAGCCGATCACCGACCTCGGCATGGTCAAATCCGTCGAGATCGCGTCGGACGGCACGGTCGCGGTGGTGGTGTACCTCACGGTCTCCGGCTGTCCCATGCGGGAGACGATCACCAACCGGGTACGGGACGCAGTCGCCCAGGTCGAAGGCGTGACCGGGGTCACCGTCGAGCTGGACGTGATGAGCGACGAGCAGCGGCGCGAGCTGGCCGCCTCGCTGCGCGGCGGCCAGGCCGAGCGCGAGGTGCCCTTCGCCCAGCCCGGCTCGCTGACCCGGGTGTACGCGGTGGCCTCCGGCAAGGGCGGCGTCGGCAAGTCCTCGGTGACGGTCAACCTGGCCGCCGCGATGGCCGACGACGGGCTCAAGGTCGGCGTCGTGGACGCCGACATCTACGGCCACTCGGTGCCGCGCATGCTGGGCGCCGACGGGCGGCCGACCCAGGTCGAGGACATGATCATGCCGCCGTCGGCGCACGGCGTGAAGGTGATCTCGATCGGGATGTTCACCCCGGGCAACGCCCCGGTGGTGTGGCGCGGACCGATGCTGCACCGCGCCCTCCAGCAGTTCCTGGCCGACGTCTACTGGGGCGACCTCGACGTCCTGCTGCTGGACCTGCCGCCGGGCACCGGCGACATCGCGATCTCCGTCGCCCAGCTGGTGCCGGGCGCCGAGATCCTGGTGGTGACGACGCCGCAGCAGGCCGCCGCCGAGGTGGCCGAGCGGGCGGGCTCGATCGCCGTCCAGACCCATCAGAAGATCGTCGGCGTGGTGGAGAACATGTCCGGGCTGCCCTGCCCGCACTGCGACGAGATGGTCGACGTCTTCGGCACCGGCGGCGGGCAGACGGTCGCCGAAGGGCTGTCCCGGACCACCGGGACGACGGTGCCGGTGCTGGGCGCCATCCCGATCGACGTACGGCTGCGCGAGGGCGGTGACGACGGCAAGCCGGTCGTGCTGTCCGACCCCGACTCCCCCGCGGGCAGCGCCCTGCGGGCGATCGCGGGCAAGATCGGCGGACGGCAGCGGGGCCTCGCCGGCATGTCGCTGGGCGTCACGCCGCGCAACAAGTTCTGAGCGTTTACCGGGCGCGTACGGCAGACGCACACGGCAAGGGCGGCCTCCTCGCGGGGCCGCCCTTGCCGTAGGTGCGCGTCCTACGCGTCGTAGCCGGTGATGTCCTTGATCACCGAGAAGCCGAGCCCATAGGCGCTCATCCCGCGCCCGTACGCCCCGATGTGCACGCTCTCGCCCGCCGACCCGGCCAGCACCCAGCCGTACTCCGACTCGCGGTAGTGGAAGTCGGTCGGCACGCCGTCCACCGGCAGCGACATCTGCGACCACTCGTCGCCGTCCAGGGCGTCCGCCAGCTCCCAGGCGATCGCGGTCTGCTGGTCCAGCCAGTCCTGGCGCAGCCCCCGCTCCATGCGGGTGGGCCAGGTGCATGACAGCAGGCCCGCGCCCGCCAGCCAGGCGGCCGAGGAGACCGTGGTGGCCTCCAGCTTTCCGGTGCCGTCCGCGCTGTCCCGTACGGGGCGGCCGCCGACCGTCACCACCACCGTGAAGCGCTGCTGGTCCATGGCGGTCTCGACGCGCAGCGACGGCTCCTCGCCGTGCCCGGTCGAGCCGTACTCGACCCGGCCGTCGGCGGCCGCACCCACTTCCATGAGCCAGCGCGGCCCGGTGAACGCCTCATCAAGGCCGTACCAGGGGAAGGCGGCCATCAGGTAGCCGTCGACGCTCCGCCGAGCCTCGGCGGGCATGCCCTGCGCCGTACCCGTCACCCCTTGCACCCCTAGCCGACTCGTCGTGCCCATGTGCGCGGAGCCTCCTCGTTGCCCTTCGTCGTGGGCGGCCCGCCCCCCTTCGGGCGACCTCACCCCGGACAAAGGGAGGATAGCCATACGGGTCAACCAGCCCGGGCATACGGGGGGATCAAGTGGCGTCGGAGTCGAAAGGCGGACGGTCCTCACGAGGCTGGTCATCACGCTTGCGCAGCAGGTCAGGGGTGCCGGAATCGCCCTTGGACAGGGACGGCGGAGTGGCGCCGGAGCCCCCTGAAGAGCCGTGTGCGACGTCACTCTCCCGGCCGTTCACGGAGTCGGCGACCTCGGCCATCTCCTTGCGGAGGTCGAACCCGTTCTGGATCTCCTTGAGACCCAGCTCATCGTTGTCGAGCACATGCTTGCGCACGAATGTCTTGGGGTTCAGGTCCTCGAATTCGAAGTCCTTGAACTCGGGCCCCAGCTCGGAGCGGATGTCCTCCTTGGCGCTGTCGGAGAACTCCCGGATCTTGCGGATGAACTGCGACACGTCCCGGATGACCTTCGGAAGCTTGTCCGGGCCGAAGATGAGCACCGCAAGGACAACGAGCGCGACAAGCTCGAGAGGTCCTATGTCCAACACCTTGCAGCTCCTCGAAGACGTCCAAAACCCTGAGTGGGCCACTCAACACCGTACCTGTCGGCGGGTGCGCCGCGGGAGACGGCCGGGCCAACATCGGGCGCCTCCGGGGGGCCTCCCAGCCGTCCCGCCGTCGTCCAGCCCTCGTCCAGCCGCCCTCCAGTCGCCGTCTAGCCCTCGCTGCTCGCCGAGCCCAGCGTCAGCGCCACGCCGCGCTCCTCGCCGTCCCGCTTGAGGGTCAGCTTCAGCCGGTCGCCGGGGCGATGGCTGCGGATCTTGACGATCAGCTCCTGGCCGCTGTGCACCCGGACGCCGTCCACCTCGGTGATCACGTCACCGGCCTCGATCCCCGCCTTGTCGCCGGGGCCGCCCGGGGTGACCGGCGGGCCGTCGGCGCCCTTGCTGTTCACCCGGGCGCCGTCGCCCGTGTACTCCATGTTGAGCGTGACGCCGATCACGGGGTGGGTGGCCTTGCCCGTATTGATCAGCTCCTCGGCGACCCGCTTGCCCTGGTTGATCGGGATCGCGAAGCCCAGACCGATGGAGCCGCCCTGGCCGCCCAGCTCGGCGCCGTCGTCGGCGGCCCTGATCGCGCTGTTGATCCCGATGACCCGCGCCTTGTTGTCGACCAGCGGGCCGCCGGAGTTGCCCGGGTTGATCGGGGCGTCGGTCTGGAGCGCGTCGACGTACGAGATGTCGCTGCCGTCCTCCTTCTCGCCGCCCGCGGTGATCGGGCGCTCCTTGGCGCTGATGATCCCGGAGGTGACCGTGCCCGCCAGGTCGAACGGGGCGCCGATCGCCACCACCGGGTCGCCGACCCGGACGGAGTCGGAGTTGCCGAGCGGCAGCGGGCTCAGCCCGGAGACGCCCTTGACCCGGATGACCGCCAGGTCGTACCCGGAGTCCCGGCCGACCAGCTCGGCGCGGGCGGTCTGGCCGCCGTTGAAGGTCACCGATATGTCGCCGTCGGAGCCCGCGGGCGCCACCACGTGGTTGTTGGTGAGGATGTGGCCCTGCTTGTCGAGGACGAACCCGGTGCCGGTGCCCTCCTCGGAGCTGCCGCTGACATGGATGGTCACCACGCCCGGCAGCGCGCTGGAGGCGATGCCCGCGACGCTGCCCGGGGACCGGGTGCCCTTCTCCAGCGGGGCCTGGGGAAGCTTCACGTCGACGCCCCCTGAGGCCCGGTCCCGCTCGACGTACGCGCCGATCCCGCCGCCCAGGCACCCCGCGATCAGCGCGATCAGCAGGACGGCGACGAACGCGCGGCGGCGGGAGACCACCTTGCGCTCGGCGGGCTGCGGGGGCACGGTCCACGGGTCGTAGCCCTGCCACTGGGCCGGGACCGGGGTGCCCTCGGCGGGGAGTGGCAGCTCGGGGTGCGGAACGGGCGGCGCCCCGTGGCCGCCGGGCGGCAGCGGGGTGCCGTGCGCCGGGGTCATCAGGCCGGGCTGGGGAGCCGCGGGCGGTGGAGCCCCCTGCTGCGGGGCGGAGTGCGGGGCGGGCTGTGGGACGGCGCCGGGCGGGAGGTGGGTGCCGTGCGCCGGGGTCGCGCCCGGGTGCTGGACGGGCGGGGCCGGGGCCCAGGGCCCGGGGCCGCCGTAGGGCGGGGTGCTGTACGGATCGGGGTCGTGCAGCGGCCGCGTGGCGCCCCCACGGGCCCGGTCCACCGCCTCGGGGCCCTCCCCGGCGGCGGACGGCCGCTCGGGCTCGGGCCAGGACGGCTCCGCCCGCTCGGCCGACGGCTGCGCCGCCGTCTCCGCCGATGGCTCAGCGCCGGTCTCCGCCGCCTCGTCCGGCTGCCGGTCGCCGGGCCGTGCGACCGGACGGCTCCACCACTTCGGCTTGGGCCCGGGGGCCTTCCGCTCGTCCATGATCTCCCCAAGTTCCCGCAAGCGGACGCCAACCGCGCCGCCCGGGTCGTACGTCACCGCGACTCTTCGGCTCGCCCGCGGCCGCCATCGGGGATGCCCCCGACAGGGCAGGGCTGCCCGAAAGCGATTCAATCAGTCCGTCCGGGCCCGCGTGCGCGGAACGAGGGGAACGACCGGACGTGTGAGCGATATTGCGCGGAATCCCCGGTTTGACGGCACCCGGCTAGGGAGGGGGTGCGCTGAAGCCGAGGTAGGGAGTGCTCGACGCGGGCTGGGTCGGGCCCTCCAGCTGGGTCGGCGCGGGCGCCGCCGGGGTGGAGGTCGGGGCCCGCAGCAGGTCCGTGACCGACAGGACCGGCTGTATCAGCGGGTTCACGGCGGCGCCTGAGGGGCTCAGCGCCGGGTGGCTCGGGGTCGTGCTCGGGGAGAGCAGCCCCGGGGAGAGCAGCCCCGGGGAGGGCAGCCCGGCGGGCCGCGTCTCCGCGGTGGCCAGCAGCCCCACGTCGCGGCCGGTCCGCTCGCGGGCGCCGGTGCCGACCGGGTCGACGTCGACCGGGGTGACCGTGGTGTCCGGGCCGTCGGTCCGGGGACCGGGGTCGACCGCCGCCTCCAGCGGCAGGGCGGCGCCGAGCGCGAAGGCGGCCAGGGACACCGCGCCCGCGGCCGCGAAGGCGAAGCGGCGGCGGGGCGCGGGGCGCTCGACCTCATGGATGCGGAAGCCGCGCTCCCGGTGCGCGGAGACGGCGGCGACCGGGTCCACAGGTGCCACCGCGGGCAGATACGCGAACGTCTGCTCCCGTCTGCGCTCCGACGCGCGCACCTCCCGCGCGTCCTCCCGTACGCCGCGGGCGCCGCCGAGGATGCCCGGGTCCGCGAAGGGGGAACCGCTGCCCGGACCGCCCGGGCCTTCGTCGCCGATGGCCGGGAGCCCCTGGAGACGGGCCAGGAAGCCCTCGGACGGCGCCGGGGGCGCCGTCTCGGCGAATACGCTCTTCAGCCGCCGCTGCGCGTCGGCCTCCGCCTTGCACTTACAGCACGTCGCCAGGTGTGCGAGGACGCGCTCACGCGCGTCATGCCCGAGTTCACCGTCGACCAGAGCCGCAAGGCGGTCGCCGAGATGCTGCTCGGCGGGGGACGGACCGCCTGATCGGGTCACGCGATCCCGACCTCCCCACTCAGCCGGGGCCCGGAGACCCGCGGCACCACCGCGGCGACCTCGCGCTGCTGCTCGGCGCGCGACCCCGCCGGGGCCCGGTGCTGGAGCGCCTTGCGCAGATGGGAGCGGCCACGGTGGATCCGGCTGCGCACGGTGCCCAGCTTGACGCCGAGCGTCGCGGCGATCTCCTCGTACGACAGCCCCTCGATGTCACAGAGCACGACGGCCGCGCGGAACTCCGGCGCGAGGGTGTCGAGCGCCTGCTGCACGTCGGCGTCGAAGTGGGTGTCGTTGAAGTGCTGCTGGGGGGAGGGCTCACGGCTGGGGAGCCGCTCGGCCGCGTCCTCGGCGAGGGCGTCGAAGCGGATGCGCTGACGACGGCGGACCATGTCGAGGAAGAGATTGGTGGTGATGCGGTGCAGCCAGCCCTCGAACGTGCCCGGGGTGTACGTCGACAGCGAGCGGAAGACGCGGACGAACACCTCCTGGGTGAGGTCCTCGGCGTCGTGCTGGTTACCGGTGAGCCGGTACGCGAGGCGGTAGACCCGTGCACTGTGCGTGCTGACGATCTCCTCCCAGGTGGGAGGCGTCCACGCCGGGGTATCCCCCTCCGCACCGAACGACGCGGTAGTGGCAAAGGTCGCGGTGGTGGAAGAGTCGGCGGAACGGGAACGGTCAGCGGTGTCGGTCACGGATTTCGGCTCGCCCGCTGACCTGCGAAAGCGCCTCAGCACTCTCCGGTCACCGGCCGCAGCCGCACCTCCCCTGTCGGCTCTGGTGGTGTCCAGTAGAGCCCCTACCATATCCACCTCGCCCGTTAGCTCCGGATAAGTATTTTTGACCTGCATTTGGTCGTGATCCATACGGTCCCCCCTACCCCTCTACAACGCCTGGTCCCATCTGCGGGTTCCCGTGCGCAGCGGATACAGTCACCGTTGCGCCAACTACGGGGACAGGAGAGGGTCATTACCGGCAACCGGCAGACGAGCTGGGCTTTCGCCGACGCGTTCGTCGCCGAGGACGAAGCCCTTCACTGGGCCCGTGACCGGGCCCGGGAGGCAGGGCTGCGCTCGGTGTCCGCGGGCACCGGCGCCGCGCTGCGCCTGCTCGCCGCCGCCGCGGATGCCAAGGCCGTCGCCGAGATCGGCACCGGGACCGGCGTCTCCGGAATCCATCTGCTGCACGGCATGCGCCCCGACGGCGTGCTGACCACCGTCGACACCGAACCCGAGATGCAGCAGTTCGCCCGGCAGGCGTTCCGGGCCGCCGGCTTCGCCGGGAACCGCGCCCGCTTCATCCCCGGCCGCGCCCTGGACGTCCTCCCCCGGCTCGCCGACGGCGGCTACGACCTGGTCTTCTGCGACGGTGACCGGCTGGAGTGCCTGGACTACCTGGAGGAGGCGCTGCGGCTGCTGCGGCCGGGCGGTCTGGTCTGCTTCGAGGGGGTCTTCGCCAACGGGCGGACCGTGGACTCCGCCGCCCAGCCCGCCGAGGTGCTGCGGCTGCGTGAGCTGCTGCGCACCGTGCGCGAGTCCACCGTGCTCCAGTCCTCGCTGCTCCCGGTCGGGGACGGCCTGCTGTGCGCGGTCAACCGCGGCGGCTGAGACCCGCCGGCTGAGACCCGCGGGCCGGGACAGCGCCTCACGAACCCCGTACACAGCCCCGCCCCGGCGTCCGGTACCTCGTACCGGACGCCGGGGCGGGACTCGGGTGATGGTGGGGCCGGTGGCTCAGCCGACAACCTTCTTCAGTGCATCGCCGAGCGCGTCGGCCTCGTCGGGTGTCAACTCGACGACGAGCCGACCGCCGCCTTCGAGCGGAACGCGCATGACGATGCCCCGCCCCTCCTTGGTCACCTCGAGCGGGCCGTCGCCCGTCCGCGGCTTCATGGCCGCCATGCTCGTTCCCCTTCCTGAAACCAGCTCATCGCAGCCGACAACCCAGGCGTCACCGGCATCGAACACGTTGCTTCTCTGTCATTATCCCGCATGGCATGACCCGATGACCAACATCGGTCGGCAACCCCCGTGCAAGGCGCTCCCCCAAAACCACTCAATTCGGGGAGGCGATCGCGATAACGTACGCCCGCCTCGACCGAACATCTGCCCACGGGAGGGCCGCCCATGACCGACACCGTGCTCTACGAGCAGGCCGACGGGCTCGCGACGATCACCCTGAATCGCCCCGACGCCATGAACGCGCTCAACATCGACACCAAGGCGGCGCTGCGGGACGCGCTGCTCCAGGCCGCCGAGGATCCGGCGGTCCGGGCCGTCCTGCTCACCGGCACCGGGCGCGCGTTCTGCGTCGGGCAGGACCTCAAGGAGCACATCGGACTGCTGGCCGCCGACCGCGAGGCGCAGGACCGGGGGGACCGGGCCGAGGGCTCGACGATGAGCACCGTCTCGCTGCACTACAACCCGATCGTGACCGCGATCGCCGGGATGCCGAAGCCGGTGGTCGCGGCGGTGAACGGGGTCGCGGCCGGGGCCGGGGCGGGGTTCGCCTTCGCCGCCGACTACCGGATCGTGGCCGACACCGCCTCGTTCAACACCTCGTTCGCGGGCGTCGCGCTGACCGCCGACTCCGGCGTCTCCTGGACGCTCCAGCGCCTGATCGGCCACGGCCGCGCCGCCGACCTGCTGCTCTTCCCCCGCGGAGTGAGCGCGGCGGAGGCGCTGGAGCTGGGCATCGCCAACCGGGTCGTGCCCGCCGCCGACCTGCCCGCCGAGGCGGCCGAGGTCGCCCGGCGGCTGGCCGAGGGCCCGACCGCGGCCTACGCGGCGATCAAGGAATCGCTCGCCTACGCGTCCTGCCACAGCCTCACCGACTCCCTGACCAAGGAGGACGAACTCCAGCGCCGGGCGGGCGCCTCGGAGGACCACCGCACCGCGGTGGACGCCTTCGTACAGAAGCAGCAGCCGCGGTTCACCGGCCGCTGACCTGCGACGACGCACCGGGCCCCGCAATGCGCCGGGGCCCGGGCGCAATCAGAGCGCTAGAGCGTCAGACGCGGTCGCGGACGTGGCAGTCGGCCAGGTGGTCGTTGACCAGGCCGCAGGCCTGCATCAGGGCGTAGGCCGTGGTGGGTCCGACAAAGCGGAACCCGCGCTTCTTCAGCTCTCGGCTGAGCGCCGTGGACTCCGGGGTGATCGCCGGGACGTCGCCGAAGGTGTGCGGGGCCGGGCGGGTGGCGGGGTCGGGGGCATGGGACCAGATCAGCTCGTCCAGCTCGCCTTCGGCCAGCTCCGCCGCCACCCGCGCGTTGTTGATCGTGGCCGCGATCTTGGCCTTGTTGCGGATGATGCCGGGGTCGGCGAGCAGCCGCTGCTCATCGGCCTCGGTGAACTCCGCGACCGCCTTGATCCGGAAGTCGGCGAAGGCCGCCCGGAACCCCTCCCGGCGGCGCAGGATCGTCAGCCAGGACAGCCCGGACTGGAACGCCTCCAGGCAGATCCGCTCGTACAGCGCGTCATCGCCACGGACCGGACGGCCCCACTCCGTGTCGTGGTACACCCGGTAGTCCGCCAGGGACTCCGACTCCAGCCCCCACGGACAGCGCGCCAGGCCGTCCGCTCCGACGACCGCGCCCTGAACACTCACGATCCGCTCCCCTCGAAGTCCGCCGGGTACTCCGGCGGGTAGTCCCCCTGGCCCTCGACCGCCTTGCCGTCCCCGAACCCCGGGGTCCGCGCGCCCGCCAGGGCCTCCTCCAGCTCGGCGATCCGGGCGTCCCGCTCGGCCAGCTCGGCGCCGAGCCGCCCCAGCACATCGTCGACGTCGGCCATCCGGTAACCGCGCAGCGTCATCGGCAGCCGCAGCGCCTCGACGTCCTCCCGCTCCAGCGGGCGGTCGGCGGGCAGCGGGTCGTCCAGCCGGTCGGGCGGCGCCTCGGACAGCTGGCCCCCGTCGCCGCCGCCGACGACGGCGAGGGTGACTGCGCCGACCACGACGACCAGCGTGATCAGCAAGAACAGGAACACGGTGATCGTTCTCCTCGGTCAGTACGGCCCGGCGACGACGTCACGCGCGCCATCGGCCCCGTCAACGGTCTGACCCGATCGTGCCATGCCCCACGGACAGTTATCGTCGCTGCCGGACACCTGAGAGGAAGTACGCATGCTGCGGCTGGGCCGACGCGAGTTCGACGAGAACGAGCGAGTGATCATGGCGATCGTCAACCGGACTCCGGACTCCTTCTACGACCAGGGTGCGACCTTCCGCGACGAGCCCGCGCTCACCCGCGTCGAGCAGGCCGTCGCGGACGGCGCCGCGATCATCGACATCGGCGGGGTGAAGGCCGGTCCCGGGGACGAGGTGGACGCCGAGGAGGAGGCGCGGCGCACGGTCGGCTTCGTGGCCGAGGTCCGGCGGCGCCATCCGGACGTGGTGATCAGCGTGGACACCTGGCGGCACGAGGTCGGCGAGGCGGTCTGCGCGGCGGGCGCGGACGTGCTCAACGACGCGTGGGGCGGGGTCGACCCCAAGCTGGCCGAGGTCGCCGCCCGGTACGGCGCCGGTCTGGTCTGCACCCACGCGGGCGGCGCCGAGCCGCGCACCCGGCCGCACCGGATCGGCTACGACGACGTGGTCGCGGACATCCTGCGGGTCACCCTGGGGCTCGCGGAGCGCGCCGTCGAACTGGGCGTCCGGCGCGACGGGATCATGATCGATCCGGGCCATGACTTCGGGAAGAACACCCGCCACTCGCTGGAGGCCACCCGGCGGCTCGGGGAGCTCAAGGAGACCGGCTGGCCGGTGCTGGTCTCGCTGTCCAACAAGGACTTCGTGGGCGAGACGCTGGACCGCCCGGTCAAGGAGCGGGTGATCGGCACGCTCGCGACGACCGCGGTCTCCGCCTGGCTCGGCGCCCAGGTCTACCGGGTGCACGAGGTGGCCGAAACCCGTCAGGTGCTGGACATGGTGTCGTCCATCGCGGGCCACCGGCCCCCGGCGGTCGCCCGCCGGGGCCTGGCCTGAGGTCCCGCGAGGGCCCCCTGCAGGGGCGGTCGGTCAGCCGGATTCCTTGGTGACCAGGTCGACCACCTCGTCGATGTCGTCGGTGAGGTGGAACAGCTCCAGGTCCTGCGGGGACGCCTTGCCCTGGGCGATCAGGGTGTTCTCCAGCCAGTCGACCAGACCGCCCCAGTAGGAGCTGCCGAAGAGGACGATCGGGAACTGGGTCACCTTCTTCGTCTGCACCAGGGTCAGCGCCTCGAAGCACTCGTCGAGGGTGCCGAGCCCGCCGGGCAGCACCACGAACCCCTGGGCATACTTCACAAACATTGTTTTTCGGACAAAGAAGTAGCGGAAGTTCACGCCGATGTCGACGTACGGGTTCAGCCCCTGCTCGTACGGCAGCTCGATACCGAGGCCGACGGAGACGCCGCCCGCCTCGACCGCGCCGCGGTTCGCCGCCTCCATCGCTCCGGGCCCGCCGCCGGTGATCACCCCGAACCCGGCCTCGGCCAGGGCCCGCCCGATCTTCACCCCGGCCTCGTACTCCGGTGACCCCTCGGGCGTACGGGCGGAGCCGAACACGCTCACCGCCCGGCCGAGTTCCGCCAGGGTGCCGAAGCCCTCGACGAACTCCGACTGGATGCGCATCACCCGGAACGGGTCCTCGTGCACCCAGTGGGTGGCCCCCTGAGTGTCCAGCAGCCGCTGGTCTGTCGTGCCGGGCCGCATCTGGTGGCGACGGCGCACGACCGGGCCCAGACGCTGCTCGTGCAGCGCTCGCTCTTCCTCGGCGTTGCCCATCTGTGTGCTCCCTTCGCCAAGATCTGCCAAAGATCTGTGATTCAGCGTAGGCCCACCGGGCGGCGAATTGCCGAAATCCGCGCCACGCTCATCTGTTCTCTGATCTGCGAATCTGATCCGCGAAGAAGCGGACGGCGTCGTTCGGCTCAGCTGGTGAGCCAGACCCGCAGCCGCTCCTCGGCCTCCAGGATCAGCGCGGTGTCCACGTGCTCCTCGCGGGTGTGGGCCAGCTTGGGGTCGCCGGGCCCGTAATTCACCGCGGGCACGCCGAGCGCCGAGAAACGGGCGACATCGGTCCAGCCGAACTTGGGGGCCGCCTCGCCGCCGATCGCCGCCACGAAGGCGGCGGCAGAGGGGTGGGACAGCCCGGGCAGGGCGCCCGGCGCGGTGTCGGTGACGGTCACCTCGAAGCCGTCGAACACCTCGCGGACGTGGGCCAGCGCCTCGGCCTCCGAACGGTCAGGGGCGAAGCGGAAGTTCACGGTCACGGCACAGGCGTCGGGGATGACGTTGCCCGCGATGCCGCCCTCGATCCCCACCGCGTTCAGTCCCTCGCGGTAGGTGAGGCCGTCGATGTCCGCGTGCCGGGGCTCGTACGCGGCCAGCCGGTCGAGGATCGGGGCGGCCTTGTGGATGGCGTTCTCGCCGAGCCAGCCGCGCGCGGAGTGGGCGCGGTGCCCGCTCGTGGTCACCCGCACCCGGAGCGTGCCCTGGCAGCCGCCCTCGACCTTGCCCTCGGTGCCCTCCAGCAGCACCGCGAAGTCGGCGGCCAGCCACTCGGGGTGGTGCTCGGCCAGCCGCTTCAGGCCGTTCAGCTCGGCGGCGACCTCCTCGTGGTCGTAGAAGACGAAGGTGAGGTCGCGGTTGGGCTCGGGCACGGTCGCGGCGATGCGCAGCTGCACGGCGACGCCGGACTTCATGTCGGAGGTGCCGCAGCCCCACAGCGTGCCGTCCTCGTCCAGCCGGGACGGCACGTTGTCGGCGATCGGCACGGTGTCGAGGTGTCCGGCCAGCACGACCCGCTCGGCACGCCCCAGGTTCGTGCGCGCGACCACCGCGTCCCCGTCCCGGTCGACGGTCAGGTGCGGCAGGGCGCGCAGCGCCTGCTCGACGGCGTCGGCGAGTTCCTTCTCGTCGCCGCTGACCGAGGGGAAGTCGACGAGCCGGGCGGTGAGCCGGGCCGCGTCCAGGGACAGGTCGAGTGCTGGGTGTGCCATACCCGCGACCCTAGCCGTTCCGTTTCGGCCACCCGCTCCCGGACTCCACCCCGCCCCCGGTGCGTGGCCTTGCCCACCCCGCGCCCCTGTGGCGCACCGGTGTCCGGGCCACCCAGTAACGTGGGCGGCGTGCCCCGGTCCGTCTTCTCCAGCCGTCCCCGCCTGCTCCGTGCCGCGGTCGCGTGTGCCGTCCTGCTGGGGCTCGCCGCGTACGTAGCGGCGCTTCTGCTGACCGGTGGCAGCGGGCCGCCGCGCTGCGTCGCGCGGGCCGAGGGCGGCGATGTGACGCTCGACCCCGAACAGGCCGTGAACGCGGCCACGATCGAGGCCGTGGCCGCCTCCCGCGGGCTCCCCGAACGGGCCGTCACCATCGCGCTCGCCACCGCGCTCCAGGAGTCGGGGCTGCGCAACATCACCCACGGCGACCGGGATTCACTCGGCCTGTTCCAGCAGCGCCCCTCGCAGGGCTGGGGCACGGCACGGCAGATCCAGGACCCGGTGTACGCGGCCGGGAAGTTCTACGACCACCTGGTGAAGGTGCCCGGCTACTCGCGGCTGCCGCTCACGGTGGCCGCGCAGCGGGTGCAGTACAGCGGATTCCCGCAGGCGTACGCGAAGCACGAGACGGAAGCCGTGGTGCTGACGGCCACCCTCACCGGGCGCTCGGCGGCCGCCTTCAGCTGCCCTGGCCCGCCGGACGACGGCAAGGCGGGCGACCCGGCGCGCGTCCGGGCCGCGCTGAAGCGGGAGTTCGGTCCTGAGGCCCGGCCACGGCTGGACACGGCGGGTCAGGGCGGCGGCAGGCACGCGGCGGTCCCGCGCGAGGTGCTGGTCCCGGTGGCGGACGGCTCGGCCCGGGGCGGCGTCACGGAGCGCGGCTGGGAGCTGGCCTATTGGGCGGTGGCTCACTCGGACGAGTTGCACATCGAACGGGTCTCTTACGGCACGCACATATGGAACGCACGGAATTCAGGGGACGGCTGGCGCACGTCCGACAAGAGTTCCGGGTCGGACATACGACTCTCTCTCATGCGATAGCGATATAGATCGCCGCAGCTCAGCACGGTTGACGGGGTGTTGGGCATGCGCTCTGGGCGCACGTTGTGCGCGTAAACGGATAATGCGACGCATTATCAATTCTTTACCTTGGCGTACCGCAACCTTCGCGCGGCTCACGCGATATTCACTGCGTCCGATCGCTGGACACTTCACGCCATATGTCCCCCCGTCAAAGGAGAATCATGTCCCTCCCTCTCACGCGTCGGATCGCTCGGACCGCCCTGCTGGTCGCAGCGAGCGCGACCCCCGTGGTCGCTGCCGCCGGCGCCGCGAGTGCGGTGGATCCGGCCCTGCCGCACACCCCCAAGCTGGGCGGGCTGAGCGCGCTGGACCCCTCCTCCGTCGGTGAGCTGGCCGACGCCGCCTCGCAGCAGGCCGGACGGACCGTCAAGGAGATTCTCCCGGCCAAGGCCGCCCCGGCGCAGGCCACTCCGGCCAAGCCCGCCGCGCCCGTCAAGTCCGCCCCGGCGGCCACGGCGGAGAAGGCCACCCCGGCCAAGGCGAAGGGCAAGGGCGGCGCCCACGCGAAGGCCAAGGGCGGCCTGCACGCCAAGGGCAAGGCGGCCTTGAGCAAGGGCCTGGCCAAGGGCAAGGGCGTCCACGCCAAGGGCAGCCCGGCCCGCCCCGCCCCGGCGCCGCTCCCGGCCCCGGCCGCCGCCCCGGCGCCCGCTCCGGCGCCGCAGCAGACCGCGCCCACTGCCCCGCAGCCGACCGACGACCTCCCGCTCAAGGGCCTGCCCTCGATGAAGGGCCTCCCGCTGCTGGGCTGAAAACTCAGAAGGCCCCCGGCCGCCGTAAGCGGCCGGGGGCACCTCCCGTTCGTACGGGTCAGGCGGTCAGACGGCGCACCGCCGCCGCCACGCGCTCGTCCGTCGCGGTGAACGCGACGCGGACGTACGCCCCGCCCGCCGGGCCGTAGAACTCGCCGGGCGCCACCAGGATGCCCAGCTCGGCCAGCGCGCCCACGGTGTCCCAGCACGGCTCGTCCCGCGTCGCCCACAGGTACAGGGACGCCTCGCTGTGCTCGACGCGGAAGCCGTACCCCTCCAGCGCGCCGCGCAGCGCGGCCCGCCGCGCCTCGTAGCGCTCGCGCTGCTCCGCGACGTGCTTGTCGTCGCCGAGCGCGGCGACCGTCGCGGCCTGCACCGGCGCGGGCACGATCATCCCGGCGTGCTTGCGGATCTTCAGCAGTTCGCCGAGCACGCTCTCGTCACCGGCGAGGAACGCCGCCCGGTAGCCCGCCAGGTTGGACCGCTTGGACAGCGAGTGGACGGCGACCAGCCCGTCGAAGCGCCCGCCGGAGATGTCCGGGTGCAGGACCGACATCGGGTCCGCCTCCCAGCCCAGCTCCAGGTAGCACTCGTCACTGACCAGCAGCACCCCATGGGCCCGCGCCCACTCGACGGCGGCCCGCAGCTCGTCCTTGGAGAGCACCCGGCCGGTGGGGTTGGACGGGGAGTTCAGCCACAGCAGCTTCAGCCCCGCCGGGTCCAGCTCCGTAGGCTCGTCGTACGGCACCGGCTCGGCGCCCGCGAGCCGCGCGCCCACCTCGTACGTCGGGTAGGCGAGCCGCGGGAAGGCGACCTCGTCGCCGGGGCCGAGCCCGAGCTGCGCCGGCAGCGAGGCCACCAGCTCCTTCGAGCCGATCACCGGCAGCACCTGGGTGTGGGCGACGCCCTCCGCGCCCAGCCGCCGCTCGACCCAGCCGGTCAGCGCGTCCCGCAGCGCGGGGGTGCCCCAGACCGTCGGATAGCCGGGGCTGTCCGCGGCACCGGCCAGCGCGGTGCGGATCAGCTCGGGAACCGGGTCGACGGGGGTGCCCACCGAGAGGTCGACGATGCCGTCCGGATGGGCGGTCGCGGTCGCCTTGTACGGTTCGAGCCGGTCCCAGGGGAAGACCGGGAGACGGGCGGAGACGGGTGGCACGGGGTGGCTCGCTTTCTTTCTCTTCCAACAGCCCGGACTCTTTCAACAGCCCGGAAAAAAGCCCGGTCCCGCAGGCCACATGCCATACGGGACCGAAGGCCGCGCCGGGTCTACTTCCCGGGCAGGGTCACTCGTCGTGCTCCTGCGGCGGAAGCGCGGCGATGAACGGGTGGTCGCGCTCGATCAGGCCGAGCTTGCTCGCACCGCCGGGCGAACCGAGCTCGTCGAAGAACTCGACGTTCGCCTTGTAGTAGTCCTTCCACTCCTCCGGAGTGTCGTCCTCGTAGAAGATCGCCTCGACCGGGCATACCGGCTCACAGGCCCCGCAGTCGACGCATTCGTCCGGGTGGATGTACAAGGACCGCTGGCCCTCGTAGATACAGTCGACGGGGCACTCCTCGATGCATGCCTTGTCCTTCAGGTCGACACAAGGCTGCGCGATGACGTAGGTCACGCTGTCGTTCCTCCTCTTAGGGCTGTATCGCGCGGGAGCGCGGCGTCGTCGATGCCCGCACCTAGTATCTCCGTTCCGGGGCACTGGACGCACATGAGGGGTTGGCAGAGCAGTGGATTTCACCACCGGCGGACGGCTTGAGGTCCGAATCACCCCGGATGACGTGCGAAAACGCGTGTCGGTGCGGCTGCTGACCGGCGACCGGGGCGAGGGCGGGAAGTTTACCGACGTGGTCGGGGTTCTCACATCCTGGACCGGCGGTGTGCTGCACATCACGCGCCGCACCGGTGAATCCGTGACGATCGAGGAGTCGTCGCTGGTCGCGGGCAAGGTCGTGCCCGCCGCTCCGGCGCGCCGCCGGGGCCCGGCGGCGAACGCGCGCGAGCTGGACCGGGTCGCCGCCCGCGGCTGGCCGCCGGTGGAGAGCGAGCGGCTGGGCGAGTGGGAGCTGCGCGCGTCCGGCGGCTTCACCCGCCGCGCCAACTCCGTACTGCCGCTCGGCGACCCCGGGTGCGGTCTCGACGAGGCGCTGCGCCGGGTGACCGACTGGTACGCCGAACGTGGGCTGCCCGCGTACGTGCAGGTCAGCACGGGCGCCGAGGGCACCCAGGAGACGCTGGCCGCGGAACTGGAGACCCGCGGCTGGACCCGGGAGGTCTCCGCGCAGGTGCGCATCGCGGCCCTGGCCCCGATCGCCGACAGCGACGCGGACGTCTCGGCGGTGACGCTCTCCCGGGAGATCGGCGACGACTGGCTGGCCCGCTACCAGCGCTCCGCCCGGCCCACCCCCGAGGCGCTTTCGGTGCTCTCCGGCGGCCCGTCGGTGTGGTTCGCGACGATACGCGGCGCAACGGGCGCAACGGAGGACGCCGCCCCGGCCGCGATCGGGCGCTGCGTGGTGGACGGCCGCTGGGCCGGGTTCGCGGCGGTGGAGACCGCCCCGGACAGGCGGCGGCAGGGGCTGGCCCGGGCCGTGATGACCGCGCTGGCCCGCCGGGCGCTGGACGAGGGCGCCTCGGCCGCGTACCTCCAGGTCGAGACGGACAACGGCGGCGCCCACGCCCTCTACGACGGCCTGGGGTTCACCCTCCACCACAGCTACCACCACTGGCGCGCGCCCGGCACCGGCACCGCATGAACGAGACGCCACGACGCCGCAGATTCGCCGAGGCCGCCCGCGAGGAACGCCCCGACCTGGCCCTGCTGTGCCTGCTGGTGGGCATGGAGGGCGACGACGGGCTGGACGAGGCCGGGATCGACGAGGCGCAGATCGAACTCGACCGGCTGGCCGGTGAGGTGCCGTTCTCCCCCGGCTCCCCCGCCGCCTGGGCCGACGCCCTCGCCCGGGTCCTCGGTGAGCGGTACGGCTTCGGGGGCTCGGCGGCCGACTACCGGCGGCTGGACTCCTCGCTGCTGCACCGGGTGCTGCGGCGCCGCCGCGGGCTGCCGATCCTGCTGTCGCTGGTGTGGATGGAGGTCGGGCGGCGGGCGGGCGCGCCGGTGTACGGGGTCGCGCTGCCGGGCCACTTCGTGGTCGGCTTCGGCGATCCGTACGGGGACCATGTGCTGGCCGACCCGTTCGACGGCGGCAAGCGGCTGTCCGGCCGGGACGCGGAGCGCCTGGTGTCGGGCAGCACCGGGACGCCGCCGGACCCGTCGGTGCTGGGCCCGGCCGATCCGCTGGACATCGTGCTGCGCATCCTCAACAACATCCGCGCCTGGGCCGCCGCCCGCCCCGAGCGCACCGACGCGCAGCTGTGGGCCGTCGAGCTGTCGCTGCTGCTGCCCAGCCATCCCGCGCGGCTGCGCTACGAGCGGGCGCAGCTGCTGGTCGAGCGCGGCGACTTCCTCACCGGGGCGCGGGAACTGGAGGAGTACGCGGAGGTCGTGGCCGTGATGGAGCCGGAGGCGGCGCAGGCCGTACGGCGCCAGGCGCACGCGGCCCGGGCGCGCCTCAACTGACATCCCCTAGGGGGTGTCCTGCCGATCATGCCGGGCTCCCGCCTGACCGACAAGACACCCCCTAGAGCCAGCCCTTGTCGCG
This sequence comes from Streptomyces sp. NPDC021115, assembly GCF_044333065.1. Lineage (NCBI taxonomy): Bacteria > Bacillati > Actinomycetota > Actinomycetes > Kitasatosporales > Streptomycetaceae > Streptomyces > Streptomyces sp. NPDC021115. The sequence continues at coordinate 693,350 of NZ_JBIRQF010000001.1, forward strand.
GGCGATGCGGACCGCCTCGGCCCGGTTGCGGGCGGCGGTCTTCTGGATGGCCGTGGAGAGGTAGTTGCGGACCGTGCCCTGCGACAGGCCCAGCGCCCGGGCCAGCTCGGCGTTGGTCGAGCCGTCGGCGGAGGCGCCCAGCACCTCGCGTTCCCGCGCGGTCAGCGGGCTGGCCCCGTCCACCAGCGCCGCCGCGGCCAGGGTCGGATCGATGACCCGCTCGCCGCACAGCACCCTCCGTATGGCGTCCGCGAGCTGGGCCGCGGGGGCGTCCTTGACCAGGAAGGCGTCGGCGCCGGACTCCATGGCGCGGCGCAGATAGCCGGGGCGGCCGAAGGTCGTGAGGATCACGATCCGCACCCCGGGCTCGGCCGCGTGCAGCGCGGCGGCGGCCTCGATGCCGGTCATCCCCGGCATCTCGATGTCCAGCAGCGCGACATCGGGCCGATGGGCCCGGGCCGCGTCCACGACCTCGTCGCCGCGGGCCACCTGGGCGACGACCTCGATCTCGTCCTCCAGACCGAGCAGCGCGGCCAGCGCCTCCCGCACCATCGACTGGTCCTCGGCGAGCAATACCCGGATCACCCGGGCAGCGTATCGGGCGGCGGCCGGTCAGGGCTCGGGGGCGGGCTCCGCGGGAAGGTGCGCGATGCCGCGGGAGAGCGGGGCCAGGGCGCGGAGGGTGAAGCCGCCGTGGTCGCCCGGGCCGGTCTCCAGGCGGCCGTCGGCCAGCTGGAGCCGTTCGGCGAGGCCGGTCAGCCCGTTGCCGTGCGGGCCGGTGATGCCGCGGCCGTCGTCAGCGACGGTCAGGCACAGGTCGTCGCCCACCTCGCTGAGGCTCACGGCACAGCGGCGCGCCCCGCTGTGCCGGACCACGTTGGTGACGGCCTCGCGCAGCGCCCAGGCCAGCGCGCCCTCCTGGTCGGGCGGGAGGTCCGGGTGGTGGACCCCGGCGCGGTGGAGGTCGGCGGTGATGCCCGCTGCGGCGAGCGCGGTGCGGGCCCCGGCCAGCTCGGCCTCCAGGGTGGGGCGGCGGAAGCCGCTGACCGCCTCCCGCACGTCGACCAGGGCCTGCCGGCTGACCCGTTCGATGTCGGCGACCTGTTGCGCGGCCTGTTCGGGCTTGCCGGGCAGCATCCGCCCGGCAAGTTCGCTCTTGAGCGTGATCAGGGAGAGCGAGTGGCCCAGCAGGTCGTGGAGATCGCGGGCGAGCCGCAGCCGCTCCTCGTTGGCGGCGAGCTGGGCGACGGTGGCGCGGGCCTCGCGCAGCGCCCGGGTCGTACGGACCATCTGCCGCACCGCGCTCATCGCGAACCCGCCGAGCAGGGACGGGACGACGAGGGCGGACATCAGGTCGTCCGAGCCGCGGACCAGCAGCCCGGCGCCCACCATGGCGACGGTGTTCAGCGGGATCGCCCACCGGGCGAGCCGGGTCGGCAGCACCGCCCCGAAGGCGACCGAGACGTAGACGGCGAGCACCAGCCAGGCGTCGCCCAGGGTGACGGTGAGGACGGCGGCGAGCACGCAGATCGTGCCGAGCGCCCGGTTGATGACCGTCCGGTCCAGGGTCCGGCTGGTGTTCCGGAAGACCAGCAGCAGATAGATGGTGACGAAGACCAGCAGGCCGAGCACCCCGAACATGGTGGCGGGCGCGGTGTGGTGGCCGTCCGCGAGGTCGCTCACCGGCGCGCCCAGGTAGGCCATCCAGATCCCGATCCACATCAGCTTGATCAGGGCCTGCCGGCGGTTGTCGGGGCTCTGGCCGATGGCCGGAACGTGCCCGTCCTCTTCGTAGTCCGCCGCGTCACGCCACCAAGTCGGCCGCTTCATGCCGTGCGGGTGTCCTTCCGGTACAGCCAGGCCGCCGCGCCCCCGAAGAGGACCAGATACCCGGCGAGCAGGGCCACGTCCTTGGCGTGCGGGGCGTTGCCCAGCTCGATGGCCTGGCCGAGGGCGGCGTAGGCGTGGGTGGGCAGCCAGTCGCCGATGTTCCGGAGCCACTGCGGATAGGAGGCGGTCGGCATCCACAGGCCGCCGAGGATCGAGAGCCCGAAGTAGATGATCATCGTCAGGGGGCGCACCGCGTCGCCGGTGGCGAGATAGCCGATGGCCACGCCCAGGGCCGCGAAGACGAGCGAGCCCGCCCAGATCGCGCCGGTCAGCGCGAACCACTCCCAGGCGGCGTCCAGCCGTACGCCCTTGACGGCGGCCGCCACGATGAAGACGATCACGATGGAGGGCAGGGTGGCGACCGCGGCCGCGGCGATCTTGGCCGTCACATAGCCGCGTCCGGGCAGCGAGGTGAGCCGCAGCTGACGCACCCAGCCGCCCTCGCGTTCCTTGGCGATCCGCTCGCTGTTGCCCATCAGGACGGCGGTCAGCGCGCCGAAGGAGGCCATGGCGACCATGTAGTAGAGCGGCATCGTCAGATGGGTGCCCGGGGCGATGTCGGTCTTGTCCGCGCTGCCCGCGATCATCAGGAAGAGCGCCGACGGATAGATGACCGTGAAGAACATGAACTTCCGGTTGCGCAGTGCGCGGACGATCTCCAGCTTGATCAGGGTCGTCATCGTCACGCCTCCTCGGGCGTCGTGGCCGCGTCGGTGATGGCGAGGAACGCCTGCTCCAGGCCGAGTCCGGCGACCTCCAGGTCGCGCGGGTAGAGCCCCAGTCCGTAGACCGCGTGCACGGTCGCGTCGGCGTCGGCGGACCGCATCCGTACCGTACGCCCCGATATGTCGAGGCCGGTCAGCGCGGGCAGGGCGCGCAGCGCCTCCTCGTCGGGCGCGCCGTCCAGGGTGAAGGAGATCCGCCGGGCCCCGGCCATCGCCTTGATCTCGGCGGACGAGCCGTCCGCCAGCACCCGGCCGCGGTGCAGCACGATCACCCGGTCGGCGATCTCGTCGGCCTCTTCCAGGTAGTGGGTCGCGAACAGGATGGTGCGGCCCTGCCGGGCCTGCTCGCGCATCGTGCCCCAGAAGGTCTGCCGGGCCGAGACGTCCATCCCGGTCGTCGGCTCGTCCAGCACGATCAGGTCGGAGGCGCCCGCGGTGGCGAACGCGAAGCGCACCCGCTGCTCCTGGCCGCCGGAGAGCTTGTTGACCTTGCGGTCGGCGATGCCGGTGATGTCCGCCCGCTCCAGGACCTCGTCCACCGGGTAGCCCCGGGGGTGCAGATCGCAGGCGAGCCGCACCAGCTCGCGCACCGTGACCTCCTCCATGAGGCAGCCGCTCTGGAGCATCGCGCCGATGTGGCCGCGGGCGATGGCCTGCCGCGGGGTGGTCCCGAAGACCTCGATACGGCCGCTGTCGGGGGTGCGCAGACCGAGCAGCAGGTCGAGGGTGGAGGACTTGCCCGCGCCGTTGGGGCCCAGCAGGGCGACGGTCTCGCCCGGATGGAGGTGGAGGTCGAGATCGGCCACGGCGCGCACGCTGCCGTAGCTCTTGTTGACGCCGGTGAAGCTGACCACCGGCGGAGCGGCCGCGGATCGGGCCCGCTCGTCGGTGGCGGAGGGTGCGGTGGTCGCTGTCATGGCCCCTAGCTTCGCCGAGCGGGGCGGTCCTGCGGCAGTGTCTGTGGTCGTGACCTGGGGATGACAGATGTCATGGGCGGGGACGTGAGGCGGCCCCCGCCCGGGTGCCGGGCGGGGGCCGTCTCGGGGCCTGGCGGACGCCTCTAGTTGGGCGAGGTGTCGATCACCGCGGTGCGGTCCGCGGTCGTCTTGCCCAGCAGCGCGGTCCGCATGGAGATGGCGACTTCCTGCGGGGTGACCGGCTTCTTGCTGCCGTCCGCGCGCTCGATCAGCACCCCGTCGAAGGTCTGGCCGTACAGCCTCTTGATCGCGGCCAGGTCGAAGTGCGGCTGGAGCTTGCCGCCGATCGGGCGCATGGAGAGGATCTGCGGCAGCGAGCGATCAGGACCGAACTGGATGGAGTGCGTGTCATCCGTCTTGATCGTCACCAGACCGGACATCGCGGGCTCGGCGAAGGACTTCATCTTCGCGTCCACCTCGGCCTTGCTGATCGTCGGCCGCTTGGCGACGACCGGCAGGTCGACCGCCTTGTCCTTGCCGGTCTCGGCCCGCTCCCGGTACGCGTCGGAGACGGCGGTGACGGCCTTGTCGATGTCCAGGCCCCGCCCCTCCCGGCCGTAGACGGGGGTGGCCTTGCCCGGCTTGAACGTGATCGTGCCCTCGCGCGCGGTGCCCGAGTTGCCCGCGAGCCGCCCCAGGGCGTCCCGCAGCTTCTCCTCGTCGACCGTCACGGCGGGCTCGGCCTCGTGGGTGCCGCCGAAGAGCGAGCCGATGACCGTGACCGGGTTGTAGTCGCGGCCCGCGACGTTCCGCACGGTGGCCTCGGTGTCCAGGGCCAGACCCGCGACGGACGGTTTGATCTGCTTCTGGTCGCCGTCGACGGTCACCTTCAGCGGGGCACCGGTGCGGCCGCCGAGCGCGGTGTCCAGCTTGTCGACGGCCACCTGTTTGGAGGAGCCGCCGATGTCGACGCCGAGGACGGTGGTGCCGTTGGGCACGTCCGCGTGGTTCATCACCAGGCCCGCGGCGTACGCGACACCGGCCGCGACCACCACCAGGGCGCCCAGCATGACGACCTTGGAGCGGCCCTTCTTCTTGGGCTTGCCCGCCGCGGCCGCCTTGGGCGCAGGGCTGCTCGGCGGGGCGCTGTCGCCGGTGTTCCCGGTGGGCGGGGCCTGGCCCTTCCCGGCGGGCGGGCCGGAGATGCCGTCCGCCTGCGGGACCACGGGAACGCCGCTGACCAGGGTGTCGCTGGACGCCTGGTCCGGCCCGCTGGGCGCGGTGAACTCGGGGTCGCGGAAGAGCGACGGAGCGGAGTCGGCGTCCATGCCGGGACCGCCCAGCCGACCGCCGGGACCGGGCTGCACCATCGGCGTCGCGCCCGTGGTGGCCCCCAGGCTGCCGAGCGGCGAGCCGCCGGGCGGGGTCGGGGGCTGCCCGGCCGCGCCGTTCAGCGGGCCCACGCCCGAGCTGTCGGGCAGGCCGGGGCCGGTCGGCGCGCCAGGCCCTGGCGGCGCCAGCAGGTCCTCGTCCCGCGCCGGGGCGCCGGGCATCCGCATGTCGCCGGTGACCGGGCCGGTCGTCGGGCCGCTGGGCTCGCCGGGGAGGCCGGCGCCGGGGTCCGAGAAGTACGGCAGATCGGCCTGCGTTCCGCCGCCCAGATTCGGCGCGGGGAACTGCTGGGTGGTCTCCGGCGCCGGGGGCATCGGGGTGCTCTGGGTGGTCGAGGAGCCCTTGGAGCGGCGCGCCGGCGCGAACCAGTCGCTGGTCTTGTCGCCGCCCTTCCCGCCCTTCTCGCGGCCCTCGCGGTCCTTGGCGCCGTCCGCGCGCCCCTCGGCCGCCGCCGCGCCCAGCTCCGGGCTGCGGACGGCATCGGGCCGGGACGGGGCTCCGGGGTGCTCGGCGCCGTCCCCGTCGTCCTCGCCGGAGCGGGGACCGGGAACGCCGTCCTCGGAGACGGCCTTGCGCATGACGACCGGCGGAATGGGCCGGGAACCCGGGATGTTGATCCGGATGCGCGTCGTCAGAGTGGTTTCGGTCTTCGGATCCTCCGGCTTGGCCGCGGCATCCGCCTCACCGTCACCGACGCCGCCCTGAAGGGCCTCCGGCGACGGGGACAGGCGGGATCCGTACGGCGGGGTGCCCGACGGATAGGCGGCACCGCCGCTACCCCCCCGGGCCCCGGAGGACGAACTGTCAGATTCACGGCTCAAAGCAGGTTCTCCCAGTTAGCTCCGCCGCCCGTCAGACCTCGCGCGGGCGGCTCGGCGGCGCGCACCACCATACTGGGCGCCGCGGTCGCGTACTTGACGGCCGCCCGATGGCCGCACCGTGAGGTCCCTCGCCCGTCGGCCAAGGACCGTCCGGGGCCCGGGAACATCGCGCCGGGTCCCGGGGACGTCACGCTGAAAACGTCACGTCACTTACCAAGTCGGGCGGCCAGTGCGCCCGGTTGCGAGACCACCGGCAGGGTGGCGCACATCACACCGATGAACATGCCACCCAGCAGGAAGACGTACGATCCCAGGCCCGCGCTGAAGAGGAAGTCCCCCTCGGGGCGGGTGCTGGTGAGCAGCAGCACCACCAGCGTCCACGCCCCCGCGGGCAGACCCCCGCCCAGCCGCCGGTCGGTCGCCTTGACGCCGCCGTAACAGACGGCCGCGACGCCGAGCAGCGCGAGCAGCAACCCGCCGGGGAACCAGAGCCCTTGGACCACCGCGCCCGCGATGGCCACCAGCGCCCCCAGGGCGGCGAGCAGCGCGTATCCCGCGAGTCGGGCGGCCGTCATGCCGTCACCCCCGCGAACAGGTCGTCCTCGCGGCCCGCGCCCGGCTCGCCCTTGACCAGCCGGTAGTGCTCGTGGACGAACAGCGGCTGGCCCAGGTCGTTGGAGAGCGCGAAGAAGGGCCCGTCCACCGCGATCTGGGTGGCGTGCGCGCGCATCGCGGCGGTCTTCGCGTCCGCGTACGCGGTGCCGTCGATCACCGCCGAGACCTCCGCGTCGTCCACCACACCGGGGACGTCATCGGCGGTGGCGATGCCGGGGAAGGAGATCTCCCCGCCCGCGGCCCGCAGCCGCGCGAAGCCCTCTTCGAGGGCCGAGCGGGGTACGCAGTTCCAGTAGACCTTGGCCACCTCATGGGGATCGCCCAGGTCACGGCGGTAGACCGGCTCCGCGGCCAGCTCCGCCGCGCGCGTGGCGACGCGGTGCGCCTGGATGTGGTCGGGGTGTCCGTAGCCCCCGTCGGCGTCGTACGCCACCAGGACCTGCGGCCGGATCTCGCGGATCACGGCCACCAGGTGGGAGGCCGCCTCGTCGAGGTCGGCCTGCCAGAAGCAGTCGGGGCGGGCGTTCTGCGGGGCGCCCATCATGCCCGAGTCGCGGTATCTGCCGGGACCGCCCAGGAAGCGGTGGTCCCGGACGCCCAACGCCTTCATGGCCGCGGCGAGTTCACCGATCCGGTGAGCGCCGAGGGTGTCGTCGCGGTCGGAGGCGAGATGGCCCAGCTCCGCCGGGATGACCTCGCCTTCTTCACCGAGGGTGCAGGTCACCAGCGTGACATGGGCACCCTCGGCCGCGTACTTGGCCATGGTCGCGCCGTTGTTGATCGACTCGTCGTCCGGATGCGCGTGCACCAGGAGCAGACGACGGGCGGGAGGAACGGTCATGCGCACAGCCTACGATTCGCCCACCGGTGCCCGCGGACCGCGGGCCCGGGCCCCCGTGGATCACCGCCCGTGCCGTACCGGTGGCTCCCGGTGGCTCAGAGCTTCACATCGCCGATCATGTTCGCCACGTTGGTGGTGAGGTCGTCGATGGTCGGTGCGACCGACGAGCTGGCGAGGTAGAAGCCGAGCAGCACACAGATGAGCGCGTGCGCGGTTTTCAGCCCGGCCTTGTTGACGAGCATGAATACGATGATCAGCAGCAGCACAGACAACGAGATCGAGAGCGCCACAGCGACTCACCTCCAGGAACACGCGCTCGGACAGACAACATATTGATGCCACACGGGGCCTACCCACTATGCGCAATCGATCATAACTATCGGCGCGTGCGCACGAGTCGGTGCACGGGAGCATGACAGGGGCGCATGCCTGATCGCACCAACTGGCGCTTGATCAGGGCGGGTTCTCGCTGGTTATCCGCCATCTCACCCACTGAGAAGCTGGCTTGTTCTGACCGCCGGACGACCGGACCGTGCCCCTGGCAACCGCCCCGGACGCGTGTACCGGTCGGTACGACCCCTCGCGATCTTCGGGACCCGTACGCTCGCCCTATGACCGGACAGCTCTCGTTCCCTCGGCAGCACGCGCGCACCCAGCGCTTCACGCTCGGAGCGCCCCGGGCCTTCCATGTGGCCCCCGACGACTCCCGCGTGGTCTTCCTGCGGTCCCGCGGCGGCACCGACCGGGCGGGCCTGCTGTGGGTGTACGACGTGGCCGGGCAGCGGGAGTACCCGGCCGCCGATCCGGTGGCGCTGCTCGGCGGCGCGGACGAGAAGCTGTCCCCCGAGGAGCGGGCGCGCCGCGAGCGCAGCCGCGAGGGATCGGCCGGGGTGGTCGGCTACGCGGTGGACCGGGCCGTCGAAACGGCGGCCTTCGCCCTCTCCGGGCGGCTGTTCGTCGCCGATCTGACCGGCGGCGAGGCCCGTGAGCTGACCGTGCCGGGCCCCGTCGTGGACCCGCGCCCCTCCCCCGACGGCCGCCGGGTCGCGTACGTGGCGGGCGGCGCGCTGCGCGTCACGGGCACCGGCGGCGAGGACGACCGGGCGCTCGCCGAACCGGAGGCCGATACCGTCACCTACGGCCTCGCGGAGTTCATCGCGGCCGAGGAGATGGACCGCACGCGCGGCTTCTGGTGGTCACCGGAGAGCGACGCCGTGCTGGTCGCCCGCGCCGACGACGCCCCCGTGCGCCGCTGGTGGATCGCCGACCCGGCCCGGCCAGGAGAGGCGCCCGCCGAGGTCGCCTACCCGGCCGCGGGCACCGCCGACGCCGAGGTGCGGCTCGTCCTGCTGGGCCTGGACGGCTCCCGCACGGAGGTCGAGTGGGACCGGCAGCGCTATCCCTACCTGGCCCGGGTGCACTGGTCGGGCTACGGTCCGCCGCTGCTCCTCGTCCAGGCCAGGGACCAGCGCAGCCAGCTCTACCTGGCCGTGGACACCGGCACCGGACGGACCAGCACCGTGCACGCCGACGAGGACGCGGTATGGCTGGATCTTTTCCCCGGCGTGCCCGCCTGGACCCCCGACGGGCGGCTCGTCCGGATCGCGGACGAGGGCGGCGCCCGGGCCCTGATGGTCGGCGACCGCAAGCTCACCTCCGGCGCCCTCCAGGTGCGCGCGGTGCTGTCCGTCGGCGAGGACTGCGTGCTGTTCTCCGCCGCGCCCGGTGCCGAGGCCGCGCTGCCCGACCAGCCCGGCGGCATCGACGTTTACCGCGCGTGGTTCCGCGGCAGCGGAGACCAGGGCGGCTGGGAGCCGGTCGGCAAGCGGCCCTTCCCCGCCGTGCACTCCGCGGTGCGCGGCGACCGGCTCATCGCGCTCACCTACGCCGGGACCGACCGGCCAGGGGTCCGCGCGGAGCTGCTGCGGGCGGCGGACCACGGCGCCGCGGAGACGGTCGCCGAGATCGCCTCGTACGCCGAGACGCCCGTCATCACCGCGCGCCCGCGGCTCACCTTCGCGGGCAAGCACGACATCCCCTGCGCGGTGCTCCTGCCCACCGGGTACACCGAGGGCGACGGGCCGCTGCCGGTCCTGATGGACCCGTACGGCGGGCCGCACGGCCAGCGCGTGGTCGCCGCCCACAACGCGTACGTCACCTCGCAGTGGTTCGCCGACCAGGGCTTCGCGGTGATCGTCGCCGACGGGCGCGGCAGCCCCGGGCGCTCCCCCGGCTGGGAGAAGGCCGTCCGCGACGACCTCGCGGCGATCACCCTGGAGGACCAGGTCGAGGCGCTGACCGCGCTCGCCGGGCGCTTCCCGCTGGACCTCGGCCGGGTCGCCATCCGCGGCTGGTCCTACGGCGGCTATCTCGCCGGGCTCGCCGCGCTGCGCCGCCCGGACGTCTTCCACGCGGCGGTGGTGGGCGCGCCGGTCACCGACTGGCGGCTGTACGACACCCACTACACCGAGCGCTATCTGGGCCACCCCGACGAGCAGCCCGCGGTGTACGCGGCGAACTCTCTGGTGACGGACGAGGGGCTGTCCGGCGCGGCGGAGGGCCCGCACCGCCCGATGATGATCATCCACGGGCTGGCGGACGACAACGTGGTCGTCGCCCACTCGCTGCGGCTGTCCTCCGCCCTGCTGGCGGCCGGGCGGCCGCATGAGGTGCTGCCGCTGTCCGGGGTGACCCATATGACCCCGCAGGAGCAGGTGGCCGAGAACCTGCTCCTGCTCCAGGTCGACTTCCTCAAGCGGTCGCTCGGGCTCTGACGGCTCGGGCTCGGACGGTGCCCCGGCTCACCAGCCCGGCGGCGGCGACGGCGGAGGCGGCGGCACCGTGGGCGGCGCGGCGGGCGGGGGCGGGGCGTAGCCCGGCGGCGCGGCGGGCGGCGGTGCGGCGGGCGGCGGTGCGTATGCGGCGCCGCCGTACCCGCCGTAGCTCCCCGTCCCGTACGCCGGGTGCGGGACGTCCGGCTCGCCGCGGAGCGCCAGCGCGCACAGCGCCACCAGCCCCACGAGCAGTTCGAAGAACGCGGTCAGCACCGTCAGCACGCCGACCGTCGGCAGATCGTCGAGGTGCTCGATGTACTTCATCCTGCCGTAGAGGGAGATCTCGCTCACCGCGACCGCCAGCACCAGCACCGCCGCCACCATGCCCAGCGGCCGGGACAGCGGTGCCCGCGCCAGCGCGGCCCCCGCGGCGACCAGGCAGAGCGCGACGAGGGCCCATGCCTCCCAGGCGGCGGGCGGCGAGAGCAGCGTGACCAGGGTGTGCTTGCCGGTCAGCTGGTACTTGTAGATGTCCCAGCCCGCCTTCTGCGCCCAGTAGATCTGCCAGGCCCCGAGGACGCCCCCCAGCGACCCCAGCAGCAGCGCCCCCGTCACCGCGGCCCCCGGCCGCGGCCGCCCTGGCGGCTGGTCGGCGGGCAGGGCGCCGGGCGCGGCCGGGTACGCGTCGGCGGGCCGCCGGGCGGCGGCGACGGTGGCCAGCAGCAGCGCACCGAGCACCACCCCGGCCCAGGCGCTCAGCACGGCCCGGGTCTCGAGGCCGTCGGGAATGCCCTGCATCCAGTCCGCGCCCAGGTTCCACAGGCTCGGCAGCCGCATGAGGACGGTGACGGCCGCGACGGCACCGAGCGCCCCCGCGGCGGCCGGTGAGCGCAGCGCGGCGATCCCGGCGGCGACGCAGAGCACGAGCAGGACCAGGTCGAAGAGCGAGGAGCCGAAGAGGCTCCCCGAGGCCCGGAACGGCATTCCGGACCATGTCCACCACAGATGGCTCGCCTTGTCCGCCTCGTCCAGGTCCCGGACGATCCACGCCAGCGAGATCATCCCGAGCACCGCGCAGACGAGTGCGCCGAAAACACGCGCTCCGCGTGTGAGTATGCGTCCCTGCCCCATAGCCGTAGGTTTCCCCCACCCCTCGCCCCGGCCAACCGTCGCGACCCGAAGAAGCCCAAATAAAGCTGAAGAAGTACGCGGATCGTGACCAAACGGAAGCCTTCCGGGCAACGACGATCACTGTCAAGCACGCCCGAACCTCGATCTGCCAAATGTTCGCTCAAGACTCCCGGGTCGGGCACATCCGCTCTTGCCCGCCCCTTGACCCGGCTGTGAATCCGTTGCGAAAGTCCGCTCAACCCGCCCACAACGCGGGTAGATACACCGAGTTGACGGTTGGTGCGACGCGGCGGATCACCATGGGGGGCGTACGCGATGACGAGTCCAGCCCGGCTCACCGTGGCCGGGAAGACCGCGCCGGGCGCGGAGGGCGAACCGGGCGGGCCGGGCGGGCAGCCCGCCGGCTTAAGCCCGCGCCGGCTGATGTGGCGGCGCTTCAAGCGGGACCGTACGGGCGTGATCTCCGCCTGCGTCGTGCTGTTCTTCTTCGCCGTCGCCGTGCTGGCCCCGGTGATCGCCTCGCTGTACGGCAAGGACCCGTACACCACGTACGGCCTCGACCGGCCGGAGCTGCTGGATCCGCTCACCGGCTATCCGATGAAGCCCAACGGCGGTATCGACGGCGAGTTCTGGTTCGGCATCGAGCCCAAGCTCGGCCGGGACGTGCTGACGCAGCTGGTGTACGGCATCCGCACCTCGCTGCTGATCGGGCTGGCCGCGACGCTGCTGTCCACGGTCACCGGCATCGTGATCGGCGTCGTCGCGGGCTATCTGGGCGGGCGCACTGACTACTTCCTGGGGCGGCTGATCGATCTGCTGCTGTCCTTTCCGCAGCAGCTGTTCTTCGTCGCCTTCATGCCGGTGGTCACGGCCCTGTTCGTCAGCCCGCAGAAGGAGACCCCGACCTATTTCCGGGTGACGGCCCTGGTCACGGTGTTGTGGCTGCTGGGCTGGATGCAGCTGGCGCGGCTGCTGCGCGGGCAGGTGCTGTCGCTGCGGGAGCGCGAGTTCGTCGAGGCAGCGAAGGTGACGGGGGCCTCGCCGTGGCGGATCGTCCGCAAGGAGCTGCTGCCCAACCTGGGCACCCCGATCCTCGTGCAGTCCACCCTGATGCTGCCGAACTTCGTCACGACGGAGGCGGCCCTGTCGTTCCTCGGCGTCGGGGTGGTCGAGCCGACCCCCGACTGGGGCCGGATGTTCGCCAAGGGCGCCAACTTCTACGAGGGCGACATCACGTACATGTTCTTCCCCGGCATCGCCATGGTGATCTTCGTCGTCGCCTTCAACCTGCTCGGGGACTCGGTCCGGGACGCCATGGACCCGAAGACCACGCGTTGACCAGCACCACACTTCCGTCCGACGACGTCCCAAGAGGCAGGTGCATCGACCACCATGACGTGGAACAGCAGGCGCAGAGCACGTACCTACGCCGTCGCCCTGGCAGCGGGCGCGCTGGCGCTCTCGGCGTGCAGCAGCGGGGGCGGCACGGGGAAAGACGACTCCGAGGAACCGAAGATGAAGGCCCAGGGGATCACCCTGGGCAGCGCCGCCGACTCCACCGGGCCCGCCAAGGAGCTGACGGGCGCGAAGAAGGGCGGCACGGTGACGGTGCTCCAGCGCGACGCGTTCGAGCACCTCGACCCCGGCCAGATCTATGTCAGCGACGAGCTGATCATGCAGACCCTCTACAACCGGACGCTGACGAACTACCAGATCGACGCCAGGACCGGGAAGGTCAAGCTGGTCGGCGATCTGGCGACGGACACCGGCAAGTCCTCCGACGGCGGCCGGACGTGGACGTACACGCTCAAGGACGGGCTGAAGTTCGAGGACGGCTCGCCGATCACCTCCAAGGACGTCCGGCACGCCGTCGAGCGGCTCTACGCGCCGTATCAGACCAGCGGCCCGACCTACCTCCAGCAGTGGCTCTCGGGTGCGGGCCAGAAGTTCCGCAAGGCGCTGCCGGACGGCCCGTACAAGGGCAAGCACCTGCCGAAGTCGGTGCTTGACACCCCGGATGAGAAGACGGTCGTCTTCCACTTCGACCAGCCGCGGGCCGAGGTGCCGTTCGCCGTGGCGATGCCCAACATCGGTGCGGTGCCGGCGGCGAAGGACACCAAGGAGAAGTACGACAAGGCTCCGGTGGCCAGCGGCCCGTACAAGATCAAGAACTTCAAGCCGGGCAAGGGCATCCAGTTCGTCAAGAACGATCAGTGGGACCCCAAGACCGATCCGATACGCCATCAGTACGTGAACACCTTCGATGTCTCCTTCGGCCATCAGTGGGTGGACTCCACACGCCGGCTGGTGGCCGACAAGGGCGCCGACAAGAACGGCATGTCCTGGACCAACGCCGTCGATCCCTCGCAGATCTCGGCGGTCCTCAAGAACAAGGACGCGATGGCCCGGTCGATGACCGAGACCCAGCCCTATGTGGACGTCGTCTCGATCAATACGGACCGGGTCAAGAACAAGAAGGTGCGCGAGGCGATCGCCTGGGCCTTCCCCAGCGGTCAGTACCTCCAGCAGTTCGGCGGCCCCAAGGCCGGTGAGATCGCGGGCGGTCTGGTCGGCCCGACGCTCAAGGGCTACAACCCGGACTTCGACCCGTTCCAGAAGAAGAAGTACCCGGGCGGCAACGCCAAGAAGGCCAAGGAGCTGCTGAAGGAGGCGGGCGAGGAGGGCTACGAGCTGGTCTACGCGTACGGCAACGGCGACACCCACCAGGACGCCTCGGTCGTCGTCCAGCAGGCCCTGGAGCGGGCCGGATTCAAGGTCCAGAAGAAGGAGATCGACCAGACCACCTACTACACCCAGATCGGGAAGGTGGACAACAAGTACGACCTCTACCGGTCCTCCTGGTCCGCCGACTGGCCCTCCGCCTCGACCGTCGTCCCTCCGGTGTACGGCGGAGAGAACGTCTACGACGACTCGGCGAACTACAGCCATCTGAACGTCCCGGCGGTCAACAAGGAGATCGACCGCGTCGCCAAGGTCGGCGATCTGGGCAAGGCCACCACGGAGTGGATGAAGCTCAGCGAGAAGGTCCTCACCGATCAGGTTCCGGCGGTCCCCACCTTCTACAACCGGCTGTTCACCCTCTGGGGCTCCGGCATCGGCGGGACGAAGTGGAACCCGGTCTACGGGGCCGTGGACCCGACGGCCGTCTTCGTCAAGTAACCGCTGGTCCCAGCTCGATCAGGAGCCCGGCCGCGCCGTCTGCGCCAGCACCTCCGGCGCCGCGGCGCGGCCGGTACCCGCCCCGACCGGAAGATCCCTGACGCCATGTTGAGATTCCTCGCCCGCCGGTCCCTCGGCGCGATCGTGATCCTCCTGCTGATCAGCGCGATCACGTTCTTCCTCTTCTTCGCCCTGCCCGCCGAGCCCGCCCGGCTCGCCTGCGGCAAGAGCTGCGACCCCACCTCGCTCGCGATGATCAACAAGAACCTCGGCCTGGACGAGCCGGTCCCGGTGCAGTACGCGAAGTTCATGGTCGGGATCGTCGCCGGGCGCGACTTCGCGGTCGGGCACTGCTCCGCGCCCTGCTTCGGCTACTCCTTCGTCAGCCAGGAGCAGGTGTGGGGCACCATCGTCGACCGCTTCCCCACCACCCTCTCGCTCGCGCTCGGCGGCGCCGCGGTGTTCCTGATCTGCGGGATCGGCATCGGGATGATCGCGGCCTGGCGGCGCGGCACCTGGATCGACAAGCTCTTCAGCTCGCTGTCGCTGCTGGGCGCCTCGCTCCAGATCTACTTCGTCGGCGTGCTGTGCCTGGCCTGGTTCGTCAGCGGACTGGGGATCATGGACCAGCCCGCCTACTACCCCTTCACCGACAATCCGGCGAAGTGGTTCAGCGGCATGCTGCTGCCCTGGCTGGTGCTCTCGATGATCTTCATGGCCAACTACAGCCGGATGACCCGCTCCCAGATGGTCGAACAGCTCCAGGAGGACCACGTCCGCACGGCCAGGGCCAAGGGCCTGGCCAGCCGGACGGTCTTCTTCCGGTACGCCTGGCGGGGTGCCATCGCCCCCATCGTCACCATCTTCGGCATCGACCTCGGCTCGCTCTTCGGCGGGGCGATGGTCACCGAGTACACCTTCACCCTGCACGGCATCGGGCGGCTCGCCGTGGAGTCCGTCCAGCTGACCGATCTGCCGATGCTGATGGGCGTGATGCTGGTCAGCGCCGCGGCCATCGTCGTGTTCAACATCCTGGTGGACGCCGCCTACGCCGTCATCGACCCGCGCGTACGCCTCGCCTAGAAGGACGCCGAAGTGACCACCGAATCCTTCCTCTCCGTACGCGACCTGCACGTCCGCTTCGCCACCGAGGACGGCACCGTGAAGGCCGTGGACGGCCTCTCCTTCGACCTCGAACGCGGCCGGACGCTCGGCATCGTCGGCGAGTCCGGCTCCGGCAAGTCCGTCACCAACCTCACCGTGCTCGGCCTCCACGACCCGCGCACCACCACGGTCACCGGCACGATCCACCTCGACGGGCAGGAGCTGACCGGCGCCCCCGAGCGCACCCTGGAGCGGCTGCGCGGCAACACCATGGCGATGATCTTCCAGGATCCGCTGACCGCCCTCTCGCCGTACTACACGGTCGGCCGCCAGATCGCCGAGCCGTACCGCAAGCACACCGGCGCCTCCAAGCGGGACGCCCGGCTGCGCGCCATCGAGATGCTGGAGAAGGTCGGCATCCCCAACCCCCGGCTGCGGGTGGACGACTATCCGCACCAGTTCTCCGGCGGCATGCGGCAGCGCGCCATGATCGCCATGTCGCTGGTCTGCGACCCCGATCTGCTGATCGCCGACGAGCCGACCACCGCGCTCGACGTGACCGTCCAGGCCCAGATCCTGGATCTGCTGAAGGACCTCCAGCAGGAGTTCGGCTCCGCGATCATCCTGATCACCCACGATCTGGGCGTGGTCGCCAACACCGCCGACGACCTGCTGGTGATGTACGCGGGCCGGGCCGTCGAGCGCGGTACGGTCCGCGAGGTGCTGCGGGCGCCCCAACATCCGTACACCTGGGGGCTGCTGGGCTCCATGCCCCGGCTGTCCTCCGCAGTCGACGAACCGCTCAGCCCCATCCCCGGCGCCCCGCCGAGTCTCCTCGCCCCACCGCCCGGCTGCCCCTTCCACCCGCGGTGCGGCTACGTATCGCAGGTCGACGGTGAACGCTGCCGGGAGACCCGGCCCGCGCTCCCGGACGGCCGGGGCGCCGCCTGCCACCTCACCGCCGAGCGGACGCGGACCCTCTTCACCGAGCAGATCAAACCCAGGCTGGGCTAAGGAGCGCCGTTCAGATGAGCACCGAGTCGGAACCCCTGCTGGTCGCCGAGAAGCTGACCAAGCACTTCCCGATCATGGGCGGCTTCCCCTTCCGGCGGAAGGTGGGCGCCGTCCAGGCCGTCGACGGCATCGACCTGACCGTGCACGCGGGCGAGAGCTTCGGCCTCGTCGGCGAGTCCGGCTGCGGCAAGTCCACCACCGGGCGGCTGCTGACCCGGCTGCTGGAACCCACCGCCGGGCGGATCGCCTACCGCGGCCAGGACATCACTCACGCCTCGCGCACCCAACTCGCCCCGGTCCGCTCCGAGATCCAGATGATCTTCCAGGACCCGTACTCCTCGCTGAACCCCCGGCAGACCGTCGGCACGATCATCTCCGGCCCGATGGAGATCAACGGCATCCGCCCGCCCGGCGGCCACGAGGCCCGGGTGCGCGAACTGCTGGAGACCGTCGGCCTCAACCCCGAGCACTACAACCGCTTCCCGCACGAGTTCTCCGGCGGCCAGCGCCAGCGCATCGGCGTCGCCCGCGCCCTCGCCCTCGAACCCCGGCTGATCGTGGCCGACGAGCCGGTCTCGGCGCTCGACGTCTCGATCCAGGCCCAGGTCGTCAATCTGCTCCAGCGGCTACAGCGCGAGCTGGGCATCGCGTTCGTCTTCATCGCCCACGACCTCGCCGTCGTACGGCACTTCTCACAGCGCGTCGCGGTCATGTACCTGGGGAAGATCGTCGAGGTCGGCGACCGCGACTCCATCTACCACCGCCCCCGCCACCCGTACACCCACGCCCTGCTGTCCGCCGTCCCGGACGCGGCCGTGATGATGGCCGAGGACTCCCCCGGCACCCAGCACCGCGAACGCATCCGCCTCGCCGGAGACGTCCCCTCCCCCATCGCCCCGCCCTCCGGCTGCCGCTTCCGCACCCGCTGCTGGAAGGCCCAGGACCTGTGCGCCCAGCAGGAGCCCCCGCTGCTGCGCATCGAGGGCAACCGCGAGGGCCACCTGTCCGCCTGCCACTTCCCCGAGGCCCCCACCACCGAGGCCCGCGACCAGGACATCGTCCTCGACCCGGCGCTCTCCGCGAACGAGCCGGTACGGAAGGCCTAACTACCGCCCGCCCACGACCGAGTCGCACCAGATCAGCCGGGCCGAGACATCCGCCTCCCGGCTGAACCACCAGGTCGCCCGCTCGGGCGACTTGAGGCTGAGGCGGCGTGTGCCCTCGACGCTGGTGACGTCCGTATGCCCGTCGGGGTGGGCCAGCCCCCACGCCGCGATCTCCCCGTCGCGCTCGCCGTCTTCCGTGTCGTACTCCTGGACCACGGCGAACAGCCGGGGTGCGAAGTCGTTGACCATCGCGTGGAGTTCCTGGTCGCAGGAGAAGGACATGCCGAACCTCCATGTGCAGTGTCACGCTGTGCTGCGTGCGCCACTACAGACGGTAGAGTCAACGCGTGCTCCGGTGCAACTGTTTGCAGAAAAGAGGTAATGCGCCATGTGGACCGTGAAACGGTGGGACACAAGACTCACCACGCCCACGAGGGAAGGCCCCCATGCCGCCGAGAAGTAGGCCCACAGCACGTCAAGTTCGCCTGGGCACCGAGCTACGCAGACTGCGCGAGGCCGCGGGCATGTCCGCAAGCGAGGTCGGCGACTTCCTGGGAGGCGGGCACCCACAGATCAGCAACCTCGAAGCGGGCCGCTACGGGGTCAGCGAAGAACGCCTGCGCACGCTCGCGACGCACTACTCCTGCGACGACGCAGCGCTCGTCGACGCCATGTGCGCCATGGCGGTCACCGTACGCGGCAAGAAGGGCTGGTGGGAGGAGTACCGCGGAGCACTGGCACCCGGGCTCCTTGACTTGGCCGATCTGGAACACCACGCCGCCGCCCTGCGCGCGTACCACGTCTCGCATATCCCCGGCCTGTTCCAAACCGAGGATCACATGCGTGCGATCTTCGCCTACTCCACGCCTCCCCTGCCGCCGGACACACTCGAAGTGCGAGTGGAACACAGGCGGCGACGGAGTGCGATCCTCACCGAAGAGCCCGCCCGGGAGTACGAGGCCATCGTCCATGAGGCGGCGCTGCGTATGCGATTCGGGGGACGGAAGGTGGCCCGGGCCCAACTGCGGCACATCCTTGAGCTGTCGGACCGCTGGAACGTCACTGTCCGGGTGGTCCCGTTCGAGGCCAACGGCTTCGCGGGTGCGGGAACGTCGATCACTTACCTGGAAGGGGCGGTACGGGAACTCGACACCGTACAGCTCGATTCAGAGCACCGCAGTATCCTCGTGGATGCCCAAGCACAGCTCAAGCGGTATCGGAAGCTGCTCGACCGCATGAGAGACACATCGCTTGCGGCCGAGGAGTCCCGGGACTTCATCCACCGCCTCGTGTGCGAGATCTGAAAGGTGAACCAGTGCCCGCATCACTCACCTGGCAAAAGTCATCGTTCTCGGGGGGCGGAGAGGAGAACGCCTGCGTCGAACTCGCGACCTCCCCGGCCGGGATACACCTCCGCGAAAGCGATGACCCCGGCGAACTGCTCACCACCACCCCCCACCGGCTGGCCACCTTCATACGCGCCGCCAAGGCCGGGGAGTTCGACCGCCTCACAACATAGCCACGCACGGCGGCCTCGCCCCGTTTGACGATGAACCGCCGCGGGCATCTGCCTGACGGTCAGTCACATACGGGCGGGGGCGCCATGATGCCTGGCAGAGGGTGGCGGCACTGGGCCGGGTGGCTGGCGTGGCTGCTGCCCCTGGGGCTGGTCGGCGGCATGTTCGCATGGACAGACGACCTGGTCGGGGCCGCGTTCCGGTACGCGGCGGCTCCCTTGGTCGACAAGTTGTTTCCGGACCGCACGGAGCCGCACGATTCGCGGCCCATGGCCGAGACGAGCCCGAGCGGCGAGGGGCCGCTGGTCGCGGTGCACGTCACGCCCCACGTCGACAGCGGTTGCGGTACCGACGGCGGGTGGGTCTTCCCCGTACCGGCGGCCCGGCTGGACGATTACGTACCCGGGAGGCGCCCCAGCCGGGACGGGACGAGCTGGGACCGGGACCCGTACGCCTTCGGGGGCGCGGCACCGAACACCCTCCGGCTCGGCCTCAGCGTAAGCGCGCGGGGCGGCCGCACCATCGTCCTCAAGGGCTTCACCGTGAACGTCGTCAAGCGCGCCAAGCCCATGAAGGGTACGGTGCTCGACCCCCGGCCGGTCAGCCAAAGCTGCGGCCTCCGGTACGGAGGGACGAAGCCCCTGAGGTTCCCGTACAAGGTGACGGGCACCTCTCCCGTCGAGCTCGACATCGACGTATCGACACGGCACTGCACGTGCGCCTGGACCGGTCGGCTCGACTGGTCGGACGGCACCGTCTCCGGTACCACGACGATCACGGACGAGCGACGCCCCTTCCGCACCACCCCGGCCGACGGCCTGCCCGTCTACAGGTGGGACGGCGAAGCGTGGCGCGCCCGCGCGCCCGGCGGGCCGGTGAGGAGGCCGCCGGGCGCGGGGTGATGCGGGGCTTACGGGTGGTACTTCTCCTCGACCGTCTCGGCGCCGCCGGACTTGCGGTCCATGGAGACGCGGACGGTCACGCTGCTGGTCTTGGCCGCCTTCTCCAGCTCGTCCACGGTGCAGTCCGCGGTGCCGTAGCCGTCGTCACCGATGCTCGCGCCACCGTTGGGGTCATCGGTGCAGATCGCGGCCGCGCCGAGGATCTTCGTGGCGTTGGCGACCAGGAACGCCTGCTCCATACCGCCGTCCTCGGGCGTGACGGTCAGCTTGCCGGGCGCCAGGTACTTCAGCTTGCCGACGATCAGCTTGTGGTTGCCCGCGTTGGCGACGCCGCCGCCCTCGGACGGGGCCTCGCTGCCGCCGCCGTCGGTCCCGGACTTCGACGTGCCGGAGCCGTCCGAGGAGGAGCCGCTCGTGGACTGGGCCGAGGCCGAGGTGTCGCTCTTCGACCCGGCGTCCGCCTCGGAGTCGGGCCCGCAGGCCGTGCTCCCCAGGCCCAACGCCGCGGCGACGGCGATCGCGGCGGCGAGACGGCGGCCGGCGCGGCCGCGGAAGCGGTTGGTGATGGAGGCGGTGCTCATTGGTGTTCTCCCGTTGCTGTGTACTCTCGCCCGTTTCCGGACGACAACCAGCTTCGAAGATCATGTTGGCGTTCTGCTAACAGACCACTAATGCGCCGCGGGTGCGCTCCGCCGGTCTCGCAGCGGACCCCACGTAGCCTGTTCCCGTGCCAGCATCCCGCCTGCGTCGCGTCGCCGTCCTCGTGCTCGACGGCGCCAAGCCGCTCGACGTCGGCATTCCCGCGCAGGTGTTCACGACCCGGGCGAGCATGCCGTACGAGGTGCACGTGTGCGGTGCGGTGCCGGGGCTCGTGACCGGGGGCGACGGCCTGTCGTACCACGTCGCCCAGGGGCTCGACGCGCTCGCGTGGGCCGACATCGTCTTCATCCCCGGCTACCGGTTCCCGGACCGTGACGACCCGCCGGGAGCCGTCGTCGACGCGCTGATCGGCGCCCACGATCGGGGCGCGCGGCTCGCCGCCATCTCGACGGGGGCCTTCGCGCTCGCCGCCACGGGCCTGCTCGACGGCAAACGCGCCACGACCCACTGGCACTACACGCGGGCGCTCGCGGCGAAGCATCCCCTCGTCCGGGTCGACGAGAACGTGCTGTTCGTCGACGAGGGCAGCGTGCTGACGTCGGCGGGCGCTGCCTCGGGAATCGACCTGTGCCTGCACATCCTGCGCGGCGACCTCGGGGTGGCCGCGTCGAACCACGCGGCCCGGCGACTGGTCGCGGCCCCCTACCGCAGCGGCGGTCAGGCGCAGTACGTGCCGCGCAGCGTGCCCGAGCCGCTGGGCGAGCGGTTCGCGGCGACCCGCGAGTGGGCGCTGCACCGGCTGGGCGAGCCCCTCACTCTGGAGGCGCTCGCCCGGCACGCGGCGGTGTCGCCGCGCACGTTCTCGCGGCGCTTCGCCGAGGACACCGGGTACACGCCGATGCAGTGGGTCATGCGCGCCCGTGTCGACGTGGCCCGTGAGCTGCTGGAACGTTCGGAGCGGAGCGTCGAGCAGATCGCCACCGACGTCGGCCTCGGCACCGGTGCCAATCTGCGGCTCCACTTCCAGCGCATCCTCGGCACCACACCGCGCGAGTACCGCCGCACCTTCACGCTGGGCGAATAGCCCCGTGGCGCGATCCTTGTGAAGGGTGGCGATCTCGCCGCTGTCACGGCGGATGCCGCGAGCCAATCCTGGTGGCATGACTCGTATCGCCATCAACGGATTCGGCCGCATCGGACGCAACGTGCTGCGCGCCCTGCTCGAACGCGACACCGACCTCGAGATCGTCGCCGTCAACGACCTCACCGAGCCCGCCACCCTCGCCCGGCTCCTCGCCTACGACTCCACGGCCGGCCGGCTCGGCCGCCCGGTGACCGTCGACGGCGACACCCTCGTCGTGGACGGCCGTCGCATCAAGGTGCTCGCCGAGCGCGACCCGGCGCAGCTGCCCTGGGCCGAACTCGGCGTCGATGTCGCGCTGGAGTCCACCGGCCGCTTCACCTCGGCCAAGGCCGCCCGCGCCCACCTCGACGCGGGCGCGAAGAAGGTCCTCGTCAGCGCGCCGTCGGACGGTGCCGATGTCACCCTCGCCTACGGGGTGAACACCGGCGCGTACGACCCGGAGCTGCACACGGTCGTCTCGAACGCCTCCTGCACCACCAACGCGCTCGCCCCGCTCGCCGCGGTCCTCGACGAACTCGCCGGTATCGAGCACGGCTTCATGACGACGGTGCACGCCTATACGCAGGAGCAGAACCTTCAGGACGGTCCGCACCGCGACGCCCGCCGCGCCCGCGCCGCCGGTGTCAACATCGTGCCGACCACGACGGGCGCCGCCAAGGCGATCGGCCTCGTGCTGCCGAACCTCGACGGCAAGCTGTCGGGCGACTCGATCCGCGTGCCGGTTCCGGTGGGCTCGATCGTCGAGCTCAACACGACCGTCGCCCGCGACGTGACGCGCGACGACGTGCTGGCGGCGTACCGCGCCGCGGCGGAGGGGCCGCTCGCCGGAGTCCTGGAGTACTCGGACGACCCGCTCGTGTCGTCCGACATCACGGGCAACCCCGCCTCGGCCATCTTCGACTCGGCCCTCACCCGCGTCGACGGCCGTCACATCAAGGTGGTCGCCTGGTACGACAACGAGTGGGGCTTCTCGAACCGCGTGATCGACACCCTCGGACTCCTCGCCGCCACCCGCTGACCGGCGGCGTCACCGTCAGCGGAAACGCGAGAACACGTGGGCGCGGCCCACGATGGTGAAGCCGCGGCGGGCGTACCACTGGCGCGGCCAGTCCTCGCCGTCGGCCACCAGGAACCGCAGGGCGCACCCGGCGGCCGACGCGTGCTGGAGGGCGCCGGACAGCACTGCGCCGGCGTATCCGCGGCGCCGTGCGTGCTCGGCGGTGGCCACCTCCTCGATCTGGGCGATGCCGTCGGCGGGCTCCATGTAGAGGTCGGCCCAGGAGGCGACCTCGCCGTCCTCGTCGTGTACGGCCAGGAACCGCACGTCCTCGGCCCCGTTCCGCCGGGCGGCCCGCCGCCCCACCAGCTGACGTACCGTCTCCTCGTCGGCGTCCGGCATCCACAGCCGCTGCTGGTCCGCCAGCGCCCGCCACAGCGGCCCGTACGGATCGGGCCCCAGGTCCAGCTCCACGACCTCGCGTTTCGCCTCCGGCACGGGCCCGGTGTGCGTCATCACCAGCTCGACCGCGTGCTCGTACCCGGCGAGGGTCATCGAGGGCGCGCACGCGAGCCCGAGCCGGTCGTCGTAGACGGTGACCCGGCGATGCGGCAGCCCCGCCATGGCCGTCTCGGCGGCGACCGGAAGCTCCGTCGGGTCGAGGGGCCCGTCGATGTGGATCTGGTTGTGCTCGTGCGAGCGCGCGTAACCGTCGTGCCGCACCAGAAACCCACCCGGCACCGGCCTGACCTCGGCGGACTGACGGCGGGCGAAGAGAAGCCGGAAGTCGACGGCGCGCTGAAGATCATAGGGTCGTGCCATGGCTTTTCCTCCGCCTCCGGTCTATCAGGAGTACTACACCCGCACACCCTTTCAGCTCTTCTCGGGCGTCGGCTGGAAGCGGCTGGTGGCCTTTCGGGCCGATGAGCATGGCGTCACCCTGCACGGCCCCGTGACCCGGTATCGCAAGTTCACCGCCACCGTGCCGTGGCGGGACATCGAGGCGCTCGTCCTGTGGGCCACGAAGAAGTTCATGGAGAGGCCGATCCGGCGCGTCGGCCTGAAGCTCCGGCCGGACGCGCCGCACCTTCCCGGCCCCAACGCGAAGATCTCGCCAGCTCTCGCCGCGAGCGTCGCGCCGCACGTCGAGCACGAGGTCGTCAGGAACAGCTGGTTCATCGGCTTCTGGAAGGTCGACCACACCCGGCTCGCCGCCGCCGTGCAGGCGTTCGCCCCCGATGTGCGCCTGGTTGCCCACCCGGTGTACCGGTTCGACGAACGGAAGGGTGGTGGACCGGGAGAGGCGGTCGACGAGGCGTCGAACCTCCTCGACCTCTTCTGACGTCAGGCCACGGCGCGCTCCTCCGCGAAGTGGCACGCCGACGGGTGCGCCGCCGCGCCCGTCAGCCCCGGTGGCACCGCCAGCGCCGGTGGCTCCGTCGCGCAGCGTTCGCTCGCCTTCCAGCAGCGGGTGCGGAAGCGGCAGCCGGTGGGGGGATCGGCCGGGGAGGGGACGTCGCCGGTCAGGAGGATGCGCTGGTCGCGGTGGGCGCGGGCCTCGGGGTCGGGGACCGGGACTGCGGACAGCAGGGCCTGGGTGTACGGGTGGGTCGGGTGGTCGTAGATCTCGGGGCCGGTGCCGGTCTCGGCGAAGCGGCCCAGGTACATGACGGCGACGCGATCGCTGATGTGCCGGACGACGGACAGGTCGTGGGCGATGAAGACGTACGCGAGGCCGAATTCGTCCTGGAGGCGTTCCAGCAGGTTGACCACCTGGGCCTGCACCGAGACGTCGAGGGCCGAGACCGGTTCGTCCGCGACGATGACCTCGGGACGCAGGGCGAGGCCGCGGGCGATGCCGATGCGCTGGCGCTGGCCGCCGGAGAACTGGTGCGGATAGCGGTTGATGTGTTCGGGGTCGAGGCCGACGACATCGAGCAGGTCCTGGACCGCGCGGCGGCGGTCGCCCTTGGGGGCGGCCTCGGGGTGGATCTCGTACGGCTCCCCCACGATGTCCCCGACCGTCATGCGGGGGTTGAGCGAGGT
Source organism: Streptomyces sp. NPDC021115 (assembly GCF_044333065.1). NCBI lineage: Bacteria > Bacillati > Actinomycetota > Actinomycetes > Kitasatosporales > Streptomycetaceae > Streptomyces > Streptomyces sp. NPDC021115. Next base: position 718,066 of record NZ_JBIRQF010000001.1, read on the forward strand.
GTACGGGTCCTGGAAGACCATCTGGATGTTGCGGTGGACGGCCCGCAGGGCGCGCCCGGAGAGGCGGGCGATGTCCTCGCCGCGGTAGTGGATCGAACCGGCGGTGGGCCGCTCCAGGCCGACCAGCAGCCGGGCCAGGGTGGACTTGCCGCAGCCGGACTCGCCGACGACGCCGAGGGTTTCGCCGCGCCGCAGGTCGAAGGAGACCGTGTCGACCGCCCGGACCGCCCCGGTCTGCCGCTTGAGCAGGACGCCCCGGGTCAGCGGGTAGAGCTTGGCGAGGCCGCGGACTTCGAGGACGGGCGGGGCGAGGTCAGCCGAGGGGGCCGACGGTACCGGCGGTGCCGAGGGGGTCGAGGGGGTCGAGGCCATGCAGCTCCTCCTTCCAGAAGTGGCAGGCGCTGGCCCGCCCGTCGGCCCCGGCGCCGACCGCCCCGGCGCCGGTCACCTCGTACAGCGGCGGCCGGTCGGTGCGGCAGATGTCGCGGGCGCGCGGGCAGCGGGGGTTGAACGGGCAGCCCGCCGGGACCGCGAGCGGGCTGGGCGGCAGCCCCTTGATCGCGTACAGCTCGCCGCCCCGGTGGTCCACGCGCGGGATGGAGTCGAGGAGTCCGCGGGTGTACGGGTGGGCGGGGCGCCGGTACAGGTCGCGCACCGGCGCGGTCTCCACGATCCGGCCCGCGTACATCACGGCGATGCTGTCGGCGACGTCGGCGACCACGCCCAGGTCGTGGGTGATGAGGATGAGCCCCATGGCGTACTCGCGGCGCAGCTCCGCCAGCAGATCCATGACCTGGGCCTGGACGGTGACGTCGAGCGCGGTGGTCGGCTCGTCGGCGATGATCAGCTCCGGTTCGAGCGCGATCGCCATGGCGATCATGATGCGCTGGCGCATCCCGCCCGAGAACTGGTGCGGATAGTCCCCGGCGCGCGCGGCCGCGGCCGGGATGCGGACCCGGTCCATCAGCTCGACGGCCCGCGCCCGGGCGTCCCTGCGCGACATGCCGCGGTGCACCTGGTACATCTCGGCGAGCTGGGCGCCAACGGGGATCACCGGGTTGAGGGCGGACAGCGCGTCCTGGAAGATCATCGACATCTTGGCGCCGCGGACGCGGCGGCGCTCCTCGCCGCTCAGGGTGAGCAGATCGCGCCCCTGGAAGAAGACCTTGCCGCCGGTGACGAAGGCGGGTGGGGTGTCGAGGATGCCCATGATGGCCTGGGCGGTCACGGACTTCCCCGACCCCGACTCGCCCAGCACGGCCAGCGTCCGCCCGGCGTCGACGGCGTAGCTCACCCCGCCGACGGCCTCGGCGACGCCGTCGCGGGTGCGGAAGGCGACGCGCAGGTCCCGTACGTCCAGCAGCCGGGCCACGGCTAACGCAGCTTCGGGTCGAGGGCGTCGCGCACCGCGTCGCCGAGCATGATGAACGCGAGCACCGTGATGCTGAGCGCCGCCGCCGGCCACAGCAGCATGTGCGGGGCGTTGCGGATCTGGGTGGACGCGGACGAGATGTCGATGCCCCAGGAGACGGTGGGCGGTTTCAGCCCCACGCCGAGGAACGACAGGGTCGCCTCCAGCGCGATGTACGTGCCGAGCGCGATGGTCGCGACGACGATCACGGGGGCGACGGCGTTGGGCGCGATGTGCCGCAGCAGCATCCGGCCGTTGCCCGCCCCGAGGGTGCGCGCCGCGAGCACGTAGTCCTGCTGTTTGACGGTGACGACCGAGCCGCGGGCGATACGGGAGATCTGCGGCCAGCCCAGCAGCACGATGAAGCCGACCACCGGCCACACCGAACCGCTGGTGACCACCGACAGGAAGACCAGCCCGCCGAGCAGGATCGGGATGCCGAAGAAGACGTCGGCGATCCGCGAGAGCAGGGAATCCCACCAGCCGCCGAAGAAACCGGCGAGCCCGCCCAGCACGCTGCCGAGCAGGGCGGCGCCCGCGGTGGCGCAGATGCCGACGGTGATGGAGGCGCGGGCGCCGTAGACGGTGCGGGTGTAGACGTCCCGACCCTGGAGGTCGAAGCCGAAGGGGTGGCCGGGGGCCGGGCCGTCCTGCGCCTTGGCCAGGTTGCCCTGGTACGGATTGCCGTCCGCGATCAGCTGCGGCCAGACCGCGATGAGGACGAGGAAGAGGATGACCAGCGCGGAGACGACGAAGACGGGGTTGCGGCGCAGATCGTGCCAGGCGTCGGACCACAGCCCGCGCGAGACGGGCGCGGGGCCTTCGGCGGCAGGGCGCGCCGCGCGGCCGAAGCGCAGGCGCGGGAGGGGGCGGCGGTGCCAGGGTCGGCTCCGCGGCCCGCCCTCGCCCTCCAGGGTCGCGGTGCCGGTGGCGGCGAGGTCCACAGGCTGGTCGGATCCCGCTTCACAAGACTCAAGGGGTTCGAAGGGCTCAGGCATACCGGATCCTCGGGTCGAGCACGGCGTAGAGGAGGTCGACGAGCAGATTGGCGAGCAGGAAGACGATCACCAGGATGGTGACGAAGCCGACCACGGTCGGCGAGTTCTGGCGCAGGATGCCCTGGTAGAGCTGGTAGCCCACGCCATGGATGTTGAAGATCCGCTCGGTGACGATGGCCCCGCCCATGAGCGCGCCGATATCGGTGCCGATGAAGGTCACCACCGGGATCAGCGAGGTGCGCAGCAGATGCCGGACGACGATCCGGCGGCGCGGCAGCCCCTTGGCGACGGCGGTGCGCACGTAGTCGGCGCGGGCGTTCTCGACGAGCGAGGTGCGGGTGAGCCGGGTGGTGTACGCGAGGGACACCAGCCCCAGCACCACGCCGGGCAGCAGCAGTTCGGTGAACGGCGCCTCGGGGGCGACGGACGGCCGGGCCCAGCCCCACCGCACGCCGAACACGTACTGGAGCACGGTGCCGCTGACGAACGTCGGGATGGACACCACGACCAGGGTGAGCAGCAGCACCGAGGTGTCCAGACCCCGGCCGCGGCGCAGTCCGCTGAGCACGCCGAGGGTGATGCCGAGCGCCATCTCGAAGACGACGGCGACGATCGTCAGCCGCAGGGTGACGGGGAAGGCCCCGGCCATCAGCTCGGTGACCGGCTGGCCGTTGAACGCGGTGCCGAAGTGGCCGCCGAACACCTGCCCCATGTAGTGGACGTACTGGCTCCACAGCGGTTCGTCGAGGTACAGGTCCTTGCGGATGCGGGCCGCGGTCGCGGGGTCGGGGGCCTTGTCGCCGAACAGGGCGGCGACCGGGTCGCCGAGCGCGTAGACCATGAAGAAGATCAGGAAGGTGGCGCCGAAGAAGACCGGGACCATCTGCGCCAGCCGCCGCAGCACATAGCGGCCCATGGCTCAGCCGACCCTGATCTGGTGGTAGACGGGCACGCTGAACTGGTTCAGCGCCACATCGCTGAGCCGGGAGGCATAGCCCGCGCTGCCGTTCTGGTACCACAGCGGGATGGCGGGCATCTGCCGGGCGAGGATCTTCTCGGCGTCCTGGAAGGCGGTGATGGTCTTCGTGTCGGCGGGCGCCGCGTTGGCCTGGTTCACCAGCCGGTCGAAGCCGGTGTCGCTCCAGTGGCCGTCGTTGGAGGAGGCGTCCGTGTAGTACAGCGGCTGGAGGAAGTTCTGGATCAGCGGATAGTCCATCTGCCAGCCCGCCCGGAACGGGCCGGTCATCCGCTTCCCGGCCATCTTGTTGCGGTAGTCGGCGAAGGTGCCGACCGGCTTGCCGACGCACGCCCGGTCGCTGCGCAGCACGTTGTTGACGCTGTTGCAGACGGCGTCGACCCAGTCCTTGTGGGAGCCGGTGTCCGCGTTGTACGTGATGGTCATCCGGCCGCCGGGCAGCCCTCCGCCCTCCCGGATCAGCTTCCGCGCCCGCTCCGGATCGTAGGCGCAGGCGTCCCCGCACAGCCCCGGCTGATAGCCGCCCTGGCGGCGCAGCACCGGGGAGGTCCAGTCGGTGGCGGGGGTGCGGGTGCCGCGGAAGATCCGGTCGGTGATCTGCGCGCGGTTGATCGCCATGGAGATGCCGCGGCGCAGCTTCGCCTTCGCGGGCCCGCTCCACGCCCGGTCGTACATGGGGAAGGTGAGGGTCTGGATGATCCCGGCGGGCTGGTTGATGTAGCGGTTGCCGAGGTCGGAGCGGACGAACTTCAGCTGCTGGGCCGGGACGTCGTCCACCAGATCGAGATTGCCCGCCTGGAGATCGGTGTAGGCGGTGTTGCTGTCGGTGTAGACGCGGAGGTCGACGCCTTTGTTACGGGCCTTGTCGGGGCCCTGATAGCCGTCCCAGGCACGCAGCTTCATGACCGAGCCCTTGTCGTACGACCGCACCTGGTACGGGCCGTTGCCGACGGGCTTCCTCAGCCACGCCTCGTGGTCGGTGAAGAACGCCCGGGGCAGCGGCGCGTAGGCGTTGTAGCCGAGCGTCTTGGGCCAGGAGGAGAACTTCTGGGTGAGCCGGACGGTGAAGGTCCGCTCCCCCGTCACGCGCAGCCCGGAGAGGGTGCGCGCGGTGGGGCGGCCGGTGGCGGGGTGGACCTTGTCGTATCCCTCGATGTACTCGAAGAAGTAGGCGTTGCGCTGCTTGTTGTCGAGCAGGGCGCCGTAGTTCCAGGCGTCGGTGAAGGACTTCGCGGTGACCTTCTCGCCATTGCCGAACCGCCGCCCCTTCTTGATGGTGACGGTGTACGTGCGCTGGTCGTCGGTGGTGATCCGGTCGGCGAGCGCGTCCTTGGCCTCACCGGTCGCCGGGTCGTACCGCTTGAGCCCCCGGAAGATCATGTCCAGGACCTTGCCGCCCTGGACGTCATTGGTGTTGGCGGGCTCCAGCGGGTTCGGCGGATCGCCCCAGGAGGAACGGACGATGCCGTCGGCCGAGTCGGAGCCACCGCCGCAGCCCGCGACGGCCGGGACGGCGGCCACGCAGAGGGCGCACAGCACGCACCGCATCCGCATGACGCACTGGGCTCCGCGCATGGCGCCTCCCGAGGACCCGGTCCAAGATCCGCCTTAGGCCCTCATCACACACCGGGTCCCGGCGGCGCGCACGCCGGTGACCGCTGTCCGTGGCAGCGGCCCGGTGGCACGCGGAAACGCACCAGGAAAACGCCGTTGGTAAAGCGCGAGCCGAGCGGTACGTCCCGCGCTCGGCAAGCGCTTTCTATGCCACTGTGGCCTATCGTTCCCCGCGTTTCAAGCGTCTGTTCGGAATCTTTAATCGATTCAAAACATCGGGTCGGCGGGCCGAACGGGAAACGCCGAAGGGCGCCCGGCCAGTGGCCGGGCGCCCTTCGGCGAGCAGTGCCCGTTACGCGTGCACCACGTCCTTCTCCTCGGCGAAGTGGCACGCCGACTCGTGCGCCGCGAGCGAGTCCGTCCCGGCGAAGCGCTCCGGGATGGCGAGCAGCGGCACCTCCTTGGCGCACTTGTCCTCGGCCTTCCAGCAGCGGGTGCGGAAGCGGCAGCCGGAGGGCGGGTTGGCCGGGGAGGGGACATCGCCGGTGAGGATGATCCGCTCCCGGCCCTCCCGCGACTCCGGGTCGGGCACCGGCACGGCGGACAGCAGGGCCTGGGTGTACGGATGCGTCGGGTGGTCGTAGATCTCGGCGTCGGTGCCGATCTCGGCCATCTTCCCCAGGTACATCACGCCGACCCGGTCGGAGATGTGGCGGACGATGGACAGGTCGTGGGCGATGAAGATGTAGGACAGGTTGAACTCGTCCTGGAGCTTCTCCATCAGGTTGATGACCTGCGCCTGCACCGACACGTCCAGCGCCGAGACCGGCTCGTCGCAGATGATGATCTCCGGGTTGAGCGCGAGGCCGCGGGCGATGCCGATGCGCTGGCGCTGGCCGCCGGAGAACTGGTGCGGATAGCGGTTGATGTACTCGGGGTTGAGGCCGACGACGTCCAGCAGCTCCTGGACCTTGCGCCGCCGGTCGCCCTTGGGCGCGGCCTCGGGGTGGATCTCGTACGGCTCGCCGATGATGTCGCCCACCGTCATGCGGGGGTTGAGCGAGGTGTACGGGTCCTGGAACACCATCTGGATGTTGCGGCGGACGGCCCGCAGGGCGCGGCCCGACAGCTTGGTGATGTCCTGGCCCTTGTAGAACACCTCGCCCGCGGTGGCGGTCTCCAGGGTCATCAGCAGCTTGGCGACGGTGGACTTGCCGCAGCCGGACTCGCCGACGATGCCGAGCGTCTCGCCCTGGTAGAGGTCGAAGGAGACGCCGTCGACCGCCTTGACCGCGCCGACCTGCTTCTTGAACAGGATGCCCTGGGTCAGCGGGAAGTGCTTGACCAGGTTGCGCACCTGGAGGATCGGCTCCCCGCGGTCGACATGTGCGTCGAGGGCGGCCACGGCCTCGTCCTCGTTCGCGGCGTCGACCGTCGTCACCTCGGAGACGTTGGGAGTGACGTCGGCGGCTTCGGAGGCGTCCGTGGCCTTGTCGTTCTTCTCCATATCAGCCATGGATCGTCTCCTTCCAGAAGTGGCACGCACTGCCGCGGCCCGGCAGCGCGGTGCCGTCCTGCTCGGTGACCTCGGCCAGCGGCGGGACCTCGGTGGTGCAGATGTCCTGGGCCTTCGGGCAGCGCGGGTTGAAGGCACAACCGGTGGGGATCTTGAGCAGGTTGGGCGGCAGCCCCTTGATCGCGTACAGCTCCTGGCCCTTGTGGTCCAGCCGCGGAATGGAGTCGAGCAGTCCCTTGGTGTACGGGTGGGCGGGACGCTTGTACAGCTCGTGCACGGGGGCGGTCTCCACGATCCGGCCCGCGTACATCACCGCGATCTTGTCGGCGACGTCCGCGACCACGCCCAGGTCATGGGTGATCAGGATCAGGCCCATGTTGTACTCGCGCTGCAACTCCGCGAGCAGGTCCATCACCTGGGCCTGGACGGTCACGTCGAGCGCGGTGGTCGGCTCGTCCGCGATGATCAGGTCCGGCTCCAGGGCCAGCGCCATGGCGATCATGATGCGCTGGCGCATACCGCCGGAGAACTGGTGCGGGTAGTCGCCCACCCGCTCCTTGGCGGCCGGGATGCGGACCCGCTCCATCAGCTCGATGGCCTTGGCCTTGGCGTCCTTCTTGGACAGCCCCTGGTGGACCCGGAACATCTCGCCGAGCTGGTAGCCGACGGAGAGCACCGGGTTCAGCGCGGACAGCGCGTCCTGGAAGATCATGGCGATCCTGCGGCCACGGATCTTGCGCCGCTCCTCCGCGGGCATGGTGAGCATGTCCTCGCCGCGGAAGAGGATCTGGCCCTGGGGGATCTTGCCGGGCGGCATGTCCAGGATGCCCATGATGGCCTGCGCGGTCACGGACTTGCCGGAGCCGGACTCGCCGAGCACGGCGAGCGTCTCGCCCGCGCTGACGGAGTAGTTGACGCCGTTGACGGCCTTGGCGACACCGTCCCGGGTGTGGAACTCCACGTGCAGATCGCGGACTTCCAGCAGCGGGCCGCCGTCGTCCTCGACGCGCGCGGAGGGCTCCGCGCCGGTCTTCTCGATGGTGGTCACGTACGCCTCCCTCAGCGCAGCTTGGGGTCGAAGGCGTCGCGCACCGCGTCGCCGAGCAGGATGAACGACAGCACCGTCAGGCTCAGGAAGGTGGCCGGGACGAGCAGCACGTGCGGAGCGTCCCGCAGTACGTTCTGCGCGTCCGAGATGTCCACGCCCCAGGAGACCGTCGACTGGAGGCCGATGCCCAGGTAGGACAGGGTCGCCTCGGCGGAGACGAAGCCACCGAGCGCGATGGTCGCCACGACGATCACCGGGGCGAGGGTGTTCGGCAGGATGTGCCGGAGCAGGATGCGGCCGGTGCCCGCGCCGAGCGCCCGGGCCGCCGTCACGAAGTCGGCCTGCTTCTGGGTGATGACCGCGCCGCGCATCACACGGGCGAGCGGCATCCAGCCGAACGTGGCCAGGGCGAGCACCACGGTCCAGATCGTGCGGTGGGTGAACGCCTGGAGCAGCACCATGCCGCCCAGCAGCAGCGGGATGCCGAAGAAGATGTCGGTGAGCCGGGAGAGCAGGGTGTCGAGGAAGCCGCCGAAGTATCCCGCGAACATGCCGATCACACCGCCGACGAGGGTGACCCCGAGGGTCACGCAGAAGCCGATGATGACCGAGGCGCGGGCACCGTAGATCGTCCGGGCGTAGACGCTCTGGCCCTGGCCGTTGTAGCCGAACCAGTCCGGCTGGAAGAAGTGCCCCCACTCCGGCTTGCCGAGGTAGTGGTTGCGCAGATCGGCGTGGCCCGGGTCGGTGCTGGTGAACAGGCTGGGCACGGCCGCCATCAGAAGGAAGAGCACGAGCAGCACGGCGGAGACCCAGAAGATGGGGTTGCTGCGCAGTTCGCGCCAGGCGTCCTGGCCCAGGCTGCGCGCCTTGGTGATCTCACTGCCGCCCGGCAGGGGCGCTTCGGCTGCCGCCGATACGGGGCCGGCCTCGGGAGCCTGAGTTGGATTAAGCATAGCGAATCCTCGGGTCCAGGACTGCGTACAACAGGTCGACGACCAGGCTGCTCACCAGGTAGACGAGCACGAGCACGGTCACGATGCCGACGACGGTGGGACCCTCACTGGTCTGGATGGCCCGGAAGAGGGTGTTGCCCACGCCCTGGATGTTGAAGATGCCCTCGGTGACGATCGCGCCGCCCATCAGGGTGCCGAGGTCGGTGCCGAGGAACGTGACGACAGGGATGAGCGAGTTGCGCATCAGATGGACGCCGATGATCCGGCGCCGCGGCAGGCCCTTGGCGAGCGCGGTGCGCATGTAGTCGGCGCGCAGGTTCTCCACCACGGTGGTCCGGGTCAGCCGGGACACATAGGCGAGCGAGAGCGCCCCCAGCACCATGGCCGGGGCGAACAGCTGGCCGATGTCCATGGAGTCCTGGACGGTCGGGGTGATGACCTTCCATTTGAGGCCGAACAGGAACACGGTGACGAAGCCGATCACGAACACCGGGATCGAGGTCACGATCAGGGTGAACACCAGCACGAACCGGTCCAGGAACTTTCCCCGCATCAGGCCCGTCACCACGCCGAGGGTCACACCGATGACGATCTCGATGCCGAAGGCGAGCAGCGCGAGCCGGATGGTGACCGGGAAGGCGTCGGCCATCAGGTCGGCGACCGGGCGGCCGGTGAAGCTCTGCCCGAAGTCGCCCTTGAACAGCCCGGTGATGTAGTCCCAGTACTGGGTCATCAGGGGCTTGTCGAGGCCGAATTGATGGCGCAGTCTCTCGACCGTGGCGGGGTCGGATGCCCGCGGGCCGAAGAGCGCTTTGACGGGATCGCCGGGCAGCGAATACACCATCAGAAAGATGAGCAGTGTGGTCCCGATGAAGACCGGGATCATCTGGAGCAGTCGCCTCGCGACGTAGCGCCCCATGGGTGTCCTCCTGTCGCCGACGCACCCGGTGACCGCCCGTCGTCAAGGGGACGGGCGGTCACTGGATGTGCGTCACTGCAAGCCGTACGACTACTTCTTGACCTCGACGTCGGTCCAGATCGCCTGGCGGAACGTGTCGAACTTGACGTTCTGGACGTTCTTGGAGTGACCGCCGTTGGTGTGGTCGAAGAAGAGCGGGATGGAGGGCATCGTGTCCTTGAGCTTCGCCTCGGCCTGGGCGTAGAGCTTGTTGGACTCCTCGATGGTCTTGGCCGAGTCGGCCTGCTCCATCAGCTTGTCGAGCTTCTTGTCGCTGAAGCCGGAGTCATTGGCGCCCGCGCCGGTGCGGTACTGCTCCGAGATGAAGTTGGAGATGTTCGGGAAGTCCTGGACCCAGGCCATCCGGAACGCGCTCTTCATCTTCTTGTCGGTGATCTCGGTGCGCAGCTGCTGGAAGGTCGCGCGCGGCTCGGCCTCGCACGGGACGCCGGCGTTCTGCTTGATGTCGTTGCAGACCGCCTCGGCCCACTCCTTGTTACCGCCGTCGGCGTTGTAGGAGATGGACATCTTGCCGCCGGGGACGCCGCCGCCCTCCTTGATGAACTGCTTCGCCTTCTTCGGGTCGAACTTGCAGTACTCACCACAGGCGTTGGGCTGGTAGCCGTCGACGACCTTCGGGGTCCAGCCGTCGGCCGGGTCCTTCGAGCCCTTCAGGGCGGTCTTGGTGATGGTGTCGCGGTCGATCGCCATGGACAGACCCTGGCGGACCTTGGCCTTCTCCGGCTTCGCCCAGTCCTTGTCGTACATCGGGAAGGCGATGGTGGTGTTGCCGCCGAACATCTGGTCGGCCGAGCGGTCGCCCAGGTCGGTCTTGTAGACGTTGATCGACGACGGCGGGACCTGGTACATGATGTCCAGCTTGTCGGAGACCAGGTCGTTGTAGGCGCTCTCGTCCTTGTTGTAGAACTTGAAGACGATGCCGCCGTTCTTGGGCTTGTCCACACCCTGGTAGCCGGCGTACTTCTTCACCTTGAACTGGACCTTGTGCTCCCACTTGCCGTCGACCTCGTAGGGGCCGTTGCCGATGGGGGCCTCGCCGAACTTCTTCGGGTCCTTGTAGAAGGCCTTGGGCAGCGGGAAGAAGGCGTCGTAGAAGAGCCGGTCCTTGAAGGTGGAGACCGGGTGCGACAGGTCGATGGTGAACTCGTTGTCGTTCACGACCTTCAGGCCCGACATCTTGTCGGCCTTCGGGTCACCCTTCTCCGGGTGGACCTCGTCGAAGCCCTTGATGTCGGCGAACCAGGAGGCGTTCAGCTGCGCGTTCTTGGCGTTGGCACCCCAGTTCCACGCGTCCACGAAGGAGCTGGCCGTCACCGGCTCGCCGTTGTGGAACTTCCAGCCCTTCTTCAGCTTCACGGTGAAGTGCTGGTTGTCCGACGAGTCGACGCTCTGGGCGACCTGGTTGCGCAGGTTGCCCTTGACGTCGTAGTCGACCAGGCCCCGGAAGAGGTTCTTCAGGATGTAGCCGCCGCCGACCTCGTTGGTGTTGGTCGGGATCAGCGGGTTCTGCGGCTCGACATCCTGATAGGTGTACACACCGTTCGGATTGACGGCCGCATTGTCGTCGTCACCGCTGTCACTGCCGCCACCACAAGCGGTCGCGGCCAGTGCCACAACCGCGGCCATCGCGACCCACTTGGCGCTCTGGGCACCACGCATGGGTTTGCCTCCTCCGGAGTCCTCTGCTGCTACGAGAGGGGTGTCCGGGTATGCGCTGACACCCCTGACAGCGAAAGGGACCGGACCCCCCAGATGTGCTCGTAGGCCCCCGCTCCCCACAGCGTGCGACCCGTTGACCCGAGCTCAATGGACCCCATGATTGAGCACGCCAGCCCCGTAAACCACACCTTATGGGTCTCGCTTTGGTCACATCATCTACGCGCGGAGCTTCGAAATCCGGACAAAACTGCCGCAGACAGACACACGCGAAACGGACTGTTAACACATCATGCGGAGCGCTGGCACCGATATCCGGACGCCACTCGCCGGATAACCGCTTGACGGGCAGCTTCCTGACACGACAGCAGCCCGGGCCCCGCTCAGGAAGCGGAAGCCCGGGCTGCCGGGGGCGTATCGAGGCGCGAGTGAGCCAAAGGGGCGCGCCGGTGTCGAAAGGGAGACGCGCGCAGGGAGCGAGGAACGAGCGACCGAGCACGTCGACCGTCGACACCGGCTTTGCGCCCCGGCGGGGGCACCTCCCAGCGGTAGCTGGGGGCGAACCGAGCCTGAAAAGGGAACGTCAGCGCTTGGCGCGCGACGCGGCGCGGCCGCGCTCCTTCTGGTCCAGTACGACCTTGCGGATGCGGACCGTCTCCGGGGTGACCTCGACGCACTCGTCGTCGCGGCAGAACTCCAGGGACTGCTCCAGCGACAGCAGCCGCGGCGGCACCAGGGACTCGGTCACGTCCGCGGTCGAGGACCGCATGTTGGTGAGCTTCTTCTCCTTGGTGATGTTCACGTCCATGTCGTCGGCGCGCGAGTTCTCGCCGACGATCATGCCCTCGTACACCTCGGTGCCGGGCGAGGTGAACAGCACGCCGCGCTCCTGGAGGTTGGTCATCGCGAACGCGGTCACCGCGCCGGAGCGGTCGGCGACCAGGGAGCCGCTGTTTCGGGTGCGCAGCTCGCCGAACCAGGGCTCGTGGCCCTCGAAGATGGAGTGCGCGATACCGGTGCCGCGGGTCTGGGTCAGGAACTCGGTGCGGAAGCCGATGAGGCCGCGGGACGGCACGATCCACTCCATGCGGATCCAGCCGGAGCCGTGGTTGGTCATGGTCTCCATGCGCCCCTTGCGGGTCGCCATCAGCTGGGTGATGGCGCCGAGGTGCTCCTCCGGCGCGTCGATGGTCAGGCGCTCGATCGGCTCGTGGAGCTTGCCGTCGACCTCCTTGGTGACGACCTCGGGCTTGCCGACGGTCAGCTCGAAGCCCTCCCGGCGCATCGTCTCGACCAGGATCGCCAGCGCCAGCTCACCGCGGCCCTGCACCTCCCAGGCGTCGGGGCGCTCGGTCGGCAGCACGCGCAGCGAGACGTTGCCGATCAGCTCCTTCTCGAGGCGGTCCTTGACCAGCCGGGCGGTGACCTTGTGGCCCTTGCCGCCCTTGCCGACCAGCGGCGAGGTGTTGGTGCCGATGGTCATCGAGATCGCGGGCTCGTCGACGGTGATCAGCGGGAGCGCGATCGGGTTCTCCGGGTCGGCCAGGGTCTCGCCGATCATGATGTCGGGGATACCGGCGACCGCGCAGATGTCCCCGGGCCCGGCCACCTCGGCGGGCTTGCGGGTCAGCGCCTCGGTCATCATCAGCTCGGTGATGCGGACGTTGGAGATCGAGCCGTCACGCTTGATCCACGCGACGGTCTGGCCCTTCTTCAGCTCGCCCTGCTCGACGCGGAGCAGCGCGATGCGGCCGAGGAAGTTGTCCGCGTCCAGGTTGGTGACATGAGCCTGGAGCGGGGCGGCCGCGTCGTACTCCGGCGCCGGGACGGTCTCCAGCAGGGTGACGAAGAACGGCCAGAGGCTGTCGCTGTCGGCCGGGACGGTGCCGTCCTCCGGCTTGGTCAGCGAGGCGATGCCGTCCCGCGCGCAGGCGTAGACGATCGGGAACTCGATCTGCTCCTCGGTCGCGTCCAGGTCCAGGAACAGGTCGTACGTCTCGTTGACGACGTCGTCGATCCGGGAGTCCGGGCGGTCCGTCTTGTTGATGCACAGGATGACCGGCAGCTTGGCCTGGAGCGCCTTGCGCAGCACGAAGCGGGTCTGCGGCAGCGGGCCCTCGGAGGCGTCGACCAGCAGCACCACGGCGTCGACCATGGACAGGCCGCGCTCGACCTCGCCGCCGAAGTCGGCGTGGCCGGGGGTGTCGATGATGTTGATGGTGACAGGGTCGCTGCCGTCCGCCGGGTGGTACTTCACGGCGGTGTTCTTCGCGAGAATGGTGATGCCCTTCTCGCGCTCCAGGTCGTTGGAGTCCATCACCCGGTCGTCCACCTGCTGATGCGCGGCGAACGCACCGGCCTGCTTGAGCATGGCGTCGACGAGGGTCGTCTTGCCGTGGTCGACGTGGGCGACGATGGCGACGTTACGAATATCGTGGCGCGTGGGCATACGAGCGCGCTTCTCCCGGTTTCGTGGGTGGCAGCGCGCTCCTTCATCCGGCGCGCCTTTCCGCCGGGCTGCTTACGCCACGGCTCCACCCCATGGTAAGGGGACGGCGTGGGGACGGGTGCCGCCACCCGTCCCCACGCCGTCCCGGCACGCCCTCGCGGCCGCTTCGTGCCTTACTTGCGGAAGCCGATGTCCTGGTAGCGGGGGGTGGCGAAGCCGAACGCTCCGGCGTTGCTCACCGTCTTGCGGACCGCGACCAGCTGCGGGGGCTGGTAGAGCGGGATCGATCCGGCCGCCGCCCAGATCCGGGCGTCCGCCCGGCCGACCAGGGCGCGCGAGGCGCCGCCGTCCAGCTCGGAGAGCGCCTGGTCGAAGAGCTGGTCGATCTGGTCCGTACCGACCCGGGTGTAGTTCTGCTCGACCACCAGCGAGCCGTCCGCTGCGGGCTGCGGCTTGGCGTAGATCGGGCGGCCGTCGGTCGCCGGGTAGGCGGAGGCGGGCCAGGAGTAGAGGGCCAGGTCGTACTTGCCGTTGGCGATGTGGTCCTTGAAGAAGGCGTCGCTCTTCACCTTGGTGATCTCGGTCCGGACACCGATCTCCTCCAGCATCCGGCTGATGCGCGTCCCGACGGCGCGCACCGAGGCGTCGCCGGAGTCGGCCGGGACGACGAAGCGCAGCACCAGCGGGCGGCCCTTCTTCTGCACGACGGCCGGGTGGGAGCGCCCGGCCCTGCCCGCGTCGCCCGCGGCGGGCGAGGCGGGGCTCGGCTGCTGCCGTCCGCGGTCGTCCGTCTTGCCGTCGACCGACTTCTGGCGGGCGGACGAGCCGCCGGGGCGCCAGCCCGCGTCGGCGAGCAGGGACTGCGCGGCCTGCGCGTCGGGGCTGCCGAGGGCGCCGCTGTGGTCCTTGTACCCCTTCTGCTCGGACATCAGCAGATGGTTGCCGAGCGGCTCCGTGGGCAGCCCGAACGGCTTCAGCACCGACTTGGCGAGCGCCTGCCGGTCGATCGCGCGGGCCACCGCGCGGCGGACCCGCTCATCGGCGAGCGGGCCCTTGGTGCCGTTGATGGCGAGCTGGGTGTACGCGGGGTCCAGCGCCGTGCGCAGGCTGTAGCGGCGCAGCGCCACGGTCGTGGACCGCTCGGCCCCCTGGGCCTTCCCGCCCTCGGCGCGGTCCGGCTCGGTGCGGTCGCGCGTGGCGTCCGTGGCGCCCGTGGCGTCCGGCGCCTGGGTCTCCTGCTTGGGCGCGCCCGCCTTGCCCGAGGGGTGCAGCTTGGCCCCGGCGGCCCGCTTCCCTGCGGGCTCGGCGGCCTGGATGCGGCGCGCCGTCGACCGGTCGACCTCGGCCATGTCGACGCTCCCGTCGACCAGGGCGGCGGCCCGCTTGCCGGCCGGGACGGCGTCGAAGACCAGCCGGTTCAGCCGGGCCCGGTCGCCCCACCACCTGGGGTTCCGTACGAGGGTGACGGAGGTGTCCCCGACCTTGCGCACCATGAAGGGTCCTGAGCTGACGGCGAGCCCCTTGGCGGCCCCGGCGTTGAAGACGGCCGGGTTGCTCATCACGCTCTTCGGGTACAGCGGCGTGAACAGCGAACGCCAGTCGGTGTACGGCTTGGCGAAGGTGACCTTGACCTCGTGGGCCTTCTCGCCGGGCTGGATCCTGGCGATGCGGTCGTATCCGGCGTTGCGCGCGGTCCAGTACGCGTTCTCCGTACCGCGCAGCGCCTTCCACTGGGCGGAGAAGTCCTCCGCGCCGAGCGGGCGGCCGTCGCTCCACACCGCCTTGGGGTTGAGCCTGTAGACCACGACCTGCTTGGGCTCGCGCGAGACCACCTCGGCCGACTCCAGGTAGTCGGTGTTGAGCTGCGGGCGGCCGCGGGCGTCGAGGGTGTGCAGCGCGGGCAGCACGGCCCCGGCGATCCGCTCGGTGCCGTCGTCGGCGGAGGACTGGAAGGCGTTGAAGGTCGCGGGCCGGGCGTCGAGCGCCCAGCGCAGCGTGCCGCCGGGGGCGGTCTGGACACGGGAGGCCGGGGCGATGTCCCGGGCGGCGGGCGACGGCGGGCCGTCGTCGTCATCGCCCGAGCTGCACCCGGTGAGGACGGGCAGCGGCAGCAGCACTCCCGCGGCGAGCAGCATGGCGCAGCGTCGCTTGTCGATGGACATGGCTCGTGACCTCCGGGGTGTGCCGATATTGAGCGCATTTCGCACGTTTTGACGCCTGTCGCATATACTCCTTACTCAAAGCGACGGATCATGAGACAGCACCTCGGGACGGCCATGGAGGGGACAGGATCACCCGACCGGATCAATACGACCGGCGCGCACCCCGGCGCACGGCGGCGCGATCACGCCGGTGATCCCGCGAATCGCGGCAGATCCCTTCCCAACCAGGACTGTGACGCGTAACACTCGCTGTCGCATGAGCGCCGCCAACCGCAACCGCGGAAGTGAGGGCAAGTCATGTCCTTGAATGACGACTTGACGGCCGTCCAACGCTGTCTCGACGACCTGGTCCGCTCCGTCACCCGGCTGGAAGACCGGGTCGGCGCCGGCGGACTGGAGATACGCCGCGTCCGCACCGACGCGGACCATCTGCGCGAGAGTCTCGCCCTGCTGCGCGATACGGCCCCCGGCGCGGAGCGGCCGCGCCCCGAGATGGTCCCGGTCCCCGACGCGCCCTACAACAGCGCGCTGTGGTCCGACGTCGACGACGAGGGTCTCGGCGCGCGCGACCGTCACGCTCCATAACCAGGGGCCCGCCCGGCGCGTACCCGGTCCCACCGGTCCACGCCCGACCGTCCCCCACACCACTCCACAGCGGAGTTTCCCTTGGCCACTGGCACCGACCCCCAAGCCGCCACGCCCTCCGAGCGGGAAGCGGCTACCAGCGGCGTGCGCGACCCGTCCCGCGCCGCCATCCCCGCCCGCCATCTGCGGACCGACCGCTGGTGGCTGGCGCCCGCGGTCACCGCCGCCGGGCTGTTCGCGTTCATCGTGTACTCCACCTGGCGGGCCTTCGCCGGTGACGACTACTACGCCGAGCCGTACGTCTCCCCGTTCTACTCGCCGTGTATCGCGCAGAACTGCGTCCCCATGAAGGGCGGCGCGAACTGGGAGATCTTCGGCGCGTGGTGGGGCCTGTCCCCCGCCCTGCTGATCCTGATCTTCCCGCTCGGCTTCCGGCTGACCTGCTACTACTACCGCAAGGCGTACTACCGGGGCTTCTGGGCCTCACCCCCGGCCTGCGCGGTCGCCGAGCCGCGCGCCAACTACACCGGCGAGACCCGCTTCCCGCTCATCCTCCAGAACATCCACCGCTACTTCTTCTACTTCGCGGTGATCGTCGCGGGAATCCTCACCTATGACACCGTCCTCGCCTTCCGCGACGAGCACGGCCGGTGGGGCCACATGGGCCTCGGCACCCTGGTGCTGCTCGCCAACATCGCGCTGATCTGGGCGTACACCCTCTCCTGCCACTCCTGCCGGCACATCGTCGGCGGTCGGCTCAAGCACTTCTCCCGGCATCCGGTGCGCTACCGGCTCTGGGGCTGGGTCAGCTCGCTCAACGCGCGCCACATGCAGCTGGCCTGGGCGTCGCTGATCAGCGTCGCCGTCGCCGACTTCTATGTGTACCTGCTGGCGAGCGGCGCGTTCGACGACCCCCGGTTCTTCTAGGAGAGGTGCCTTCAACGATGACGCAAGTCGAACGTCAGGCCTGGGACGTGGTCGTGATCGGCGCCGGGGGCGCCGGGCTGCGGGCCGCGATCGAGGCACGCGAGGCGGGCATGCGCTGCGCCGTCATCTGCAAGTCGCTGTTCGGCAAGGCCCATACGGTGATGGCCGAGGGCGGCATCGCCGCCAGCATGGGCAACGTCAACGCGGGCGACAACTGGCAGGTGCACTTCCGCGACACCATGCGCGGCGGCAAGTTCCTCAACCACTGGCGGATGGCCGAGCTGCACGCCCAGGAGGCCCCGGACCGGGTCTGGGAGCTGGAGACCTGGGGCGCGCTCTTCGACCGCACCCCGGACGGCAGGATCTCGCAGCGGAACTTCGGCGGCCATGAGTACCCGCGGCTCGCCCACGTCGGCGACCGTACAGGGCTGGAGCTGATCCGCACCCTCCAGCAGAAGATCGTCTCCCTCCAGCAGGAGGACAAGGCCGAGACCGGCGACTACGAGGCGCGGCTCAAGGTCTTCCAGGAGTGCACGGTCACCCGCATCGTCAAGGACGCGGCGGGCGAGCGGGTCGCCGGGGTCTTCGGCTACGAACGTGAGTCCGGCCGCTTCTTCGCGATCGAGGCCCCGGCCGTGGTGCTGGCCACCGGCGGCATCGGCAAGTCCTTCAAGGTGACCTCCAACTCCTGGGAGTACACCGGCGACGGCCACGCCCTGGCCCTGCTCGCCGGGGCCCCGCTGATCAACATGGAGTTCGTGCAGTTCCACCCGACCGGCATGGTCTGGCCGCCCTCCGTCAAGGGCATCCTGGTCACCGAGTCGGTGCGCGGGGACGGCGGGGTGCTGCGCAACAGCGAAGGCAAGCGCTTCATGTTCGACTACATTCCGGACGTCTTCAAGGAGAAGTACGCCCAGTCCGAGGACGAGGGCGACCGCTGGTACGAGGACCCGGACCACAACCGCCGCCCGCCCGAGCTGCTCCCCCGCGACGAGGTGGCCCGCGCCATCAACGCCGAGGTCAAGGCGGGCCGCGGCTCCCCGCACGGCGGCGTCTTCCTCGACGTCTCCACCCGGATGCCCGCCGAGGTGATCAAGCGGCGGCTGCCGTCCATGCACCACCAGTTCAAGGAGCTGGCCGACGTCGACATCACGGCCGAGCCCATGGAGGTCGGCCCCACCTGCCACTACGTGATGGGCGGCGTGGACGTCGACCCGGACACCGCGGCCGCGAACGGCGTGCCAGGACTCTTCGCCGCGGGCGAGGTCGCCGGCGGCATGCACGGCTCCAACCGGCTCGGCGGCAACTCCCTCTCCGACCTGCTGGTCTTCGGCCGCCGCGCCGGGCTCCACGCGGCCCGGTACGCCCAGGAGACCGCCGCGTCCGGCGACCGCCCGGTGCCCGACGACGCCCAGCTGGACCTGGCGGCGGCCGAGGCGCTGCGGCCTTTCAGCGCCGAGGACGGCCTGATGCCGTCCGCGGGCGAGGAGCCGTCCGGCGGCCCGGCCGGTCCCGCCGGGCCCGCGGGTCCCGCCGAGAATCCGTACACGCTGCACCAGGAGCTCCAGCAGACCATGAACGACCTGGTGGGCATCATCAGGCGGGAAGGCGAGATGGAGGACGCGCTGCGGCGGCTGGCGGGCCTGCGGGTCCGGGCGCGGCGGGCCGGGGTCGAGGGCCACCGGCAGTTCAACCCCGGCTGGCACCTGGCCATCGACCTGCGCAACATGCTGCTGGTCAGCGAGTGCGTGGCGCGCGCGGCGCTGGAGCGCACCGAGAGCCGCGGCGGGCACACCCGCGACGACTGTCCCGAGATGGACCGCGCATGGCGCCGGATCAACCTGGTCTGCCGCCTGACCGACCCCTCCGCCGGGCTCGCCGCACCGCCCGACCCCGGGCGCGGTCAGATCCGGCTGGAGCGGCGCGAGATGCCGCCCATCCGGCCCGACCTGCTGAACCTGTTCGAAAAGGACGAGCTGGTGAAGTACCTGACGGACGAGGAGCTGACCCAGTGAGCGCGTACGAGGCCCACTTCCGGGTGTGGCGGGGCGATGTGGAAGGCGGCGGTCTGCGGGACTTCCGCGTCGAGGTCAATGAGGGCGAAGTCGTTTTGGACATCGTCCACCGCCTCCAGGCGACCCAGGCACCGGACCTGGCGGTCCGCTGGAACTGCAAGGCGGGCAAATGCGGCTCGTGCAGCGCCGAGATCAACGGACGGCCGCGGCTGCTGTGCATGACGCGGATGTCGGTTTTCGGCCGCGACGAGACAATCACCCTGACCCCGCTGCGGGCCTTCCCCGTCGTCCGCGACCTGGTCACGGACGTCTCCTTCAACTACGCCAAGGCCCGGGAGGTGCCGTCCTTCGTCCCGCCGGAGGGGCTGGGCCCGGGCGAGTACCGGATGCAGCAGGAGGACGTGGGGCGCTCGCAGGAGTTCCGCAAGTGCATCGAGTGCTTCCTGTGCCAGGACACGTGTCACGTACTGCGCGACTTCGAGCAGAACAAGGAAGCCTTCGCGGGCCCGCGCTTCCTGATGCGGGTGTCGGAGCTCGACATGCATCCGCTGGACGCGGCGGGCGAGGCCGGGATCGACCGCAAGCGGACCGCCCAGGACGAGCACGGGCTCGGCTACTGCAACATCACCAAGTGCTGCACCGAGGTCTGCCCCGAGGGCATCAAGATCACCGACAATGCGCTGATCCCGCTCAAGGAGCGGGCCGTGGACCGCAAGTACGACCCGCTGGTCTGGCTGGGCAACAAGATCCGCCGCCGGGAGCAGTAACCGTCCGGTCGTGGGCCCGCGGTGCCGCGGGCCCACGGCTCACCAGAGGCTGAGCAGCGCCTCGACCGAGTCCGGGCCCGAGGACTCGCCGTCCGGGAGGGCCAGCTCGAACCAGACCGTCTTGCCGTGCGGGGTGCGGCGGCTGCCCCAGCCCGCGCTGAGCAGGCCGACCAGCTGAAGCCCGCGGCCGCCCTCGTCGGTGTCGCGGGCGCGCCGCCGCCGCGGCTGGACCAGGTTGCCGTCCCAGACCTCGCACACCAGCGTCCGGTCCAGCAGCAGCCGCAGCCGTATCTCGCCCTCGCCGTACCGCAGCGCGTTGGTCACCAGCTCGCTGACCAGCAGCTCGGTGGTGTCGACCAGGCCGTCCATGCCCCAGGACTCCAGCTGCTCCCGGGCGAGCTCCCTGGCCCGCCCGACCGACTGCGGGTCGGTGGGCAGCTTCCAGTCGCCGACCGAGCCGGCCGGCAGGCCCTGCACCCGGGCCATGAGCAGGGCGATGTCGTCTTCGCCGTGGTGGGTGTCGAGGCTGCTGAGGACGTGGTCGCAGACGTCCTCCAGCGAACTGTCGGGGCGGTCGGCGCCCTCGTGCGTGGACAGGGCGGTACGCAGCTCCTGAAGCCCCTCGTCGAGCGGCTGGTCGCGGGACTCCACGAGGCCGTCGGTGTAGAGGGCCAGCAGCGCGCCGTCCGGCAGCTCGACCTCGATCTCCTCGAAGGGCTCGCCGCCGACGCCGAGCGGCATCCCCGGCGGCACCTCCATCAGCAGCGCGCCCTCCCCCGGTTCGACCAGGGCGGGCGGCAGATGGCCCGCGTTGGCGAAGGTGCAGCGCCGGGTGACCGGGTCGTAGACGGCGTAGACGCAGGTGGCGAGGTAGACCTCGGACAGGTCGGACGAGCCGTCGGACCGCCCCGCGGCCCGGGCGCTGCTGGGCGAGCCGCCGGGCGAGCCGAGCCCCCGGGCGATCTCGTCCAGCGCGGACAGCACCTCGGCGGGCTCCAGGTCCAGCAGGGCGAGGGTGCGCACGGCGGTGCGCAGCTCGCCCATGGCGACGGCGGCCCGCAGGCCGCGGCCCATCACATCGCCGACTACCAGCGCGGTGCGGTGCCCGGGCAGTTCGATGACGTCGAACCAGTCGCCGCCGACCTCGGTGGCCGCGTTGCCCGGCAGATAGCGGCAGGCGATGTCGAGCCCGGCGGCCTCCGGGTCGCCGGGCGGGAGCAGGCTGCGCTGGAGTATCAGCGCGCGCTCGTGTTCTCTGCGGTAGAGCCTGGCGTTGTCGATCGAGACGGCGGCGCGGGCGGCCAGTTCGACGGCGAGCGCCCGGTCCCGCTCGCCGAAGGGTTCGCTGCCCTTCGTACGGGAGAACTGGGCGAGGCCGACGACGGTGTCACGGGCGACCATCGGCACCAGCAGGGTGGACTGGAGCATCGCGCCCAGCTCCAGGCCCTCGCCGCTGTCGCGGCCGGTGACGACCCGGACCTGGGCGGTGCGCAGGGCGTGGGCGCACAGCGAGTGGAACGGGTAGCGGTGCACCTCGCCGACGTCGATCGGCTTGGGCAGCTCGCCCTGGCCGCTGTCGTCGGTGCGGTAGATGTCGCCGAAGGCGACGGGGCCGTCCGAGACGGCGCTGGCGAAGGCGACGCGGCGCAGTTCGGCGCTGCCGTCGGCCAGCCCCGGCGGGGTCTCGTCGCCGGACAGCAGCCCCTGGTAGAGGTCGACGGAGGCCAGGTCGCAGAACTGCGGGACGGCCACGTCCAGGAGTTCGCGGGCGGTGGTCTCCAGGTCCAGCGAGGTGCCTATGCGGGCCCCGGCCTCGTTCAGCAGCGCCAGATTGCGGCGTACGCCCGCGGCCTCCTGCTCGGCGCGGCGGCGGCCGGTGACGTCGGTGGCGAGCCCGGCGACGCCTATGGGTCGGCCCGATCCGCTGTGCAGCCGGTACAGCGACACCGACCAGCGGCGGCGGTCGTGGCTGCCGGGGACCGGGCCCATGATCGGCATGTCCGTCAGGGAGTTCCCGCTGTCCAGGACTTGGCGCAGCGCGGCGGCGAGCCGGTCGGCCTCGCCCCGGGGCAGCAGATCGTGCGCGGTCGCGCCGCGGTACTCCTCGACGGGGCGGCCGAAAACCGTCGCGAAGCGGTCATTGACCCGGAGCATGCGCAAATCTGTACCGAAGAGAAAGAAACCAAGCGGAGATTGACCGAAAACGGCCTGTGAGGCGGCAAGATCGGTTTCCAGTCCGCGCAGGGCGCCCACATCGACGGCGATACAGAGCGCGGTGCGCTCCCCGTGCTCGTCCTGGCTCGGCATCACATACACCTCGGCGATGCTCACTCCGCCGGGCGCCTGGGGGCTGCGGTACGGGACCATGCCGGTCCACTCCCGGCCGTCCAGGATGTCGGCGACCTTGCGGTGGCCGGTCTCCCGCAGCTCGGCCGGCACGAAGGCGTCCACCGGGTCCTTGCCGACTGCCTGGTCCGCCGTCAGCCCCAGCAGCTCGGTGGCGCGTTCGCTCCACTGTGCGATGCGGCCGTCGGACCCGAGCGAGAAGGAGGCGACACGGATGTAGTCGTAGATCGAACCGGGCGGACTGCTCTGCCACACATCGGAGACCGAGCCCGACGCCCAGCTCGAAAGCTGTCCCGGCACCGATCCCGACGCCGGCCTGGCCGCCGGTCCTGATGCCGACCTGGATGCCGGTTCCGGCATCGATGACATTTGCGACACCGGCGACACCTGCGAACCAACCGTCCCCTCGGGGGTGTCCGCCCCCGCTGGCTTCTCGCTCATGCGCCCGTCCCCTCCGGCTCAGGTGCTCCGACCGGCTTCAGATAGCCGAGTATCCAGCACCACGGCCATCCGGAGTACGGTCTTCACGATCACAGCACTATCTCAGCCCGCAATCCGTTTCCGTCCCGGCTTTTGATGAAGCGCTCAAGATCAGCGCTCCCCCTCACTCCTAACCGGGGAGCGGCAGCTCGAACCACACCGTTTTTCCGGACCGGCCCCGCCGGGCGCCCCAACGCAGTGCGGCCCTCTCGATCAGCTCCAGACCCCGGCCGCTCTCGTCCTCCGGGGAGGCCGTCCGCGCGTGCGGCGGGTCGGCCAGCGGGTCGGAGACCTCGACCACCAGCACGGAATGCGGCTCGCCGGTTTCGCGACGAGCGTACATACGCAGCCCGATCGGACCACTCGCGTATCGCAGTGCGTTGGTGACCAGCTCGCTCACCAGCAGCGCCGTCACATCGCCCAGCGCCGACAGCCCCCACTCCTCCAGCGACCGCCGGACCAGCCAGCGGGCGGCGCGCACGGAGCCCGGCTCGGCGGGGAAGACCCACTCGGCGAAACCGGGCGTGGGCCCGGCGGCCGTCTCTGCGCTCTCGCTCACGCCGATCACTTCCCAGCCGCTGCACAGCCCCGCCGGAATGTAGGGATTCAGATGGGTTCATCAGTACATACCCGAATTCCTGCCCCGAGTACCGTCCCGGGCCGCCCCCGTGGGACCGAAAGAGCTCAAAGGGGTTCAGTGGGCGCGCGGATGGAGGTGTTCCGCGGCGCGCAGCCGCCGGACCGCCTCCGCGACCGCGGGCCGGTCCTCATCCAGCCAGTCGACCTCGTCCACCCGGTCCGGGGTGAGCCAGCGCAGCTCGTCGTGGTCCTCCAGCGGCCGCGGCTCGCCGGAGCGCAGCACGGCGGTCCACACCCGCAGGACATAGCCGGGCCCCAGCGGCCATTCACCGGGCAGCGGCTCCAGCGGCTCGACCTCGACGCCCAGTTCCTCGCGCAGCTCGCGCACCAGCGCCTGCCGCGGGGTCTCCCCGGGCTCGGCCTTGCCGCCGGGCAGCTCCCAGCGCCCGGCCAGCTCGGGCGGGGCGCTGCGCCGCGCGGCCAGCAGCCGCCCCCGGTCGAACACCGCTCCGCCCACCACCACACGCACCGTCATGCCCGCACTCTAGGGGGTGCCCGCACAGAGCCCGGCGGGCCGGATTCTCCCGCCCGGACGAACGGGAGACTCCGGCCCGCCGGTGGCAAGGCCTCTATACGTGGTGGACGTACGGGTCACGTGGTGGACGTACGGGCGGCGTCAGCCGGCCTGCCCGGTCGCGGCGGTCCGCTCGACGACGTAGAGCTGTTGCGGCCCCTGGCCGTCGAGCCGGTCGGCGACCTCCTGGGCCTCCGTACGCGTGGCGTAGCGGCCGACGCGATAGCGGTTGCCGTTGTCGTCCTGGCGGATGACGAGCCATGGCAGCACGGTGTTGCCGTCACTCATCTCTCCGCCCCCTCCGTTGTGGCGCACCCGGGCACGCGTCTGGGCGACACCGTTAAGGAAATCCCGTTCCGCATATGCCCGAGCCTACGCCCTACCTTCACGCAGCGGATACGTGTTCTCACAACGAGGCACGCATCCGGCCACATGCTCACTTGCGCGTGGAGACCGTCTCCCGGTCCGCTTCGCCGGTCAGGTCCTCGGCCGTGGTGTCGGCCAGCTCGCGCTCGGCCTCCAGCAGCGAGGGATTGCGCCATGCGCTGCGCACGCCCCAGGCGTAGAAACCGAGGGCGATGAGGGTGACGACCAGGATGTCCCAGCCCTCGGGCAGATAGCCGCGGCCGCCGAACTCCTTGCCACCGGCCCACGACACTCCGGCCATGACCAGCAGGTAGGTCACCATCCAGGCACCGGCCGCCAGGTGCGGCTTCAGCTCGGCCCACGGCTTGCGCAGCTCGTACCAGGCCCAGATCGGCAGGCCGATCGCCATGATGAAGATGACCTTGCCGGTGAGCGGCCAGCGGGCCCAGTAGAGGACGAGCGAGCCGAAGACCATCGCGATCGGCGCGATGACCGGCATCGCGCGCAGCTTCACCGGGCGCGGCAGGTCCGGGGAGAGCCGCCGCAGCGACATCACGGCGACCGGTCCGGTGATGTACGAGATGACGGTCGCCACCGAGACGATCTCGGCCAGCGAGCCCCAGCCGCGGAAGACCGCGAGGAACGCGAAGGCGATCACCAGGTTCAGCACCAGCGCCGGGCGCGGAATGCCGGTCTTGGGGTCGACCTTGCCGAACACGCCGGGCAGGTGGCCGTTCTCCTGGACGCCCTGGACCATGCGGGAGGTGGTGGCCGCGTAGATCATGCCGGTGCCGGACGGGGAGACGAAGGCGTCCGCGTACAGCAGCAGCGCCAGCCAGTTCAGCCCCCAGGCGAGGGAGAGGTCGGCGAGCGGGGAGTTGTACGAGAGCTTGGCCCAGCCGCCGTGCGCGAGGTCCGCCGCCGGGACGGCGGTCAGGAACGCGATCTGGAGGGCAACGTAGATCACCAGCGCGATGAGGATGGAGCTGATGACGGCCTTGGGCAGCGACTTGCCCGGGTTGCGGGCCTCGCCCGCCATGTTCAGCGGCGACTGGAACCCGTTATAGGCCCAGACGATGCCGGAGACGGCGACGGCGGTGAACACCGAGTTCCAGCCGTTCGGCGTGAAGCCGCCGTTGCCGGTGACGTTGCCGGTGTCGAAGTGCGACAGCAGCAGGGCGCCCGCGGTCAGCGAGGGCACGACGACCTTGAAGACGGTGATCGCGGTGTTGGTCTTCGCGAAGAGCGTGATCGCGAACCAGTTGAGGAAGAAGTAGAAGACGAGCAGCACGGACGCGAGTGCGACACCGCTGCCGGTCAGCTCCTTCCCGTCGTACAGCTCCTTGGCCCAGCCGAAGTCCCAGGAGCTCATGTACTGGACGGACGCGGTCGCCTCACCGGGGATGACGGAGACGATCGCGATCCAGTTGGCCCAGGCGGCCAGGTACCCGGCCAGCGAGCCGTGCGAGTACTGGCCGTACCGCACCATGCCGCCGGCCTTGGGGAACATCGAACCGAGTTCGGAGTACGTCAGGGCGATGGTCAGGGCGACCGCCGCACCGATCACCCAGGCGAAGATGGCGGCCGGTCCCGCCAGCGCGGCGGCCCGCGCGGCACCGAACAGCCAGCCGGAGCCGATGATCGACCCGAGGCCCACCGCGGTGAGGGCCACCGTGCCGAGTGACCGTTTGTAATGCGAGTGGGAACCCTGCTCCGTGGTCAACGCCCCTCACGCTCCTTTCGCCCCCCAGACCTGTTGCAAACGCGCGCCATCGTACAAGCGAAATAAGGGTGCGCTTTACGGGTTTGAGGCCGATCTGAGCCACCGTGCAGGGCATGTGATCTACGCAACACCGTTTTCGGGCGAGAGCCTTGCTGAGCGCATTCGCCCCACTACCGGAAGGGTCTTCGCAAAACCTCTACGGACCCGCCACGGCATTCGACGTCACACGAAGCCGCGCTGGCCAGGCGGTACGGACCGGCCGGCACCCGCCCCCCTCACCGGGGCCGTCATTCCGCCGCGATATCACCACTGAAATAAAGGGGTTTTGAATAGCGAAGGACGGGGAAGAAGGCGCCACCACGAACCAACAAGCTCAAATCGAGCTCAAGTTGGCCGCGAGCCAAAGAAAGACCAGCCGAATAAATTACTGGCCCTTTACCCGTGTTACCGCCTTACTCGTCGCTCTTACGCGTCGCCGGCGCGCACCGTCGGCACCGGCAGCAGCACCGGCGCCGCGCCGCGCGGGCCCTTGCGGCAGGCGTCACCGCACTCGGCGTCCAGCGAGCAGCACAGCGAGCACACCGCACCGGCCCGCACCGGGCAGTCGGCGATGTCCGGCAGCTCGTACGCCGTCTCGCACTCCGCGCAGGTGTGGGCGGCGGTGATGTCCGGCACCTCCACCCCCGGCCCGTTCACCGGGTTCGGCCGGGCCAGGTAGTAGCGCCCCCGGGTCAGCCAGGCCAGCAGCGGGCTGAGCACCAGCGCCAGACCGCAGGCGATGAAGGTCGAGAACGCCTCGGCCACCTCCCCGAACGCCCCGAAGAAGGCGACGATCGAGACCGTCGAGGCGATCACCATCGCGCCGAACCCCGCCGGGTTCACCGCGTACAGATACGCGCGCTTGAACTCGATGTACTTCGGGCTCAGCCCCAGCGGCTTGTTGATCACCAGATCGGCGGTGACCGCCGCGATCCAGGCGATGCCGACGTTGGAGTAGAAGCCCAGCAGCTTGTTGAGCGCCGCGAACATGTTCATCTCCATCAGCGCCAGCGCGATGGCGAGGTTGAGGAAGATGTACCAGACCCGGCCCGGGTGACGATGGGTCACCCGGGAGAAGAAGTTGGACCAGGACAGCGAGCCGCTGTAGGCGTTGGTCACATTGATCTTGATCTGGGAGACCACGACGAACAGCGCGGCGGCGGGCAGCGCGACCGAACCGAGCCACGGCTTCAGCGCCTCGATCTGCGGGGCGATCGGCTCCAGCGCATGGGCCGTCCCGACCGCGCCGAGCGCCACGTACGCCAGGAACGCCCCGCCGAGCTGCTTGGCCGCGCCGATCACCACCCAGCCCGGCCCGGCGGCCAGCACCGCCAGATTCCAGCGCCGCCGGTTCTGCTCGGTCCTGGCGGGCATGAAGCGCAGGTAGTCGGCCTGCTCCCCGATCTGGGCGATCAGCGAGAGCGCCACCCCGGTACCGAGCCCGTACCCGATCCAGTCGAACCCGGCCCCCGCCCCTTCCGTACCGCCGAAGGAGGCGAACGAGCCCCAGGCGTCCGGCCGCTCGAAGGCCAGCACCACGAACGGCAGCACCAGCCCCACCAGCCACAGCGGCTGCGTCCACGCCTGCACCTTGGCGAGCGCGCCCATCCCCCGGAAGACGATCGGGATGACGATCAGCGTGGTGATCAGATAGCCGATCGGGAGCGGGATACCGAGGGCCTGATGCATGGCCTGCGCCATGATCGAGCCCTCCAGCGCGAAGAAGATGAAGGTGAAGCTCGCGTAGATGAGCGAGGTCAGCGTCGATCCGAAGTAGCCGAATCCCGCACCGCGGGTGATCAGATCCATGTCCAGCCCGTAGGTCGCACAGGCACGCGCGATCGGAATACCGGTCAGGAAGATGATCGCCGCCGCGGTGAGGATCGAGGCGAGCCCGCTGGTGAAGCCGTACGTGAAGACGATGGACGCGCCGATCGCGAAGTCGGCGAGATACGCGATGCCGCCGAGCGCCGTCGACGCGACCATGGTCGGCGACCAGCGGCGGTAGGAGTGCGGCGCGTAACGCAGCGAATAGTCCTCGCGGCTCTCGTCGGCGGCGAGCCTGGCGTAACTGCGTCGCGGCGCCCCCGCCTGTGTCTGCGTCTGCTCGGGTGTGACCGTGTCCGTCATGGCGGCTTCCCCTGTCGTTCGGCGCGTGAGCGGTACGCCTGAGGAAGCTAGGGCGGTCACATGTCGGCAGCCCGCGAGCGGGCGTTGCCGGCCCGTTACGGCAGCGGGCCGGACGTCAACTCGCGGTAAACGCCGCCGCGAACCGGCCTCACTTCACCGGCAGGTGATACGCGACCCGGTAGCGCTCGGCCAGCGTCACCACGTCCGCCGTCTCCACCGGGCGGCCACCGGCGAAGTACGTACGGGAGATCACCAGCACCACATGGCCGGGCACCCCGCCGAGCGCCAGCACCTCCTCCGCGAGGCCAGGGCGCGCGCCGACCTCCTCCGCCACGTTGTCCACCACGACGTCGACGGCCGCCATCCGGTCGACCACCCCGCGCCCGGCCAGCGGCCCCTCCTCTGGCAGCAGCACGGGGGTGCGGCCGGTGACGGCGAGCGGCTCCCAGGACGTGGAGAGCATCACCGGCTCGCCCGCCGCCCGGAACAGATACCGGGTGCGCATGACGCGCTCCCCCGGCTCGACCCGCAGCCGCTCGGCGATCTCCGGGCTCGCCTCCTCCTGCTCGCTCCCCGACTCCCAGGTGCCGCTGACCCGGTCGTCCCCCTGCTCCTGCCGGAACGGACTGGACTCGCCGCGCGGGTGATAGCCGGTGCGCATCAGACGGCGCGGAACGGGCTGCTCCCGCACATACGTGCCCGACCCGGAGCGGCCCTCGACCAGGCCCTCGGCCATCAGCACCTTGCGGGCTTCGAGGGCGACGGTGTCGGAGACCCCGTACTCCTCGCGGATCCGCGCCTGGGAGGGGAGGCGGGCATGCGGTGGCAGATCGCCCGCGACGATCTTCTTCCGGAGGTCGTCGGCGACACGGAGGTATGCGGGCTGGTCACCAAAGGCCACGTGCACTCCCAGTGGTTGACAGTCAGCAACAGCTTGACAACCGTCGGTTGTCGATAGCAACTGACGGCCAAAGCTTCACTAGAAGTGGTGAACTCCAGTTCGGAGACGTTTATCTCGACAGCCATCCGGTTCACCCGCTTTGATGACGATCATCAGCCCGCTGACCGCCCACCGAGGAGACCCGTGCCCCGACGCCCCGTACCCCTCCTGCTGGGCGCCCTGCTCCTTCTGCTCTCCGCCTCCTGCACCGGAGCGCAGAAGACCGCGACCCCCGGCGCACCGGGCGCGGCCGACCCCCTCTTCCCGGAGCTCGGCAACGGCGGCTACGACGTGACCCGCTACCGCCTCGCCCTCGACTACACGCCCGCCACCCACCGGCTGCGCGGCACCGCCCGGATCACCGCCCGCGCCACCCAGGCGCTCAGCTCCTTCCACCTGGACCTGGCCGGACTGCGCGTCCGCGACACCACCGTGGGCGGCCACCGCGCCCGCGCCGCCCGCGACGGCACCGAGCTGATCCTCACCCCCGCCACCGCCCTCCCCAAGGGCCGCAGCTTCACGGCCACCGTCGTCTACGACGGCGAGCCGAAGACCCTCACCGACCCGGACGGCTCGAAGGAGGGCTGGCTCCGGACCGCCGACGGCGCCGTCGGACTCGGCGAACCGACCGGCTCCATGACCTGGTTCCCCGGCAACAACCACCCCTCCGACAAGGCCGCGTACGACATCTCCGTCACCGTCCCGCGCGGCTACACGGCCGTCTCCAACGGCGAACTCACCCGCCGCGCCACCCACGACGGCCGCACCACCCACCACTGGCGCACCCGCGAACCCATGGCCGGCTACCTGGCCACCGTCGCCATCGGCCGCTTCGACATCCACACCACCACCGCGGCCGGTCTCCCCCAGTACGTCGCCGTGGACCCGGCCGAGGCAGACGCCTCCCGCGACGTCCCCGACCAGATCACCAAGATCACCGCCTGGGAGCGCCGCACCTTCGGCCCCTACCCCTTCGCCTCCACCGGCGCCATCGTCGGCCACCTCCCCGACCTCGGCTACGCCCTGGAAACCCAGACCAAACCCTTCTTCGCCGCCGCCCCTGACCAGCGCCTGATCGTCCACGAACTCGCCCACCAGTGGTTCGGCAACTCGGTCACGCCGCGCACCTGGAAGGACATGTGGCTCAACGAGGGCTTCGCCACCTACGCCGAATGGCTCTGGACCGAACAGCACCACGGCCGCACCGCCCAGCAGACCTTCGACGACTTCTACGACGGCACGGACGACGAGAGCGACGGCATCTGGGCCTTCCCACCCGCCGCCCCTCCCTCCGCCGGCCGCGTCTCCGACCCACCCGTCTACGGCCGCGGCGCGATGGCCCTCCACCAACTCCGCCGCTCCGTCGGCGACCCCACCTTCTTCCGCACCTTGCGCACCTGGCTGCGCGACCACCGCCACGGCAACGCCGACACGAAGCAGTTCATCGCCCTGTCCGAGCGCCTGTCCGGCAAGGACCTCGGCAAGCTCTTCACCACCTGGCTGTACGCCAAGGGCAAGCCCCCGAGGTTCCATTGCCCGTCGCGCCCGTGGGCCCGTCATATCTCCCCGCGTGCACGGTGAGCCCCGCGGTGAGCAGAACCACCAATTCATGTCCCTGACCCGCCTCTCGGCACTTTCTGAAAGACGGTGGGCACCGGGGTATGGCGGCGCGCGCCGGGATCCGGGCCGGTGGGCCATTCGGGCGGCTCCGCCGCGTCCGCCCGGGTGCGGTGGGCGTCCGAACGGCCCACCGGAGTGGCGTCCAGCGGATCCGGTCCGGCCGCGCTGCCTACCGTCGCCTCAGAGCGGAAGCTCACGTCGGACGATCGCGCCCCATTCCGGCAGGGGCGCCCGGGCACGAGGGAGATCGGCAATGGCAGCGCAGACGATGTGGGCTCTCCGTACGAGAAAGGAGGTCACTCGCGCCGTGTCGGTGGGCGCGGTGGCCCTGGCGTTCCTCGGCGCGAGTTGTCCTCCGGCGCCCGCGGCGGGTTCACGGGGGACCACTCCTCACCTGTGCGCGACGGAACCCGCGCCGCCGGCCGGGAGTTCCAGCAGGGCGCGCGGTGCGACCACCCCGGCACCGATCACCTCGGGAAAGGACGTGTGGAACTTCGTATCGGCGCCACGCCTCCATCCCATGCGGGTCACCGTGACCCGGCACAAGCCGGGAACGGCACCGGGGAAAATCTTTGTCGCGCCCTACAGCACGGGCACGGTCGTCGGCCAGACGGGGGCGCTGATGGTCGACAATCCGGGAAACCCGGTCTGGTTCCGCCCGCTCTCCTCCGCGCATCTCCAGAACGCGGACTTCAAGGTGCAGACCTACCGCAATCCGCGAACCGGGAAGACGCAGCCGGTGCTGACCTGGTGGCAGGGGTCCATCGCCATTCCGCCGACCTATACGAATCTGCCGTCCGGCGCCCCGGAACCGGGCGGATGCTACTACATCTACGACTCCCACTATCGCCTGCTCAGGACGGTTTTCGCGCATCACGGATTCTCTCCGGACGAGCATGAATTCCTGCTGACCCGCAGGGGGACCGCCCTGTTCCTCGCCTCCAAACCGGTTCCCCTGGACCTCACCCCCTACGGGGGACCGAAACACGGAAAGATCCTGGACAGCCAGATCCAGGAGGTCGACCTCGCCACGGGAAGACTCCTCTTCTCCTGGGACGCGCTGCAGCACATCGACCCTGCCGATTCCCACGTATCGGCCTCCGACACGTCATCGTCCGGCGGAGTGTGGGACGCCTACCATCTGAACTCGATCGACGAGGGTCCGGGCGGTCGGCTGCTGATTTCGTCGCGCAACATGTGGGCGGTCTACGACATCTCCAGAAGTACGGGGAAGGTCCGCTGGCAGCTCGGTGGCAAGAAGAGTGACTTCACCTTCGGCCGGAACGCTCGCTTCTACTGGCAGCACGATGCGAGATTCCGGCCGGGGAACCGGATCAGCATGTTCGACGACGGATGCTGCAATCAACCGGGTGGCGCGCCCGAACAGAAGTCGCACGGCCTGATCCTCGACCTCGACTTCCGCCGCCACAGGGCGAAGGTCGCGCGCGCCTATTACCATCAGCCGCCGTTGTTCGCGGCATCGCAGGGCAACACCCAGGCGCTGCCCAACGGCAACGAATTCCTCGGGTGGGGCCAGACTTCGTACTATTCCGAGTACGCGGGAGCGGGGAACTCGGAGCACGACCCCTCGCGCAGCCTGCTCTACGACGCCCAGATGCCGGGCTCGAACATCTCGTACCGCGCCTTCCGCAACGCCTGGGTCGGCACCCCCTACTACCGGCCGAGTGTGGCGGCGCGGACCGCCGGGAGGCACAGCACCGTCTACGCCTCCTGGAACGGATCGACGCAGACGAGAGCGTGGCGGGTGCTCGCGGGCCCGGACCCCCGGTCCCTGTCGGTGGTCGTCGGGCACGCCCGGCGGACCGGCTTCGAGACGGCCGTCACCACGCCCGCCCAGGGACCCTACTTCCAGGTGAAGGCCCTGGACGCGGCGGGCAAGGTCCTGAGGGCGTCCAAGGTGGTGAGGATCGACCGCGGTGCGCGGTGAGCCCTACTCGCCGCGCTCGGCGATGGCGGCGAAGGTCCGGGCGACGCGGGTGCGGTCGTGGCAGCCGGTGGAGAGGAGACGGAGGAGGAGCAGGCGGGCCTTGTAGGGGCTGAGGTCACCCCCGGCGATCAGTCCGCCCGCGAGGAGGTCCTGCTCGGAGCCGGGGTAGCTGTAGGTGCCGGTGAGTACGGGGCCGTTGCCGATGCGGGAGGTGAGGACGACGGGGATCCGGTCGGCGAGGCGGCGGAGGCGGGGGACCAGCCATTCGGGAACGTGCCCGGCACCCAGGGCCGCGATGACGAGTCCGTCGCACTGGCCGTCCAGCAGGTCGAGTTGGGTGCCGTCGTCTCCGAAGGCCACGGTGTGCAGCGCGACCCGCACCGGGCGCGGACCCGCCGTTCCGTCGGCCGGTTCGGCGGGGCCGGCGGGGCCGATGGTCCGGTGGGGCAGTCGCTGATGCAGCCTCACTCGTCCCTCGGCCACCAGTCCGAGCGGGCCGGAACCGGGTGAGGTGAAGGCGGCGGTGCTGGTCGTGTGGCTCTTCTCGACCGTTCGCGCGGCGTGCACCTCGTCGCCGAGGACGACGACGCAGCCCGCCCCCCGCAGCCACGGTCCGGCGGCCGCGATGACGGCGGCGTACAGGTTGGCCGGTCCGTCGGGGCCGGCCTTGGTCGCGTCGCGCATCGCCCCGGTGAAGACGATCGGCTCCTCGCCCCGGTGCAGCAGGTCGAGGTAGAAGGCCGTCTCCTCCATGGTGTCCGTTCCCTGGACGACCACCACGCCGTCCACCCGCCCGGAGTCCAGCTCCGCTCCGATCTCGGCGTGGAGCGCGTCGAGGTCCGTCGGCGACAGTGAGGCGCTGGGCAGACGGCGGAAGTCGTGGACGCGCAGCTCGACTCCCAGGGCGTCGATTCCCTTCACGGAGTGCAGAAGCTGCTCCGCTGACAGGGCGGGCGCCACCTCGCCGGTCAGGGGATCCGCGGTGGTGGCGATGGTGCCGCCGAGGGCGAAGACGGCGACCTTCCGGCCGGTCAGTGACATGGCGTTCCTCTCAGCTGTGGCGCGAGACATCGGGCAGCGCGTGGCGGACGACGGCACCCAGGACGATCGACAGCATCAGCGCCGCCCGCCGCCCATGCCGGTCGCCGAACCAGCCGAACAGAAGGCCGCCGAGCGGACGCATCACGAACCCCACGGCGAACACCGCGAGCGTCGCGAGCAGCCCGGAGAACGAGTCCTCCGGGTCGAAGAACTGCTCGGCGACGAAGGGCGCGAAGAGCGCGTAGACGTTCCAGTCGTACCACTCGCGCGTTGCCCGCCCCGGTGCCGACGATCGTGCGCAGCCCCTGCCGACGGCTGGGGCAGGGGCTTGCGACGCCGCGTTCCGCATCGGCTGCATCAGTGAGGCCGGTCTTCATCTGGCTCCTCCTCCGTCGGCGGTGATTGCGGCTATCACCGTGGATGAGGGGGCTGCCGAAGGGCCTGTAACGCAGGAACCGGTCTCCTGGGGCCGCGATGCGCAGCCTTCGGACGCCAGTGCGGGTCAGCGACCCGGCGGAGGTCAGACGTTGAAGCGGAACTCCACCACGTCGCCGTCGCGCATCACGTAGTCCTTGCCCTCCATGCGCGCCTTGCCCGCCGAGCGGGCGTCGGCTACGGAGCCGGTCTCGACCAGGTCGTCGAAGGAGATGACCTCGGCCTTGATGAAGCCCTTCTGGAAGTCGGTGTGGATGACACCGGCCGCCTCGGGGGCCGTGGCGCCCTTCTTGATGGTCCAGGCGCGGGATTCCTTGGGGCCGGCCGTGAGGTAGGTCTGGAGGCCGAGGGTGTTGAAGCCGACGTGGGCGAGGGTGGCGAGGCCGGGTTCGGTCTGGCCCACGGACTGGAGGAGTTCGAGGGCCTCCTCGTCGTCCAGTTCGGCGAGGTCCGCTTCGAGCTTGGCGTTGAGGAAGATCGCCTCGGCGGGGGCGACGAGGGAGCGCTGCTCGGCCTTGAAGGAGTCGTCGGTCAGCTCGTCCTCGTCGACGTTGAAGACGTAGAGGAACGGCTTGGTGGTGAGCAGGTGCAGGTCGTGGAGGAGGGCGGCGCGGTCGCTGCCCTGGACGATGCCCGCGGAGAAGAGGGTGCGGCCCTCTTCGAGGATGGCCTTGGCCTCCTCGACGGCCTTGACCTGGGCCTGCTTGTCCTTCTGGATCCGGGACTCCTTGACCAGGCGGGGCAGCACCTTCTCGATGGTCTGGAGGTCGGCCAGGATCAGCTCGGTGTTGATCGTCTCGATGTCGCTCTTGGGCGAGATCTTTCCGTCGACGTGGACGACGTTCTCGTCCTTGAAGGCGCGGATGACCTGGCAGATGGCGTCGGACTCGCGGATGTTCGCCAGGAACTTGTTGCCCAGGCCCTCGCCCTCCGAGGCGCCCTTGACGATCCCGGCGATGTCGACGAAGTCGACGGTGGCGGGGAGCTTGCGGGCCGAGCCGAACAGCTCGGCGAGCTTGTCGAGGCGGGGGTCGGGGACGCCCACGACGCCGACGTTGGGCTCGATGGTGGCGAACGGGTAGTTGGCCGCCAGCACGTCGTTCTTGGTCAGGGCGTTGAACAGGGTCGACTTGCCGACATTCGGCAGACCGACGATTCCGATCGTGAGCGACACGTTGGCGACTTCCCGTAGCTTCCCGTAGCGGGATCGAATGCGAGGACAGGGACACGGCCCCCACGGGGGCCGGTCCACCAGTCTACGGGCCCGCCTCCGGTCACCCGTCCGGGCGGACCGTCACCCTCCCGGGCTGACAATCAGTCGAACAGACCGCCAAGGTCCCGCGAAGGGCGTGTCCCAGTCCGGATTCCAGCCCTCCGCCCACCTACGTTGGTCTGGTGGAGCACTACAGGACACGTACGCCCCGCCGGGCGGCCGCCCCCTCGCCCCGCCCGGCGGCGGACGACACGTACCCGGGCCGGAGCGGGGGACCGAGCAGGAGCGGGGGACCGGGCCCGGGCGGCGCGGCGCGCGGCGCCCGTCCGGCGGCGCGCGGCGGCCGCGGCGGGCTGGCGGGCGCGGCGGGCGCGCTGGCGTTCACCCTGCCCAGCGCCCGGCTCACCGCGTTAGGCGCGGGACTGCTGACCGCGCTAGCGATGTTCGCCTTCGGCTGCCTGGACGCGCTGCTGTTCTCCGGGTCGCCCACCGCGTACGGGGTGTTCTTCCTGCTCGCGTGCGCCGGCTGCGGGATGTGGGTGCGGCCCGCCGACCTGTTCCCGGGGGCGATCGGGGTGCCGATCGCCTTCACCGCCGGGCTGCTGCCGATCAACGACGGCAGCCCGGGGTTCGCGGGCCAGGCGCTGGGCGTGTTCACCGCGCTGTCGCTGAACGCGGGCTGGCTCTACGCCGGTACGCTGCTGACCGCGGTGATCGTCCTCGTTCGCAGGATCGCCCTCATGGGGCGGCAGCGCCGACGTCGTCAGCAGCGGCAGCCGCGGCCATCGCGGCACCCACGATCCCGGCATTGTTCTGAAGCTGCGCCGGGACGATCTCGGCCCTGATGTCCTCGATCAGCGGCAGGAACTTGTGCGCCTTCCGGCTCACCCCGCCGCCGATCACGAACAGCTCGGGCGAGAACAGCATCTCCAGGTGCGCCAGGTACTTCTGCACCCGGTGCGCCCAGTGCGGCCAGCTCAGGTCGTGGTCCTCACGGACCTTGGTGGAAGCGCGCTTCTCCGCCTCGTGGCCGTCCAGCTCCAGATGGCCCAGCTCGGTGTTGGGCACCAGCCGGCCGCCGGTGAAGACCGCGCTGCCGATGCCGGTGCCCAGGGTGAGCACGATCACGGTGCCCTGACGGCCGCGGCCCGCGCCGAAGGTCATCTCGGCGACCCCGGCCGCGTCCGCGTCGTTGAGCACGGTGACCGGCACGCCCAGCCGCTCGCCGAGCACCCCGGCCAGATCGGTGCCGATCCAGCTCTTGTCGACGTTCGCGGCGGTAAGGGTCCTACCGTTCGTGACCACGCCAGGGAAGGTCACCCCGACCGGGCGGTCGGCCCAGCCGAAGTGCCCGGCGACCTCCACCACCCCGTCCACGACCGCCTCGGGCGTGGACGGGTGCGGGGTGAGCACCTTGTGGCGCTCCTCGGCCAGGTCGCCGCGGTCCAGGTCCACCGGCGCGCCCTTGATCCCGGAGCCGCCGATGTCCACGCCGAAGACTCGTGCGGCGGTGCCGCCTCCATCGGTCACGGCTGCGCGCCGTCCGTTCCGGTGGCCGCGGCCGTTCCGGCGGCCGCAGCGGCCTCGGCGCGCAGGTCCCGGCGCAGTTCCTTGGGCAGCGAGAAGGTCATGGTCTCCTGCATGGGCTGCACGACCTCCACGTCCCCGTAACCGCGCTCGGCCAGCCACTCCAGGACGCCCTCGACCAGCACGTCCGGCACGGAGGCGCCCGAAGTCACGCCGACCGTCGACACGCCCTCCAGCCACGCCTCGTCGATCTCGCTCGCGTAGTCGACCAGGTGGCCGTCCTTGGCACCGGCGCCGATGGCGACCTCGACCAGCCGCACCGAGTTGGAGGAGTTCTTGGAGCCGACGACGATGACCAGGTCGGATTCGGCCGCGACCTGCTTGATCGCGGTCTGGCGGTTCTGGGTGGCGTAGCAGATGTCGTCGCTGGGCGGGCTGATGAGCTGCGGGAAGCGGTCCTGGAGCGCGTCCACGGTCTCCATGGTCTCGTCGACCGAGAGGGTGGTCTGGGACAGCCAGACGACCTTGGACTCGTCGCGGACCTCGACGTTCTTCACGTCGTCCGGGCCGTCGACCAGGGTGACGTGGTCCGGCGCCTCGCCGCTGGTGCCGATGACCTCCTCATGGCCCTCGTGACCGATCAGGAGGATGTCGTAGTCCTCCTTGGCGAACCGGACGGCCTCCTTGTGGACCTTGGTGACCAGCGGGCAGGTCGCGTCGATGGTGGCCAGCTTGCGGTCCGCGGCCTCCTCGTGGACGACCGGCGCGACGCCGTGCGCCGAGAAGATCACGATGGAGCCCTCGGGCACCTCCTCCGTCTCCTCGACGAAGATCGCGCCCTTCTTCTCCAGGGTCTGGACGACGTACTTGTTGTGGACGATCTCCTTGCGCACGTAAATCGGCGCGCCGTACTGCTCCAGGGCCTTTTCGACGGCGATCACGGCACGGTCGACGCCCGCGCAGTAGCCACGCGGGGCAGCGAGCAGGACCCGGCGGGCGGAGGTTGCAGTCATGTCCCCCATGGTAGGGGCGATGACGACGGGCTCTGTCGGTGGTGGCCGATACGCTCGCGGGCATGGCTGTCAACACGTCCGCGGAAGCGCCGATCCCAGTCGGCGAGGTGTCCCGGCTGATCGGGGGGTGGATCGACCGGCTCGGGGCGGTGTGGGTCGAGGGGCAGATCACCCAGCTGTCGCGGCGGCCGGGCGCCGGGGTGGTCTTCCTGACACTGCGCGACCCCAGCTACGACATCTCGCTCACGGTCACCTGCTTTCGCGCCGTCTTCGACAAGATCGCGGACACGGTGTCGGAAGGCGCCCGGGTCGTCGTGCACGCCAAGCCGGAGTGGTACGCGCCACGCGGGCAGCTGTCCCTGCGGGCCGCCGAGATCCGGCCGGTGGGCGTCGGTGAACTGCTGGCGCGGCTGGAGCAGTTGAAGAAGTCGCTGGCGGCGGAGGGGCTGTTCGCCGCCGAGCGCAAGAAGCCGCTGCCGTTCCTGCCGCAGCTGATAGGGCTGGTCTGCGGGCGGGCGTCGGCCGCCGAGCGCGACGTGCTGGAGAACGCCCGGCTGCGCTGGCCCGCCGTCCGCTTCGAGGTGCGCAACGTCGCCGTGCAGGGCACGCACGCGGTGCCGCAGGTGATCGAGGCGG
Organism: Streptomyces sp. NPDC021115; assembly: GCF_044333065.1. Lineage (NCBI taxonomy): Bacteria > Bacillati > Actinomycetota > Actinomycetes > Kitasatosporales > Streptomycetaceae > Streptomyces > Streptomyces sp. NPDC021115. Next base: position 756,675 of record NZ_JBIRQF010000001.1, read on the forward strand.
TCCAGGAGCTGGACGCGCTGCCGGAGGTCGACGTGATCGTGGTCGCGCGGGGCGGCGGCAGCGTGGAGGATCTGCTGCCGTTCTCGGACGAGCAGCTCGTACGGACCGTCGCCGCGTGCGCCACGCCGGTGGTCTCCGCGATCGGGCACGAGCCGGATTCGCCCCTGCTGGACCTGGTCGCGGACCTGCGCGCGTCCACGCCCACCGACGCCGCGAAGAAGACCGTGCCGGATGTGGGCGAGGAGCTGGTGCGCATCCAGCATCTGCGGGAGCGCGCGCTGCGCAGTGTGAACGGGCTGCTGGACCGCGAGGAGCGGGGCCTTGAGGCCGCGCTCGCCCGGCCGTGCCTGCGGCAGCCGCACCGGATGGTGGACGAGCGCGAGGAGCAGATCGCGTCCGTGCTGGACCGGGCCCGGCGCTGTCTGGGGCATCTGCTCGACCGCGCGGACTCGGAGCTGGCCCACACCCAGGCCCGGGTGGTGGCCCTCTCCCCCGCCGCGACGCTGCGGCGCGGCTATGCGGTGCTCCAGCACGCGGACGGGTCGGTGGTGCGGGCGGCGGCCGAGGTGTCGGCGGACGAGGAGCTGCGGGCGCGGGTCGCGGAGGGTGAGTTCACGGTGCGGGCCGCTGTCGGACCCGCTGAATAGGGTGGGTGGCATGGCGAAGACGGACGAGAAGACCGGCGAGCGCGCCGGGGCGGCCGAGGCGACGCTCGGGTACGAGCAGGCGCGGGACGAGCTGGTCGAGGTCGTGCGGCGGCTGGAGGCGGGCGGCACCAGCCTGGAGGAGTCGCTGGCCCTGTGGGAGCGGGGCGAGGAGCTGGCCGCGGTGTGCCGTCGCTGGTTGGAGGGGGCTCGGGCTCGGCTTGACGCGGCGCTGGCTGCGGGGGCGGGGGATGGCGGGGTGGACGGCGACGGCGAGGGCGACGGCTGATCGGGGCGGGGCGGCGGGCCTTTCCCCACCCCGCCCCTTCCCGAACCGGGGGCTCCGTCCCCGGGCCCCGGGTGGGGGCTCCGCCCCCGGGCCCCGCTCCTCCAATTCCCCCAGCTACCGCCGGGAGGTGCCCCAGGGGGCTGAGTCGAGCTGGCGGCTGTGATTCGGCGCACGGTGCTCCGATTTTAGTTGAACATTAACCTAAATCTCGTACAGTGGAGCCTGCGTACATCGATATCACCACCGTGACCAGGAGGTTTGCCATGACGCTCGCACTCGACCCGGCCGCCCAGGATCTGCTCTTCCGTGAGGCCCACACCGCCAATACCTTTACCGACGAGCCCGTCTCCGAGGAGCAGGTGCAGGCCATCTACGACCTGGTGAAGTACGCCCCCACGGCGTTCAACCAGTCGCCGCTGCGCATCGTCCTGGTTCGCTCCGCCGAGGCGCGTGAGCGTCTGGTTCCGCACATGGCCGAGGGCAACCAGGCCAAGACGGCCTCCGCGCCGCTGGTCGCGATCCTCGCCGCGGACAACGAGTTCCACGAGGAGCTGCCCGCGCTCTTCCCGCACGCTCCGCAGATCAAGGACATCTTCTTCAGCGAGCGCGGCACCCGTGAGCAGGCCGCCGCGCTCAATGCCTCGCTGCAGGCCGGTTACTTCATCGTGGGCGTCCGCGCCGCCGGTCTGGCCGCCGGTCCGATGACCGGTTACGACCCGGCCGGGGTGCAGAAGGAGTTCCTGGACGACGACCACACCCCGCTGATGGTCGTCAACATCGGCAAGCCGGGCGAGGGCGCCTCGAAGCCGCGCAGCCCGCGTCTGGACTACGGGCAGGTCGTCACCACCGTCTGATGCGTCCCGGGACCGGACACCGGACAGCAGGGCGCCCCTACGGCTCGTGAGCCGTAGGGGCGCCCTGCTGTCCGGTCAGCCCTTGTCGGCCGCCTTCTCGGTCTTGAGCGCCGCGGCCATCTTCGCGAGCTGCCCGTACGAGGCGGTGCCGGTGACGACCGTCGTCACACCCGGTTCACGGCGCACCAGGGCGTCGTACTTGTCGCCCTCGTAACGCACCCACTCATGGCCGCCGATCTTCTCCTTGGCCTTCGTCTCCCGCGCCTGCTGGGTGACCTCGTCGATGAAGGGGACGGGCTTGCCGTCGCTCTGCTCGATCGCGATGTACTCCTCGTGCTGGTCGAGGAAGCCCAGATGCCAGGCCGCGCCCTTGTCCTCGGTGGCCCCGGGCTGGTACGTCACCGAGGTCGCGCGCCAGCCCTCGGGGAGGCTGCCCTTCTCGGGGGCGGCGACCGGGTACGGCGCCGCGCGCCGGGCGGTGTCCACCTCCACCCGGTAGTCGACCGTCCTGACGCCCTTGCCCTTGTCACTGTCGTCGTGCGGAATGCCGAAGACGTAGATGGCCGCCGCGACGACACCAATCACCGTCAGCGACAGGACCATGTCCCGCACCGTCTCTTTGCCACGCATACCTGCCACGCCCCCATCGTCCCTCATGGCCTCGCGAGACCCGGCAACAGGGCCGTGACAGGGCCGTGCTCATGCGTGGGGTCCCCTGCTCACCTTCGCAATGAGCGGATAAGGTCATGAGCACCCTCACTTTTTCCGGTTCGTCGCCGTACAGAAAGGTGCGCTCCGATGACCGAGCATCATCTGCCGTCCCAGCTCGAGGTCAGTCCCGCGGCTCCCGACCGCAACCTCGCCCTCGAGCTGGTCAGGGTCACCGAGGCGGGCGCCATGGCCTCCGGCCGCTGGGTCGGCCGCGGTGACAAGAACGGCGCGGACGGCGCCGCCGTGAAGGCCATGCGTTCCCTCGTCCACACCGTCTCGATGAACGGCGTCGTCGTCATCGGCGAGGGCGAGAAGGACGAGGCGCCGATGCTCTTCAACGGAGAGCGCGTCGGCGACGGGACCGGCCCGGAGTGCGACGTGGCCGTGGACCCGGTGGACGGCACCACGCTGACCGCCAAGGGCATGGCCAACGCCGTCTCCGTGCTCGCCGTCGCCGAGCGGGGCACCATGTTCGACCCGTCGGCCGTGTTCTACATGGACAAGCTGGTCACCGGCCCCGAGGCCGCCGAGTTCGTCGACATCACCGCGCCGCCCGGGGTGAACATCCGGCGGATCGCGAAGGCGAAGAAGTCCAGCCCCGAGGACGTCACCGTGGTGGTGCTGGACCGCCCCCGCCACGAGGGGCTGGTCAAGGAGATCCGGGAGGCGGGCGCCCGGATCAAGTTCATCTCCGACGGCGACGTGGCCGGTGCGATCATGGCGGTGCGCGAGGGCACCGGCGCCGATCTGCTGCTGGGCGTCGGCGGCACCCCGGAGGGCATCATCGCGGCCTGTGCGATCAAGTGCCTCGGCGGCACGATCCAGGCCAAGCTGTGGCCGAAGGACGACGAGGAGCGGCAGCGGGCCGTCGACGCGGGCCATGACCTCGACCAGGTCCTCCAGACCGACGACCTGGTCAGCGGCGACAATGTGTTCTTCGTCGCCACCGGCATCACCGACGGCGATCTGCTGCGCGGGGTGCGGTACCGCGCGGAGACCGCCACCACCCAGTCGCTGGTGATGCGGTCGAAGTCGGGGACGATCCGGCAGATCGACTCCACCCACCGGCTGTCCAAGCTGCGCGCCTACGCCTCGGTCGACTTCGAGCGCCCGCGCTAGCGGCGCGCGCCAGCGGCCCGCGCTATATCGCGCGCCCCGGAGCGTACGCACGGCACGGGCCGGACTCCGCCACCCGGCGGGGCCGGCCCGTGACCCGAAGAGTTCACCCGGCGGCGGCGACGCGCACGGCGCGCTGGAGCTCCGCCTCTCGGCGGCGACGGCGGGCCAGCACCACGCGGCGCTCGGCCGCGGTCAGCCCTCCCCACACCCCGTACGGCTCGGGCTGGAGCAGCGCGTGCTCCCGGCACTCGACCATGACCGGGCAGCGCGCACAGACGCGCTTGGCGGCCTCTTCCCGCGACAGCCTCGCAGCCGTGGGCTCCTTGGAGGGGGCGAAGAACAGCCCGGCCTCATCCCGGCGGCACACCGCCTCCGAGTGCCAGGGGCCTGCCTGTTCCCGCGCTGGGCTGCGCTGCGGGGGCACGGCGGCGTCCAGCAGGGGCTGATGCGGTTGCAGCACGGTCTACTCCTGACGACGGCTCCGGTATTCACCCTTGCCCGTCTCCCGCCGCACGGCCCCCTGTGCACCCCCATCAGCCGTACGAGAGACGATGCACCAAGCCTTACCCGCTGTGCGCACGCTTATGCACACGGTTGTCCCGCCCGGAAATTCCGTATGCACAGCGGCTGTTCAGCCCTTATGACCTCAGGTTCTTCACACGTTTCCCGCGCTTCGGCTTGGCGTCGATCCCGCCGAAGAGCGCGAATCCGCTGACCTGGATCACCGGCGCTTCGGGGTCCGGAGCCTCGTGTTCCGCGATGTCCACGCCGCCGAATACGCCGGAGCCCGAACCGTGCAGCGAGACGTTCTCCGGGACCCTGATCTCCACCCCGCCGAACACGGCCCACGCCTGGATGACGATCTCCCGCTGCTCGAAGACCGCCTCGGTGAGGTCGATCTCGACGCCGCCGAAGACCGCGAAGGCGTGGGTACGGCGGCGGGGCCGCCAGCGGCCCTTGCGCACGGCACCGCCGAAGATCGCGATCAGGTTCTCCGGGCTGCCCGCGGGGCCGGACGCCGCCGCAGCGGATGACAGCCCCGCCGCGGTGCGGGCCGGGCCCGCGGGCACGTCCCGGACCAGGGGCTCCAGCTCGCCGCGGGTCTTGGCGCGGTAGACCGCGTCGATCCGCTCGGCGTGCTCCTCCGGTTCCAGCCGCCCCTCGGCGAGGGCCTCCCGCAGGATGTCCGCGATCCGGTCGCGGTCCGCGTCGGACGCGCGGATCTCCGCCGCCGTGACGGGCGCCGACGCCCTTGCCGGGGCCATTGCCGGGGCGGGGGCGGTTTTGGTCAGGGGGACCGGCTGCTGCGACTGCTGCTCATCCACGTCCGTCAGCGTACCCACTCGCGATAGATCGCGACTAGGGGTGCGGTACGCGATATACGACGACCCCGATACGCGGCGGGCTCCACTGAGCCTTACCTCACAAGCCGCCGCACCCCCACCCCGTTCTACGCTTATGCACGCGCTGTCGACGAAGTCAGCCGTAGCCCCCGTCGAGTAAGGAATGGCCGCGATGCCCGCCGCTTCCCACCCAGCCCACCCGGCGTTCGCCTATTCGGACCTGCTGCCCCTGGGAGAAGACCGGACGACGTACCGTCTGGTGACCTCCGAGGGCGTGAGCACCTTCGAGGCCGACGGGCGCACCTTCCTCAAGGTCGAGCCGGAGGCGCTGCGCACGCTCGCGGCCGAGGCGATGCACGACATTTCGCACTACCTGCGCCCCGATCACCTCGCCCAGCTGCGCCGCATCCTCGACGACCCCGAGGCCAGCCCGAACGACCGCTTCGTGGCGCTGGACCTGCTGAAGAACGCCAACATCGCGGCGGCCGGGGTGCTCCCGATGTGCCAGGACACCGGCACCGCCATCGTCATGGGCAAGCGCGGCCAGAACGTGCTGACGCAAGGCGGCGACGAGGAGGCCCTGTCGCGCGGCGTCTACGACGCGTACACCAAGCTCAACCTGCGCTACTCCCAGATGGCACCGCTGACCATGTGGGACGAGAAGAACACCGGCTCCAACCTGCCCGCGCAGATCGAGCTGTACGCGACCGACGGCGACGCCTACAAGTTCCTCTTCATGGCCAAGGGCGGCGGCTCGGCGAACAAGTCCTTCCTCTACCAGGAGACGAAGGCGGTGCTGAACGAGGCATCGATGATGAAGTTCCTGGAGGAGAAGATCCGCTCGCTCGGCACCTCCGCCTGCCCGCCGTACCACCTGGCGATCGTGGTCGGCGGCACCAGCGCCGAGTACGCGCTGAAGACCGCGAAGTACGCCTCCGCGCACTACCTGGACGAGCTGCCCGCCGAGGGCTCCCCGACCGGTCACGGCTTCCGGGACAAGGAGCTGGAGGAGAAGGTCTTCGAGCTGACGCAGAAGATCGGGATCGGCGCGCAGTTCGGCGGCAAGTACTTCTGCCACGACGTACGGGTCGTCCGGCTGCCGCGGCACGGCGCGTCCTGCCCGGTCGCCATCGCCGTCTCCTGCTCGGCCGACCGCCAGGCGCTCGCGAAGATCACCCCGGAGGGCGTCTTCCTGGAGCAGCTGGAGACCGACCCGGCGCGCTTCCTCCCCGAGACGACGGACGAGCACCTGGACGAGAGCGACGTCGTACGGATCGACCTGAACCGGCCGATGGACGAGATCCGGGCCGAGCTGACCAAGCACCCGGTCAAGACGCGGCTCTCCCTCACCGGCCCGCTGGTCGTCGCCCGCGACATCGCGCACGCGAAGATCAAGGAGCGGCTGGACGCGGGCGAGGAGATGCCGCAGTACCTGCGCGATCACGCCGTCTACTACGCGGGGCCGGCCAAGACGCCCGAGGGCTACGCCTCCGGCTCGTTCGGCCCGACGACGGCGGGCCGGATGGACGCGTACGTCGAGCAGTTCCAGGCGGCGGGCGGCTCGATGGTGATGCTGGCCAAGGGCAACCGCTCCAAGCAGGTCACCCAGGCGTGCGACGCGTACGGCGGCTTCTACCTGGGCTCGATCGGCGGCCCGGCGGCGCGGCTCGCGCAGGACTGCATCAAGAAGGTCGAGGTCCTGGAGTACGAGGAGCTGGGCATGGAGGCGGTCTGGAAGATCGAGGTGGAGGACTTCCCGGCGTTCATCGTGGTGGACGACAAGGGGAACGACTTCTTCACCGATCCCGGCCCGGCCCAGCCGTTCGTGAGCAGCATCCCGGTCCGGCCCGGCGCGTGACCCTACGGCGCTTCTGACGGCCCCGGCCCGCCCGTTCGCAACGGGCGGGCCGGGGCCGTCGGCTGTCAGCCGGACAGGGCCGCTTCGAAGGCGCCCGGGCGCTGCTGGATGCCGCTGCACGAGATGCTGGGGGCGGTGGCCGGGGACTCGGGGGCCGCGGCGCCGGTGTCGCCGCTGCCGTCGTCCCCGCTGCCCTCGTCGCCGCCGTTCTCGGCGGCGGTGTCCCGCGGCGTGCACGGGCGGTCCCGTTCCGCCGACCACATCGACAGCCGCCCGATGCCCTTGCGGGCCGCGAAGCGGGCGAGTCCGGCGGCGTCCTCCAGCGTGAAGACCTCGCCGGTCACGTCGTTGACCCCGATCATCGGGGTCACGGCGAGGGTCTTCCACGCGGCGGCGTCGGACAGCCCGAGCACCCGGCGGACCTTCTCCTGGGCGGCGGTGGCCGCCTGGACGGCGTAACGGCCCATGTTCCCCGTGTGGTCGCCGCTGTAGTTCATCGCCATGACGTTGACCGACGAGACGGTGACGCCCTGCTGCCGGGCCGCGGTGAGCTGGGCGAGGGCCCCTGGCGTCAGCCCGTCGGGCATGGCGGGCAGCGTGAAGGAGACGTTCAACCCCTTGTGGGCGCGCTGGACCAGGGCGATGGCCTGGGCCCGGCGGGCGGTGGCGGCGGCGTCGGCGAGGGCGTCGCCCTCGATGTCGAAGTCGACCCGGAGGATCCCGTAGCGCTCGATCACCTCCGTGTACGCGGCGACGAGTTGCGAGGTGTCCTCGCAGGCCGTGGCCAGTTCCGTGCCGTCGGCGCCGCCGAAGGAGATCCGTACGTCGCCACCGGCCCGCCGGGTGGCCTCGATACGGGACGTCAGCGACTGGTCGTCGAACGGGATGCCGCTGTCCCAGGCCGGGGCGCAGCCGTCTCCCGATACGACGAAGCCCAGGGTGAATTCATTGACGCCGCGCGCCACCGCGGCGGGCATGTCGTAACGCGATCCGGCCCAGGCGCTCACGTACGGCACGAAGGCGACGGGGGGCGGCGACGGGCGGGGGGCCGCGGCGTGCGAGGCCGCGTGGTGCGTCACGGTCGGCTCCTCGCTGCCCGCCCAGACGGCGACGGTGGCGCAGAGCACGGCTCCGGCCATGGCGATTCCGCTCATGCGGGGGCTGGCCCTCAATCGCACGCGCTCTTCCTTCCGCTCGACGAGGACCGGAGGGCTGGCCCCGGCCCGACCTCCCCGCCAACCTCGCATATCCCATCGAAAGTCATGAACTATGACACACCGCATGTTTGACACATAGGTTGTATGTCGTATTTCCTGGACTAGCCTCTGCCCCATGGATCCTCAGTCAGATGTGGCCGAGCGTGCGCTCTCGCGTCCCGTCCGCTCCGACGTGGCCAGGAAGGGGCCCGTGTTCGTGGACCTCTCCGGGCGCCGCCGCAGGCTGGTGCGGCACGCGGGAGCGCTCGCGGGGGCCGTCTGCTTCGGCTATTCGGCCGTCCTCGGGCTGGGCTTCGCGGGCGGTACGGCCATCGCTCCCGAGATGCTGATCCCGGGGCACCCCGTCACCACCGAGGCGTTCGGCCGGGAGCCGAAGGGCGCACCGGAGGGGCATTCCGGCGGGCCGTCCGCAGCACATGAGCACCTGTCTGACGGAGGGTACGGCCAGCACGACCCGTACGGCCAGCACGCCCCGTACGGCCGGTACGCCCCGTACGGCCGGTACGACCAGGACCATCCGGACGGCCCCCGTCCGCACTCCCCCGCTGACGTACGCCCCGCGAGCGCCCGCAGACCCACCGCGCTCGCCCGCCCGGCGCCGCCCCAGCCGCACCGCGCGTCCGCGGCGCGCGACGCGCGGCCGAGGCGCGCCACGCACGCCACGCGCTCCCACCGCCGTCCGGCCAAGCACCACGCCCCGCGGCACCGGCGGTCCGCGCACCACAGGACCGGCCACGCGCCGCAGCACCCGCGGTCCCACAAGTCCGCCTCGTCACCCGCGCGTCCGGCGCCCCACAAGCCGCCGCGGAAGCCGGTGGACCCGGCGCCCGGCCCGGTGAAGAAGCCCCCGGCCGCCGGCCCCGCGAAGCCCGCCGAACCGGGCCCCGCGCGCCCCCTGAGCCCCGGCCCGGGCCAGGCCAAGCCCCCGGTGAACGACCCCGAGCCCCCGGTGTGGGGACCGGCCGCGCCCGGCGGGATCGACTGGTCGTCGCTCGCGCCGTTCCGCGGCCGGGCCTCATGAGCGGCGGCAGACCGCTGAACCTGCCGCGGCCACGCGGCCGCGGACTCCCGAGACCCGGAAGCAGAACACCGAAGCCACGCAAGCGCCTCCGGGGGCGCCTTCGGCTGCGCACCCCCACCCGGATCGCCTTCGCGCTGGCCACGCTGCTCGCGCTGGTCTGCGCCCTGCTGCTGGACGGCTATCTGTACGCCGAGATCGGCAACGACGCCCGGGTGCACGCGGCGCATTCGTACCGCAGCGTCCCCGAGCGGCTGCGCGACGGCGGGCCGGTCCTCACCTTCGACCGGAAGGGGCGGGCGACCGAGCACTCCATTCCCGACAAGACCATCGCGCTGACCTTCGACGACGGCCCCGACCCGCGCTGGACCCCGGAGATCCTGGCCGTGCTGCGCGAGCACCGCGTGCCGGGGACGTTCTTCGTGCTGGGGCAGATGGTGGTCCGTCACCCGGGCCTGGTGCGCCGGATGGTGGCCGCCGGACATGAGATCGGCGTGCACACCTTCTCCCATGTCGACCTGTCCTACCAGGACAAGCAGCGGTTGAACCGCGAACTGGCCCAGTCGCAGCTGGCCCTGGCGGGCGCGGCGGGCGTCACCAGCTCGCTGTTCCGCGCGCCGTACGCCTCGGAGGTGTCCGCGCTCGACGACCGCACCTGGCCGGTGCAGCAGCACGTGGGCGCCAAGGGGTACGTCAGCGCGTTCGTGGACACCGACAGCGAGGACTGGCGGCGGCCGCCGGTCAAGGAGATCGTCCAGAACGCCACGCCCCGCGGCACGAAGGGCGCGTCCGTGCTCTTCCATGACGCGGGCGGCAACCGGGCACGGACCGTTGCGGCCCTGGGCCGCTACATCGACCGGATGGCGGCGCGCGGCTACTCGTTCACCACCATCACCGGCGCGCTCGACGCCCAGAGCGCCAACCATCCGGCCCCCGCCGTGCGGGTGTGGGAGGGCCGGACGCTGATCTGGGCCGCGCAGGCCACCCAGCACGCGCTGCCGGTGCTCATCGGGATGCTGGGGGTCGTGGGTCTCGCGGTGTGCGGGCGGCTGCTGCTGATGGTGGGGCTTGCCTGGTGGCACCGCCGCTCCCGGAACCGGCGCCGCTACACCCTGGTGCAGGAAGTGACCGCGCCGGTGAGCGTCGTGGTGCCCGCGTACAACGAGAAGGAGTGCATCGCCCACACCCTCGACTCGCTGGCCGCCTCCACCCATCCGATCGAGATCCTGGTCGTGGACGACGGCTCGACAGACGGCACCGCGGAGATCGTGGAGGCGCTGGGGCTGCGACACGTCCGGGTGCTGCGCCAGCCGAACGCGGGCAAGCCCGCCGCGCTCAACAACGGCATCGCCGCCGCCCGCCACGAGCTGATCGTGATGATGGACGGCGACACCGTCTTCGAGCCCACCACCGTCCGCGAGCTGGTCCGCCCCTTCGCCGACTCCCGGGTCGGCGCGGTCGCGGGCAACGCCAAGGTCGGCAACCGCCGTCGGCTGATCGGCGCCTGGCAGCACATCGAGTACGTGATGGGCTTCAACCTCGACCGGCGCATGTACGACCTGCTGCGCTGCATGCCGACCATCCCCGGCGCGATCGGCGCCTTCCGCCGCCGCGCGCTGCTGGACGCCGGGGGCATGAGCGCCGACACCCTGGCCGAGGACACCGACATCACCATCGCGCTGCACCGGGCCGGGTGGCAGGTGGTGTACCAGGAGCACGCCCGCGCCTGGACCGAGGCGCCGGGCACCCTGGGCCAGCTGTGGAAGCAGCGCTACCGCTGGAGCTACGGCACGATGCAGGCGCTGTGGAAGCACCGCCGCTCGCTGATCGACCGGGGTCCGTCGGGGCGGTTCGGCCGGGTGGGGCTGCCGCTGGTGGTGCTCTTCCAGATCGTCACGCCGCTGTTCGCGCCGCTGATCGACCTGTTCACGCTGTACGGGGTGATCTTCGTGGACCCGGTGCGGTCGCTCGCCGCGTGGGGCGCGCTGCTGCTGGCGCAGCTGCTGGGCGCGGCGTACGCCTTCCGGCTGGACGGTGAGCGGTACCGGGCGCTGGCCGTACTGCCGCTTCAGCAGATCGTCTACCGCCAGCTGATGTATCTGGTGCTGCTGCACTCGTGCGTGACGGCGGCCACCGGCGCCCTGCTGCCCTGGCAGAAGCTCAAGCGCACCGGCGAGGTGGAGGCCCCGCGCACGCCGGAGGCCGTACGGTGACCCACCTCACCGCCGTGTCCCCGGCGGTGCGGGAAGACGGCGTGGCAGGGCAGCGCTGTGCTGCATGGAGGTGTCCTGATGACCGAAGAGAGCTACCGGACCGAGCACGACTCCATGGGTGAGGTGAAGGTGCCCGCGCACGCCAAGTGGCGGGCACAGACCCAGCGCGCGGTGGAGAACTTCCCCATCAGCGGGCAGCGCCTGGAGCGGGCCCACATCGAGGCGCTGGCCCGGATCAAGGCCGCGGCGGCCGTGGTCAACGCCGAGCTGGGCGTGGTGGAGGAGGACCTGGCGGCGGCGATCGCGGAGGCGGCCGCCGAGGTCGCCGAGGGCCGCTGGGACGACCACTTCCCGGTGGACGTCTTCCAGACCGGCTCCGGCACCTCGTCCAACATGAACACCAACGAGGTGCTGGCCACGCTCGCGAGCGAACGGCTGGGCCGCCCTGTGCACCCCAACGACCATGTGAACGCCAGCCAGTCGTCCAACGACGTCTTCCCGTCCTCCATCCACGTCGCCGCCACCGCCGCCGTCACCGCCGACCTGATCCCGGCGCTGGACCACCTGGCGGAGGCGCTGGAGCGCAAGGCGGAGGAGTTCGCCGAGGTGGTCAAGGCGGGGCGCACCCATCTGATGGACGCCACGCCCGTGACGCTGGGCCAGGAGTTCGGCGGCTACGCGGCGCAGGTGCGGTACGGGGTGGAGCGGCTGCGCGCCGCGCTCCCCCGGCTGGCGGAACTGCCACTGGGCGGCACCGCCGTGGGCACCGGCATCAACACCCCGCCCGGGTTCCCGGCCGCGGTCATCGCCGAGCTGGCCCGGGCCACCGGGCTGCCGCTGACCGAGGCCCGGAACCACTTCGAGGCGCAGGGTGCGCGGGACGGGCTGGTGGAGACGTCCGGTCAGCTGCGGACCATCGCGGTCGGCCTCACCAAGATCGCCAACGATCTGCGCTGGATGGCGTCCGGCCCGCGCACCGGCCTCGCTGAGATCGCGCTGCCCGACCTCCAGCCCGGTTCGTCGATCATGCCGGGGAAGGTGAACCCGGTGATCCCCGAGGCCGTCCTGATGGTCGCGGCCCAGGTCACCGGCAACGACACGACCGTCGCCACGGCCGGGGCCGCCGGGAACTTCGAGCTGAACGTGATGCTCCCGGTGATCGCCAAGAATCTGCTGGAGTCGATCCGCCTGCTGACCAGCGCCTCCCGGCTGCTGGCGGACCGTACGATCGACGGGATCACCGCGAACGCGGAGCGGGCCAGGGAGTACGCGGAGTCCTCCCCGTCCGTCGTCACCCCGCTCAACCGCTACCTCGGCTACGAGGAGGCGGCGAAGGTCGCCAAGAAGTCCCTGGCCGAGCGGAAGACCATCCGCGAGGTGGTGCTGGAGTCGGGCTATGTGGAGCGCGGTCTGCTGACCCGGGAGCAGCTGGACGAGGCGCTGGACGTGCTGCGCATGACGCATCCGTAAGCCCCTGTTGTACTGTGCGTGCGGCATAGGTCACGGCACGGCGGCCCCGTCGCACCTAAGATCTGCTCATGACAGCGGACATCGTGGAGACGACGGGCATGGCGGGCGGCGCCCGATGGGCGCCGGGGGACCACATCCTCTGGCGTTATCGCGCCAATGCCTCCGACGCCATCCACATCTGCCGTCCGGTGACCGTCGTCCGGGACACCCCGGAGCTGCTGGCCGTCTGGCTGGCGCCCGGTACGGCGTGTGTGAAACCGCAGCTCGCGGACGGTACGCAAGTGCACCGCGAGCCGCTGTCCACGCGCTACACCAAGCCGCGCACCACCGCGCTGTCGCAGTGGTTCGGCACCGGGGTGCTCAAGCTGGCCCGGCCGGGCGAGCCCTGGTCGGTGTGGCTGTTCTGGGAGCGCGACTGGCGGTTCAAGAACTGGTACGTGAACCTGGAGGAGCCGCTGGCCCGCTGGAGCGGCGGGGTGGACTCCGAGGACCACTTCCTGGACATCGCGGTCTACCCGGACCGCAGCTGGGAATGGAAGGACGAGGACGAGTTCGCGCAGGCGCAGCGGGCCGGTCTGATGCCCGATGAGCAGGCCGAGCGGGTACGGGCGGCGGGCCGGGCCGCCGTGCGGGTAATCGAGTCCTGGGGCGCGCCGTTCCGGGAGGGGTGGGAGGAGTGGCGTCCGGACCCGTCGTGGACGGTCCCCGTCCTCCCGGCGGACTGGGATCGCGGGGACACCGGCCGCAGGGGGCGCACGTCGGCGCACTCGAGGTCCTGAACCTCTTGCTGTGTCCCCGTGTTTCAAACGTAGGATCGTCGTCCGGAACACTGCACATGCGGGAAACAAGACATAGGCGCAACTCACGGACGATGCGCACGATCTGACGCAATGTCACAGGAGGGGCGGGAGTCGTGAGCGGTGAGGACGACTACGGCGACGGCTACGCGGGCTACGAGGACTTCGACCGCCTGGCGCTCGACCGCAGCGGTCAGGCGGAGGCGTTCGACGCCATCGGGGACCGCTACGACGACGCCTTCCCCCATAAGGAAGGCCAGGTCACGGCGGGCCAATGGCTGGCCGACACACTGCCGCCCGGGTCCCGCGTGCTCGACGTCGGCTGCGGTACGGGGCTGCCCACGGCCCGTCAGCTGACCGATGCCGGACACCGGGTGACCGGCATCGACATCTCCCCGGGGATGCTGAAGCTGGCCCGGGACAATGTGCCGGGCGCCGACTTCTGCCAGGTGGACATCGTCGACCTGAGGATCGGCGGCCGGTACGGCCCCGGGGGCTCCCGGGAACTCGGCCCGTTCGACGGTATCGCCGCGTACTTCGCGCTGCTGCTGCTGCCCCGCCCGGAGATCCCGTACGCGCTGCGCGCCCTGCACGGCGTGCTGAGACCCGGCGGACTGCTGGGACTCGCCATGGTCGAGGCGGACGTCGACGACTTCGCCATTCCGTTCCTCGGCAACTCGGTCCGGGTATCGGGTTATCTGCGGGACGAACTTCGACAGGTCGTGACGGATGCGGGCTTCGAGATCGTCGGGGAGGACTCGCACGCGTACGCCCCGGCCAGCACGGACGTACCACCCGAGATCCAGCTCTATCTGAACTGCCGACGACGTGCCTGACACTCGGTGCGCCCCCGACGAGACGGGGGCGCACGGCCCCGGACGGATGGAAACCCACGCGTGACGGAGCACCCCACCTCCCACAACAGGCGACAGGCTGCCACCCCTGCCGCCGCCTCGGGCGCGCCCGAGGACGCACACGGCGCGGTCCCGGACCCGCGGACCGCCGTGCGGCAGACGGCCGCCCCCGGTCAGGAGCCGGGCGGCGGCCGGCCACGTCCCGCCTTCCCCGCGGACGGCCCGGCGGCCTCCGCAGGCCCAGGCGACGCCCCGGCCCCGGAGCCGGACGGAGCCCTGGCCGAAGGGGAAACACGGCCACAGCGCCGCGGCGGCCGTGCGGCGAAGGCCGCGCCGCGCGGCGGCACAGGGGCACAGCGCGCCGGTGGCGGGACGAAGGCCAGGACCACGGCGCACAGCGAGCAGCCGGAGCACGGCACACCGGAGGGCGAGCCTGTGTGGGACGCGGACCGCAATGCCGCCAGAGGCGCGGCGCGCCGACCCGGGGCCCGGGACGACGCCCCCAGCACCGCGGCGGGCGAACACCCGGCCCCGGCGCGGCCGGACGCGCCCGCGGGCGAGGCCACGGCGTCTGACGACGTCGCGGCCGCCAGTGAGGTCGGGTACACCACGCCGGAGGGCGGGATGCCCGCCGTACCGCCCTCGAACGCGCCCGGCGCCGACGGCTCCGCCGCGCTGCGGGACCGCAGCGGGGACCGGCTGCGGTTCGTCGGGGCGGCGACGCGGCGCATCGCGCGCGGCATCGACCTCGACGAGATCGTGCTCGGCCTGTGCCGGGCCACCGTGCCCACCTTCGCCGACGCGATCCTGGTCTATCTGCGCGATCCGCTGCCGGTCGGCGACGAGCGCCCGGTCGGCCCGGTCGTGCTGCGGCTGCGCCGCACCGACCGGATCCCGCTGGACCCGGACACCGAGAGCGGACGGCTGCCGCTGATGTCCTCGCAGCCCGACCTGGCGCCCGCCGTGGGCGGCGGCCCCGCGGCCGAGCTGTGCGAGGTGGAGGCGGGCGGTCCGCTGGCCGAGGTGCTGCGCGGGGTGCGGCCGGTGTTCGGCGACTCGCAGGCCGCCCGCGCCGCGCTGCCCGAACTCCTCGGCGACGGGCCGACGGTGGCGACCGGTCAGCGCACCGTGCTGGCCCCGCTGCGCGGCCGCCGCCGGGTCATCGGCGCGGCCGTCTTCGTACGCCGCCCTGACCGGCCGCCGTTCGAACCGGACGATCTGCTGGTCGCCGCGCAGCTCGCCACCCACACCGCGCTCGGCGTGGACAAGGCGGTGCTGTACGGGCGCGAGGTCTACATCGCGGACGAGCTCCAGCGCACCATGCTGCCGGACTCGCTGCCCCAGCCCACCGGCGTCCGGCTGGCCAGCCGCTATCTGCCCGCGGCCGAGACCGCGCGGGTCGGCGGCGACTGGTACGACGCGATCCCGCTGCCCGGCAACCGGGTGGCGCTGGTGGTCGGCGACGTCATGGGCCACTCCATGACCTCGGCCGCGATCATGGGCCAGCTGCGCACCACCGCGCAGACCCTGGCCGGGCTCGACCTGCCGCCGCAGGAGGTGCTGCACCACCTCGACGAGCAGGCCCAGCGGCTCGGCACCGACCGCATGGCCACCTGCCTGTACGCGGTCTACGACCCGGTCGCGCACCGCATCGTCGTCGCCAACGCGGGCCATCCGCCGCCCCTGCTGCTGCACCGCGGCGGCCGCGCCGAGGTGCTGCGGGTGCCGCCGGGCGCGCCGATCGGGGTCGGCGGCGTCGACTTCGAGGCGGTCGAGCTGGACGCGCCCGCCGGGGCCACCCTCATGCTCTACACCGACGGCCTGGTCGAGTCGCGGATGCGCGACGTGTGGACCGGGATCGAGCAGCTGCGCGAGCGGCTGACCGCCACCGCCCGGCTCACCGGACCCAACCCGCCGCCGCTGGAGCCGCTGTGCGACGAGGTGCTGGACATGCTCGGCCCCGGCGACCGCGACGACGACGTGGCGCTGCTCGCCGCCCGCTTCGAGGGCATCGCGCCCAGCGACGTCGCGTACTGGTTCCTGGACCCCAAGGCCCAGACCGCGGGGCAGGCCCGCCGCCTGGCCCGCCGGGCGCTGGCCCGCTGGGACCTGGAGGATCTGACGGACGCGGTGGAGCTGCTGGTCAGCGAGGTGGTGACCAACGCCGTACGGTACGCGGAGCGGCCCATCACCCTGCGGCTGCTCCGCACCGACGTGCTCCGCTGCGAGGTCGGCGACGACGTGCCGCAGCTGCCGCGGCTCCGCCAGGCCCGCCCCTCCGACGAGGGCGGGCGCGGACTGTACCTGGTCAACCGGATGGCGCGGCGGTGGGGCGCGACCCGGCTGTCCACGGGCAAGGTCGTCTGGTTCGAACTGGCGATGCCGAACTGAGCCGCCCGGCGCCTTCCGTGGAGGAAGGCGCCGGGCGGCTCAGGGGGATCGGCCGGGCGGCCGGGCCGGTCAGCCCAGGTTCTGTCCCTGGTCGCCGTCGCCACCGCCGTTGTCGTTGCCCGGCGGGGTGATCGGCGAAGTGGGCAGCGTCGCGGGCGGCGAGGCCGGGGTGGACGGAGGGGTCGACGGGGTCGGGGGCGAGCTGGGAGCGGTGGGCGAGTCGTCCGCCGTCGGGGTGTCGCTCGGGGTCGGGCTCTCTTCCTCCGTGGGCGGCGCGGTCGTGGTCGGCGCCTCCTCGGTCTCCGTCGTCGGCGGGGGCGACGCGACGTTGTTCAGCTCGGTGTCCAGGTCGAACTTCGTGGTCGACGAGCTGTTCAGGGTGCTGCCCATGTACGCGGACCAGATCCTGGCCGGGAAGTCACCACCGTTGACCCGGCCGCCGCCGGCCGTGCCCTTGAGCGAGACCTGTGTGCCCTTGCCCTCCCTCTCGCCGAACATGCCGACCGAGGTGACCAGGTCCGGGGTGTAGCCGGTGAACCAGGCGGACTTGTTGTCGTCCGAGGTGCCGGTCTTGCCCGCCATCTCCTGGCCCTTGGTGCGCACGGCCTGGCCCGTGCCGTCGTCGTCGTCGACCACACCGGTCAGCACCTGGGTGACGGAGTCGGCCGCGCCACGGCTGATCGCCTGGCCGTTGGTCGGGTCCGGCAGGTCGGCCTGCTGGTCCTCGCCCTTCTGGGCCGACTTCACGAACGCCGGGGTGACCTTCTTGCCGTGGTTGTCGAGGGTCGCGTAGACCCCGGCCATCTGCTCGGGGCTGGCACCCATCACGCCCAGCGACATCGCGGGGCGCACGTCGAAGCCGTTCTTCACGTCGCCGTTCATGCCGAGGTCCGTGGCGGTGTTCTTGACCTTGCTCAGGCCCACGTCCACCGCCATCTGAGCGAAGACGGAGTTGACGGACTTGTTCATCGCCTTCTGGACGTTGATCGCGCCGTAGGACTTGTTGTCCTCGTTCGGCGGGGCGAACGCGGTGTCGCTGCCCTTGACCGGCCGCCTGCTGGTGCCGTCGTAGAGGGTCTTGGCCGAGATCGGTGTGCCGTCCTGCGTCGTCGAGCCGTTCTCGTAGGCCGAGGCCAGGATGAGCGGCTTGAAGGTGGAGGCGGGCTGGTAGTCCGAGCGGGTCGCGTTGTTGGTGTAGTGCTCGGTGTAGCCCGCGCCGCCGTACATCGCCACGATGCCACCGGTCTTGGGGTCCACCGAGACCGCGCCGACCTGGGCGTCCTTGTCGACCTGGCGCTTCTTGGGGTCCAGCTTGTCGGTCAGCTCGGTCTGGACGGCCTTCTCCAGCGCCTTCTGCTTCTTCTTGTCGATGTTGAGGGTGACCGTCCAGCCCCCGGCCTCGAACTCGCTCTCGCTGATCCCCGCCTTGTTCAGCTCCTTCTTGGCTTCAAGGATCACGTAGCCGGTCTGGCCCTCGAGCCCCGGGATGGGGCGGGGCGCGATGGGCTTCTCGAACTTCAGCCCGTCGCGCTCGCTCTTGGACAGCCAGTCCTTCTCGACCATGTTGTTGAGGATGTAGTTCCAGCGGGCCACGACCAGCTTCTTGCCGTTGGGACCCGCCGTTGAATAGTCGTACTGGCTGGGGGCCTGGAGCAGTGCCGCGAGGTAGGCGCCCTGCTGAACCGACAGGCCCTCCGCGTCCTTGTTGTAGTACGCGCGGGCGGCGGCCTGGATGCCGTAGGCGCCGCGGCCGTAGTAGCTGGTGTTGATGTAGCCCTGGAGGATGTAGTCCTTGGACTTGTCCTGGTCCACCTTGAGGGAGATCACCAGCTCCTTGAGCTTGCGGCTGACCGTCTGCTCCTGGCTCAGGTAGTAGTTCTTGACGAACTGCTGGGTGATGGTCGAGCCACCCTGCTTGCCGCGGCCGAGGGCGGTGTTGATCAGGCCGCGCGCGGTGCCGGAGAAGGACACACCGGAGTCGGTGTAGAAGTCCTTGTTCTCGGCGGCGACGAAGGTGTGCTGCACCTTCTTGGGGATCTCGGAGAGCGGCACCGACTCGCGGTTGACCGAGCCCTCCTTCGCCATGATCGAGCCGTCGCTGTACTTGTAGATGTTGGCTTCCGCCTTCGCCGCAGCGTTGGCCGGGGGAACCTTCACGCTGAAGTACAGGATGGCGAACGCCCCGACCCCCAGGGCACCCAGCCCGACGAAGTAGCCCAACACCATCTTCCAGGTGAAGAACCGGCGTATACCCCCCTGCTTGGCGGCCTTCTTGGCCCTGCGTGCGCCCTTCTGCCGCGCCCGCCGATCGTCCGCTCTACCCATCTCTCCCGCCGCTCCAGTCCATCAGCCCCCCGCACCCAAGCCAGCTCATGAAGCTAACACCGCTACAACCGGCAAATACTCATCGATCAAGCTTTTTCCGTACGTGACAAAGAGCACGTCCTTTACGGGAACTGACGGCCCAGTGCCACCGGAGGTTGCACGGGAAGGGAAATGTGTTATCACTTTGCTAGACAGCTTCCGACAGGAACGGGGACCCCATGACCGACACCGCCACCGACACCACCACCCCCACCGCCGGCATACCGGCCATCCCCGAGCCGCAGATACGGGAGCGGGCCGCCAAGAACATCAGCGGTGGCCTCGCCCTGCTGCTGGGCCTGGTCGGGCTGGCCGCCGGGGTCGGGCTGATCCTCGCCGGGGCCGCGGTCGCCGCCGGACACAAGGGCGCCGCGTCCACCACGCTGATCGTCGCCGGGATCGTGGTGATCCTCACCGCGATCATCACGATGTGCGGGCTGAACATGGTCGCGCCGGGCGAGGCCCGGGTCGTCCAGCTCTTCGGCCGCTACCGCGGCACCATCCGCACCGACGGGCTGCGCTGGGTGAACCCGCTGACCAGCCGGGAGAAGATCTCCACCCGGGTGCGCAACCACGAGACCGCGGTGCTCAAGGTCAACG
Organism: Streptomyces sp. NPDC021115; assembly: GCF_044333065.1. Taxonomy (NCBI): domain Bacteria; kingdom Bacillati; phylum Actinomycetota; class Actinomycetes; order Kitasatosporales; family Streptomycetaceae; genus Streptomyces; species Streptomyces sp. NPDC021115. The sequence goes on from NZ_JBIRQF010000001.1 coordinate 776,417, forward strand.
ACGCCTACGGCAACCCGATCGAGCTGGCCGCGGTCGTGGTCTGGAAGGTCGAGGACACCGCGCAGGCGATGTTCGAGGTGGACGACTTCCTGGAGTTCGTCGCCACCCAGACCGAGGCCGCCGTGCGCCACATCGCCATCGAGTACCCGTACGACGCCCACGACGAGGACGGCCTGTCGCTGCGCGGCAACGCCGAGGAGATCACCGAGAAGCTCGCGATCGAACTGCACGCCCGGGTCGAGGCGGCCGGGGTCCGCATCATCGAGTCGCGCTTCACCCACCTCGCGTACGCCCCGGAGATCGCCTCCGCGATGCTCCAGCGGCAGCAGGCGGGCGCCGTGGTCGCCGCGCGGCGGCAGATCGTGGACGGCGCGGTCGGCATGGTCGAGGCGGCGCTGGCCCGCATCACCGAGGAGGACATCGTCGAGCTGGACGAGGAGCGCAAGGCCGCGATGGTCAGCAATCTGATGGTGGTGCTGTGCGGGGACCGCGCCCCGCAGCCCGTCCTCAACACCGGCACGCTCTACCAGTGACGGAGCAAGAAGAAGAGGGAACGGCCGGCCGGCAGCCGCGGCGGCAGCGCAAGCAGACGCTGCTGCGGCTCGACCCGGCGGTCTACGACGCCCTCGCCCGCTGGGCGGGCGAGGAGCTGCGCAGCGCCAACGCGCAGATCGAGTTCCTGCTGCGCAAGGCGCTGGCGGACGCGGGCCGACTGCCCGGAGCGGCCCGGCCGATCCCGCGCCGCGGCCGCCCACCGCGCGCGGCAGCCGAAGACAGCAGCGAAGACGGCGAATCGGGGACCTGACCGCACCGTAAGGCTCTGACCAGCTAAAACGCACTCTGCACCGCAGCTATACACGCCATGTATACGCGTGGTGTAGAGTGCTGCGCATGTCAATCGGCCACACCCTGCTCGGACTTCTGGAGTCCGGTCCACGACACGGCTACGACCTCAAGCGCGCCTTCGACGAGAAGTTCGGGCACGACCGCCCGCTCCACTACGGGCAGGTCTACTCGACCATGTCCCGGCTCCTGAAGAACGGCCTCGTCGAGGTCGACGGCGTCGAGCACGCGGGCGGTCCCGAGCGCAAGCGCTACGCGATCACCGACGCGGGCATCACCGATGTGGAGCAGTGGCTCGCTCAGCCCGAGAAGCCCGAGCCCTACCTCCAGTCGGTCCTCTACACCAAGGTCGTCCTCGCCCTGCTCACCGGGCGCGACGCCGCCGATCTGCTCGACGTCCAGCGCGCGGAACATCTGCGGCTGATGCGCGAGCTGACCCAGCGCAAGCGCGGCGGCGACCTCAGCGACCAGCTCATCTGCGACCACGCCCTCTTCCACCTCGAGGCCGATCTGCGCTGGCTTGAGCTCACCGCGGCCCGCCTCAGCCCACTCGCCAAGGCGGTGCGTTCATGACTCCGGCCGGTTCCCTGCTGATTGCCGACGGCCTGCACAAGTCGTACGGCCCCACGCCCGCGCTGGACGGCGCGGACTTCTCCATCCACCCCGGCGAGGTCGTCGCCGTCATGGGCCCCTCCGGCTCCGGCAAGTCGACCCTGCTGCACTGCCTGGCCGGAATCGTCCGGCCGGACTCCGGCGCGGTCCACTACAGCGGGCGCGAGCTGTCCGCCCTGTCGGACGCCGAGCGCAGCAGGCTGCGCCGCGGGGAGTTCGGCTTCGTCTTCCAGTTCGGCCAGCTCGTCCCCGAGCTGACCTGCGTGGAGAACGTCGCGCTGCCGCTGCGGCTCAACGGCGTCAAGCGAAAGGAGGCCGAGGCCCGGGCGGTGTCCTGGATGGACCGGCTGGAGGTCGCCGATGTGGCGGCCAAGCGGCCCGGCGAGGTCTCCGGCGGTCAGGGGCAGCGCGTCGCGGTCGCCCGTTCGCTGGTCACCGGCCCGCGGGTGCTGTTCGCGGACGAGCCGACCGGTGCGCTGGACTCCCTCAACGGCGAGCGGGTGATGGAGCTGCTGACCGAGGCGGCCCGGGAGACCCGTACGGCCGTCGTCCTGGTCACCCATGAGGCGCGGGTCGCCGCGTACTCCGACCGCGAGGTCGTCGTGCGCGACGGCAAGGCGCGGGACATGGCGGGCGTCCGGTGAGCGGCCCGCACGAGGGCCCCACCGGCCCGCACGACGACACCGGCGACGGCGCCAAAGGCGGCGCGACCCTGACGGCCGTACCGCCCTCGCCCCGGCCGTCCGCCCCCGAGCCGCCGCGGCGCGTCAGCGTCGCCCGGTGGGCCGCTGACCTCGCCATGGGCGCCCGGTTCGCGGTGAACGGCGGACGGGAGAGCTGGGCCCGGACGATCATGACGGCGGTCGGCGTCGGCCTCGGCGTCACGCTGCTGCTGTTCGCCGCCTCCGTGCCCACCATGGACTCCGCGCGCAACGAGCGGACCAACGCCATGGCCGCCTTCGGCTTCGGGGAGGAGCCGAAGGCCGGACCCGACACGGTCCGCGTCGCCCAGGCGAACACCGACTTCCGCGACGAGGACATCCAGGGCATGGTGATGTCGCCCGACGGCGACCGCCCGCCCCATCCCCCGGGGATCAGCGGCGTTCCGGCCGCAGGTGAGATGTGGGTCTCGCCCGCGCTGAAGAAGCTGCTCGACTCCGACGGGGGCAAGCTGCTCCGGGACCGCTTCCCGTACCGCACCGTCGGTGTGATCGGCGACAACGGGCTGTCCGGGCCCGGCGAACTCCGCTACTACGCGGGAATCACCCAGAAGCAGTTCGACCACGTCATCTCCGACTACCGCCTCGACCGCTGGGGTGCCCAGGACAAGAGCGGCGACGAGTTGGACCCCGCGCTGGTGCTGCTGGTCGTCGTGGGCTGTGTGGTGCTGCTGCTGCCGGTGCTCATCTTCATCGCCACCGCGGCCCGCTTCGGCGGCGAGCGGCGCGACCGACGGCTGGCCGCGCTGCGGCTGGTCGGCGCCGACACCCATATGACCCGGCGGATCGCCGCCGGTGAGTCGCTCTTCGGCTCGGTCCTCGGACTCGCGGTCGGCGCCGCGCTCTTCCTGCTGCTGCGGGAATCCGTCAGCGGTGCGTCGATGGGGGACCTCAGCTTCTACACCTCCGACATCACGCCCACCTTCCCGCTCGCGCTGGCGATCGCGTTGATCGTGCCCGCGTCGGCCGTCACCGTCACGCTCGTCGCCCTGCGCGCCATCGCCATCGAGCCGCTCGGCGTCGTACGGAACGCCACCCCCAAGCGGCGGCGGCTGTGGTGGCGGCTGGCGCTGCCGGTCCTCGGGGTCGGGCTGCTGGCGCCGCTCGCGGGCGGCTTCGGAGCGGGCAGCAGGGGCGGCGACCTCCAGACGTACCAGGCCGCGGCCGGTGCCGTACTGCTGCTCATCGGCCTCACCGCGATGCTGCCCTGGCTGGTCGAGGCCGTGGTGGAACGCTTCGGCAAGGGCCCGGTGCCCTGGCAGCTCGCCACCCGCCGGCTCCAGCTCAGCAGCGGTACCGCGGCGCGCGCGGTCAGCGGCATCACGGTGGCGGTCGCCGGGGCCATCGCGCTCCAGATGCTCTTCGCGAGCGTGGAGGCCCAGAACACCGAGGAGACCGGCCAGGACCCGAATCGCGCCGAGCTGATCCTGAACGCCAAGGTGGACAACGGCGCCCAGGCCAACGACGCCTTCGCGCGGCTCCGCGCGACCAAGGGCGTGCGGAGCGTGCTCGGCATCACCCTGGACAACGTCTCCGACGCGCGCAGCAAGAAGAAGGACCCGGCCGACATCCCGACCGACTCCCTCACCGTCGCCGACTGCCCCGCGCTGCGCGAGGTGGCCAGCATCACCAGCTGCCGGGACGGCGACGTGTTCGTCATCAACGGCGACGACAGTTACGTGGCCCCCGAGGACGCCTTCGTGAAGCCGGGCGCACAGGTCAATCTGAGCTTCCGCGACGACGGACTGCCCTCGCCCGACCAGAAGAAGCTGTGGACGATCCCCGGTTCGGCCAAGAAGGTGCACCCCCGGACGGATCCGACCGGCGCCACGGCCGGCGGCATCCTCGCCACCCCCGGCGCCTTGGACATCGCGGACCTGCCGGACGCGCAGGCCCAGGCGATGATCCGGCTGGACCCGAAGGTGCCGGACGCCACCGAGTACGTGCGCAACGCCAGCGCGGGAATCGGCCCGGCACTGGACGTGGTACAGCTCCGCAGCACCTCGCAGTCGTCCGAGTTCGCGACGATCCGCAACGTCCTGTTCATCGGCGCCACCGCGACGCTGCTGCTCATCGGGGCCAGCATGATCGTGACGACGCTGGAGCAACTGCGGGACCGCAAGCGGCTGCTCTCGGTCCTGGTCGCCTTCGGCACCCGGCGCACCACGCTGAGCTGGTCCGTCCTGTGGCAGACCGCGGTCCCGGTGGTGCTGGGTCTCGCGCTGTCGATCGCGGGCGGACTGGGCCTGGGCGTCCTGCTGCTGAAGATGGTCGATCAGGCAATCGTCGTGGACTGGGCCGGACTCGCCGCGATGACCGGCATCGGCGCGGGCGTCATCCTGCTGGTGACCCTGGCCAGCCTCCCGCCGCTGTGGCGCATGATGCGCCCGGAGGGCCTGCGCACCGAGTAGCTCCGTTACGGGTCGTACGCCTCGTACGGCCCCTACGCGGGACAGCGCGCCGTCGCGGCGGGGAGGGAACCCCCGCCGCGGCGGCGCGTCAGCGCACCACCCGCACCGGCAGCTTCCGCGCCGCCTCGCGGAGCGTGGTGGCCAGGGCCTCGAACTCCTCCGCCCGCGCGGCCCCGGCGCGCATGGCCAGGGCGATGCGGCGGGTGGGGGCCGGGTCGGCGAAGTCGCCGGTGGCCAACCCGTCGTTGCGGCCGGTCTCGACGCGCAGCGCGGTACGCGGCAGCAGCGTCACCCCGAGGCCGCCGCCGACGAGTTGCACCAGCGTGGAGAGCCCGGCGGCGGTCGTGGTCACCGGGGCGCCCTCGGTGCGGCCCGCCTCGCGGCAGACCTCCAGGGCCTGGTCGCGCAGGCAGTGGCCTTCGTCGAGCAGCAGCAGATCCAGCTCGCCCAGCGCCTCGCGGGGTATGTCCGTACGCCCGCCGAGCCAGTGGTCCCGCGGTGTGACCAGCACGAAGTCCTCATCGAACAGCGGCAGCTCGACCACCCCGGGGGCGCCGAGCGGGACCGCGAGCAGCAGCAGGTCGAGCCGCCCGTGGGCGAGCCCGTCCAGTAGCGACGCGGTCTGCTCCTCGTGCACCTGGAGGTCGAGCCGCGGATACTGCTCGCGCACCAGCCGCAGCACGGTCGGCAGCAGATACGGCGCCACGGTCGGGATCACCCCGAGCCGCAGCACCCCGGTGAACGGCGCCCGCGCCGCCTCGGCCTCCTCCAGCAGCGCGCCGACCTCCGCGAGCACGGAGCGTGCTCGCGCGGCCAGCCGCTCGCCCGCCGGGCTGAGCAGCACCTTGCGCGTCGTACGCTCAAGAAGCTGAACTCCCAGCGTGTCCTCCAGGGCGGCCACGGCTCCCGAGAGGGCGGGCTGGCTCATCCCGATGGCGGACGCCGCATCCCGGAAATGCAGATGCTCGGCGACCGCGGCGAACGCCTTGAGCTGGGACAAGCTCGGCTGCCGCGGCTTTCCTGCCGGTGTCGCTGTCGCGGCCACTGATAGCCACCTCCAATCAACCACAGCGAGTGTAGCTATTTCACTGATCAATGCCGGATGTGCCAGGGTGGTGATCGTCCAACCCCGGGAAACCCCCACAAAGGGTCCCTCCCACGCGAAAGCTGCAAGGAGAAACGTGCTCACTGTCGGTGACAAGTTCCCCGAGTTCGACCTGACCGCCTGTGTCTCGCTGGAGAAGGGCCAGGAGTTCGAGCAGATCAACCACAAGACCTACGAGGGCAAGTGGAAGATCGTTTTCGCATGGCCCAAGGACTTCACCTTCGTGTGCCCGACCGAGATCGCGGCCTTCGGCAAGCTGAACGAGGAGTTCGCCGACCGTGACGCCCAGATCCTGGGCTTCTCGGGCGACTCCGAGTTCGTCCACCACGCCTGGCGCAAGGACCACGACGACCTGCGTGACCTGCCCTTCCCGATGCTGGCGGACTCCAAGCACGAGCTGATGCGCGACCTGGGCATCGAGGGCGAGGACGGCTTCGCCCAGCGTGCCGTCTTCATCGTGGACCAGAACAACGAGATCCAGTTCACCATGGTGACGGCCGGTTCCGTGGGCCGTAACCCCAAGGAGGTCCTGCGGGTTCTGGACGCCCTGCAGACCGACGAGCTGTGCCCGTGCAACTGGAGCAAGGGCGAGGACACCCTCGACCCGGTCGCGCTCCTCTCCGGCGAGTGAGGTGAACTGACATGGCACTCGACACCCTGAAGTCCGCGCTGCCGGACTACGCCAAGGACCTGAAGCTGAACCTCGGTTCGGTGATCGGCAACTCCGAGCTTCCGCAGCAGCAGCTGTGGGGCACCGTGCTGGCCTGCGCGATCGCCTCGCGCTCGCCGCAGGTGCTCCGCGAGCTGGAGCCGGAGGCCAAGGCCAACCTGTCGCCCGAGGCGTACACCGCCGCCAAGTCGGCGGCCGCCGTCATGGCGATGAACAACGTGTACTACCGGACCCGGCACCTGCTGTCCGACCCGGAGTACGGCAACCTGCGCGCGGGTCTGCGGATGAACGTCATCGGCAACCCGGGCGTGGACAAGACCGACTTCGAGCTGTGGTCGCTCGCGGTCTCCGCGATCAACGGCTGCGGCATGTGCCTCGACTCGCACGAGCAGGTGCTGCGCAAGGCGGGCGTGGACCGTGAGACGGTCCAGGAAGCCTTCAAGATCGCCGCAGTGCTCCAGGCGGTCGGCGCCACCCTGGACGCCGAGGGCGTCCTGGCCGCCAACGCCTGATACCCGCGCCGCAGAGACGAAGGGGCGCCCCACCGATCCGGTGGGGCGCCCCTTCGCTTTCGGTCACGGGAGTTGCGTACCGTCCTCGCCCGGCGGCTCGGGCGGCTCCGGGGGCCGCCGGACCGGCGCGGTCGACACGACGGTCGCGCCGTGCGGGCGCGGGGCGGTGCGCAGGGCGCTCTCCCTGCCGTACGCCCGCAGATAGCCGACCGCCGTGTTGACGACCGCCACCAGCGGCACGGCCACCACCGCGCCGCCGATGCCACCGATCAGCGAGCCGCCCGCGACGGAGAGCACCACGGCGAGCGGATGGACCCGCACCGCGCGGCCGAGGATGAACGGCTGCAGCACATGGCCCTCGATCTGCTGGACGGCCAGCACCACCACCAGCACCATCCCCGCAGTGAAGACGCCCTGGGTGACGAGTGCCACGATGACCGCGAGCGCGCCGGAGACCACCGCACCGACCAGCGGGATGAAGGCGAAGAGGAAGATGAAGACGGCAAGGGGCACGGCCATGGGCACATCGAGGAAGAAGAGCCCCACGCCGATGAAGATCGCGTCGATGAGGGCCACCAGCACCGTGCCGCGCACATAGGCGGTCAGCGTGGCCCAGGCGCGCGGCCCCGCGCCCGCCATGCCAGGCCGGGCCGCGGCGGGGACGAGCCCCAGCGTCCAGCCCCAGATCCGCGGCCCGTCGTACAGCAGGAACAGCGTGCTGAACATGGTCAGCAGGATGCCGGTCAGCACCTCCACGACGACCGTGACGCCTTCGAGCCCGGCCGAGGTGATCTCCTCGGTGTTGGAGCCGACGGCCTCGCGCAGGCTCGTGGCGACATGGTTGATCTGCTTCTCCGTCACATGGAACGGGCTGTGCAGCAGCCAGCGCCGCAGATCGTCGATACCGGCCTGGAGCTTGTCGGACAGTTCGTCGACGTTCTCCATGACCTGCCACACCACGAACCAGACGACCAGCCCCATGATGACGAAGCCGCCGATGAAGGTGATGGTCGTGGCGAGCCCGCGCGGGACGCCCCCGTTGCGCAGCCGGGTGACGGTGGGCTCCAGCAGGGCCGTGATGAGCAGGGCGATGGTGAACGAGAACACCACCAGCTGGATGGAGCTGATGGCCTGCATCAGCACATAGAGCGTTCCGGCCAGCACCAGCAGCCGCCATCCGGCCTCGGCCGCGACGCGCACGCCCCACGGGACGGCCTCGGCCGGCTCGGGCCGGGCGGTCACGGCGGGGGCGTACGCGGGCGGGGCGGGCACGCTGGGCACCTCGGACGGCTCGCGCTGCTCCTGCGGCTCGTCCGGCTCGGGCCGCTGAGGCGGCTCGCCCGCCTCACCCGCCTCGTACCGCTCGCGCCCCTCGCCCGACGGCTCCGGCCGGTGCGGTGACGGCTCCGGGCCACCGGCGGGCTCGGGCGGGCGGCCGGCTCCCCCGCCGCCCTCGTCACCGCGCGCCGCGGCCTCTTCGCGTTCGAGCCGAACGGCGAGCCGGGTCAGACCGGCCCCCAACCTGCCGACCCAATCTGGCAATCTGGACATTCCGCTTTCCCTACCCCCGGTTCCCCCATGGTCGTCGGGATGACGTTACCGGCTGTGGACGCGCGAAACCCCCGACCTGACGGACGGGGGTTTCGCGAAGCTCTGTATCACTGAGCGGCCGGAGGCCCGGACCGATCAGTAGTAGTTGTTGGCCTGCCAGAACGACCATGCCTCACACGGGCTGCCGTAGCGGTCGTTCATGTAGCCCAGGCCCCACTTGATCTGAGTGGCCGGGTTGGTCTTCCAGTCGGCACCGGCCGAGGCCATCTTGGACGCGGGCAGCGCCTGCACCAGACCGTACGAACCCGACGACGGGTTGGTGGCCTGGTAGTTCCAGCCGCTCTCGTGGTCCACGATGTTGCTGAAGCACTGGAACTGGTCGCCCGGGATCATCTGCCGGGCCATGGCCTGAACCTCGGCGGTGGTGTACGAGGCCTTGATCGGGAAGCTGCTGGAGTCACGCGACGCCGAACGGCTCGCGATCTCCTGCTTCTTCTTTGCCTCGCGCTCCTTGGCCAGCTTCTCGGCGGCCGCCTTCTGGTCCGCGGCGGCCTTCTTGGCCTTCGCGTCCGAAGCTGCCTGCTTGCGGGCCGCCTCCTCTGCGGACTTCTTCGCCTCCGCGTCGGCTGCGGTGGACTGGACGTCCGCCTGCTGCGTCAGGGATGCGGTCTGCGCCACGGCCTGCTGGCCGGCGGGTATGTCCGCTAGGAGCGTCGAGTCGGCGGCGGTCGCCTCGATCGGGTCGGACGAGCTCTGCTGCTCGCCACCCGCGGCGACACCAACGACGGCGCCCACAGTGGTGACCGCGGTGGCCGAGGCCACTGCGAATCCCCGGACCGAAATCCGGCTCACTCGGTTTTCCTTCCAGCGTCGCCCGCTTAGGTGACCTCGCGGGCGCAATCGTGCCCCTGTGCGCTGGCCCCCCCTTGTTCCGTCCCCGGTACTGCTCAGTGGGTGTGGCTGGTCACGGGAGGCACTGGCCCGGTGCGTCCTCCCGCAGGAGGTCCGCGAGGTGCTCGGGCGGCATACGACGAACTCTCTTCAGTTCTGGTACTGCTGTGGTTCTGTACCGCTGGCGGTACTGGTGTGCCGTATGCGAGGCCTGACAGAACCCACAGACTGCCGGACACGGATACCCGGAGGCAATTCCCCGGCAGGTGTGAAAGCTCACACGCCGTTTACACCCTAGGGTTTTTGGAAATCCACGCGCGAGAACGCGCCGCACAGCTAGGCTCATTGGCCTTTCCGTGCGGCGCGTTACCGACGTACCGGACGCTACCGGCTCAGATGCGTCCGTCCTCCAGCATTTCGGTCACCAGGGCCGCGATCGGCGACCGCTCCGAGCGGTTGAGGGTGATGTGCGCGAAGAGCGGGTGGCCCTTCAGCTTCTCGACCACCGCCACCACCCCGTCGTACCGCCCGACGCGGAGGTTGTCGCGCTGCCCCACGTCATGGGTGAGCACGACCCGGGAGTTGGCCCCGATCCGGGACAGAACGGTCAGCAGCACATTCCGTTCGAGCGACTGCGCCTCGTCCACGATCACAAAGGCGTCGTGCAGCGACCGGCCGCGGATGTGGGTGAGCGGAAGCACCTCCAGCATGCCGCGCTCCACCACCTCCTCGATGACCTCGGAGCTGGTCACCGCGGACAGCGTGTCGAAGACCGCCTGAGCCCAGGGGCTCATCTTCTCCGCCTCGCTGCCGGGCAGATAGCCCAGCTCCTGACCGCCCACCGCGTACAGCGGGCGGAAGATCATCACCTTGCGGTGCTGCCGCCGCTCCAGGACCGCCTCCAGGCCCGCGCACAGCGCGAGCGCCGACTTGCCCGTACCGGCCCGGCCGCCCATGGACAGGATGCCCACCTCGGGGTCGAGCAGCAGGTCCAGCGCGATGCGCTGCTCCGCGCTGCGCCCGTGGATGCCGAACGCCTCGCGGTCGCCGCGCACCACCCGCACCTGGCCGTCCGGGGTGACCCGGCCCAGCGCCTTGCCGCGCTCGGACTGGAGGACCAGCCCGGTGTGCACGGGAAGTTCGGCCGCCTCGGGGATGTACGCGGTCTCTGCGGCGAACAGATCGTCGACCTGCTCGGCCGAGACGGCGAGCTCCGCCATCCCGGTCCAGCCGGAGTCGGTGATCGCCAGCTCCGCGCGGTACTCCTCGGCGAGCAGCCCCACCGAGGACGCCTTGATGCGCAGTGGCAGATCCTTCGAGACGACCGTGACGTCGTACCCCTCGGCCTGGAGGTTCCGGGCGACCGCGAGGATCCTCGCGTCGTTGTCCCCCACCCGGCCGCCGTGGGTCAGGAAGGCGGCGGGCAGGATTCCCGGATCGGAGTGGTTGAGCTCGACGCGCAGGGTGCCCCCCAGTTCGCCGATCGGAATCGGAGCGTCCAGACGGCCGAACCGGATGCGGTACTCGTCCAGCAGGCGCAGTGCCTGCCGGGCGAAGTACCCCAGCTCGGGATGGTGTCGCTTGGCCTCCAGTTCCGTGACCACGACGACCGGCAGCACGACTTCGTGCTCGTCGAAACGGGTCATGGCGCCTGGGTCGGCAAGCAGGACGCTGGTGTCGAGGACATAGGTGCGCCGGTCGTGCTCGCGGCGTTTCTTGCTGGTCACCACGGGTGGACGAACCCCCTCGGGAGAGGTTGGGGTGCGACGGCGTCGCGGGAGTGAGGTGTCCCCGCCGTAGACGGGGAGCGGACCGGGCTCAGGCCCCACGGAACGGGCCGAGCGCCGGCCCTCCGCGTCATACGCACGATCCGCACAGTCGTCCGTGTGCAAAGGGCCTCCCGGGCGAACGGCCCGATGCCGTCCGCTGGCAGTTCGACGCCCGACTGGACAGTGGAACAGGGCGTCGACCTGGAAGGGATATTCCCTCGAAGGTGCGGAGCCATGCAACGGCATATGACGGCCCGTACATGAACGTTGTGGAACGGGCGTGCTACACGACGGCCGGGGCCGGACGTGGTGTCACGTCCGGCCCCGGCCGGTGAACTGCTTTGTGCGATAAGGGGATCAGCTGCCGTAACGGCGGTGCCGTGCCGCGTAGTCACGCAGCGCGCGAAGGAAGTCGACCTTGCGGAAGGCGGGCCAGAAAACTTCGCAGAAGTAGTACTCCGAATGGGCACTCTGCCAGAGCATGAAGCCCGACAGCCGCTGCTCGCCGCTGGTACGGATCACCAGGTCCGGATCGGGCTGGCCACGGGTGTACAGGTGTTCGGCGATGAGGTCGATGTCGACGACCTCGGCCAGCTCCTCGAAGGACGTGCCCTTGGAGGCGTGGTCGAGCAGCAGCGAGCGCACCGCGTCGGCGATCTCCTGGCGTCCGCCGTAGCCCACGGCGACGTTGACCAGTATCCCGTCGATGTGCTCCGTGTCCCGCTCGGCCTCCTTGAGGACCGTCTGGGTGCGGGAGGGCAGCAGGTCCCGGTTCCCGACGTGGTGCACCCGCCAGCGGCCGTCGGCCGCCAGGTCGCGCACGGCGCCCTCGATGATGGTCAGGAGCGGCTTCAGCTCCTCCTCGGGGCGGTCCAGGTTGTCGGTGGAGAGCATCCAGAGCGTCACGACCTCGACGTCCGTCTCGCTGCACCAGCCCAGCATCTCCCGGATCTTGCTGGCGCCCGCCTGGTGACCCTGCTCGGTGGTGCCGCCTGAGGCGCGGGCCCAGCGGCGGTTGCCGTCGAGGATGACCCCGATGTGCTTGGGCACCTGGTCGTGGTCGAGGCGGCCCTCCACCCGGCGCGCGTAGAGCCCGTACACCAGGTCGCGCAGTTTCACGTCTTCCAGCCCCTCAGTGCTTTGCATGGCTCGCCATGGCTGTCCGCCCCAAGGGCAGCACCCTACTGCGGGGCGGCGGGGGTGGCTAACCGAGCCGGTCGGACGGGGTATCGAGACACCGCACGGATGTCCGGGCGCCGTGACGGACCCTTTCCGTCGTCACGTTGGGTGACGGTTCGTGCGGGCTGGGTGCCGCCCGCGCGCCGCGAGGACCTGCGAACAACCCCGTAATAGAGCGGGCCGGTCCGTGGGGGGGAGTACGGACCGGCCCGAGGGGGGGTTTCCACCATAACCCTTCGTGAGCGGTTGTCCATGCATCGGCGGGGTGAGGATGCGCGCGGCGTCGTCGCCGTGGAGCGTCATCCCGTGCCGAGCGCCCCCAGTACCAGTCCCGCTCCCGCGCCGAGGATCATGAACGGGCCGAACGCCAGGGGCGTTCCGCGGCCCGCCCGGCGCGCCAGGACCAGCGCCATCGCGTACAGCGACCCCAGCAGCACCCCGGCGAACCCGCCCCAGAACAGCACCGCCCAGCCGTACCAGCCGAGGGCCACGCCCAGGGGCAGCGCCAGCTTGACGTCGCCCAGGCCCATGCCGCGCGGGCTGATCAGGAACAGCACCAGATACGCCCCGCCCAGCACCACCCCGCCCAGCAGCGCCCGCGGCCAGGACCCGGCGCTGTGCGGCAGCAGCGCCGCCACGCCGAGCAGCGCCGCCGCGGCGCCCGCCATCGGCAGGGTCAGCACGTCCGGCAGCCGGTTCACCGCCCGGTCCACCCCGGCCAGCAGCACCGCGGGCGGGGCGAGCAGCAGCCACACCGCCAGTTCGGGACGCGCCCCGGCGGCCGCCGACAGCGCCGCGCACACCAGCGCGGTGAGCAGGGCGGGCAGCGCCGGGCCCGGGCCGTACCGCCCGTCGCCGTCCTCGCAGCGCGGACAGCGGGCGGGGCCCAGCCAGCCGCGGGCCGGGCCGGTGAGCGCGTGCCCGCGCGGGCAGTCCGCGCGCCACGGCTCCCCGGACTCGACGGCCAGCCGGTACAGCGGGCGCGGCACCAGCAGCCCGGCGGCGGCGCCGTACGCGGCGGCGAGGACGATCAGCAGCGGTTGCACGGCCCGAGCCTACGGAAGCGGCGGGCCCGGCGGACCCACCTGGAAGCCCATCGGTGGAACACTCATCTGGGGGGGTGGACGACGGGCGATGAAGGGGACGACGCGCATGGGCCGCTGGCGGGACGGCACCGGAACGCTCCGCGTCCTACGGGATGTTCCGCTCGACGTGCCGCTGGAGATCGCCGCCTCCTACCGCGCCCGGGCCCGCGGGCTGCTCGGCCGGGACGGGCTGACCGGCGCGATCCTGCTGACCCCCGCGAGCGGGGTGCACACCTTCCGGATGCGCTTCGCCATCGACGTCGCGTATCTCGACCGGCGGCTGACCGTGCTCGCCGTCACCACCCTGCGCCCCGGGCGGCTCGGGCTGCCGCGGCCGCGGGCGCGCCACGTCCTGGAGGCCGAGGCGGGCGCGATGGAGCACTGGGGCCTGCGGCGGGGGGCCCAGGTCGCGGTCCACCCCGGCCCTACTTCGGCTCCACCGCCTTATGTACGCTGAGCTCGGTGTTCGATGAGGTACATGAGGTAGAGGTACAGGGGTAGGGGTGGCACGTTGACGATCACGGGCAAGATTCTGCGGTTCGACGAGTTTCGCGGTTACGGCTTCATCGCCCCGGACGACGGCGGCGAGGACGTGTTCATGCACGCGAACGACCTCCTGGACGAGAAGCACCTGTTCCAGCCCGGTTCGAAGGTGCGGTTCGTCCCCGAGTACGGCGACAAGGGCCCCAAGGCGTCCGAGGTCCGCATCCTGGAGCGCACCGCGCCTCCGGTCGTCCGCTCCTCCCCCGCACCGGACTCCGGCGACGACACCATGTGCGACGTGCTCTCCGTGGCCGAGTTCCGGCAGGAGCTGACGGAGACGCTGGTCGACATGGGCGGCAGCCTCACCGCCGACCAGATCAAGCAGGTGCGGCGGCGCGTCATCGAGCTGGCCCAGGCGCACAACTGGATCGAGTCCTGACCTCAGGGTGGCGGTGGCGGCAGCGACTCGATACCGGGCGCGGCCGCGGGCCACACCAGTAGGACGGCGCAGGGCGCGTGGTCCACGACGAAGCGCGCCGCGGGCCCCAGACTGTGCGGCCCCAGCCGGTCGCGGTCCCCGTCGCGGGCGCAGATGAGCAGGTCCGCTCCGTCCGCCTCGCGCACCACCTCGTGTTCGACCCGGCCGTGCCGGTGCAGCCCCCGCACGGGCCGGTGCAGCCGCTCGGCGGCGGCGTCCAGCAGCTCGGACGCGGCGGTCTCCGCCAGCTCCTCCATCCGGTCGCCCGGATCCCGTCCGGGGCGGCCCCGGCCCAGCAGCCCCGCGAACGCGCCGTGCGCGGCGCCCGCCACGTGGTCGTCGGTGACGTACAGCAGGCGGACCTCGGCGTCCGCGTCGGCCGACAGATGGTCGCGGGCGGCGTCCACGGCGGACTGCCAGGTGCCCTCGGTGATCCAGACGAGCACGATCATGAGTCCCTCACAGCGTCGCCAGCATGGCCCATAGCGCCACCGTCGCCGCCACCAGCGTGGTCGGCACGGTGAGCAGCCCGAGGCGGGTGAACTCGCCCAGCCCGGAGTCGGCGTCCGCCCCGTGGTGGCGGACGATACGCCGCCACAGCAGCGTGGCCAAGGAGCCGACGTAGGTCAGGTTGGGGCCCAGGTTGACCCCGATCAGCACGGCCAGGACCGGGCCCGGGCCGCCTTCGGCGGCGATCGGCAGCAGCGCCAGCGTGGCGGGCAGGTTGTTGACGAGGTTCGCCAGCACCGCGGCGACGGCCGCGATGGCGAGCAGGGTGGGCAGGCCGGTGCCGACCGGCAGCACCCGGGACAGCGCCGCCTCCAGGCCGTTGTCCAGGACCGCCTGTACGACGACGCCCAGGGCGAGCACGAACAGGCAGAACAGCGGGCCCGCCGCGCCCACCACGCCCCGTACGGTCGTCGTCCGCCGCGCCACCGCCCGCACCGCGAGCACCAGCGCCCCCGCGCCCGCGGCCCACGCGGGCTCCAGCCCGAGCAGCGACGTCACCACGAATCCGGCCAGGGTCAGCCCCAGCACGGTCAGCGCGAACACCGGCACCCGCGGCCACTCGGCGGGCGGCGGCTTCGTCGTCCCGGCGGCCAGGTCCGCGGCGAAGAAGCGGCGGAAGACGACGAATTCGATGGCGATGGACACCAGCCAGGCCGGGGCCATCACCAGGGCGAACCGGGTGAACGACAGTCCGCTGGCCTCCAGCGCGAGGAGGTTGGTGAGGTTGGACACCGGCAGCAGCAGCGACGCGGAGTTCGCCAGATGGGTGCAGGCGTAGACGTGGGGGCGGGAGCGGGCGCCGAGCCGGGTCGCGGTCGCGAACACCACGGGGGTGAGCAGGACGACCGTCGCGTCCAGGCTCAGTACGGCGGTGACCGCCGCGGCCACCGCGAACACCCCGCCCAGCAGCCGGTCCGTGCTGCCCCGGCAGGCTCGTGCCACGGCCTGCCCGGCGGCCTCGAACACGCCCTCGTCCGCGCACAGCTGTGCCAGCAGCAGCACGGCCGCCAGGAACCCCACGACGGGCAGCAGGCTCCGCGTCTCCGCCCACGCCGCGGTCGGCGTCACGGCCCCGGCCCCCACCACGACCGCGGCCGCGGGCACCGCCGCGACGGCCTCGGGCCAGCCGCGCGGGCGGGCGACGGCGAACGCCAGTACGGCGAGGAGGAGGACGACGGAGAGGATCTCGGCGACGGTGGTATTCAGGGGGACTCCCGCGCGGGGTGGGGCAACGGGCTCCATGATGCGGCACGGCTCCGCGACGGTCCTTCCCCCACCCCGCCCCTCCCCGAACCGGGGGCAAGCCCCCGGCCCCCGCCGGGGCTCCGCCCCTGGACCCCGGGTGGGGGCTCCGCCCCCCACACCCCCGCTCCTCAAACGCCGGAGGGGCTGGGTGGTACCGCCCGGAGGGGCTGGATGTGTGACCTGGTTGTGGGCAATCGTTCCGCAGAGGGGGCACCTCCCAGCGGTAGCTGGGGGAGGAACGGGTGGGCACAACCCACCCACCGGCCCGCCCCCGGCGACGAACCCCCAAGACGCCAGACCGCTACGCGCCGCGCGGGAAACTGACCTCCACGCGGCGGTTCTTCTTGCGGCCCTCCTCCGTCGCGTTGTCCGCGATCGGATACTGCTCGCCGTAGCCGCGGATCTGGTACGAGACCGACGGGTCCAGGTGGTCCGCGAGACGCTGCTGCACCGCGTTGGCCCGCTCGCGGGACAGGGTGAGGCCGTGCCCGGCGGAGCCCAGGTTGTCGGTGAAGCCGAAGACCCGGACGCTCTTGGCGTTCTGCCGCTTCGCCTCATCGGCGATCTCTTGGATCCGAGCGTTGGCCTCGCTGCCGAGCTTCGAACTGTCCTTGCCGAACAGCACCTCGGCCTGGAGGGCGAAGCTCACCTTGGTGTTGGTGTCCTCGCGCCGCTCGTCGCCGTCGTCCGTCTCAACGACGGACTTGATGTCCAGGACCCGCCCGGCCGCGAGCTTGGCGCCCTCGGGCATCCGCAGGTCGGGGTCATCGGCGTCGATCTTGAGGGGCGGCCGGGTGTCGGCGGGGGCGCCGGGGCCGCTGTCGGCGTGGGCTGCCGGAGCGGTGAGCGTAGGGGTGGTGAGGACGAGGGCGAGGGCGGCCAGGGCCGGGCCGTACCGTACGGCATGGCGGGCAGGCGTACGTGTCGACGTCATGGCGGGGCTCATCCCGAGAGCTTGATGCTGACGGACGGCATGGTCGGGAGCTGGAAGTCGACCTCCGTGACGCTCTTGGGCGGGGCCGGGAACTGTGCGAACACCGGCCGACTCTCGTTGGGCTTGACTTGGTACAGCTGCGTCGTGCACAGACACTGTCCATCGGTATCGCGGAGTACCAGGTAGCGCTTCTTACCCACTTCGTCGACGAGGGACGCACCCGCCAGCGACGAGCGTGACTTGACCAGTTCCACCTCCGTCGAGCGCCAGTCCGCGTTGAAGATCTCGCTCCCGCGATTGCTCACCGTCCCGCTCACGGTGACGAATCCGCCACTGTCACGTTTCGCGGAGTGGATCGTGACGACGATGCCCTTCGGCCCCTTCATCTCGCCGATGACCTTTTTGGAGTCCCCTGCGGGCTCCGTCTCCCCCTGCCCGTCGTCGGTCTTGACCGCGGGTGACTTCTGTGGGGAGCCGTTTCCCTTCTCACCGTCATCGCCGCTGCCGCACCCGGCCACGGCGAGGGCCAAGGCCGCTCCGAGCGCCGCCGCGGCCGCCCCCCTCCGGGCCTTCGTCGTGTGCCGAATGCTCATCGCTCGCTGTCCTTTGCTCGTCTACTCGTCGGTCGCTCAGTCGGCAAGGTGCACGGAGAACAGGTCCTTGACGTCCGGGAAGAGCTCCGGGTGCTCCGGGTCGATGGTCACGTCCCTGCCGTCGCACATCAGGGACACGGCAGGCTTCTCGTCCCCGCCGCCGTTCCCGCCACCGCCACCGTTCCCGCCGCCGCCGTCCTCGTCGCCCGTCGGAGTCGGCAGCGGGGTGGCCGTCGGCTCGCCGGGCGGCTGGAGCGTACAGCGCGGACCTATGACCGCCTTGGCCGTCGCTTTCCCGTACTGCCCCTCCGTACCGGGAATGACGGTCTTGCCCACCGGCTGCTGCGTCCTGACCCACACGGTGAAGGAGCTGGGCAGATAGCCCGGCACGCACTCGGCACCGGTGAGGTCCGCGTCGTTCTGCTGCGCGAACCACTGCGCCTGCGCGCACGCGTCGCCCGCGCCGATGCCCCGCCCGTTCAGCAGGTCGTCCAGCGCGCTGCCGTCCGCGACGGCCTTCAGCAGCGCCGTGCCCAGCTGGTCGCGGTAGTCCTGGGCGGCGGCGAGGGCGGCCGCGTCGGCGGCGGTCTGTCCGCCGTTGCGGGTGGCCCCGGCCTGGCCGACCGCGAAGAAGGCGAGGGCGAGGAAGAGCAGGGCCGCGACCGCGGTGATGTAGATCGGAAAGGCCTGCCCGGTGTCGCTGTTGCGGTATCCGCGAGCCTTCACGCGCTCACTCAGATGCCGACGACCTGAGAGATCTTGTCGGAGATCGCATTTGCGATCATGCCGCCGAAGTCGGTCGTCGCCAGCACCAGGACGATGGCGACCACCACGGCGATGATCCCCAGGTACTCGATCGAGGTCTGCCCCCGGTCGTTCCCCATTACGCGCTTCCCCATCGTGTTCCCCTCCATGGGCGGCCGTCCCACTGTGGTCCGGCGACTCAACCCCCGTGGTGTCGCTGGCGACACGAGCAAAGTACGCCGAAACAGTTGCCTCGGAACAGTGTCCCAGGGGGCATTGCCTTCCCGATACACGGTGTTCGAACCCGGTGCGTGGGGGTCCGCTGCCGCGGCCCATCCGTCTCACCCCCTCCCGCCGCTGAGGAGTTCCGCCGACGACTGTCCCACATCTGATTGCGATCGCGAAGCATAATCGCCCAAATGGCCGTCAATCTCCCGTGACCGAGCCGAAGTCCGTGCCGGAGCCGATGAAGAACCCCGCCACGAGCAGCACCATCGTCCCCGGCACCATGAAGGTGGTGATCACCATGGTCGCCTTGGGGACGGCACGCGCGGCGCGGCGGCGGGCGTTCTGGGCGTCCGTACGGCGCATGTCGTTCGCGATGGCGATCAGCGTCTCGACAATCGGAGCGCCCAATTCCTCGCCCTGCTGAAGCGCCGTCACGAACTGGGCGACCTGTTCGGAGTCGTTCCGCTTCCGCAATTCTTCGAACGCCTGCCGTCGGCTGACCCCCATGTCCATTTGCCGGAGTGTGATGCGAAGTTCATCGGCCCAGGGGCCCTCGTACTTCTCCGACACCCGGTCCAGCGCCTGCCGGAAGCCGAGACCGGCGCTCACCACGACCGCCAGGACGTCCAGGAAGTCGGGCAGGGTCCGGTCGATCGCGTCCTTCCGCTCCCGTACCGCCGCCCAGATGCCGACCTCGATCCAGAACAGCCCGAACACGACCAGCAGCGCGGCCAGCAGCAGCTGCCCCTTCGCCAGCATGACCAGCGCGCCACCGAAGCCGAGGATGCCGTACACCGCGCGGCGGGCCGCGTACCGGTCGACCGTCAGCCCGCCCGGATGGCCCGCCAGATCGATGCGGCGGCGCACCCGGGCCACCCGCTTGTCGCCCATCATCCGCAGCACCAGTGGGGCGTAGCGCATGCCGAGCCGGTCGACGGCCGAGCCGACCGCGTTCGTACGGGTCGCGCCGACCTCCAGCGCGACCGCGAGGTCGCTCGGCAGCTTGGCCTCGCTGCGGTAGAGCGCGACGCCGTACGCGACCCCCGCCACCGAGAGCCCGGCCACCAGCGCCAGCAGCACTCCGAAACCCATGCCCGCTCCCCTCGGTCAGACGTCGATCTTCGACATGCGGCGGATGAGGAAGAAGCCGATCCCGTACAGGACGAACGCCCCGATCACGGCGGCCTGCCCCCAGATGGACGCGGTCATGCGGTCCAGCGAGCCCGGCGAGATCCGGTTCATCAGCAGCAGCGTGCCGATGCCCATCAGCGGCACCACGTACGCGGTGACGGTCACCTGGGAGAGCTGGGTGCGGACCTCGCGGCGGGTCTCCTTCCGCTCCTCCAGCGTGTGGGTGAGGTTGCGCAGCGAGCTGACCACGGTGCCGCCCGCGCGGTTGGACAGCACCAGCGTGGTGACCAGCACCACCAGCTCCCGGGACGGCAGCCGCTCGGCCAGCTCGCCGAGCGCGTCGTCCACCGAGTGGCCCACCGCCAGCTTGGCGGAGACCTTGGACAGCTCCTCGCCCGCCGGGGCCTCCATCTCGTCCGCCGCCATGCTCAGCGCGGTACGCAGCGCCAGCCCGGCCTGGGTGGCGTTGGCCAGGATGCGGGACAGCTCGGGCAGCTGGTTGATGAACCGTTCGATGCGCTTCTGCCGCTGCCAGCCCAGGTACCCGAACGCCGACCAGACGGCGATGACGGCCGCGATCGGGCCGAAGAACGACGCCAGCAGCGACGCCGCCAGCACCCACAACGCGGCCGCCGCCGCGGCGGTGTAGACGAAGAACTCGCCGGGGGTGACGTCCAGCCCGGTCGCCGCCAGCCGCAGTTCGAGACGGCGCCCCAGGGAGGTGGTGCGCAGCCGCCGGTCCACCCGGGCGAAGCGGCGCGACCGCCCTGACGGTTCCACCGCGCCCGACTCCGACAGCCGGTCGATCAGGGCGCGCTGGCGGTCCGTACCGCGGGCGTAGGTGTGCACCCCGGCGACGCCCAGCGCGCCGCACACCAGCGTCGCGCCGACCGTCAGCATGGCGAGCCGGTCCATGCGGCTACCTCCCGTCCCGCGCGCCGTACGCGCCCGTGTCGTACGCGGCGCCCCGCGTGGTCAGCTGCGCCGGGAAGGCGGCCACCCCGTAGGCGGGCGGCACCGCCTCACCGGCCAGCCGCAGCCGCTCCGCGACCCGCTCCGGGAGCGGGAAGCAGGAGAACCGCCCGTGCACGATCCGGTCGGCGCCCATGGGCTGGGCGTCGAAGCGGCTCACGGTGGCGATGCGGTACTCCTCGTGGCCGTGGCTGTCGAGGAGCGCGATCTCGCTGATCTTGCGGGAGCCGTCGGCGTTGCGGACGAGCTGGACGATGCAGTCCACGGCGCTGTTGATCTGGTCGCGCAGCGCCTCGTACGGGATGGCCACGTCGGACATCGAGGCGAGCGTCTGGAGCCGCATCAGCGCGTCCTCGGCGCTGTTGGCGTGGACGGTGGCGAGCGAGCCGTCGTGTCCCGTGGACATGGCCTGGAGCATGTCGAGGGTCTCGCCGCCGCGCACCTCGCCGACGATGATGCGGTCGGGGCGCATGCGCAGCGAGTTGCGGACCAGGTCGCGGATGGTGATCCGGCCCTTGCCCTCGACATTGGGCGGCCGGGACTCCAGCCGGATGACATGGGTCTGCTGGAGCTGGAGTTCGGCGGCGTCCTCGACGGTGATGATCCGCTCGCCGTCCGGGATCAGCCCGGAGAGGGCGTTGAGCAGCGTGGTCTTTCCGGAGCCGGTCGGTCCGGAGACGACGACGTTGAACTTGGCCCGCACCAGCGCCGCCAGCAGCATCAGCATCTGCTCGTCCAGGGTGCCCATGCCGATCAGCTCGCTGAGGGTGTAGGCGCGCGGGAAGCGGCGGATGGTGAGGGTGGCGCCGGTGAGCGCCAGCGGCGGGATGATCACGTTGACCCGCTCCCCGGACGGGAGACGGGCGTCGACCATCGGATTCGACTCGTCCACCCGCCTGTTGACGGTGGAGACGATGCGCTCGATGGTCTGCATCAGCTGCTCTTCGGACGCGAACCGGACGGGCACCAGCTCGACCCGGCCCGCCCGCTCCACGAAGATCTGGTCCGGCCCGTTGACCATGATCTCGGTGATGGAGGCGTCCTCCAGCAGCGGTTCGAGCACGCCGAGCCCCAGCGCCTCGTCCACCACCCGGCGGATGAGCTGGGAGCGTTCGCCGGTGGACAGCACCGGGCCCTCGCGGCTGATGATGTGGCCGAGGACGCGCTCAAGACGGGTCCGGCGCTCGGCGGCGGCCAGCGAGGACATCTCGGCGAGGTCGATCTCCTCCAGCAGCTTGGCGCGGTAGACGGCGACGAGATGCCCGTCCTGGCGGCCCTCCGCCGGCCCCTCGGGCGTGTTGATGCGGGCCCGCAGGCTCATGGCCGCCCTCCCGCCGCCTGGAGCTGTCCGTCGTCGCACGGCATGGTGGCGCTCCTCTCCGCGCTGCCGAAGCTGTCGATGCCGGGGAAGACCGAGGGGATCTTCACGGTCGCGGTCGCGTGCGCCTCGTCGCCACCGCAGTCGCCGCCGCTGATGTCCGTCTCGTCGGCCAGCCAGCCGCTGACCGCCGCCACTCCGGCGGCGGCCGGGCTGGTGCCGGGTTCGTCCTGCGAGCCCGTACGCGCCGCCGCCCGGGCCGCCGTGCCCGCCTGCTGGACGGCGTACGCGGCGACCCCCAGCTGGACGGCGGCCAGCGCGACGAGGATCAGGATCGGCAGGAAGCCCAGGAACTCGATCGACGCCTGGCCCCTGTCGCGCACCGGATGCCCGGTCCGACGGATCATCGCTGTACGCCCCCTCACTGCCCCGCGCCCGCCACGGTCTCCGACTCGTCCGACGCACCCGCCGAACCGGTCACCGTCCACGGGAAGTCGGCGGCACCGGGGAACAGGATCGGGACGTTCAGCTGCACCGTCGACTTGTACACCGCGCCGTCGCCCGCGCCGGGGCAGTCGATGTCGGCGCTCCACGAACCGGGGATGTCCTCCTGGGCCGCGGCCTGGCAGGCGGCGGCGCCCCCGGCCGCACCCGCCCTGGCTCCCTTGTCGGCCGCGTTGCCCGCGAGCGAGTACGTGTAGCCGACGAGCACGACCTGCCAGATCACCGCGAGCACGATGAGCGCCAGCGGCAGCACGCCGATGAACTCCACCGTGACCTGACCGCGGTCGCCGCCGCCCCGCTTGCGCAGGAAGCGGCCGGTGGCGGACGGCGGGATCTCGTTCAGCGCGTCCGTCCCCGGGCCCGCGTCGCCGCCGTCACCGTCGTCGGCCTGCCCCGCCCCTATGGCACGGCGGCGCCGCATCCCGGGCAGCGAGCGGTCGCCGCCCTGGGGGTCCCGGTGGGGGGCGCGGCGGCCGGGCGGGGGTGCGCCCTGCGCGGGGCCCGCCAGGCCCAGTTCCCCGGCGAGCCCCCACAGCGCCTGCTTGACGGCGGACTTGGCGTCCAGGTCCTGCATGCGGCCGGAGTCGACGGCGGGCTGGAGCTCCTTGAACCCGGCCGGGATCGCGGTGCGCGCCACCGCCGTACCCGTGGCGCGCGCGACCAGCTGCGGCTGGATCTCGGCGCTGCGGGTGTGCCGGTTGACGACCGTCACGGTCTCCTCGGCCTTGCGGATCTGGAGCCGGTCCCACAGCCGCACCATCCGCTTGGCGGCCCGCACCGCGACCACGTCCGGGGTGGTCACCAGCAGCGCGGTGTCGGCCTGTTCGACGATGGCGGCGCCCGCCGAGGTCATCTGCGTACCGCAGTCGACGACCACCAGCTCGAACCGGGTCCGCAGCGCGCCGACCACCTGCCGGGCCGCCCGGTCGGTGACCTCCTCGCCGCGTTCGCCCTCGCCCGGCGCGAGCAGCAGCCCGAGCCCGGTGTGATGGGTGAAGACCGCGTCCTGGAGGACCCGCGGCGAGATGTCGGTGATCTGGGCCAGGTCGGCGATGGAACGCCGGAACTGGACGTCGAGGTAGGAGGCCACGTCGCCGGACTGGAGGTCCAGGTCGACCAGGGCGACGGTACGGCCCGCCGCCCGCGCGGCGAGCGCGAGCTGGACGGCGGTCACCGTCGTACCGACCCCGCCCTTGGCGCCCGCGACGGCGACCAGCGTGCCGCCGGGCCCTGTGGCGGCCACCTCGCCGCCGCCCCCGAGGTGGCGGCGTACGCCGGTGGCCCACTGGGCGGCGGCCTGGACGCGGGCCGCCAACTCGTCGTACGACAGCGGTATCCCGGCGATGCCGCGCGCGCCCGCGTCCATGGCGGCCGAGTACAGGGCAGGACCCGCGTCGCCGGTGACCAGCACCACGCCCACCGCGGGGAAGCGCAGCGCGACCTCGCGGATCAGCTCCAGGGCGGGCGACGGGCCGATCCGCTCATGGACGAGGACGACCTCCGGCAGCTCCTCCAGCGAGGCGGCGGCCAGCGCGGCGAGCGTGTCCAGCAGCCGGGTCGAGTCGCCCACCGGCGCCGACGGTTCGACGCCGGGCAGCTGGCCGAGCAGCCCGCCGATGGCGCGGGCCGCGTCGGCGTCGCCGACGGCCGGGAGGATCCTGATGGTCACCGCGGCACCTCCTCACTCTTCTCCGTCATTTGTCGCCGTCGAGGGTGTAGGTGCGGTCGCGCGGCGCGACGGGGGCGTCCGCGCCGGGGCCGATCAGGGCGAGCCGTACGTGCTCGGCGAAGGACTCGGCGTACGCGACGCGCTGCGCGTCCTTGGTGTCGAGCGCGAAGGTGATCGGCACGGCCTGGTCGACGCGGCGCTGGTCGTCCTCGTCCGGCTTCAGCGCGGACAGCTTGCCGACGTCGATGACCTCCGCGTCGTCGACGATCAGCTTGGAGACCGACGCCTCGCCCTGCGCCTTGCCCTCGAAGGTGGCGAAGATGTTGACCTTCGCACCGGGGGTGATCTTGCCCGCGACGCCCGTCGCGGCGTCGATCATGATGGCGATCTCCTGCTGCCCGGCCTTGAGCGCCGGGCGGTTGGCGATCATGTCGGTCTGGAGCAGCGATCCCCGGGCGAGCTTGGTCGCCGCTATCCTGCCGCGCACCTCGGAGAGATCGGTGACGGCCGTGGAGGGCACCCAGCGCTCGGGCATCGACACCTTCTCGAAGTCCCCCGGGCCCAGGGCCTGGTAGGCGTCGACGTCCCCCTTCAGCTTGTACGCGGTCGTCTCCGGGCCGACCTTGGACTCCACGTCGTTGACGACGGAGAGCACTCCGGCGAACGCGCCACCGGCGCAGAGGACCGACAGGACCAGCAGGATGACTCCGCGGCGCTGGCGAGAATTCATGGACGGACAACCTCGTGAGTGGGACGTTTACCGGCTGGTCAGGGCGGGACGCTCGGCGGACTGGGTCAGGGCGGGGATCTCATCGCCGCGCGGCACCGGACAGGAGCAGAAGGCGCAGCGGTCCCCGATGAGTTCGAAGCCGCACCAGTGGCACTCCTCTCTCCTTACGGACGCCACGAGCTGGTAGAGCACGGAGAGGTCCGGGATGGCCGCCGCGAACTCGATCAGCTTCGCGGTGCCCCACCAGCGCGCCGACTCGGCGGGCAGCGGCACCTCCTGGACGTCCCCGACGCCCCAGGAGGGCGCCAGTGCCCCGCTGACCCAGTCGTCGCGCGGGGCCGTCCCATGGCCGTGGCTGGTGAGCTGGCCGCGCGCGAGGGTCATATGGGTGGCGTACGCGGGCCCGGGCAGCGCCTCGCCCCCGCCCACCTTGATCAGCTGCGGCTCGGGATGCGCGAGCACCCCGAACTGGGCGCCCGGCAGCCACGACTTGACGTGCGAGGTGAGGCTCACCGCCACCCGGTCCAGCTTGGCGACGCTGCCGAGCAGCGCGCCCGCGTGCACGTAGTGCGCCAGCAGCCGGGCGGAACAGGCCAGCACGCCGGGGCTGAAGTCGGAGACGGAAAGCTGGCGCAGCTGACGGGCGATGACGGCGACGGCCAGCGGCGGCAGTTCGAGCGGGCACAGCGCCATCCGGTCGCTCTCCAGGACGGAGCGCACGGTGTGCAGCCTGCGGACGAAGGGCGGCGGGGTGGCGGCGGGGTACAGCGCCACCAGATAGCCCTGGGAGTCGAGGAGCGCCCCCACCTCGGCGAGCGCGTCGTCCAGCGACTGCTCCTCCGGCGGCCGGAGCACTACGGCCGACGGGGTCTGCCCGTCGGGCGGTGGGAGCACCAGCTCACGGCTGGTGACTGCTATCGCGGTGGGCACGTCGGCTACCCCGTCTCACGTCGTCGCCGAGCGGCGGCGGCCGCAGGTCGTGAACTGCCCCTGGCTGGTGCATCGTCACTTTATCCACGAAAGCCGCGTGAGAGAACAGTTCCTCAGAGTTACACCCTCCTGGTCTGTGCGCGGGCCCTGTGCGGGTGACGCCTCCCCGGCCGGGGCCTCGGGACACACCTCCCGACCAGGCCATATGCCCGAGCGGCCGGTCAATCATGCGCCATGCACTTGACAACAGCATTGGTCTGGACCACCTTGGTCGCACGCCTCAGGGGCCCCTGGACGCGCACAGGCACCACCTCCCTTTCATCCCCCCACGCTCGGAGGCTGTCGTGGCACGCGCTCACATCAGGAACAGGTTGCTCGGAGCCGCGGCGGTCGCCGCGCTCGCCGCCGGAGGACTCATATCCACCGGCACCGGTCATGCGGCCGGCGGCCCCGCCGGGGCCGCCGCCGCGGTCCCGAAGCACGCCGTCACCGGCTACTGGCAGAACTTCGACAACGGCGCGACCGTGCAGAAGCTGCGCGACGTCCCGGACGACTACGACATCATCGCCGTCGCCTTCGCGGACGCGACCGGCGCACCGGGCGCCGTCGACTTCCGCCTCGACCCCGCCCTCGGCTACGGCAGCGAGCAGGAGTTCAAGGACGACATCAAGGCCAAGCAGGCGGCGGGCAAGTCCGTCATCGTCTCCGTCGGCGGCCAGAACGGCGCGGTCTCGGTCGCCGACGACGCCTCGGCGGACGCCTTCGCCTCCTCGATCACCGGCGTGATGGACAAGTACGGCTTCGACGGCGTCGACATCGACCTCGAAAACGGCCTCAACGCGACCTATATGACCAAGGCGCTGAAGGCCGTCCACGCCAAGAAGAGCGATGTCGTGGTGACCATGGCACCGCAGACGATCGACATGCAGTCGCCGTCCACCGAGTACTTCAAGACGGCGCTGGGCATCAAGGACTTCCTGACCGTCGTCAACATGCAGTACTACAACAGCGGTTCGATGAACGGCTGCGACGGCAAGACGTACGCCCAGGGCTCGGTCGACTTCCTCACCTCCCTCGCCTGCGTCCAGCTGGAGAACGGCCTCGACCCGTCCCAGGTCGGCATCGGCGTCCCGGCCTCGACCAGCGGCGCGGGCTCCGGCTACGTCGAACCGGCCGTCGTGAACGCCGCCCTGGACTGCCTCACCAAGGGCACCGGCTGCGGCAGCTTCAAGCCCGACAAGACCTACCCGGGCCTGCGCGGCGCGATGACCTGGTCCACCAACTGGGACGCGGCGAGCGGCAACGCCTGGTCGAAGGCGGTCGGCCCCAGGGTCCACGGCCTGCCGTAGCCATCACAAGGGCCTGAGCTACGGCAGGGCCCTGAGCTACGGCAGGGTCCTGAGCCAGCGGACGATCGACGCCGTCGCGGCGACGTTCGAACCGAGGTGGCGGGAGTTCTGGTGGTCGACGGGACCGACGTCGACCACCGGGACCTCCGCCCGGCCGCGTTCCAGCCCCGCCCGGCAGTACGCGGTGTTCTCCACCGCCGCCTGCTCGTCCCCGACCGCCAGGTACAGCCGCGTCGGCGCCTTCGGCGCCCAGCCGTCGCACACGCCACTGGCGGTCCGCAGCGCCGCGGCGAACTCCCCGGTCGGCTGGTCGAGCAACCGCATGCCCTCGTCGGTGAGCAGGTCGTCCAGCTTCTCCGGAGTGCCCTCCATGAAGCCGTGCCGCTGCATGGACGGCGCGTCACTCTTGTGGCTGCCGGTGCCATGGGCGAAGGACACCGCGCGCAGCCTGCCCTCCTTCCCGCGCGGCAGGACGAGCAGCCCGCTCGCCCGGGTGGGACGGCCGTGCGGGTCGACGGTCCGGTAGTCCAGCCGGTACGCGTCGACGCCGTAGCGGACCGCACCGGCGTCGAATCCGCCGGCGCGCAGCTCGGCGGCGACATCGCCCGGGTCGGCCAGCGAGTACAGGGGGTCTGCGGACACCAGCGCGCCCCGGCCGTGCGCGGGCTGCGCCTGTGAGGTGGCCGCCGCGGCCGGGACCGCCGCGGCTGCGGGGAGCAGGAGCAGCACGGCACAGGCGGCTGCCACGTACGGCGCACTGCGCGGTCTTCGCATGAGGACCCTCATTTCTGACGTCGTGACGAGAGTCTTCAGCTTGGTGCGAGTGGTCCGGGGGCACACTGGCGCCCGCCCCCGGACCGTGGTGGGGGTTAGCCCCCTGTCCCTACTTCATGGCAGTCATGACGGTCACGGCTTGGGCAGCGCGCATCCGGACAGGCTCAGGTCGATCTTGTTTCCGGTGGTCACGCACTTGGTGATCCCGTACGTCTGCTGGGCGTAGTTGATGCCCTTGCGGACCGTCACCGCCCCGCTCTCGTCGACCTCGCACGGGTTGTTGAGGGTGCACCGGGCCCCGTCCTCGTTGCCCGTGTTGTTCACGGCCAGGACCGTGCCGGTCGCGCTGTCGACCACGGGCGAACCGGACGTTCCGCCAATCGTGTTACAGGCGGAGGTGTAACGGACCGAGTCCTTCCAGGTCCAGTCGCCTTCCTTAAGACGATATGCGAATCCGTCGATATTGCAGGAGTAGATCTTCTTCCAGTAGCCGGAGACCACCTTGATGCTGGTGCCCTGGGCCGGGCGGCTGTCGGACAGTTGCAGGGCCTTGATGCCGTACCGCTGCTGTATCTGCGCGTACGTCGAGGTCAGCTGGTACAGCGAGACGTCGGTGTCGGTCATGGTCGCGTACGCGACCTTGCTCGCCCGTACCGTGCCCGCGCTTCCGCCGGAGCTGTTCAGCAGGGTGAAGCTGCGGCTCGACGCCTGGTCGACGATCACCTCGCCCGCGTCCGGGAAGCCGGTCTCCAGGCAGTGCCCGTTGGAGAGGACGAGCGCGGGGTCGGTGTCGGCGGACTTCGCGGTCCTTACGACCGAGCCGGAGCAGTTGCTCAGCGCGACCGTTCCGGCGAAGTCGACCGCCTGCGCGGCCTTGGCGTGGGAGGAGGCGGCGGCCGCGGGGGCGGCGCCGGCGCCCACGAGGGTCGCGCCGCCCAGTAAGAGGGCCGAGAGCGCGCCGACGAGAGGTCTGTTCACAGGGGGGTTCCTTCCCTCGATGAGAAGTTCCTTCGGCTTCGACCATTTCCCTCCCTTGACCGTGTCATGCGCATGGCCGAACACTGGCGCAGCAGTCGCTCGCCTCTTCACCCCACAGGAGTAGTTATGCGACTTCGCACGCGCGGCAGACGGGTCACCGCCCTCGCCGCCCTGTTGTCCCTCGCCCTCGCCGCCCCGATCGCGGCCCAGGCCGACGATCCGGCCCCGGGGCGTGCCACCTCGGCCGATGCGGCGGCCGGCCCGGCGGCCCGGGCGGCCGCCGCCGATGAGAACGTGCGCCAATACGAGGTCGCGGGCCCGGCCACGGCCGCCCAGCGCTCAGCCGTCGCCGCGACCGGCGTCTCCATCGACGAGACGGACGCCCGCTCCGTCGTCGTCACAGCCGACTCCGCGCAGGTCAAGCGGTTGCGCGCGCTCGGCTACCGACTCACCGCACTGCCCGGTCCCGGCGACCGCCGCGCGGGCCGGGCCGCCACGCCGTTCGACTTTCCCTCGGCCGACGCGAAGTACCACAACTACGCCGAGATGAATGCCGACATCGACGCGGTCGTAGCCAAGTACCCCACCCTCGTCAGCAAGCGCGTCATTGGAAAGTCGTACGAGGGCCGGAACATCGTCGCGCTGAAGATCAGCGACAACGTGGCCACGGACGAGGCCGAGCCCGAGGTGCTGTTCACCCATCACCAGCACGCGCGCGAGCACCTGACCGTGGAGATGGCACTGTATCTGCTGCACCAGCTGACCGACGGCTACGGCACCGACTCCCGCATCACCAAGATCGTCGACAGCCGCGAGATCTGGATCGTCCCGGACCTCAACCCGGACGGCGGCGAGTACGACATCGCCACCGGCTCGTACCGCAGCTGGCGCAAGAACCGCCAGCCCAACTCCGGCTCCTCCTCCGTCGGCACCGACCTCAACCGCAACTGGGACTACAAGTGGGGCTGCTGCGGCGGCTCCTCCGGCTCCGCGGGCTCCGAGACCTACCGCGGCGCGAAGGCCGAGTCCGCCCCCGAGGTCAAGGTCGTCGCGGACTTCGCCCGCAGCCGGGTCGTCGGCGGCAAGCAGCAGCTCAAGGCCGCCATCGACTTCCACACGTACAGCGAGCTGGTGCTGTGGCCGTACGGCTGGACCTACAACGACACCGCGACCGGCATGACCCAGGACGACCACGACGCGTACGCCGCGATCGGCAAGAAGATGGCCGCGAGCAACGGCTACACCCCCGAGCAGTCGAGCGATCTCTACATCACCGACGGCACGATCGACGACTGGCTGTGGGGCAGCCAGAAGGTGTTCGCGTACACGTTCGAGATGTACCCCTCGTCCAGCGGAGCGGGCGGCTTCTACCCGCCCGACGAGGTGATCGACCGCGAGACGAGCCGCAACAAGGACGCGGTGCTCCAGCTGCTGGAGAACGCGGACTGCATGTACCGGTCGATCGGCAAGGAGGCGCAGTACTGCGCGACGGCCTGACCTGACCGGACCTGACCGGGAGCCCCGGGGCGCGTACGCACAGGCGCGCCCCGGGGCGTACCCGTCGCTAGACCACCAGGCTCAGCAGGCCCGCCACCACGAAGCCCGCCACCGACAGCACCGACTCCAGGACGGTCCACGACTTC
This sequence comes from Streptomyces sp. NPDC021115, assembly GCF_044333065.1. Classification (NCBI taxonomy): domain Bacteria; kingdom Bacillati; phylum Actinomycetota; class Actinomycetes; order Kitasatosporales; family Streptomycetaceae; genus Streptomyces; species Streptomyces sp. NPDC021115. The sequence continues at coordinate 806,977 of NZ_JBIRQF010000001.1, forward strand.
AGGGTGTCCCGCTCGGAGATGCCGAAGTACTTCGCCACCATCCAGAAGCCGCCGTCATTGAGGTGCGAGGCGAAGATCGAGCCCGCCGAGATGGCCATGATGACCAGCGCCAGATGGGCCTGTGAGTAGTCGCCCGACGCCAGCATCGGGGCGACGATGCCCGTGGTGGTGACGATGGCGACCGTCGCCGAGCCCTGGGCGACCCGCAGCACCAGGGAGATCAGGTAGGACAGCAGGATGACCGGCAGGCCCGCGCTGTCGAACGAGTCCGCGAGGGCCTGGGCGACCCCGCTGCCCTTGAGCACGGCGCCGAAGACGCCGCCCGCGCCGACGATCAGCAGCAGGTTGCCGACGGGCTTGAGGGAGGTGGTGGAGACGGTCTCCAGCGACTTGCGGGACCAGCCGCGCCGGATGCCCAGCAGGTAGTACGCCAGCAGCAGGGAGATCGTCAGCGCCACGAAGGGGTGGCCGAAGAATTCGATGACCGAGCGGACGGTGCTCGGATCCAGCGCGATGGAGGAGAAGGTCGCGCAGAGGATGAGGATCAGTGGCGTGCCGATGATGGCGAGGACCGTGGACACCGCGACCGGCTCCTCGGACGGTGCCGCGCCGGCGGCCCGGCGCTCGGCGTCGACCGCCTCCCGAGCCTCCTCCGCCGCCTCGATCATGTCCTGCGGTACGGGGACGAAGATGCGGTTGCCGATCCAGGCGGCGTACGCCCAGGCGGCGAGCACGGAGGGGATGCCGACCAGGACGCCCATCAGGATGACCCAGCCCAGGTCGACATGGAGCAGTCCGGCGGCGGCGACCGGGCCGGGGTGCGGGGGCAGGAAGGCGTGGGTCATCGAGAGCCCGGCCAGCAGCGGCATCGCGTACAGCACGATCGACTTGCCGCTGCGCTTCGTCGCCGCGTAGACGATCGGCGCCAGGACGAAGATGCCGACGTCGAAGAAGACGGGTATGCCGAAGATCAGGCCGGTGAGTCCCATCGCGAGCGGCGCCCGCTTCTCCCCGAACATGCCCAGGAGGCGGGAGCTGAGTGCCTCGGCGCCGCCGGAGACCTCCAGGATCGCGCCGAGCATGGTGCCCAGGCCCATGATGATGGCGACGTGGCCGAGGATGCCGCCCATGCCGGTTTCGATCAGCGAGACGGCGTCGGACTTCTGGACGGTGCCGAAGAGTTCGGTGACCGAGAGCCCGGCGGCCAGGCCGACGGCTATGGAGACGCCGAGCAGCGCCACGAAGGGCTGCAGCCGGACCTTGATGATCAGGTAGAGGAGAAGCGCGATGCCGAGGGCGGCGACGGTCAGCAGACCGGCGGTGCCGGGGATGATCGCGAGCAGGCCACCGGTGTGGGGTGGCGTCTCGGGAGCGGGAGCGGCCGCGAGGAGCATGAGGGACTCCGGAAAGTGGGTAGGGCGTATCGCCGCACGGCGGAGGGCCGCGCGCGGGGGATGTGCTCTGGGTGCGGGTGATCAGGGGTCTGGTCCCGGCGACGTCGAACGGCGGATGTGGGGGGGGATCCCGGGGCGGGCGGGGGTTCGAGACCCCGCCCGCCCCGGGCGTATCAGCGGGTGCTCAGCCGAGGACGGCGAGCGCGTCGATCTCGACGAGGAGCCCGGCGGGGAGGCCGACGTAGATCGTCGTACGGGCCGCCGGGGCCTCCTTGAGGTCGGCGAAGAACTCGTTGTAGATCTCGTTGAACTCGGCGAAGTGGCCGGTGTCGGTGAGGTAGACGCGGATCATCACCACGTCCTCCCAGCTCGCCCCGCCCTCTTCCAGCACGGACTGCACGTTGCGCAGCGTCTGGAGGGTCTGCTCGCGCAGGGTGGGCCCGACCGGGGCGGGAGCCTGGCCGGGGACCGCGGGGCCGAAGCCGACCTGACCGGCGACCTGGAGGATGTTCCCCTTCTTCACGCCGTGCGAGAACTTGGCGGGCGGCGTGGTGTGGGTCGCCGGGGTGATCGCGGTCTTCTGGAGCTTGTCGGTCATGAGGAGGAATCCTCGGCTCTCTTCTCGGGTGCTGCTTGCGGTGTTGCTTCGGATGGTTCTTCGGGGCCGCCGGCCGGGCGGGCCGGGGCGCCGCCCGAGTACTCCCGGCTGATGTCCTCCGCGGTGCTGCGCACCATCGGCAGCAGGGTGAGGAGTTCGTCCGCGGTGACGACGACGTTCGGCGCCGACACCGAGCACGCGGCGACGACCCGGCCGTCCGCTCCCCGGATGGGTGCCCCGACGCAGTTGATCGACTCCTCGTGGCCGCCGAGGTCGGTGGCCCAGCCCTGCTCCCGTACGGTCTCCAGCTCCCTCAGGAACGCCGTGGCGTTGGGCGTGGAGCGGGCCGTGTACGCCGGGTACGGGAGCCGTTCGGCCAGCGCCCGCCGCTCGGGCTCGGGCAGGTCCGCCAGCAGCAGCTTGGCGACGGCGGCGACCGTGATGGCGACGGGCTTGCCGATGCGCGAGTACATCCGTACCGGGTAGCGGCTCTCCACCTTGTCGATGTAAAGGACCTCGTTCTCCTCGTACACCGCGAGGTGCACGGTGTGTCCGCACCGCTCGTTGAGCGCGGCCAGGTGGGGGTGGGCGATCTCCCGTACGTCCAGGTTCTCCACCGCCTCCTGCGCGAGCGCGAACAGGCGGGCACCGAGCCGGTAGCGCTGGTCCCGCTGGCGGTAGACCATTCCGTGCTCGTGCAGCGTGCGCAGCAGCCGCAGCGCGGTCGACTTGTGCACGCCGAGCCGCGAGGCGACCTGCTCCAGATTGGCGGGTCCCTCCGCCAGCAGGGGCAGGATGCTCAGCGCTCGGTCGACGGTCTGGCTCATGGGTCGGTTACCTCCACCACCGCGGTATCGGACCCCGATTCCGCCGGGTTTGCCCAGCCGGGGCCGAATCGCAGTGTGCCCCACTCGGCGGCGTCCAGGGTCACCAGCCGGTCCGCGTACGCGCGGGAGGGCGGGGTGCCGAGGTCGCCGGGGACGGTGAGGACGGCGGCCGCCATGAGGTGGCCGTGGCGCAGCCGCTGTGCGACGGGCAGGCCGCGCAGGGTGCCGGAGAGGAAGCCCGCGGCGAAGGCGTCGCCCGCGCCGACCGGCGCCACGACGTCCACGCGGAGGGCGGGCGCGAAGGTGACGGTGTCCGTTCCGTCCGCTTCGCGGGCGTACGCGGTGGCCCCGGCGGCGCCCTGCTTGACCACCAGCACGTCCGGCTCGGGCAGCGCCTCGCGGATCGCGGCCGCGCCGCCGCGGATGCCCCAGGCGGCCTCCGCCTCGTCCTCGCCGACGAAGACCAGGTCGCAGCCGCGGGCGAGGCCGAGCAGCAGGCCCGGCCCCTGGCCCGGGGGCCGCTCCGGGTCCTCCCACAGCGAGACGCGGTAGTTGAGGTCGAAGGAGACCAGCGGGCGGCCGGGGGCCCGGGTGGTCAGCTCGCGCATCAGGGCGAGGCAGTCGGCGGAGAGGGCCGGGGTGATGCCGGTGAGGTGGAGTATCCGGCCCGACCAGGTCTGTTCGTACGGCATGAGCGCCGGGGACATGGCCGCGGCGGCCGATCCCGCGCGGTAGTAGACGACCTCGGCGAGCGGCTGCCCGTCATCCTGGCCCTCCTCCGGCGGCCCCGACTCGACGGCCCGCTCGCCCGCCGTCCGGAAGTAGATCCCGGTGGGGCGGCGCGGATCGCGCTGGACGCACGACACGTCCACCCCGGTCGCGGCGATCTCCGTCAGCAGGTGGTCGCCGAAACCGTCCGTACCGACCCGGCTGATCCAGCGCACGCTGTGCCCCGCGCCCGCCAGCCCGCACGCCACGTTGGACTCGGCGCCGCCGATCCCGCGCGCGAAGGCGGGCACCTCCGCGAGCCGTCCCGGCCGGGACGGCACGAAGGTGACCATCGACTCGCCGAGGCACACGACGTCGACACTCGGGGCTGGACGCACGATCGGTCTCGCTCCTTGCGGGTGGGGGTGGGGCACGCACACCGTTGACCCGGTGCTTGGCGGGATGTTAAACAGCGCTAAGCGTTATACGCAATGAACGTTGCAGAGAATGCAACCAGAATTTCTATGGAGGCTCCTCCATGGCCACCGACCACCGTGATCAGGCCGTCGCCCGGCTCGCCCAGGAGCGTGTCGACCACCGCTTCAAGGGGCTGCCGCCGGACGCCGACGGCCGTACGGTCGGCGAGCTGGCCGCCGAGCGGCGCTCCCTGTTCACCGGCGGCTTCACCACCCCCTTGCTCGCGCTGTCGGCCGAGGCCCTGGAGCACAACCTGCTCGCCATGGAGCGCTATTCCGCCACCCACGGCCTGGCCTTCGCCCCGCACGGCAAGACCTCCATGGCCCCGCAGCTCTTCGAGCGCCAGCTCGCCCACGGCGCCTGGGGCATCACCGCCGCCGTCCCCTCCCATGTGCGGATCTACCGGACCTTCGGCATCCAGCGGATCTTCCTCGCCAACGAGGTCGTGGACGCCGCCGGCCTGCACTGGCTCGCCGCCGAGCTCGACGCCGACCCCGACTTCCGCTTCGTCTGTTACGTCGACTCGGTGCGCGGCGTCGAGCTGATGGACGCCGCCCTGCGCGAGGCCGGGGCGCGGCGGCCCGTCGACGTCGTGGTCGAGCTGGGCGCGGGCGAGGGCGCGCGCACCGGGGTCCGCGACGAGGCCGAGTGCGCCGCGGTCGCCGACGCGGTGGCCGCCACCGGGACGCTGCGGCTCGTCGGCGTCGCGGGCTACGAGGGCGAGGTGCGACAGGCCGACGGCGAACGAGTACGGGCCTGGCTGCGCCGCCTCACCACGCTCGCCGCCGACTTCGACGCCGCGGGCCGCTTCGACGGCGTGGACGAGGTGGTCGTCAGCGCGGGCGGCAGCGCGTGGTTCGACGCGGTCGCCGACGTCTTCGCCGAGCTGCCCGCGCTCTCCCGGCCCGTGCTGAAGCTGCTGCGCTCGGGCGCGTACGTCTCCCACGACGACGGCCACTACCGGCACATCACCCCGTTCAACCGCGTCCCGGAGGAGGGCGACCTCCAGCCCGCCTTCCGACTGTGGGCCCAGGTCGTCTCCCGCCCCGAACCCGGCCAGGCATTCCTCAACGCGGGCAAGCGGGACGCCGCGTACGACCTCCACCTGCCCGAACCCCAGCTCGTCCGCTCCGCCCGCGACGGCTCCGTCCGCCCCGCCCACGGCCTCGTCGTCACCTCCCTCTCCGACCAGCACGCCTGGGTCACGGTCGCGGAGGGCGCGGAGCTGGAGGTCGGCGACTGGGTGGCTCTCGGCCTCTCCCACCCCTGCACCATCTTCGACAAGTGGCAGATGATCCCGCTGGCGGAGGCGGACGGAACGGTCACGGACTACATCCGCACGTTCTTCTAGCCCACCCACCCGCCCTTCCCGGGGCTGCGCCCCGGAACCCCGCCTCGGTGGGGCGGCGTCCCGCCTTCCGGCGCCCGGCGGCCCGGCCCCGGGCCGCCGCGACGGTCGGTCGCCGGGCCAGGGGCCTGGGGAACCCGCAGGGTTCCCCAGGAACCAAGGGCGGGTGGGCGGGGAACGGACAGTGCGCCGCACCGGCGCGACCGGCAGCACCCACTGTGAGAGAGGCAAGGGGCCCCATGGACCTCGTCATCCGCGACGCGCGCGTCATCGACGGCACCGGCGGTGCCGCCTACCGGGCCGACGTGGCCGTGGACGGCGGCCGCATCGCCGCCGTCGTCCGCGAGGGCGGCGGCGCGCGGCCGACCGCGCGCCGCGTCGTGGATGCCGACGGCCTCGCCCTCTCCCCCGGCTTCATCGACATGCACGCGCACAGCGACCTCGCGCTGCTCCGCGACCCCGACCACTCGGCGAAGGCCGCCCAGGGCGTCACGCTTGAGGTCATCGGCCAGGACGGCCTGTCGTACGCCCCCGTCGACGACCGCACGCTCGCCCAGATCCGTACCGCCATCACCGGCTGGAACGGTGACGGCTCCGACATCGACTTCACCTGGCGCACCGTCGGCGAGTACCTGGACCGGCTAGACCACGGCTTCGACGGCCGGGGCATCGCCGTCAACGCCGCGTACCTCATCCCGCAGGGCACCGTCCGCATGCTCGCCCTCGGCTGGGAGGACCGCGACGCGACGCCCGCCGAGGTCGCCCACATGAAGCAACTGGTGGCCGAGGGCCTGGCGGAAGGCGCCGTCGGCCTGTCCTCCGGGCTCACCTACACCCCCGGCATGTACGCCACCGACTCCGAACTCACCGAGCTGTGCCGGGTCGTGGCGGCCTACGACGGCTACTACTGCCCGCACCACCGCTCGTACGGGGCGGGCGCCCTGCGCGCGTACGAGGAGATGGTGGCCCTCACCCGCGAGGCGGGCTGCGCCCTCCACCTCGCCCACGCCACCATGAACTTCGGCGTCAACAAGGGCCGCGCCCCCGAACTCCTCGCCCTGCTCGACACCGCGCTCGCCGACGGCGCCGACATCACCCTCGACACCTACCCCTACCTCCCCGGCTGCACCACCCTCGCCGCGATGCTGCCCAGCTGGGCCGCCGAGGGCGGCCCCGAGGCGATCCTCGCGCGGCTGCGCGACGACGCGACGGCCGAGCGCATCCGGCACGTCGTGGAGGTGGAGGGGGCGGACGGCTGCCACGGCGTGCCGATCGACTGGGACGCGATCGAGATCTCCGGCGTGAACGCCCCCTCCCTCACCGGATACATCGGCAAGACGGTCGCCGCGAGCGCCCGCGAACGCGGCGATGCCCCCTGGACCACCGCCCGCCGCCTGCTCCTGGACGACCGGCTCGGGCCCACGATCCTCCAGCACGTGGGCCACGAGGAGAACGTCCGGGCGATCATGCGGCACCCCGTCCACACGGGCGGCAGCGACGGCATCCTGCACGGCGCGAAGCCCCACCCCCGGGCGTACGGCACCTTCCCCCAGTACCTGGGCCGCTACGTCCGCGAACTGGGCGTCCTGTCCCTGGAGGAGTGCGTCGCCCACCTCACCGGCCGCCCCGCGTCCCGCCTCCGTCTCCCCGACCGGGGCCGGATCCACGAGGGCTACCGCGCCGACCTCGTCCTCTTCGACCCGGACACGGTCGCGGCGGGCTCCACCTTCGAGACCCCCCGCACGCTGCCGGTGGGCATCCCCCACGTCCTCATCGACGGCCGCTTCGTCATCGAGGACGGCCGCCGCACGGACACCCTGGCGGGGCGTGCGGTACGCCGCGTCAGCCCCCGCAGTCATTGACGCTTGCCGAGAACTCGATCCGGCAGCTCGTCGTGATCGCCCGACTGGGTGAGTGACCGTCACGTCGCGTTTTGCTCAGGGGCGTTGGCTTCCGGAACTATGGCCGCATGGCCTCCATGAAACAGTTCGACCCCGCGTCCGGGACCCGCGATTTCCTTGCCGCCGAGTACGAGAGGCGCGAGCGCGCTTTCGCGACCATCCGGACGGTGTTTGCCCGGTACGGCTTCCAGCCGCTCCAGACGCCCGCGTTCGAGCGGCTGGACGTCCTCACCGGGAAGTACGGGGACGAGGGGGACAAGCTGATCTTCAAGATCCTCCGGCGCGGCGAGCACGAGGCCACCGGCGAGGCCGACCTAGCACTCCGCTACGACCTGACCGTTCCGCTCGCCCGTGCCGCAGCGGCATACGGCAGCCAGCTCCCGTCGCCATACAAGCGGTACGCCATCGCCCCCGTATGGCGAGCCGACCGGCCCGGCAAGGGGCGCTTCCGCGAGTTCGTCCAGTGCGACCTGGACATCGTGGGCTCCTCCTCGCCCCTGTCGGACGCCGAGGTCGTTCTCGCACTGCACGATGCCCTGGAAGCACTCGGAGTCCCCGAGTTCCGCTTCCTGGTGAACTCCCGCCACGCGCTGTTCGGCCTGCTGGAGGCGTACGGCGTTCCGGACGACCTTGGCTCCGGTGCTCTGATCACGCTCGACAAGCTCGACAAGCTCGCGCCGGAGGCGGTCGTGACCGAGCTGGTGTCCGGCCGTGGCCTCTCGCAGGAGGTAGCGCAAGGCTTGGTCGATGACCTCACCGCACCGAACGCGGTCGAACGCGTCAGGGATCAGTTGAAGTCCAGTGACACCGGCCAGGCCGGACTGGCCGAGGTAGACCGGCTGCTGGACCTTACCAAGGACACGATCCCTGCCGAGCGCATCGGCTTCACGCCAAACCTCGTACGCGGACTCGACTACTACACCGGGATCATCTTCGAGGTAGCCGCCCCCGGCATGCCCGGATCGATCGCTTCCGGAGGCCGGTACGACGGGCTGATCGGCCGACTCGGCGGAAAGGACTCCCCCGCGTGCGGCGGCTCACTGGGCATTGAACGCATCCTGCCCCTGCTCTCGCAGGAGGACGACGCCGCCTATTCGCAGATCGACGTGGCCGTCACCGTCATGGGCGAGGAGCAGTCCGCCGACAGCTTCCGCCTGGCGGCCGATATTCGCCGCGCGGGAATCCGCACAGGTATCTATCTCGGATCCAGTGGGAAGTTCGCCAAGCAGATGAAGTGGGCCAGTGATCAAGGAGCCCGCTTCTGCCTGATCTACGGGGCGGCCGAACGCGAAGCCGGAACGGTCACCCTTCGGGACATGGACAGCGGCGAACAGGTTCAGGTCCCACTCGATCACGCCACCGCAGAACTCTCACGGCGGTGCGCTCCATCCAGTTGAGGCGCAGCGGACCCGTTCCGCTGCCGACTTGCTCCAAGGAGGAAGCGGATGGGAACGCAAGGCGATCGGATCTTCCAGACCACTGCCGAGCGAGGGTTCCCGGACCCCTGGCTCAGCTTCGGGGACTCCCTGTGCGACGAGGCAGCCCTCAGCACCGAACTGACCCGAGCCATCACCAAGGCACGCAAGGAGCCTGCGGACGGGACACGCGCAGCGGTCATGCGCGTCTTCCAGGCGAAGGAAGCGAACCTCCAGCGGTGCGCGGGCATCCTGGACCAGGTCCTCAGCGACTATGACGCCTCCGGGATGTGGCAGGTCCTGGACGAGCGAGCCAAGAAGCTGGACGTCCAGGACGTACTGGAGACATGGGGCCGGACTCAGGCCCTCCACCCGTTCCCCGTCGTGCTCCGCAGCCTTGAGTTCAACTGGGGCTATATGAAGGAGCACGGCGTCCGGGCGTTCTACGACATGACGCGGGGATACGTCTCGCGGCTCCAGGAGAACACCCAGCGGTGGCACGAGGCGTGGCTCCACGAGGTCACCACCGGTGTGGTGGACCGCATCACGTCCATCGAGTGCGACCTCGCCAGCATCGAGGCGCCGATGCACTGCGACGTATGCAAGAAGACGATCACGGCGCTGCTGTACCTCGCCAAGTAATCGCTCAAGGCACGGTGAGCCCCCAGTCCGCCGACAACCAACTTCACCCCTACCCGTCCGGCGCGACGGGCAGGGGCACCGGCTACATTGGTTGTCCTGAAATTCAGCAGCGCCATGCACCATCAAGCCGATGTGCTTCGCGGAAACTTCCATCGCCCACTCGGCGGGACACTTCTTCCCATTCACGGATAACTTTCCGTTTACCCTCCGGGATGGCTGGCCAATCGGATCGGGTGACAAGTCTGCCCGTGTACACGGGCTCCCAAGAGACGGCATAAAAGGGGCCGATCGCAGGGAGTAGAGTTGCGAGGGAATGAAGCGTGCGACGGTGATACCACTTACCGATGGCCGTAATCCTTAATCCGGATTCCAGAGCTTCACGCAAGTACGGAAGAGCGAATTCTACGTTCTGCCACGTGTTAACAGATCGATCCTCACAACGGATGGCGGCACCGGGAACGCCGCACTCAAGGAGGAGCCTGCGGATTTCACGGCCCTCCACAATGCCGTTGTGGCGGTTGACACCGCCAGTCGCAATAATGAGCGGAGCCAGACCATGATGATATCGTTCGGCTGCGACCTCAATAGGCTTAGCCTGATTGGTTCCGAAGACGAAATGAGCAGTCGGCAACTCCTTCGGCGGCGGCGCCTCGATGTCCACGAATTTCGTGATTTCACCAATCTGACCGAGGTCCAGATCTTCGCTGTTCATTCGCGCCCCCTTGAAGTGTTTTGCCAGTCAGTCGCCGTGAATCATGAGGTGACTGGAGACCTCTCGAAAACGAGAAAGGTATTCGGCAGCCTGTCGAGCGTCAGCAAAATCTCGCTGGAGGACCTGGTTGAATTTCCCGGCAATAACCACGGTCGGCCATGCGGGCCGGTCGTCCGCGAGGGCAGCGTGCGCAGCTGAAACAGCCTCATCAAGGTGCCCGCTTCCGGCCTGAGCAAGGGCCAGAACAAGGAGAGCGCGAGCATACCCGGAAGGAAGTTCACCGCGCGGGCGCACACCAGGGTAGTGCGTTTCAATTACCCGATTCGTGGACGCCACAGCTTCCCGGAAGCGCCCCAGCAACATCAGGGAGGTTGCCGTGTATGGCGGATCTTCCGCCGGAGGGATCGAGAACACTCCGGCCGCCTTTGCGTCGGAGGGAATGTTCTTCATTGCTTTCGTGGCATACCGCCAGGATTTTTCCATCCCTTCAGCATCGCCGACCATTCCGGCTGTCCGCATCTCTTGTGCAGCGAGCTTGGCGTGAACAGCGGTACCCATCAAGGTGACCGCCTGGCCCTGCGAAGCAAGCACCATCGACTGATGCGGTCGCCCTTGATAGAAAGCAATCATGGACCTGGTCCACATGGACCAGCCCGCGAGATCCGGTTCCCCTACTTCTTTGCTTCGGCGCTCAGCGTCAGCACACCAGAGATGAGCCGATGCATGAGCCCCCATGTCGCACGCCGCGATGCCGAGCAAGCAGGACAGCCACCCAGCGGCCAGGTTTATGTCCCTACGCTGCCACATGGCCCCGCCAACTTCGAGAAACCTGTTTGCGTACGACCTGACCATCAAAATTTCGTCGTAGATTTCCGATGGCGGCATAGCAGAAATCGAATGGGCATAGTGGTGGACAAGTTCGCCGAGACCGTCCGCGACAATGCCAGGGCTATCGCCACCCACCACGTCAAGAGCCTGAACGACGCGTCGGCCCCGGTCCAACTGCGCAGCGGACAACGGACCTACCGCCAGCGCAGCGGCACTCGCGGAGACGAAAGCGCGGCGGTCCACAGATACCACCTCCCCACGCCCTGATGTTCCTGGAGCAAACGCGTTCTCGACGCTATTGCCGTCGTCACCGGCCTTGCCAATATTCTCCGGCGAACCCTCCCACGCCCTTCTCGGCAGGCCCAGCATCTCGCCCGGGATTCCGAACCCATCGGCCACACGTTCGATGACCTCTTGCCCTCGGATGCCACGAACGCCTCGGATGATGTCGCTCACGCGGGAACTGGTCATTTTCCCGATGGCCGCCGCCATGGCGGCGTGGCTTGCCCCGGTGCGCCGGTTGACGAGGCGGAAGATCTCTCGGAAGTCCCGGGTGGCGCATGCGCGCCGCATGGCCTCGCTCTGCAACAGCACGTCAGGAATCGTCAGTGGATAGTCGCTGCGTCGTGTCTCGCGTTTGTCCATGGGCCACCTAGCAGGGACGGCAGGGATCTCTTCTCAGAGTATCCCCGGCCCCGGAACGGGGTTCCCCAAATCAACCAGCGGGGTTCCCCGTTCGTGGTTCCGCCGCAGGCCCTCAGGCTCGAAGCTCTTGAAGCGGCATTCCCGTGCCGAGCAAGACCCCCGCGACCGCTGCACACGGCCCGGGGGCATGGCCAACGCTGAAGAGGAGCGTCAACATGCGGAAGAGTACCGCCCGAACGGTACTGCGGAGACTGCGCGAACTGATCACCTCCCGTCCGGGCCGACATAGCGCGGCGTATCTCGCCACCCGTCCCGTCCTCGTGGCACCTTCGAGGTCTCCCCTCCCCTCGGCCCGCCGACCGCAGCCTTTCTGGTGCGGCGATACGCCGACTCTTCACCTCCCGCGCGTCCCGGCCGAACAGCGTGTGCCGATCCTCTGGGATACGGACCCAGCGCCTCCGTACATCCCCCCATTCCGCCTTGGTGGCCACGGTGTGTGGTCCAACGCGGTCGGGGAGGTAGCGCGGTGACCGCGACAAACGGCCTACGGCTGCTGCCGTGGTCAAGCCCCGAAGGCAAGCCGTGCTTCCTGTCAACGGACGGCGGCAGCAGCCGCTTGAGCCGCAGGGCGGATGAGGTCGAGGAGTTACAGCTGTCCATGGGCGCCGAACTCCTCGGTCACGCCCACGCGCTGCTGAATGAACGGAAGGCCAACGTCCGGGAAGTCCGCTTCCTCGCGGAACGGCTGTGCGAAGCGCTGCGCGACGCATTGCGCGTCGCGGAGAGCCGGGGTGAACGCTTGCCCGCCCACGATGACGATGGCGATGCCGACCAGCCCCTTGCGCCGGGCGGGGTCCGCTCCTGACTCCCGCCTCGGCTGCCCATCAGGCGGGTCCGAAATCCAAACCCTCTGGAGCCCACATGCGTTCCCTGCCACTGCGTCCACAATTCGCATGGTTGGAAATCACCGGTTTCTGCAACTTGAACTGCCGTCACTGCTACGCCGATTCCTCGCCGCAAGGTGACCACGGAGACATGACTGACGCGGACTGGATCCGCGTCATCGATCAGCTGGACGCCATGGGCGTACGGGACGTGCAGTTCATCGGTGGCGAGCCGACCCTTCACCCGGGCCTGCCCGCGTTCATCCGCCATGCGCACGACTACGACATGCGCATCGAGGTCTTCAGCAACATGACCCACATCAGGCCGGAAGTGTGGGAAGTCCTCACACTGCCCGGTGTCCGCCTCGCGTTCAGCTACTACAGCGACAACGCGACCGACCACGACGAAGTGACCGAGGTGCGTGGCTCCCACGCGCACACCCGGGCCAACGTCGAGAAGGCGCGGGAACTCGGAATCAAGGTGCGCGGAAGTGTGATCCACGTGCTTGAGGGACAGCGCGAGGCGAACGCGCATCACGAGCTTCTGCAACTCGGAATCCGGGACATTCGAACGGACACCATCCGACCGTTTGGACGAGGTGCGGAGGGCGCTTGCCCAAGGCTCGAACGGCTCTGCGGACAGTGTGGGCGCGGAAAGTTCGCGGTACTGCCCGATGGACAGGTTACGCCGTGCGTTTTCTCGCGCTGGATGAGCCTGGGGAACGTACATGACATGAGTCTCCAGGAGATCTACCAAGGCGAAGCGATGCAGGAGGCGCGTGCCGAACTGGAGAGGGTGTTCCCGCACACTGCCGTGAGATCGACGCCGGTGTGCAATCCGGACTGCAATCCGGCTTTCGATACATGCTCGCCTCAACTGGCCTGCGCCCCGGATGCGGAATGCGGCCCCACGAGCAGCGGGGACGGCGTCGCTCGTAGCGGCGTGATCCCCCGTATGTCCCCGCGTCGTTCCGTCCGGTACGCGAATCCTGCTGTGTCCGGCACCGACTGTTAACCGCACGAGCGGGGGAACATGTGGGTTCCGGGCGCAGAGACGAGGTCTGGGTGAGTAGCGTGGCGGTGCTGGACTTCAACGGATGGAGTAGCGCCGTGCACGATGCCTCTGTGATCTCGCTCTACCTCGCCCGTCGCGACGCCTTCGCCGAGTTCCTGAACGCTGTCGACGCTGAATCCCAGGTCGCTTGGCACCGCAGCGATGGGCGGTTCAAAACGGCGAACGGGAAGCCTGATGAGGCGGCGGCGGTGAGTGCCATAGACGCGGCGTACCTCGCCAGTCGCGCTACGTTCAACGTCATCGACCTGATGGGGGTCGGCCCGGTCAAGGAAGCCCGCACCCTGGTGGAGCGTGCCTCGGCGCTGCACAAGGATGGCGGCGCCGATCCGAACTGGTACGACTTCAAGAAGGCCCGCGAGGAGTTCCTGACTGCCGCTACCGACTATCTCAAGGGCATGCTGGGCGAGAAGTGAGTACGCGCTGGGGCAGGTTTGGGCTTTCAGGGTGTAGCGCCGCGTCGGCGCCGTACGCTCATCGGCTCCGCGCCACGAGCGGACATCTGAGAGAGGACCTGACGGCAGTGATCGAGACGGAACGTCTTCGGCTGCGCCCGCTCACCGACGCCGACACCGACTGGTGGGTGCGCCTCCACGCGGACGACGACGTCAACCGGTTCGTCGGCAGCTACAACCACGAGCAGGCGGCAGCGCGCCTGGGGGCCATCCAGCAGCAGTGGGCCCAGCGCGGACACGGGCTGTGCGCGGTCGAGCTGAGGAACACCGGTGAGGCCATCGGGCGCAGCGGACTCAACTGGTGGGAGGAGTTCGGCGAAACCGAGATCGGCTGGACCTTCGCCCGTGCGCACTGGGGCAGGGGTTACGCCATGGAGGCGGCTCGGGCCGTTCTCGGGTGGGGCTTCGGCACCCTGGGGCTCAAGCAGATCACGGCCATGATCCACCACGGCAACGACGCCTCGGTGGCCGTCGCCCGCCGTCTCGGGTTCGCCCCGCTCCGCGAGGACACCGTCCTCGGGCGTCCCTGCACCGTCTACGCCCTGGCCCGGGACGACTTCACCGCCTCCTCACGGCCATAGGGGCCCGCCGCCCTGGCTTCCCGGGTAGGCACTCACACGGTGCGTCCGGGAGCGTTAGCCGGGCGTTAGCGATACGGCGGCGGTTCGACAGCGGGGGCCGACAGTCTTGTTGTCACGAGCCCGAACCACCGCTTCGAAAGATACGGGGACGCCATGTCGCACCTTTCCACCCTCCGTGCCCGCAAGGCCGCAGCCGCCGTGGCGATCGCCGTTGCCGCGCTGGGACTCACGGCCTGCCAGGGCAATGAGAAGGACGCCTCGTCCTCCTCGCAGGACCGCACCTCGGCGAGCGCCACCCAGACGCCCGGTTCCTCGGACAAGGCCGATGGCGCCAAAGCCTCGAAGGGCGTCCCGAACAAGGCCGACGTGAAGTGCACCGACCAGATCAACTACGCGGGCGACCCCCGGGACAACGCCACCATCAACAGCATCGGCTCCGACACCGGCACCTGCCCGCCCGTCCAGAGCGAGAAGTCCGAGGGCACCCCCAACATCGACGGCGTCAAGTGCACCGACCAGATCAACTACGGCGAGGACTCCCGCGACAACGCCACCATCAACAGCATCGGCTCCGACACCGGCACCTGCCCGCCCGTCCAGGGCGACCAGACCGAGGGCACCCCCAACATCGACGGCGTCAAGTGCACCGACCAGATCAACTACGGCGAGGACTCCCGCGACAACGCCACCATCAACAGCATCGGCTC